>NZ_QQRQ01000027.1 GCF_003425665.1 Evtepia gabavorous
TGATAATAAGAGATTATCCTTATAATATATTAAATTTTATCATAGTAAGGCAGAAAAAGCCAGAGCTTTCCAAAAATCTTTCGTTCAAGTCAAATGGCGTTGAATGTGGGAAAGAGCCTCTGAAATATTTTGAAAGACCTCTCTTGCATTTATAAACAACAGTTTGAAAATAGTCTGCTGGAGGATAAAAAGGAGCAGCAGCGAATCCCAATATCACGCTTGCCAATTTGGTTGTTTCCTATTATTATGATATAAAATGATACTATATTATATCAGAGGTGAGCAAGATGGATGCTGAACTGTTTGCAAATATGTTGTCGGACAAAAGTATCTTAGACCTTAAAAAATTGAGATATAGGTACCCGCAAGCTGATATGAAGGAATTTGTTGCGTTACTGGGAAACGGCTTTTACAAGAAGCTGCCACTGAAGGATTTTGATGGTAGAAATTTGGTCTATCTGGAGAGTATAGCCCAGGTCCATCTTACCGCAGTTAAGGTATTGCTGACCCCTCAAAACAGCAAGCAGCTCTACGGCATGAAGGCTATGGAAGAGGAGATCCTTTCCACATTTACTATCGAACAGATTGCTACTACTCGAGACAGTGTCCATAAGATTCTGTCTGGCTATGCCCCTACGACCGAGAGCGAGAATCGCATCTACGGAATGAAAAAGGGCTTGGAGTTTATCGGAGATCCCAGGCACAAGATCAATGAGGAAAATATCCATCAGCTTTATGCGATTGCTATTGGAGCGTTTTTACCAGGAGAGAATCGCCTATTAGCCGGATACAAATATCGCCACGACAGTGTTTACATCGTGGGCAACAAAGTGAAGCATACGGGACTCCCTTGGCAAATGCTGCCAGAATACATGGGGAATCTGGTGTCGTTCATCAATGAAGCATCGACCATAAATGACCTGCTGAAAGCTGCGATCATTCATTTCTATATTGGCTACCTGCACCCTTGGTTTGATGGAAACGGAAGAATGGCACGGTTACTGCATCTGTGGTACCTGGTACAGCAACGGTATTCCTCTGCTCTGTTTGTCCCTCTTTCTGAATATGTGGGAAAAAGCCGCCGGGGTTATTACGATGCCTACACATTGGCAGAACAGAACACCCAGATCAGCGAAATTTTGGATGTGACGCCTTTCTTGGTCTATTTCATTGAAAACGTATACCATAAACTGGTCACCGCGCTGCCCGCGCCCAGTATTACGGACGCCTTTCAGCGCGCGCTGGAGCAAGGCAACGTGACGGAAAAAGAGCAGGCTCTGTGGCATTTTGTCCTTACTGCCTATGGAAGCAGCGAGTTTTCTACCAAGCAGCTGGAGAAAGCCTTCGGGAATGCTGCCTATGCGACGATCCGTGGATTCGTCCTAAAGTTTGAGAAACTGGGATTGCTGCGAGCAGCAAGATATGGCAACAGAATCAAATACCGAATCGAAGTGCGAGAAGCGGAGTGATTTTCTGGAGGCGGCGAAGACCAGGCGTTCAGGGCCTGCTTGATGCATCGTGGGTTGTTGCTAATATTCGACACTTTTGATTTGGAAAGGCCTAACGATTAAAGATCACTGGGGATGTACTTCCTTCTCTTGATACTGACAAAGCCACGGGCCTGGATCACAGCAAGCCCCACTTTTTATGTCGCCGAGTTACTTCATTCATCTGAGGAGAGTGTCAAACGTCTGTGTTTGGAGACAAGAAATGGTTAGTTGCTGCATGGGAAAGAATGTTTAGTGTTTCCAATCAGACAAAAGTTCAGACACGAATGCTTCATTGTCTTTTACCACTTTACTTGTTGGGTTGTAGTCAACGAGGCCTTTTCGCATATAGGTTGCTTCAGGAGCGTTTACAGACTGTCTAATGTATGTGGAGAACATCTTAGTATCGAGTAAATCAGTAAGAAGATTGGCGATGTCTCCAATTTGCTTGCTGATTCTAAATCGAGGGACAAACCGTGTAAACACGAAACCACGGATTTTCAGATTAGGATTAAAATACTGTTTTACACTGGAAATAATATTGCCAAGTTGATGGATTCCGCTGGAGGCATTGAGAGCTGCCATTGTAGGAATGATTACTTCAACTACGCCGGCAATCTCAACGAAAAACAACAGAGGGAGTACCAAAAGGTACTCCCTCTGTGAATACAGTAGAAAACGTCTTTATTATGCGGACGGTTTCCCCGCCGTGTAATAAGGATGTTTAGGCGGAACCGGCGGGTAAGATATCAAATCTATTATATCCCCAAGTGCATATCAAACGATAGGAAGGCAGTTCAGTTGGCAGAGCAGATGATTTGTAACGACCACTGTTTTTTCTGCGCCTCTTCGAGGTGGATAAGACCCACACCGTGATTCACACCTGAAAGAGGCAGAAAGCACCGGAGAGGAAGGTGTACCTTCTCTCCGGTGCTTTTTCCTGTGCTCACATCACTTGTGTTGACTGCTATCTTTTCCACCGCCTGCTCCTGTATCTGCTGGGTGGTGGGTGTTAAGTGTACAGGGTAAACCCAACATCATAATGTCTCAGCGCGGATGAGATCCTCTTGACATCCACTCCATTTTGCAGAGCCACAGTTGCAAAACGTGTCACAAAGTTTAGGTGTAGCAATTATTGACGCTATAACCAGATACCTTTTCCTGACGATACTTTTTCTCCACCCTACAGTCAAAGGCAGCACACAAGCCGTCTGTAATACAAGGCAGGGTTCTTCCTGCTCTATGTCAGCGGTGAGAGCAGCTTTTTTAGAAACATTTTCAAAGCATTATCTCACTGTTCTTGAAAACGCTTGGCTAATTGTGCAAATGATGAATTAGGGAGCACCTGCTTGGACGGGATAAACAAATATCTCCACGGCTTATACCCATTCGCTTTACACCAACGAGTCGAGACATCGCAATATTGAATACCTCGCTTTTTCTTGTCAAGCACATCAGGATCGGTCAGCTTGTTCTCGCCCTTTACTTCCACGAGATAGCAACAGTCTGCTGTCTCTACCACAAAGTCAGGCTCATATCGCTTGCCACGGTTGTATGTAATGTTGAACTCATTAGGTGCAGGACGCAGCCATTTCAACACATCATCGTCCCGATCAAGTAAACGAGCCAGTGTCAGTTCGCTTTCATCAGAATCAAATTTAGCTTCAGGATACACGCCCTTTTTAATTCCCGTGAACAGAACAGATTTGATATGCCCCTCATAATTCTCCTTGAAATCATCATACAGCCCGACTTTTTGCCTGCAATTCAATTTCTGCGGCAGGTTGCTGTATTCGACATCAATGACTTCTTCCTGAAAAAGGCCGTTTTCACAATAGAAGTGCTTCATCATCTGATCGTATATCTTACCCGCAATCTCCCGCCGGTACATCATAACGATATTCTGCATTCCGTTTATACCATAGCCGGTTTCATAGTGGTCGCATACCTGTGTGATGAGCTTAAACAACAATTTCGAGCAGCGCTCATAGTCAATCTCCGGCTTTTTGTGAAGCTCTGTTAGAATCACTTTCTCGGGGTGATAGCCCTCAAAATCAATGGCGTCGCCCTTGATTCGCTCCCGGTCACTCATGTCCTCAAGATTTTGAATCAGCAGCTCGTTTTTGATTGGCATGTGGGTAAACACACTGAGATCAAGATCAAAGTCCACAAAGATATATTCCTCCACCCCTGCGTCCGTTACTCGAATACGGGGAATGGGAATGAACTTTCCAATGATCGTCGTGTAGGTCTGCTCTGCCTCTTCCTCCAACCATGTAAGGAAGGGGTTTTCATTGTTCTTAAAGATCTTTCCCCAATCCTGATTTTCTTCCAGCTTCTGCGTCACTGTCTGTACAATTTTCTTCTTTTCCGGGTGAGCAAGGACAAAAGGTACTTTCCCGTTTTGTGCAATGTAGTTTATCGTTTCCACTTGCAAATAGGCTTTTGCCGTTTGCAGCAGAATGTCGTTTTCTTCGCTTGTTGGCAGTCCCGTTTGCACATAAGCCTGCTCTAATGTCTCATTTTGGTCAATATCCAGTGAGAGCTGAGTATAGACGATTTCCTCTGGTTCGTCCAGTTCTTCCTCTGCCTGAATGACATTACCTGCCTTGAAGATGGAATCGCCTTTTTGCGCTTCAGCCAGTATATCCTGAAACTTATCGTGAGCGGTGAGCATCACTGCGTCCACATCTTTGTCCCCGGTACGCTCTCCATAAGGCAGGCGAAGTCCACGCCC
Organism: Evtepia gabavorous; assembly: GCF_003425665.1. Lineage (GTDB taxonomy): Bacteria > Bacillota > Clostridia > Oscillospirales > Oscillospiraceae > Evtepia > Evtepia gabavorous. The sequence goes on from NZ_QQRQ01000027.1 coordinate 4,225, forward strand.
TACCATTTGTTCCCGTAGGATTTTAGAAGCAGCGGTGCGAAGCGGAACAATGGTATAGAGGTTGTTGACATCCCAGCCCTCTTTCAGCATATTGACATGAATGACGATTTCAACGGGATTGTCAGGGCTTTCCACATCCAGCAGCAAACGGGTATTGGCTTCTGTTTCAGCGCCTTTTTGCTTGGAGTGAACGGTGATTGTTTTGTTGCGGTACGCGCCATTTTTGAACTCGTCAGATTTTATGAAATGCTCCACCCATTGTGCATGACGGGTATCTTTGCAAACCACAAGCATAAAGGGCTTTACAAGGGGTTTTTCATAATTTGCCGCATAGACTTCCAACTTTCCCTTTGTCCGCTCGTGGCAGGCGACGCCATCTATTAGCATCAGTTTATCAAGCTTCTCGTCACCGAACTTGTAAAAATCAATGTCGGAGCGCGTCACAGCAAAGGGTGTCCGGGTATAGCCGTCCTCAATGGCCTTGGACAGGGGATATTCGTATACCACATTTTTGAAAGGGACTTGTTTTGCACCTTTTGTTATAAGGGGGAGCCGTCAACGCCAGCCCCAGCAGCGGGTACAGGTCGTTAAGCGCTTGAGCGCCTCTTTCCGCTCGGTAGTGGTGGGACTCGTCCATGATGAGCACCAAGTCGGGCAGGTTAGAAAGGTACCGGTAGAACGAGTCACCCAGCAACTCGTTCACCTTGCGCATATTGGCGCTCTCTTTGTTGAACTTGTCGATATTATAAATGAAAATATGAATATCCGAATCATATAGGGATATACTTTTGTCCCTGTAATCATCATCAGTGATAATCTGCAGCAGTACGGGGAAGCAGCCCAGGCCGCGGAACACATACTTGGGGCTGTTGTTATTGTTCAAGTCTTTTTTCCGCTTGTCATAGATAGTGGTGTTTGGCGCAACAACGAAGAAATTCTTGATATTGTGTTGCGTATACAGGTAAGCGATGAACGCACCCATCAGGCGAGTCTTGCCCACGCCGGTGGCAAGGGTAAAGGTCAGTGACATGAACTCCCGTTCAAAGTCTGAGCAAGTGGGATACATGGCGTGGACGCTGCCCAGTGCTGCTTTCAGGTTCATCCCTTTACGGAGATTGACCGAGGTAACGATTTCCTCCAGAATTCTCAGAGAAGCAGTCTGGGGCTTACGCAACGACATAACACCGCTGATATAGTCGGTGGTGTATAACGGAAAACGCTCACTCATCGTCTTCCACCTCCTCGTCCTCATAGGCCGATGGGTGAGCGATATTCAGGCTGTAATCGTCCTTGCCAAACTCACAGCGGTCAAGGAGCATTTGTGGGATTTTCTTCACCGCAATATTCGTATACGCTTTGTCCAGTCCCTTATCATAGGAACGGCAGGCAATCACCAGACACTCGCCCTCCTCCATACCGCTCTTGATGGCATCCAGATAATCGGCGGTCAAGTGCCGGGTAGTGGTAAAGAGGTCGCTATTCTCATTGCCCAACGCCTGTTTCCAGAAGAAATCGGCACTGGGCTGATAGGTAAAGCCTTCATGTAAGGCTATTGCCGCTGCCAGCGCGTCGGCGCTGTAATCTGGGTTGATAATCGCCTCTCCGAAAGCGACTTCTTTGATGAGCATGGGGGGCCAGCTCATAGAAGTGGAAGCCCAGCATTTATTCTATTGTCAGTGTACTTACCCGCCTCGGACGGTGCCAGAAGTCATCCCGGCAGGCCCGGAAAGGGTAAAATTAAAAAGTATGCCAAAATTAAAAGGTTTACTTATGGATTGGCATGAACTTTTTTCAGTTTACAATAGGTAATTATTGTGCTGGTATAATACTGCATCATCCAATCATACCAGATTTCACGACTGTAGTCAGTCTTTTGATCGGCCTTATTATGTCGTATATTATATTCATTCACAATACCAAAAATGAGACGGTCATGCTCATTCTTAGAAACATCGTATTCTTGATTCAGTGTTTCCTTCAAGTCGTCTCTTACTTTTTCGAGGATATCTGCAAGAATGTTGATAGGTTTTTTCTTAGCTTCCATATCTGTATCAAAACGATAATACATCCTTGAAGCAGATTTTAACTGTTCTAATACATCTTCTGACAATTCGGCTCCGTCATAACTTAATTGTTCTTGAAGAGCTTTGTTGGGCATTTCCATAATAAAGCCATTAGACCGTTCTAAATAGTAACCGTCCTTATAAGATCGCAGTAAATTATTTATTTGTTCTGAAAACAGAGCTTTTTCATCTTTTACGTCAATTTTCCCAGTCGAATAATGGTAAACACCTATGTGCGCATATAACATCTCAATTACAGAAAAGAGGATTTCTTCAGTATAGCTTTCGTAATATTCTATAATAGACTATATATATTTATCCTGCAAACACGCGATAAAAATATATTAGGAGATGGAGCCATCGTTGGTGGTAATATGCAGATAATTTCATGCGTCCATCGATCTTCGTGATTGGCCCCCTTAAACGCAAGTTCAAAGGAACCCTTTCTGTTAAAATAGTGATAACCCTGTATAAATGAATTCAAAAGTTCTTCCAACGACAAAGAGATGGTTTGAGTTATCAATCCTTTTCGTTCTTCATAGTATACACTCACTGTGTTTACCCCCATATAATTCATCTTATAATTAAATCATCTGCCCATTATCATGCAATGCCTGTTCAATAGTATCAGCCAATCGTAATATCTTGCTTTTATGATTTCCAGTATAGTGATACATAAGGTATCTAATGTCTACAACAATGCCCTGAACTCTTTCGTAATTATGATCTCCGACCTTCCAATCACCCTTTGCCTCACCAATATTACCGTATATCGAATCAAAACCGAACACATTTTTGGCGCTGTTGTAAGGCATTAAAAAGGCGTTATAAACCGGCACGTCATCTCCATATTCACGTTTGAATCTTTCTTGTGTATATATGTATTCACCATATGTGATTTGCTTATTTATCGAAGACGATTCGGGCAGATGCATGGGATTACCGGTAATGCCATAACGATAATATTTGGCATCTAACACATATATTTTACCGTTATGCAACATGATAGAATCCGGCTCCAAAGCATAATTCTCTTTTACCTTCCCCTTGAGATACCAGCGTGTCCGCGGGAAAAACTTGTACTTATCTTTTATTCCATACACTCGGTCTATCAGTTTCTCCCATACATATTCAAAAGAATCTGTACCAAAATAAAACTGCTTCAGATTTGTCTGCTCATCAATATACTTCAAGACGGCAATCATCGCCGTAAATAAATGCTTATTTTTATCATTGTTGGTTCTTGCCAACTTATCATTCAACACCGAAAGAAACATTTTGGTGTTCTTTTCGATTGTTGGTTTAGGTGGCAAATCAGGCGTAAATAGCCATCCAAGTTTTTGAAAACTCTCATATACACAATACTTGTGAATTTGTGTTATCAAATTTTTATCGTTGGGCGACGACACTCTTACAGTGTACTCTGTGTACACTGGTGACCCATCAGATTGAATAAGAGGACGCTGTTTTCTGATAGTTTTTGCCCAATCAATACTACCTCGATCGCTCGTCTTAAAAACAGGTTCTTTTTCAGTGTAATAGGAGTTTTGTTCCAGATAATAGTTGATCACCTCCATATAGGCATTGATCGGAAAATCAACCGATTGCGGCGCTTCAAACTTTTTCATTGCAAGCACACGGTCAGACTTATCCGTAAACTCAGCCAATACAGAAATCAAATGCAATATATCTCTGCGGATTTCTTGGTCAGTTTCAGGTAATTGATATCCCACAGGAAAATAGACCATTGCGTTTTCAGAATCCGCCTTTATTCCGACGAAACGGTCTCCTTCATCGTTTTTATTAATATGGCATCTGTCAAGCAATCTTGCGTCTAAATCCACGGTATCACCACCTCATGTTAATCTTCGCCGTTGTTCTGCCCGGTAATAGCATTAAACATTCCTTCTTTGAAAAAGGCAAAACGTTCGTTTCCGGTTTCAGATGTAAATTTTTTTATAACAGCTTCAAGACTCTTGTAAGAGCTTATTTCAAAAATATTTTCACGAGAAAACTTAAACGCATCATCCCACAGATATTTTATGACTTTCTCAGGGAAACGTCTGTTATGATGTTTTGCCACAATTCGAGCCTGTTCACTTGCGTCTACGTCATCTGCAACCGGATCGTACCACAAATCCAGTTTTGAAACAAAATAGGCTCCTAAGCGTTTGTCTTCTGAGGATGTCATTCTTACATTGCCATCTAAAATTTCTTTATTAATAGCACGACAAAAAGCACTCCACGTCACTTCGGTATCTAAAATTTTATCGTTTGCGTAAGGATGATTTTCAAATGAATTCTCAATTAAACGCATATGCCAACGTCTCTGAAAGGCAGTATCTAACGTGAACACATTCTGATCAGACGTGTTCATTGTCCCAACAATAGACATATTAGAGGGAATACGAACTTTATGCTCTGGATCTCCGTAAACTATTGCTGCGACATTCGCATTAGTGATGGAATACTCGCTGGTACCCATAGGGAAACTCGTATCATCAGTTGTCCTATCTAAAAGTTGGAATACCTCACCAAAAATTGCTGGAGCATTTCCACGATTAATTTCTTCGATAATCAGAAAATATTCAATATCTGGATTGTGGTATGCCTTCCAAAGCAATCTGGTAAATGGACCGGGCGTAAATAAATAACGTACTTTGTCATCGGCCGATACTGTCGGCAATATCTGGCCTACAAAGTCGGAATACGTGTAATCCGGATGAAACACAAGGCGCTCCATTCGGTTTTCATCACTACAATATTCATGTTGAATAGTGTAGCTTTTACCAGAACCGGGTACACCATAAAGCAATACATTTGTACCGCCTTTTTTTCTGTCACAGTGATCTAAATCCACACCATCGTGCCCAGTTCCTTCATCAACTCTATCCGGCGTAGTATACCCAAGCAACTGACTTAAATTGTCCATTGTATTATGAATTCTACTTGTATCCATTACAGGCTACCTCCATATAACTTTTCCAAGAAATCAGCTTCAAGAACTTCCGATTTAACTTCCGTGTGTCTACCAGAATCACTGATTGACCATTCAGGGCGTTGAATAACATGAAGTAGTCCAGCAAATTCAAAATACTGAGGTATATATTGATGCCCTTTTGGCTTCTCTATTACATTTCTCATAGTGAAGTCATATTCACCATTACGATATCTGGTGATATAATCATCCAGAGCGGCCTCTTCGACATCACAATCATCATGTCGAATACAAGTGTTTAACAGATACCATTCCCATTTATCCATACGCCCGTATTTGTTCAATGCTCTCAGCGTCGCTCTTAATGGATGTAATTTGCTTCCATCACTGTTTTTGAAGTAGTAAAAGCGTAATGCATCGCAATAAGCTTCCTCATATAATTTCTTGATTTCTGCATAGATCTTTTCTTTTACATCATCTTCGTAATTGTCAGCAAACCCCACCTGTTCTTCCAGCTTAGCTGCTTGGTAGACCAGTTTTCCTCTGTCCGTCAAAAGGTTTTGTATGTCCATCTCATTTCGACTGCTAAAGGAATCTTCATTTAAAAAGCCGAAATTTACGCAAACACGTTTTACTGTTCGTACTGCACCTGAAGATGATATTTGCATTTGCTCCGCTAAACGATCTTGTATTCCGTTTCCCCAAGACGAATGATCCGTGAACGAGGAATCTGACAAGCAATCGATCATGATTCGGAACTGCCTATGCAAATCTGGCCCAATATTTCGACCGGTATAGTCCCAGCCACGAAGATCCATAGTCCATTCCTCCTTTTCATTACTTCTTTTTTAATACCAATATTTCATCGTATTTGATGATGCCGCCACGGTTACCTCGTGGAAGATGAAGATATCTATCACGAATAACATATTTGAAACTAAGCTCAAATATATATCCATTTTTCTCTGCAATCTCGGCCAAAACTTTTGCCGTAGGAATACTCTGCCCACGAATATTACTATCTCCGACCACGATTACATACCGTCCGTTCTGTTTCAATTCTTCACGTACAGCAATCATATTTTTTGCCATATCCTCGAAGTAGGTATTTACAATGGCTGCACGTTTTGCATCAACTTCAGTGATTTTTTCCACAATCGGGACAACTGTTTCTGATTGCGAAGCATAGCGGTATTTATCGTAAAAAGATTTTGAAATTTCTGTCCCAATATACGACTGCTTGCTTTTTTTCAATTCTTCATTCGATGCCAAACCAAGCCACATATCTTCAAAACGCAAACTACGCACATAGTCATAAGCATTAATATATGGCGGAGATGTTACTGCCAAATCGATAGTGTTTTCTGCATTAATTGTTCTGGCATTATTGCTCTCTAAAATAGTGCTATTACAATGGAGTGGTGCAACGGCCTCAGAAAATCCAATAATAGCCTCTCTATACATATTCTCTACTTTAAAGAACAGCTCTGAAGGGTCAGCAGGTGTCTTGGGGTACTTTGTGGATATATACGGTTTTGGAGAAACCTCATCAGCATTCGAAACCTTTCGAATAATCCCAGAAAGGACAACATATAAATAATCCTTGACATTCTGGTTGTCTGCTGCAAGTTTATCGATTGTATACTTAAAGAACGAAAGCCACAGAATTGATTTATCACAAAACCATTTCTCGATATTAGGAATACCGGGAATCGGATACTGAAAACTCTCGTCGGGAGACATCTCCTTTATTTTCCTTACAACCTCATCGAGAAAATCAATATCCTCCTTGGAGTAAACTGTAGTTTTTACTTTGATGAGCAATCGGGCAAATGGGTCAATATCAATTGACATAGCATTTCTGCCCAAAAGCATCGCTTCTATCGCAGTAGTTCCTGATCCACAAAACGGGTCCAGCACAGTTTCTCCAGCCTTTGAATATGCGTTAATTGCAAAACGGGGCACGGCAGAAATATACCTTGTCGGGTATTTATTAAACAACCTATTGGTTGAGGCTACAATTTTAGTCTTGTCGGGGATGATTTCATATATCTGATCCTGAATCGGATTGATTGGAAAATCATCCAATTTAATTACTTCCATTCTGGAAACCTCATTTCTCTAATTTCACTATGCTCTCACGCAAGTATTTTCGTACACGTTCAGTTTTTTTATATTGCTGTGAGCTTGTGATAATAAGCCTTTCCACTGCGATTTCCTGAACTTTAAATCCAATTTTTTCAGCAATCATTGCCAAAAACACATCTGTCGGAATCACAATGCCAGCATACGCAGAATTGCTAACAACAATTGCACAATGTCCGCCACTCTTCAGAGAATCATATATCTGTCGAAGTGCTTCCTCCATGTCTGCAAAATAGCCGTTAAGCATATCCGGTATTTTGTTTGTCCAAAGCTTCTGCTGACGCAACAACGGAATTATTTGATCGTTCAGCTCTGGCAAATTAAAACTGGTATAGCGTTCCGGCCACGTAGCATGGCAATGTGATCTCAAAGATTTCATACGGATATTTTTTTGATCACTTGTGGAGTTTACAAAACCCGCAAACCAAAGCTCCAAATAATAAATCTTCGTATAGTCAAAGCAATTTGCATACGGCGGCGAAAAAAGAACTAAATCTACGGTGTTCTTCGCCACATTTTTTTCCATCGTTGTAACGCTTTCCACATACACTTGTGGAATTGGGCCGTTATCTTCAAGCGAAAAATCCTCAATCATAGAAGCCGCTTTCTTCGAAATACACTCCATTGCGAACTTGAATGCACAGCCCTTATCATAAGTTGGTGGACGTCTCTTTATTTTTAATCCATTACCTGCTTTTCTGTATAGTGCACACTCTTCAAGTGTGCAAATCCAAGCAAAAAACAATAATTCCTTCGGCTTACTCTCTGGTAATTCATTGATGTACTTTCTTATATTGAGCTGTGCCAACAACATTTCAGACTCAAATATACGACGCAAATACTCATTTTCAGGAAGCTCAATATTGATTGCAATCTCAATAGTCGATAGCTCCTGTAGGAGTTTTTCGAATTCCTCCATATTATCTTTGCTATAATTCTCAGTTTTGACCTTTGTAATAAATGCTGCAAAAGGATTAACTTCAAAACCAATAGACTTCATTCCTTTGGCCTTTGCGACAGCAACAGTAGTTCCGGCTCCACAGAATGGATCACAGACAACGGAAGACTTGTTCAGTTTGTATTCATTGAAGATTTTCTCAACCAGAATAGGAGAGAATCCTTCCTTATAATTAAACCATCTATGTCGAGCATACTTAGCGCTGTAAACAAAGTTACAATCAACATTTGTGTACGTAGCACTATTCAACTCGTTGTTCGTTACATTATATTTGGCGTCAAGAGCAGCATAAAAATTTGGCAAGCTATTGTAGTCCATGTAGTTTTAACCTCATTTCTAATTAATTGCGCTCTTTCCACTTTTGACCCATTCATCCAACTCGGAACGCTTAAATTTCCACAGCTTTCCAACCTTGTGTGCTGGGACCATTTCTTTTTTTATCCAGTTACGAATCGTAACTGTCTTTATGCCTAAATACTCTGCGGCTTCATCAATGCTAATATAGTTATCATTTTCATTTTTAGTCATTCTGAACACCTCGCTAAATGTCATTGCTATAAAAATTCATTCTGTATTATACCACAGCAGCGTCGGATTTTTAAGATATTTGCTGATATTTGTTTATATTTAACTCTGGTTTCATCATATTTTATTAGCTTTCACCTTTTTTCGATGGTTTCTCTGAGCTGTTGCGTTTCTGCAATTAGCGCAACAGTATTTTTTTCGACCGTTTGTAGTTTTAACAACAAAACGATTATTGCATGCTGGATTTTCGCACTTGCGATAAACATCTGTGCCGGGACGTAAGTAGAACACAGAAAAATACAAAGCAGAAATCAAATTTGGAGCTCTCCAAGTAGGACCCATTTTTAGAACGCTGTATTTCGGTGAAATACCAGAAAGATTATGGTTCATTTCTTCGTTTAAAACAATTTTAGCAACTGTAACGGCACTATTTTTCATTTTTTCATCTAACAGTGTAGTTTGAGGAACGTCTGAATAATATTCAATGCCTTTCTCAAAAGACACACCTCCAATAACACCAATGTCCCTCATAAAATGAAACAGGAAATCTATTACATATCGTCTATTCTTGGAGAGATTTGCGCCATTACGGTATAGATATACGATAGCTTTATATCGCATATCTAAATACCCCGGATATCGATTTTCATATATATTTTCTGAAACGACATCGTTATATTCTTCAATATCCAATTCATATGAGCCATAGATAGAATCACGAATTGTATACGTATCCTTTTGAAAGGCCTCCTGCTGTCCATCAATTTCTGTCAGCTGTGAGGCTTTATCTATTTCATTGGACAAAAAATGTTTATAAGAAACATATAGCCGTGGCAAAGTCGACAATTCAATAGATATTTTCTGACTTAAATGTAAATACAAAGTTAGCGAAATCATTCTTTCATAATCAATTTCTGGAGATTCAATTTTATTCATGAATGCGACAGTTGCCTTCAGTCTATTAATAATCTCGATCACGTCTTCGAAATATAATGACTCAAAATTTGCATCCCCAACCTTAAAGAAGGAACCATTTGTTTCAAAAAAGCAAACCATCGCTTGGATGTCATTATCTGGTAGCGACATAAGTTCTTTCAAAAGGAATATGTCCTTGACCCAATTAGCAAGACAACCCGCAAGAACCGCGGGGAGCTTCCGCAGTATTTCGTAGAAAGTACGCACGAGGCTATCATACCGATGGAGACCTATCAAGCAGTGCAGGCCGAAATTGCACGGCGACGGGAGCTCGGTGTTTTTGCAAGCTGGGGCATCAACACCAGCTGCTTTACATCAAAAATCAAATGTGGTCTCTGCAGTGCCAGTTTTGTACGCAACACCCGGAATAATTGGGCCAAGACCAGCCAGCTTGGGGAGCGTTACACTTTCTACGGCTGCGGCACAAACAAACGTAAAGGAGCACACTGTTCCTCCGGCACAATACGCGAGGAGGTTCTGAAAGAAGAATGCGCCAAAGTGCTCGGCCTGCCGGAATTTGATGAGGAGACTTTCTCGGAATGGGTCAAAAAGATTACGATTCCAGCTCCTGGTATTATGATCTTCGACTTTACTGATGGAACCTCACTTGAGCATCACTGGAGCCGGAATGCAAAAAAGGACAGCTGGACAGCAGAACGGCGAAAAGCGGTCAGCGAATACCGGCGCAGTCGGGAACCCGGATGGAAGTGCTATAACACCTTCACCCACTTCATCAAATGCGGGCACTGCGGAGCGAACTATCGTGTCCAGACTCACAAGCGTGTGGACGGGACAATTGTACGTTCTTGGTACTGCTCGTCGCCAACAGCGGCGGGCTGCTTCAAAGTCGGCATCCGAGAAGTTACACTCAAGACGCTCATTGCTGACGTAATGGGCCTACCGGATTTTGACGAGGAGCTTTTCAATCAGCAGCTGGCTTACGCAACGGTGCCCGCAGACAATGAGATTGTCTTTCACTTTCGTGACGGACACGAGGCTTCCCGAATCTTCGTCCAGAAGCGCCAGATGCCACGCCAGACTGAGGAACGGAAGAAGCACATGAGCGAGGTCATAAAAGCGAAATGGAGGGAACGCCATGCCAAAAACGACTAAGAAGATTACCACGATTCCGGCAACGCTGACCAGATTTACAGCAACGCCAATCAACCAGCAGAAAAAGCGCCGTGTGGCTGGATATGCCCGTGTTTCCACAGACCACGATGACCAGTTCAGCAGCTACGCTGCGCAAGTTGATTATTACACCAACTACATTAAAGGTCGTGACGATTGGGAGTTTGTTGAGGTCTACACCGACGATGGAATCACGGGGACAACGGTCAACCGCCCCGCGTTCCAACGGACCATGCAAATGATCCTCTGCGGAGAGGTAAATAGTCTTATTGTCACAGAGTTGAGCCGCCTGTCCCGCAACCAGTCCTTTGCTAACAATTTGATAGAAGTGACGCTGCCCTCGTTCAAAGTGCGGCTGTTCTCTCTCAGCGAGGGCTATGACAACGCGACCAACACACCGGCTGACGAGAATTTGGCCATGTTCTTCAACCTGTTCAACGAGTATTTTCCCCGCATGACCAGCCAGAAAATCAACACGGTGATCCAGATGAAAGCAGAAGTCGGTACCCGGATCGCCTCCATCCCGCCCTATGGGTATCAGAAGGATCCGGAGGACAAGTATAAATTTCCCACCGCGTATTTTTTGTTCAAACAGGGGATTTCCTTATCCTTTCCTTAGAAACACCCGGTATCCTGGTCTCATCCATTACAAAGGAGTGTTTTCTATGACCGAATCCCTTCGCCCCGCCGCTGCCCGGCGGGGCCTGACCGACACCGCCCTCAAGGGCATCGCCGTGGTGAGCATGGTGCTGGACCACATCTATTACTTCTTCGGCTATACCGGCTGCATCCCCACCTGGTGCAGCATGGTCGGCCGCCTGGCCGCGCCCCTGTTCCTGTTCTGCCTGGTGGAGGGCTTTGTCCACACCAGCAACCGGAAAAAGTATTTCTTCCGGGTCTGGGTTCTCGCCGCCCCCATGGGACTGCTCCTGTTTTTCATGCGGTACGGCGGCTGGTTCACCCGGCCGGACGGCTTTTACCCGGAAAACTCCATGCTGTCCACCTTTGTCCTGCTGCTGCTCTTTTACCAGGGCTTTGAGTGGATCGCCAGCCGGCGGGCTTCCAAGGTGGTTTTGGGCCTGGCTCTGGTGGTGTTTCTGGTGCTCTGGCCCCAGTTGGCCGGACGGTGCACCCTCCTGTTTCCCCAAACGGCCACCGTGTTCGGGGTGTTGGGCTACGCGGTGCTACCCATGATGAACTTCACCGGGGACCTGAGTCTGCCCGTTATTCTGGTGGGCCTGGCCCTCTACTTCGCCAAGAGAAGCCGCATCGCCCAGGTGATCGCCCTCAATGTGGTCTCCTTCGGCTGGCACTTTGTCCTGGTCTATCTTCAGGTCCGCACCTGGCCGGATTTTCAGATGGTTCAAATGTTCACCACCTACTACGAATGGATGGGGGGCCTCTTGGCCACACCCCTGCTGCTGTGTTATAATGGACAGCGCGGCGCGGGGTACCGCCGGTTCTTTTATGCTTTCTACCCCGCCCATATCTACATCCTGTACGCCCTGTCCTGGCTCCTTCTCCTGGCCATGGGCTGAAGAAAGGAGGGTCCATTATGGCCCACATCTTAGTGGTGGACGACGATGCCGACCTGCGCCAGCTGCTCCTCACCGCCCTGGAGCGGGACGGGCACCAGGTCACTGCCCTGGACCGGGGCAGCGCCGTCACCGAGGCCCATTGCCGCTGGGCCCACTGTATTCTGCTGGACGTGATGATGCCCGGGGAGGACGGCTTTGCCACCTGCCAGCGGGTCCGTGCCCTGGCAGACTGTCCCATTCTCTTCCTCACCGCCAAAACCGAGGAGGCCGACGTCATCCAGGGACTGGGCCTGGGCGGCGATGACTACCTCACCAAGCCCTTTCGCCTGGGGGAGCTCCGGGCCCGGGTCGCGGCCCACCTGCGCCGGCAGCACCGTACCCCCCAGCACCGGTTCCGCCGGGGCGGCCTGGATTTTGACCTGGGGGAGAAGGCGGTTTACTGGGGAGAGCAGCCGGTGAAGCTCACCCGGGGGGAGTACGCCATCTGCGAATACCTGGCCCTGCACAGCGGCCAGACCTTCTCCAAGGAACAGATCTACGAGGCGGTCTTCGGCTTTGACGCCCCCGGGGACCAAGCCGCTGTCACCGAACACATCAAAAATATCCGAGCCAAGCTCCGCGCCCTGGACTGCCATCCCATCGACACCGTCTGGGGCGTGGGGTACCGGTGGAAGCGAGACCTGCCATGAAGGGGAAACAGCGCAGTCTCAATGGTCTGTTCTGGCGGTATCTGCTCAGCACCATGGCCCTGCTGGCCGGGGTGCTCCTGGCACTTTGGTTCGTCCTGCTCCAGCTGATCCGCATGGGGGCAGTTCTCCCGGCGGACACCGGCGCCCGGAATCTGGAGCGGACCACCGTCCTCCTCCAGGCCCAGGAGACCTTTGACCCCGGGGAAATCCCATTCTACTATCGCTGGGCGCTGGCGGACAGTAGCGGCATCCTGGAGAGCAACCTGTCCCCGAAAGAGGAGACCTGGGCCCAGAAGGTCCTCGCCGGCGAGGTCTCACGCCACGGATTTCTCTACACAAAATACTACTGGTCGGTTCCACTGTCCGGTGGGCGGGTCTGTCTGCTCCAGTATGACTACGCGGTCTGCTACGCCAATCCCACCCTCCAGGAGAGGCTGCCGGATTTCCAGCTCCTGTTCTTCCTGGTCTGCCTGGGGTGCCTCGTGCTGGTGGCTCTCTGGCGGACCCATCACTATACCAAGGGTCTGCGCCGGGACGCCCAGGCCATCACCCTGGCCTGCAACGGGGTCGCCCAGCAGACACTGGACACCCCCTTCCCCGCCCAGGCGCAGGTCCGGGAACTCCAGGCCGCCCTCACCGCCCTGGACACCCTGCGCCGGGAGCTGGCCGCCTCCCTCCAGGACCAGTGGGCAGGGGAGCAGCAGAAGCAGGCCCTGCTGGCCGCCCTGGCCCATGATCTGAAAACGCCCCTCACCATCATCAGCGGCAATGCGGAGCTGCTGGACGAGGACAACCTCCCCCCGGCCCAGCAGGCCTGTGTCCAGGCCATCCTCCGGGGGGCCCGCAGCGCTGAGGACTACGTCACCCACCTCCAGGCCATCACCACGGGGCTTCCCCCGGCTGCCTCTGCCCAGACGGTCTCCTGTGCCGATCTGGCCCAGGCCTGCGCCGCTTTGGGCCGGGACCTGACCGCCCCCAAGGGGATCACGTTCTCCTGGCAGACCGACCCCCATCCCCTGCCGGACCGGGCACTCTCCCTGGACCGGACCGCCTTTCTGCGGGCAGCGGAAAACCTGCTCAGCAACGGCGTCCGCTATACCCCCGCCGGGCAGACCTTGGACTGCGGCCTGCGCCTGACCGCCCAGCGGCTGTTTCTCTGGGTTCAGGACAGCGGGCCCGGCTTCTCCCCCGAGGCACTGGCCAAGGCCGGCAAGCTCTTCTACACCGAGGAGCCCAGCCGCCCCCAGGGCGGGCATCTGGGGATGGGCCTCTATTCCGCCGCCCAGACCGCCCGGGCCCACGGCGGCGGACTATGCCTGGAAAACACCTCCCGTGGGGGCCGGGCCACCCTGTGGATTTCTATTTCATAATATTTCCGCAATTTTTCCAAAAGCCGTTGCGTTTTTGGAAAAACTTTCGTCTTATGGAGTGGACGCAGTCCAACACAGATTCCAATGAGACGGAGGCTGACTATGCCATGAACTGGTGGAAACCTGCCTTGGGCGGCCTGCTGGCCGCCGGGTCTCTGGTTCCTATCCTGGCCCGGCGGGCCCCAGGCCGGAAACAGGACGCCCGTCCTGTCACCCGGGCGCGGCTGACCAAACTCCTGCTTAAGGCCGCCCATTTGTCCCCGGACAGCGAGGCGGTCCAGTGGATGAGCGCACACTGCACGGCCCAGCCCCTGGTTTGGGGGGACCTGGCCGCGCACTGGCTGCGGAAAGAGGGCTGGCTGCACAGCGCCCTCTGCGCCGGCCTGCTCCTGCCGGAGGACCGTCCCGCCGGGCAGTTTTGTCCCGACGCCCCCCTGCCCCGTTGGGAAGGGGCCCGCATGGCGGTCCGAGCCTTGGGGCTGGGGTTTCCCGCTGCCCAGGCGGCGACCTGTTCTCCGGGCTTTTCAGATCAGGCACAGTTTCCCGCCGGCACGGCGGGGTACGCCCTGACAGCTGTTCAGACGGGGATTCTCCCAGGCCACACCGGCGGCCGCTTCCATCCC
>NZ_QQRQ01000028.1 GCF_003425665.1 Evtepia gabavorous
ACTTCGCCAGCCTGCAGGGCGTTCCACACCATCTGGGCCGCAGTGTCGCGGGTCAGGGCAGCGGAGACATCCAGACCTTCCAGGCCCTTGTACAGGCCCTTCTGGGTGGCACGGACGTTGACATTCATGTCCCAAGCGTTGCCGGTGTAGCCCTCGATGTCAGAATCGAAGCCCAGGCAGACCAGCAGCATCTTAGCCAGCTGGGAGCCGGTCACATTGCCGTTGGGGCTGAACCGGCCGCCGCCCACACCAGACACGATGCCCTGGGACACGCAGGACTCAATGTACTTCTCCGCCCAAGCAGCGTTGGGGGTGTTGCGCACGTCGGAGAACGTGGGGGTGGCAGGTGTGCCCAGGGTGGGCTCCTCGCCGCCGTTCAGGGCCACGCAGATCATCTTGCAGATCTCGGACCGCTTAATGTTCCCTTCGGGCTTATAGGACCCGTCAGGATACCCGCCGATGATGTTCAGCGCAGAGCACGCATCAACGGCCTCGGTGTTCTCGATCTTGTCCTGATCCGAGAACGCCGCCCCGGCGCCCATGACCATGACAGACAGCATCACAGCCACACAGAGCACCAGGCTCAGAACCTTCTTCTGGGGGAACTCCTTGCCCCGCAATGCTTTGCTCCGCAATTTCCCACAGATTTCCCACGGCGTTCACACGGTTTTTTCTTGGGTCTTTCCTACTGCTCTTCTTCCTTTTGGATTTAATTTTGCCATATTATTATGAAGTACTTTTTGATCGCGGTGTGTGTAAATGTTCGCTGTGACAGAGATATTCGCATGCCCCATCAATTCTTTGGCCACGTTGATTGGGACTCCGGCGCGCTGAAGGTCGGTGCAGAAGGTATGCCGGAGACAATAGGGCGTCAGATCCGGGGCAATGGCATGTTGGAGAATTTGGCCGTCCCGGACTTTCGCGCCCATGTGAAGGTCCAAAGCGTGAGCAAAGGAATTCCAGAGCCGGCGAAGGCTGTTGGCACTGCGTATGCCGCCGTTGGCGGAGGGAAACACAGGCGCAGCACCCTCGCCCCGGACCGCCAGCAGGCGCTCTCGCAGCTCCTGCCGCATGGGGATATCCCGAATCCCTGCGGGAGTCTTGGGGGCTTTGATGGTCCGGGTCCCGCTTTCTACGGCTTTATAAACGTGGATTTCATTTCGATCAAAGTCAATATCCTCCCAGAACAAGGCCGCCGTCTCTCCAGGCCGCAGACCCGTGTACAGAATGGTCAGCACCCACAGACCGGCGGGATGGGTCTGTGCCACGGCCAGAATGTGCCTGCGTTCCGCCTTGGTGATGGGACGATGGCTCCGCTTGACACTCTCCGGCAACAGGAGCCCTTCTGCAGGGTCATAAATAATCAGCCGGGACCGGCGTGCCTGCCGGAAGAGCTCCTGCATTACCATACGCAGTTTGGATACATGCGAGTATGACATCCCCGCTTGGGTATTGAGGATGGTTTGCAGATGAAGGTCTCGTACGTCTTTTAATTTTAATGTCCCAATGGCGGGGCCAATATAGCCGTTATACTTCTCATCATAGAGGCCCAAACTCTTTTGGGTGAGGCCGGAAGGGGCTTTGTATGTCTCCTTCCATTGGAGAAACCATTGGTCCACTGTGGTGTTTCCGCTGGTGGCAAATTCTCCCCGGTTTAAGGAGGCCACCAGTTCGGCCAGCTTGTCACATGCCTCCTGCTCGGTCTTGCCCCGGACTTCATAGCGCCGGTTTTCCCATGTGATGGTCTTTCGAATGTACGTGTATTTTTCCATAGTAAAAAACCTCCTGTTGTAAGCTTTATCCTACAACAGGAGGCGGAATCTTGTCATCAATGTTTCCCTCTAAATTAGTATATTCTGACACATTTATTCAGACAGGAGCATACGGTCATTTTCAATATTGAATTTTTCCAATAGGTCGGAGACCGTCAGGTTCTTTTTCTCCTCTCCGCGAATGTCCACCACCACACGGCCGGCATCCATCATAATCAAACGGTTGCCGTACTGGATGGCGTGTTTCATGTTATGGGTCACCATGAGGGTGGTCAAATGATCCCGAGCCACAATTTCCTCGGTCAGTTGAAGGACCTTGTCCGCAGTCTTTGGGTCCAGCGCCGCTGTGTGCTCATCCAACAGAAGGAGCTTCGGCTGATTCAAGGTTGCCATCAGAAGAGTCAGAGCTTGCCGCTGTCCACCAGAGAGAAGCCCTACTTTGCTGGTCAAGCGGTTTTCCAGGCCCAGGCCCAGGGCGGCCAACTGCGCCCGGAAGAGATCCCGCTCCTGGCTGGTAATACCTGGGCGGAGTCCACGGGATTTGCCCCGGCGGTTGGCCAGCGCCAGGTTTTCCTCAATGCCCATGGTGGCTGCGGTTCCCATCATCGGGTCCTGGAACACCCGGCCCAGATATTTGGCCCGTTTGTGCTCGGGAAGCCGCGTAATGTCCACGCCATTCAGGCGGATGGTTCCGCGATCTGCGGGAAAGACCCCGGCAATGAGGTTCAGGGTGGTGGATTTTCCCGCGCCGTTGCCACCGATTACCGTGACAAAGTCTCCCTCTTCCAGGGTGAGGTCCAGGCCGTCAATGGCCCGCTTTTCGTTGACGGTGCCAGCGTTGAAAACCTTGTAAAGTCCGTTGAGTTCAAGCATGGGGGACACCCTCCTTTTTCCCTGCGGGGACTGCCTTGGGTTTGCTGCGGAAATACCGGTTTTTCCAATAGGGAACCGCCAGGAAGATGGCCACCACCAAGGCCGAGAAGAGCTTCAGATCATTGCTGTCCAGCCCCAGGGTCAGGACAATCTGAATCACCACGTAATAGATGACAGCACCCAGGGAGACAGACACCAGTTTCAAGGCGAAGTTCTGGAAAATACGGGAGAAAATGACGTCGCCAATGATCACTGCCGCCAAACCAATGACAATGGCGCCCCGGCCGGCGTTGACATCGGCAAATCCCTGGTACTGGGAATACAGGGCGCTGGACAGCGCCACAATCCCGTTGGAGATCATCAGTCCCAAAACCTTGTTGCGGTTGACATTGATTCCCTGGGCCCGGCTCATGTTGGGGTTGGCGCCGGTGGCCCGGATGCCGCTGCCCAGCTCCGTTCCAAAGAACCAGTAGAGCAAAGCAATGAGAACCGCGGTAAACAGCAGTGTCACCAGGATGGGGTTTTCCAAACTGAGATGCTTTACATTCCGCAGGGAGACCAGCAGATCATAGTTGTCCGGGTTGATGGCCTGGTTGGCTTTGCCGCCCATGATTCGCAGATTAATGGAAAACAGGGCCAGCTGGGTTAAAATTCCTGCCAGTATGGCGGGGATACCCATGGCCGTGTGCAGCAGTCCGGTGATGGCACCGGCAATCATCCCCGCGATGAAGGCGCACAGCAGCGCCACCCAGACATTGACCCCATTGGTCATCAGCATGATACATACCGCGCCGCCGGTGCACATGGTTCCATCCACCGTCAAGTCGGCCAGATCCAAGACCTTAAAGGTGATATAGACGCCGATGGCCATGAGCCCCCAAATCAGGCCCTGGGCCAGGGCGCCCGGCAGCGCATTGAGCAAATCTGAGAAAAAATCCACGTTGATTCCTCCGTGTTCATCGAATGAGAAAGACAAATCGAGACCGGGCGGAAAAGGAGGCCCCTTTCCGCCCGGGTTCCAGACAAATGGATCGGATTATTCTGCCGTGGTCTCGATGGCGGTGTATCCCTCCGGCGGGGTAATGTTCAGTTCCTCGCAGACAGAAGGATTATACATCTTGGTGGCAGTGGGCAGAGACTGGATCTCCATGGTGCCGGGGTCCTTGCCGTTGACCAGAATGTCATAGGCCATCTCGCCAGTCAGCTGGCCCAGTTCGTAGTAGTCGATAGACAGAGTCGCCACGCCGCAGCCAGAGCAGATGCCCTGTTCTCCAGCCACAACGGGGACCCCTGCGGGAACCACTACGTTGCGAATGGCCTCTGTGCAGGAGGCGGCGGTGTTGTCTGTGGGGATGTAAATCACGTCACTGGAAGCACAGGCGGAAGTGGTAACGGAAGCCACGTCATTGGAGTCTGCAAACGCGTACTCTGTGCAGGTATATCCCATCTCCTCCAGCAGAGGCTTAATGACCCCCACTTGGTAAGAGGAGTTCGGTTCTGCCGAGCAATACAGCAGGCCGACGGTTTTCGCATCGGGGAAGAGTTCCTGAATCATATCAGCCTGCTTGTCCAGAGGCGCCAGGTCGGCGGTGCCGGAGATATTGGTGCCTGTGGTGCCCGTCCAGTTGTCCATTCCCAGGGCAGTGGCATAATCCGTGACAGAGGTTCCCAAAATGGGGATATCTGCCGTACCGGCCTGAGCAGCCTGGAGAGAAGCGGTGGCGTTGGCCATGATCAAGTCCACATTGGAGGAGACAAAGCCATTGATGATGGAAGCGCAGTTTGCAGACTCTCCAGAGGCATTTTCCACTTCAAATTCAACCTCTCCGCCGTCCGCGGTGATCAGCTCCTTCAACTTATCCTGGAATCCCTGGGTGGCGGAATCCAAGGCAGCATGCTGCATCTGCTGGCAGATGCCGACTGTGTAGGAGCCCGCGGCCGTCTGCGTACCGCTGCCGTTTTCCTCTGGCGCAGTAGAATCTGCGTTTCCGCAGGCAGTCAAGCTCAGCGCCATCATGCCAGCCAGCACAGTGGCAAACACTTTCTTTTTCATTGTATGAGACCTTCTTTCGAACATGGTAAATATGACTGCCGATTTCTCTCGAAATCGACGTTTTCCATCTTAACACTTTAAAGCAATGAGGTCAATAGGAAAAACGAATTTTTTGATATAATAATAAGAAAAAAATTATGATAAAGATTTCCCTCATAGTATGCACTTTTGTCTTTCTTAAAAAGACAATTCGATGGGTGTCTCATGCTTTCTTCTGCCTAAAACAGAGATCCTGGAAGGAGGAAATTTTTGTGGGAGTTCCGTGTAAAATCCGTGGGAAATTGCGGAGCAAAGCATTGCGGGGCAAGGAGTTTCCCCAGAAGAAGGTTCTGAGCCTGGTGCTCTGTGTGGCCGTGATGCTGTCTGTCATGGTCATGGGCGCCGGGGCGGCGTTCTCGGATCAGGACAAGATCGAGAACACTGAGGCCGTTGATGCCTGCTCTGTGCTGAACATCATCGGCGGGTATCCTGACGGGTCTTATAAGCCCGAAGGGAACATTAAGCGTTCTGAGATCACCAAAATGATTTGTGTGGCTCTGAACGGCGGCGAGGAGCCCACCCTGGGCACACCTGCCACCCCCACGTTCTCCGACGTGCGCAACACCCCCAACGCTGCTTGGGCGGAGAAGTACATTGAGTCCTGCGTGTCCCAGGGCATCGTGTCCGGTGTGGGCGGCGGCCGGTTCAGCCCCAACGGCAATGTGACTGCCAGCCAGCTGTCCAAGATGCTGCTGGTCAGCCTGGGTTACGATTCCGACATTGAAGGTTACACCGGCAATGCTTGGGATATGAATGTCAACGTTCGTGCTACCCAGGTTGGCCTGTACAAGGGCCTGGAAGGTGTGGACGTCTCCGCTGCGCTGACCCGCGACAATGCGGCCCAGATGGTATGGAATGCCCTGCAGGCCAAGGAAGTCAAGTATGAATATACTCTGGTTTCTGAAAATGGCCAGCTGGTCTCCAAGCCCACTCTGGTGGAGAAGGACATCACCCTGCTGGAGGACAAGTATGACGCGACCATCACCACTGGTGTTGTGACCAACGTTGACTACAACTCCAAGGGTTATACGGTGCAGATCCAGACCGGCGTTGATAAGACGAATCAGCCGATCTATGTTAACCTGTCCAAGCTGACCAACGATCCCACCGACCTGGTTGGAAAGTCCGTCAAGGCCATGTACAAAGACGCCGATGAGGTGTACGGCATTTATGTCAATGCCGAGAACACCGCCACTGTGGTGGAAACCACCCTGGGTGATCTGGATCTGAGCAAAAGCGAATATAAGCTGGACGGCGTCACCTATAAGGTAAAGACCGACGACTTCGGTGCTGTCAAGGCAGTTGATGCCCTTGGGAATCCATTGAAAAATGGCTCTTCTGAGCTGAAAACTTTGGATGCTGTGAAAACGGATGGCACAATCTTCTCCAAAGCCTCCAAGGTGGTTCTGATTGACAACACCGGCGACGAGAAGATCGACATCGCAGTGGTGACCCCTGTGGCCTTTGGTGAGATCACCTATCTGAACGCCAAGAACATCACCGTGAAGGGCGTTATGACCAACGCGAAGGTGGAAGACTGCGATATCTATAAGGACGCCGCCAAGGGCGACCGGGTTGCTGTTGTCAAAGACACCTATGTTGCCGACGACAGCACGGTGATTACCAAGCTGGATTCCGTTTCCGGTAAGGTGGATGCGACTAAGACTGGAGAAGCTCGTATTGATGGAACTTGGTATGATACGGCTGTTACCGTGGGGCTGGATGACAAGGGTGAGTTTTTCCTGTACAATGGCTACATTGTAGATGTGGATGCCACCGGCGGCTCCATTGCGGATACTGCATTCATTATTTCCAGCAGCACCTCCATGGACGTTGATGGCAATTACCAGGCTAAGGTTATGATCAATGGCGAGACCAAGGTCGTTCCTATCCACAAAGATTCTCCAGTTAAGCCTACCTCTTCTGCTATTGCAGATAAGTACGTCACTTACGAGGTGAAAGACGGCGCTTACAAGTTCACTGAAATTACCAGTTCGGATTCCGGCTTGGATGAATATTCTGCTGCACAGGTCAATTCTTACAAGGATGGCCGTATCTACGCAAATGCCTCTGGTAGTGGTGATGAGTACTTGATTGATGACGATGCCGTTGTCTATGTCAAGTACAATGCAGATAAGTATGCGATTCTGTCCGGCAAAGATGTTGCTGGCTGGGGTGACAAGGTTAAAGACTTCAATAGTAACAAGTCTCTGGTTCTGTATAAGACCTCTGACACTATGAAAAAGATTGCAGGTGCTTTCATTGATCTTGGCGATGAAAAGATGCCCGCATCCACTGTTTCCTATGGAGTCATCGTCAGTGACGTTATTAGAGCCACCGATGATAAGTACGAATTCACACTGTGGAATGGCACTGACACGATTGATGTTGTCACTTCCGATTCCGGATTCGCAAAATTCCAGGCTGTTGAGTACGTGAAGAACAGTGACGGTACCTATGACATCGATGCGGCTAAGAATGGAACTAACAACGTTGGTGCTGTTCAAGGCTTCAACCTCTACTCCATCATGGATCATACCTCCACGGTTGTCCAGATGGCCAACGATCAGAACACCGCAAAGAATTACAATCTCACGAAGGACACCCAAATCATTTACGTCGATACTTCTGCAGACAATGTTGAGGATATTTGTGTAAATGGTGGTTCTATTGAAAATGCGAGCCCCGCACCTGAAGGGAAATATTATCGCAATGCATCCTTTGTCATTGACTCTGGCTCTGACTTGGCGTTCTTGATTGTGATTACAAACACAGATGGCGCGTATCCTGGAAGCATTAAAAAATAATTTCCAACTTATTGTGGCGCCGTTGAAAAGCCCCCCCGGGACTAAAGTCCCGGGGGGCTTCTTCTTGATTTTTCCCTGAATTGTACTATAATGAATAGGATCGGTTTCTTACTAAGGGGGGAGTGTATTGAAACGCCAGTTCCTCTTCGGCTGCCTGTTCATCGCCCTGGCGGCGGTGATCTTTTCCACCATGGAAGTCCTGCTCAAACTCCCCGCTGTGGCGGGGGCCTTTCACCCCATGCAGATCACGCTGGAGCGGTTCCTGGTGGGGGGGATCTGTCTGCTCCCTGTGGCGGGGTGGACCCTGCGGCGGAAGGGGATTCGCCTGACCAGGCGGGACGTGGGGACCTTTGCTCTGACAGGGCTTTTTTGCGTGCCGTTGTCCATGGTCCTCTATCAGCTGGCCATCACCCACGGGCAGGCCAACGTGGTGGCGGTGCTGTTTTCCGGCAATCCGATCTTTGTCACCCTTCTGGCCTTTCTCCTTCTCCATGAAACCATTGCCTGGAACAACCTTTTGGCTCTGGTCCTGGAGGTGCTGGGCATTGGGGCCATTGCCGGGTTGGGCGGCAGTGCGGTCAGCCTTTCCAGCGTGGCACTGGCGGTGCTGGCCGCCCTGTTTTTCGCCGCCTACGCGGTGCTGGGCAAGCGGCAGACGGCCCGGACCGGCAGCCTGGTGGTCACCTGCGGCAGCTTTCTCTGGGGCGGTCTGGAGCTGGGCGCCCTTCTGCTGCTGGGCCGGACGGAGGTTGGAAGCGCGCTGTTTGGACAGCTGGGACTGACCATGTTCCAGGATGTCCCGTTTCTCCAAGGGCTGACGGGGCAGACCCTGCCCTATTTCCTCTTCATTGGCATCGTCAACACCGCCCTGGGCTACGTTTTTCATATGCTGGCCATTGAAAAGACCAGTGCCATCCACGGCAGCCTGGTCTTTTTCTTCAAACCCATTCTGGCGCCTCTGTTTGCCCTGGCAGTGCTGGGGGAAGCTGTGACCCCTCCCATTCTCCTGGGCATTGTCTGCTTTTTGGCCGGGAGCCTGGTGAGCATCCTGCCCGACATCCTTCGGGCACGAAGGGCAGGGCAAGGCCGCCTGGCAGGGGAGGCCGCCCCACAACACGAAGGAAAAGGAAGGTAGAATCCCTATGCAGTTTACCCCCATTGATCTGTCCACCTGGCCCCGCCGGGAACACTTTCATTATTACCGCAACCAGCTGCCCTGCGGCTACTCCGTGACGGTGCAGCTGGATGTGACCCGGTTTCGGGCCATGCTGGAGCGGAAGGGGCTGAAATTTTACCCCAGTTTCATCTGGTGCGTGTCCCATACAATCCTCTCCCACCCCGCCTTTCGGATGGGCGTGGACAGTGAGGGCCAGCCTGGAACCTATGACAGGATGCATCCCAACTACACCGTGTTTCACGAGGATGACCACACCTTTTCCGACCTTTGGACGGAACACAACGAGTCCTTTCCTGTGTTTTACCAGGCGTTCCTGTCCGATGTGGCCACCTACGGAACCCGGCATGGGATGAAAGCCCGGGCCGGTCAGCCGGCCAACTTTTACTGCATCTCCTGCGTCCCCTGGCTGTCCTTTACCGGCTATGCCTCCACGGTCCCCGGGGGGCAGCCCAATCTGTTTCCGGTGATCACCTATGGAAAGGCCGCTGAACACCAGGGGACCTGGACGATGCCCTTTGCCGTGAACATCTCCCACGCCGCCGCGGACGGTTGGCACACCGCCCAATTTCTGAACGACCTGCAGGCCCTGCTGGACAGGGTGGACCTGGAGGAGGTGGCCCGGTGAACCAGGCTTTACAGGAGGAATTCCGCGCCAAAACCATTTCCGCCCAACAGGCCGCCGCCCTGGTCAAGAGCGGCCAGCAGGTCTACCTGGGCTGCTGCACCAGCTATGCCAGAGCCATCGCCGACGCCCTGGCCGCCCGGTCGGAGGAGCTGGAGGATGTCACCATCGGGTGCTCCAACATCATTCCGCCCATGACGGTTCTGGACTGCGCCCATCCCCAGGCCTTTCGCATCTCCACGTATTTTATGGGGTATGAGGAGCGGCGGGCCTGGAAAGCGGGGCGGGCGGACTTCACCTCGGTCCATCTGGGCCAGGTGGACCAGTGGTGCCGGGAGACCTTCCATCCGGACCTGGCCTTTTTTGATGTCTCCCTCCCCGACGAGGAGGGCTACATGAGCTTTGGAGCCTCCGGCTGCTGCATGCACCCGTTTATCCAGGAGGAGACCGACAACATTGTGCTGCAGATCAACCGCTTCTCCCCCTACGTCACCGGCCAGCGCACCAAAATCCACATCTCTCAGGCCAGGCATGTGGTGTGGGCAGATGTGGAAAAGGAGACCATTCCCGGCGGCCCGGCAGAGGAGGACCCCATCGTTGCCGCCATGTCCCGGTACCTGCTGGACCAGATTCCCGACGGTGCCTGTATCCAGCTGGGCATTGGCGGCGTGGCCACCGCTGTGGGCTACGGGCTCATGTCCAAGAATGACCTGGGCTGCCACACGGAGATGATGTCCGACTCCATTATGGCCCTGATGAAGGCCGGCGTCATCAACAACAGCCGGCCTAAGTTTATCCCCGGGCGGACCGTGGTGGGCTTCGCCTTTGGGTCCCGGGCACTGTATGAATTTTTGGACCACAACGAGGACCTGTTCTTCGGACCCTTTCCTGTGGTGAATAACCCGGTGAACATTGCCCAAAATGACAATATGATCTCCATCAACACCGCCATGTCCATCGACCTGTTTGGCCAGGTGGCGGCGGAGGGCATGGGGACGCGGCAGTTCAGCGGCACCGGCGGACAGGGGGATTATGTCCGGGGGGCCCAGCTGGCCAAGGGGGGCAAATCCTTTCTGGCCTTCTCCTCCACGGTGGGCGTGGGCTCGGACGGTGCCCCCAAGAGCCGGATTGTCCCCACCTTCCCGCCGGCGACCATCGTCACCACCCCCCGGTCGGACGTGCAGTATGTGGTCACAGAATATGGCGTGGTCAACCTGAAACCCCTGACCACCCGGGACCGCGCCCGGGCACTCATCGACCTGGCCCACCCGGACTGCCGGGGGATGCTCACCGCGGAGGCCAAGAAGCTGGGGCTCCTTTGACCCCCTGTTTTCCCCGGGGCGGCCCGGCAGGGGCTGCACCGTGCAGATAAGATCATAAGAATTGGAGGATACCAACATGAAACTCGCGATCCCATACGACAACGGCCAGGTGTTCCAGCACTTTGGCAAGACAGAGGCCTTTAAGATCTACGACATCGTAGACGGAAAGGTGGGCCCCTCCATGGTGATGAGCACCAACGGGCAGGGCCATGGCGCCCTGGCCGGCCTGCTGCGGGGGCTGGGCATCAGCGCCGTGATCTGCGGCGGCATTGGCCCTGGGGCCATTGAGGCCCTGCAGTCCCTGGACATCACCCCCATCCCCGGCATCACCGGGGACGTGGACCAGGCGGCCCAGGACTTTGTGGACGGGAAGCTGGTCCCCAACACAGAGGCCCTCTGCAACCATCACCACCATGACGATGGCCATTCCTGCGCTTCTCACACCTGTGGAAGCGGCGGCTGCCACGCCCATTGAGCTATCATACGGCGCAAAAAACCCCCGGACGGACAGGAAATGTCCGCCCGGGGGTTAATTTATCCCCCAAACAGCGGGGTGGACAGATAGCGGTCGCCCGTGTCCGGCAGCAGGACAACGATCCGTTTGCCCTGGTTCTCCGGCCGTTTCGCCAGCTGGATGGCAGCCCACAGGGCGGCCCCGGAGGAGATTCCCGCCAGCAGTCCCTCGGTGCGGCCCAGCTCCCTGCCCGTGGCAAAGGCGTCCTCATCGGTGACGGAGATCACCTCATCGTATACCCCGGTGTCCAGCACCGGAGGGACAAAGCCCGCGCCGATGCCCTGAATTTTGTGGGGGCCTGGGGTCCCTTTGTGCAGGACGGGGGAACCTGCCGGCTCCACTGCCACCACCCGGATCTTGGGGTTCTGCTGTTTCAGGTAGGTCCCCACCCCGGTGATGGTGCCGCCGGTGCCCACCCCGGCCACGAAGAGATCCACCGCGCCCGCGGTATCTGCCCAGATCTCCGGGCCCGTGGTGGCCTGGTGGACGGCGGCGTTGACCGGGTTCTCAAATTGCCGGGGGAGAAAGTGGTTGGGGATGGCGGCGGCCAGTTCCTGTACCTTTGCCAGGGCGCCTTTCATCCCCTTGGCCCCCTCGGTGAGCACCAGCTCCGCCCCGTAGGCCTTCATCAGCTGGCGGCGCTCCACACTCATGGTCTCCGGCATAACAAGAATGAGACGGTATCCTCTGGCCGCCGCCAGGGCCGCCAGGGCAATCCCCGTGTTGCCGGAGGTGGGCTCTATGATCACGGTGCCGGGGGTCAGCAGCCCCTTTGCCTCCCCGTCGTCCAGCATGGCCTTGGCCACCCGGTCCTTCACGGAGCCGGCGGGCTGGAAGGCCTCCACCTTGGCAAGTATACGGGCGGCCAGCCCGTGCTTCTGCTCCAGGCGGGTCAGCTCCAGCAGGGGTGTTTTGCCGATCAACTGGTCGGCGGATGTGAATGGGGTTCCCATATAGAATGCCTCCTTACATGGGTTAAATCGAGTTTATTGGGAATGTTACAGGGTCGATTGGGCTTCCACGGCAGAGAAGGCCTGCTCCAGATCGGCTAAAATGTCGTCGATGTGTTCCGTGCCGATGGAAAGGCGAATGGTACCGGGACGGATTCCCTGGGCCAACAGCTCCTCTTGGGGGAGCTGGGCATGGGTGGTGGTGGCAGGGTGGATGACCAAGGATTTGACGTCCGCCACGTTGGCCAGCAGAGAGAACAGCCGCAGGTGGTCAATAAACCGATAGGCCGCAGGCTGCCCGCCCCGGATATCAAAGGTAAAAATGGAGCCCCCGCCCCGGGGGAAATACTTCTGGTACAGCGCGTGGTCCGGGTGGTCGGGCAGGCTGGGGTGATTTACCCGCTCCACCAGGGGATGGCCGGCCAGGTAGGTGATCACCTGCTTGGTGTTCTCCCCATGACGCTCCAGGCGCAGGGACAAGGTCTCGGTCCCTTGCAGCAGCAGGAAGGCGTTGAACGGGGAGAGGGCCGCCCCGGTGTCCCGGAGCAGAATGGCCCGGATATAGGTGGTAAGGGCGGCAGAGCCGGCGGCCTCTGCGAAGCTGACGCCATGGTAGCTTGGGTTGGGGGCAGCGATGGGGGCATAGCGTCCGCTGGCCTTCCAGTCAAAGCGCCCGCTCTCCACGATCACGCCCCCCAGGCTGGTGCCGTGGCCGCCGATAAACTTGGTGGCCGAGTGGACCACCACATCCGCCCCGTGCTCGATGGGGCGGATCAGGTAAGGGGTGCCGAAGGTGTTGTCGATCACCAGCGGCAGCCCATGTCGGTGGGCCAGGGCCGCGACGGCATCCAGGTCTGGGATGTCGCTGTTGGGATTGCCCAGGGTCTCCAGGTAGATGGCTTTGGTGTTTTCCTGAATGGCCTGCTCCACCTGATCCAGGTCATGGACATTCACAAAGGTGGTGGCAATGCCGTACTGGGGCAGTGTATGGGACAGCAGGTTGTACGTGCCGCCATAAAGGGTGCGCTGGGCGACAATGTGCTCTCCTGCCTGGGCCAGCGCCTGGATCGTGTAGGCAATGGCGGCTGCGCCGGAGGCCACCGCCAGGGCGGCGGTTCCCCCCTCCAAGGCAGCTATTCGCGCCTCCAGCACCCCTTGGGTGGCGTTGGTCAGTCGGCCGTAGATGTTGCCTGGTTCCTCCAGATGGAACCGAGCCGCCGCGTGGGCGGCGTTGTGAAAGACATAGGATGTGGTCTGATAAATAGGCACCGCCCGGGCGTCCGTGGCCGGGTCGGCCGTTTCCTGGCCCGCATGGAGCTGCAGGGTTTCAAAGCGATGGAAAGGAATATGGGACATTTTGCATCTCCTCTTTTCGTTGTGTCAATTTGGAAGGACGCTTCCCGGACAATGAAAAAGTCCGGGAAGACAGCAAGCTCCCGGACAGAAAGAAAAGGAGGCTTCCCCACAGGTCAGGGAAGAAACGCAGGCATGCCAAACAGCCTGGCCCTCTGTTCTGTCCAGGAGTACAGCATTCGTCCACAGCGAAAATTGGTTCGCAGCAAGGCATTGAAATGAAACCGCATGTTCTTCCCTCCTTTTTAATCTCACTTTTTTTGTGGGATTTTATAGTTTGTATCATAGCATTTTTGTGAGCTTATGTCAAGGGTTTCTTTCCATAGAATGAAAAAATGCTGGTGAAAAGTAAGACACCCCCAAGCCCATGGCTTGGGGGTGTCTTTTTTGGATGTGTCAAGGGGATCGTTCCCCTCTCATGCATCGGTGGGATGGAAGCGTACTGCTCACCAGGCCATCTTGTTCTGAACGTCAACCACGATTAGGGTGATGCAGTCATCGCCGCTGTCAACATAAACAGTCACGTTATCGTCGTGGTTGGTTGCGTCGCCGTTGAACTCGGGTGCCAGCTGGATTTCCCCGTTGGTCTCGCCTGTGGCGGCATCGGAATCGACGAACAGGACCGTGGTGTCCTTGGCGTCGATCTTGGCGTTGCTGCCAGTCAGGTTTGTCACAGTATCTGCAAAGGTAATCTCACCAGAACCCTTGTCATAGGTCTTCACCTGGGTGGTGGTCGCAGTCAGCTTATCAATGTCCACGGTGCCATCCCCATTGCTGGAGTACTCGAAAACGCTGCCCTTCTTAATGCCGCCGGACAGAGTCCCTTCGTACTTGTACTCAGTCTCCTCTGTACCATTCCAAGCCTTCACAATGGTGTAGGTGGTGCCGTCAATCTTGGAAGTGTAAGAATCATCCAAAG
Organism: Evtepia gabavorous; assembly: GCF_003425665.1. Lineage (GTDB taxonomy): Bacteria > Bacillota > Clostridia > Oscillospirales > Oscillospiraceae > Evtepia > Evtepia gabavorous. The sequence continues at coordinate 14,402 of NZ_QQRQ01000028.1, forward strand.
CGACGGCGTAAGTCTTATCAGAACCGCCGGGGACATTCTTTTCGCCCAAATCAACATAGGCAACGCCGATATACTGAGAGTTGCTCTTCTCCTCGGTCAACATACGGACCATGGAAGGAGTGATCTCATCCCACTTTCTCGCAGCTTCTCCAGTGACAACTTTGTAATCGTCATTCTTGTACTTGACAAACACAGTTGCATTGTCATCGAAATAGGCGCGATTTACGGTCTCCTTGTAGGTATTGTCGGAAGCGCCAGTAAAGCCCTTCACATTAGAAGTCCGTACGCTGCCGTCGATGGTTGCGTCTTCCGCGTAATAGAAGTTTTCATAACCGGCCATGTCTTTCTGATCAGAAGCGGTGGTAATGAAGGTCAGAGTATAAACGTCCTTGGACACATCATACGCAGCCAGCTTATTGGAATAGCCTGCAAAGTTCTTGCTATCCAATGCCTGATCATTCCCGTCGTTCTTCTCAATGTTAACAACCTTATCGGTGCCATCCGCAAGAATCAGACGGGCCTGGTAGTATTTGGAACCAACCGTATTGCTGTTGCCGACCTCAACAACCAGTGCCACGTCAGAGGAACCCGCTGTCACGGTATCCACTGCATAAACATAGCCATTTACCAGAACCAGTTTAGCGGAAGCGTTCAGCTTCGGGGCAGTGACACCCGTGTTCATGGTGTACCAGGTGCCGTCGATCATGACTTCGTCAGAACCCTTGGTGGAAGTAACTTTCCCTTCCACAACGGTTGCCTTCTCAATACGGCCCTTGCTGTCAGCATAATTGCTGCCCTTGGAGATCAGCGCGTAATCTCCCTTCTTCAAGCCATCGCTGATAACATAGTCATCATCAGAGTACTTCGTGCCAGCGGTGACATAGTCAGAGCCAACATAGGTGATTTCCTTAACCTCGAAGGTGGTAACCTTCAGGATAGAGTAATCGGATGTGCCATCGACTGCCAGCAGCTCAACCTCGGAACCCTTGCCATAGGTAGCATTTCCTTCGCCATTTGTTGTCAGCCAGGTCTTGATGTTGTCTGACTGCTTCACACCATCAACATAAACAGTATTCGTGTTAGCCAGATCATACTTGGTGCCGTCCAGTTTGGCCTTAGTGCCGTCCATCTTCAGGTCAGCCAAAAGGCCGGTCTGTACGGTGTTCTTGCCCGTGGCATACACACCATAAACCACGGCGTCTTTGCCATTCTTGTCGGGCTTCACCAGGACGCGGACATTCTGATACAGCAGGTCGGAATAGTCCTTGGAAACGTCTGTGTAAGAAACTGTCCCACCATTGTACGTACCACCATTATACTTGGCATTCTCAATGGTGATGTTATAGGTGCTCTTGCCATTGTCCTGCTTTACCTTAGTCAAAGTACCGGTAATGGCCTTGGCGTCGTATTTGTCCTCCAGCAGGGTGATCTTGTCGTCGTTGTCGCCGACCACCTTGTCCTGCACAGTGACAATGGTCTCCAGCTTGCCGTCCTCGCCGGTGACGATGGTGGTCTTGTACTCCACCTCATAGGCGTTCATGGCATTCCACACCATCTGGGCCGCATTGTCACGGGTGATGGCGGCAGAGGTATCCATGCTCTCCAGGCCCTCGTACAGGCCCTTCTGGGAAGCGCGGACGTTCACGTTGGTTGCCCAGGCATTGCCCACAAACTCTTCGGTGTTGGCGTTGTAGCCCAGGCTGACCAACAGCATCTTGGCCAGCTGGGTGCCGGTCACGTTGCCGTTGGGGCTGAACCGGCCGCCGCCCACGCCGGAAATGATGCCCTGGGCCACGCAGGACTCAATGTAGCCCTCTGCCCAGGCGGCGCTGGTGCCACGCACGTCGCTGAACGTGGGGGTGGTGTTGGTGCTCACATTGGGCTCCTTACCACCGTTCAGCGCCACGCAGATCATCTTCGTGATCTCGGAACGCTTAATGTTGCGTTCGGGATGATAAGAACCATCCTCGTACCCGCCGATGATGTTCAGCGCAACGCAGGCATCAACGGCCTCGGTGTTCTTGATCTTGTCCTGATCCGAGAACGCCGCCCCGGCGCCCATGACCATGACAGACAGCATCACAGCCACACAGAGCACCAGGCTCAGAACCTTCTTCAGGTTTCTCATAGGGGTTTCCTCCTTTAAATTTTTTTGAACGCATCCTTCCCTTGACCATGTCCGGCACACATACTGTGGCATGCCGTTGCGGTATCTGCGCCGGGCGCAGCAGAGTTGGAATTGTTCTACGGTTACTATACGAAAAGTTGGTTCATTTGTAAAGAGCGTTGGAGTTTTTGTAACAAAACGGTAATCTGGTTACAAAATGGTTACAAATCTCGGTGTGCAGATTAAAATTCCCTTGAACCACAAAGGATTGTGGCGTATTTTGGCAAAGCACAAGGTATGGTTGTGTTGAGGTGCTTGTCGGGCTATTTGGTTGGAGAGGCAAGCTTTTCCGGACGAAAATACCATGGTTTGAAAACTATGACAAGGAATATTCCTTGTCGGCAAATTGCTGCTTTTGCCCCAGGTTCTTTTCCCTAAAATTTTGTTGGAAACAGGCGAAAGAAACGGACGCGGGATACAAAATCCGCGTCCGTTCTACTTTATAATATATAAAGATACCGTTATGCCTTGTGGTCTACCTGATACATATACTCCAGCAGGTCCACGGTTTTGGCCGAGTAGCCGATCTCATTGTCATACCAGGCGACCACCTTCACAAAGTGGTCATTCAGGGAGATGCCCGCTTTGGCATCAAAAATGGCGATATGACGGTCCCCCAAGAAATCACTGGAGACCACAGCGTCATCTGTGTAATCCAAAATACCCTGCATAGGCCCTTGGGCCGCGGCTTTCATAGCGGCGCAAATCTGGTCATAGGTGGCAGGGGTTTCCAGCTCTGCGGTCAGATCCACCACAGAGACATCCAGCGTGGGCACCCGCAGGGACATCCCCGTCAACTTGCCGGACAGATCGGGAATGACCTTCCCCACCGCCTTGGCCGCGCCGGTGGTGGAGGGGATGATATTCCCCGAGGCCGCCCGGCCGCCCCGCCAGTCCTTCTTAGAGGTGCCGTCCACGGTTTTTTGGCTGCCTGTGATGGAGTGCACCGTGGTCATCAGTCCCTCCTTGATTCCAAAGGTATCGTGGAGAACCTTGGCCACCGGGGCCAGGCAGTTGGTGGTACAGGAGGCGTTGGAAACGAAGTCCATGCTCTTGTCATAGGATGTGTTGTTGACCCCCATCACGAACATGGGTGTGTCATCCTTGGAAGGGGCGGTCAGCAACACCTTTTTGGCCCCGCCGGCCAGATGTCCCTTCATTTTCTCCGCGGTGGTGAACTTGCCGGTGCTCTCAATGATGTACTCAGCGCCCACAGAGGACCAGGGAATCTCGTGGGGTTCCTCGCAGTGGAACACGCGGATCCGGCGGCCGTTTACAATCAGATCGTCCCCGTCCCAGCTCACCTCGCCCTGGTAGCGGCCATGCACACTGTCGTACTTCAATAAATATGCCATGTAATCGGGGGTCTGGCTGTGGCTGTTGATGCCAACAAACTCGATGTCGGGGCGCTCCATGCCCAAACGCAGCACTAAACGGCCAATTCTTCCGAATCCGTTAATGCCTACTTTCATACCCATATCACCAAAATCCTTTCCGCGTCATAATCTATTTGTTTGCTGAAAGCTCAGCATAGACGCCTACATTATACTCCAGTTTTGCCCAAGAGGGAAGTGCTACTTTTCAGCAATTGTCCCATTTGTTTGGAGCAGAGCGACCTTTTTCGACAAAATTCTTGTGTTCCTTTCCAGGATTTGCTACACTGTTGGTGTGAAAATTTCAGCCCCTTCCGGGCATCCTAATCCTATTTTCAAGGAGTTGACGCTATGGATCTCATCACGTCCCGTCTGGACCTCCAGTTCGGCAGTTTTCCCGAGCCGGTGATTTTCCTGGCCGGCGGCCAGGCCGTGTATTCCAATGAGCCCGGGCAGCAGTTGTTACAAAGCGAAACCTGTCCCCTGGATCTGCTGGCTGCCTTGGCAGAGCATCCCAGCGGGTCGATGGAGATTGCCCTGGGGCAGGCCACCTATCGGGTGACGGTCTCCCCCTTTGAGATGGGGGACCTCTTGGTTTTGCGTCCCCTGCCCCAGCCAGAAGAGAAAAAGCACCCTTTTTCCAACGCGGTCTATCGGATGCGGGAGTGCCTGTCTAACTTCACTGCCGTGCAGTGGAAGATGAAACGGGTGCTGGAGGAAAACCATTTGATGGGAGACTTCGACCAGGATCTGGCCAATCAGAGCCGGTTGATCTTTCAAATGCTTCGCCTCACCCGGCAGGCAGAGCTGACCCAGGAACTCAACGACAAAGCTTTTCCCCGGGAAGAGGGTTTTGACTTGGCCATGGTCTGCCAGGGGATGGCGGATGAAACCACGTGGCTGGCGGACCTGGCCGGCGTGCGGTTCTCTTACAGCAGCAATGTGGAGCACCTTCCCTTCCAGGGCAGCAAATCTCTGCTGACCCAAATGCTGCTGGCGCTGGTGTCCAACGGAGTTCGGGCCGCGGGTAAGGAGGGAGAGGTGGAAATGAAACTCCATGCCGAGCATGGCCGGTGCGTGATCTCTGTACGGGACAGCGGCGTGGGGATTCCCGAAGATCGGATGGCGACCCTCTTTTCTGGAGACGCCCCAGAGGAAATCCCGCGGCCCGGCGAGGGCTCCGGTTTGGGGCTGTATAATGCCCAACGAATCGCGGCCCTTCACGGCGGCGTCTTGGTCGCCCAGAGTGGCCAGGACGGCGGCGCCTGCCTGGTGGTCTCGCTACCCATCGTGGTGCCAACCAGCGTCCCCGCCCGCAACAACCCGGGTTATGATAATTTGGGTGGATACTCGCCGGTCCTGATTGAGCTCAGCGACGTGCTCCCCTGGCAGGCGTTTGCCCCCTCGGATACGGAAGAGTAACCCCATTGTTTACAGGTCGGAATGTCTTTCCTCCACGGACATTCCGACCTGTTTTTTCTTGTGCGCCAGCGTGGGAAGACATTGGGAAATTTGTGGGAAATTGTCGAAAATTTCTTTGTAAAATCGACCCAAACGCCAGAAGAAGGTTCTGAGCCTGGTGCTCTGTGTGGCTGTGATGCTGTCTGTCATGGTCATGGGCGCCGGGGCGG
>NZ_QQRQ01000029.1 GCF_003425665.1 Evtepia gabavorous
CCCCGGAAAAAGCAGGGCCGCCGGCCCGACGACCGTCGGTAAGCCCGGTCCCGCCGCCGTGCCACACACCATTCACCTGGACGCAGCGCCTCTGCGCGCAAGGAGGTTATTATGGAGCAAAACATCACTACCCTGCAACAATGGATCGACGAGAGTGACAACATCGTCTTTTTCGGCGGGGCCGGGGTCTCCACGGAAAGCGGAATCCCCGACTTCCGCAGTGTGGACGGCCTGTATCACCAGTCCTACGCCTATCCCCCGGAGACCATTCTCAGTCACTCCTTCTTTGCCCAAAACCCCGGGGAATTCTACCGGTTTTATCGGGAAAAAATGCTCATCCAGGGGGCGCAGCCCAACGCCGCCCACCGGAAACTGGCGGAGTTGGAACAGGCGGGAAAGCTCAAGGCCGTGGTCACCCAAAACATCGACGGTCTCCATCAGGCTGCCGGAAGCAAGGTGGTCTATGAGCTGCATGGCTCCACCCTGCGCAATTACTGCACCCGCTGCAAGAAAAAATATCCCGTCTCTTTTCTGCTGGAAACCACCGGCATTCCCCGGTGCACTGAGCCCAACTGCGGCGCCATCGTCCGCCCCGATGTGGTGCTCTATGAGGAGGGACTGGACCCCGATGTGATTTCCGGGGCGGTGAATGCCATCCGCAAGGCTGACATGCTCATCATCGGGGGAACCTCCCTGGTGGTCTATCCCGCCGCGGGACTAATTAACTATTATACAGGAAATAAGCTGGTGCTCATCAACAAAGGCCAGACCAGCGCGGACACCATGGCCAACCTGACCATCAACGCCCCCATTGGTGAGGTTTTCTCCCAGATCACCGTGGGTCTCTGAGTCCCCGGCAGCGTTCCCCCAAAGGGAGGTTTTTTCCGCGATGGACATTGAACTCAATATTTTGCAAAACTGGATACAGGAAAGCGACAACATTGTCTTTATCTCCGGCGCCGATCTCTCTGCGGAGGCAGGCTTTCCCGACTATCGAATCATGACGCAGGCGGACTGGGCACGGTACAAATACGCCCCCGACGAAATTCTCCGCCTGACCTTTCTCCAGCGCAACCCCTTTTACTTCTACCGGTACTACCGGGAAAAAATCCTGGCCCCTGTGCTCACCGCCCAGCCCAGCCCGGCCCATGAGGCCCTGGCCCATCTGGAGCAGGCCGGCAAACTCCGGGCCATTTTGACGGTAAACATCGACGGAATCCATCAGGAGGCGGGCAGCCGGGAGGTATTGGAGCTTCACGGCTCTGTGATGCGCAGTTGGTGCGCCAAGTGTGAAAAGTTTCTGGACTTTTTCTACATCGCCGACAGCCCCACCCACATCCCTTACTGCAATGTGGATATGTGCGGGGACTATGTGCGCCCGGCCATTGTTCTAAAAGAGGAACCCTATGATCTGGCCCTGTTGGAAAAGGCCTTGGACTATGTCCGGGCCGCCGACGTGCTCATCATCGACGGGTCCGCTCTAAAAGAGTTTCCCGTCCCCAACCTGATGCAGGCCTACCAGAGACACAAGCTGGTCCTGGTCAACACCGCCCCCCTGGTCTTTGACGCCCGGGCGGGCATCGTCATCCGCAATCATTCTTTTACTGATATTTTTCAGCAGATCCATTGGACCCGGTAGCGCCCCGCAGGGCCGCCGGCCCAAGAAACCCCACCGCTTGAAGAGGAGGAATCCCCCTTGGAACAGAGGATAGAACATGACACCATGGGTGAAGTCGCGGTTCCCGCGGACAAACTCTGGGGCGCCCAGACCCAGCGGAGCTTTGAAAACTTTCCCATTGGAGAGGAGAAGATGCCCCCTGACCTGATCCACGCCTTTGGCGTCTTGAAGGAGGCCTGCGCCGCCGCCAACCACCGCCTGGGCACCCTGGACACACGCCGGTACCAGCTGATTCAGTCCGCCTGCCAGGCCATCCGGGCCGGGGAGCTGGCAGAACAGTTTCCCCTGTCTGTCTGGCAGACAGGCAGCGGCACCCAGACCAACATGAACTGCAACGAGGTCATCGCCCACGTGGGCAACGCCCAGGCTGGGGAGACGCTGCTCCATCCCAACGACCATGTCAATCTGTCTCAGAGCTCCAACGACACCTTCCCCTCCGCTCTGCATATCGCGGCGGTCACCGCCCTGCATACCCGGCTGGAGCCCGCCTTGACCGAGATGCTGCTCTGTCTACAGCGCCTGGAGACAGACAACCAGACCGTGGTCAAAACCGGCCGCACCCATCTTCAGGACGCGGTGCCCATCACCTTCGGCCAGGAAATCAGCGGCTGGCGGTCCATGCTGGAGCACGCCCGGGACATGATCCGCGCCTCACTGGCAGGCCTGTATGAGCTGGCCTTGGGGGGAACCGCTGTGGGGACGGGGCTCAACGCCCCGCCGGGCTTTGACGCTGCGGCGGCAGAAGAGGTGGCCCGGCTGACCGGCCTGCCCTTCCGCCCAGCCCCCAACAAATTCCACGCCTTGTCCGCCCGGGACGGGCTGGTATTTTCCCACGGCGCTTTGAAGGCCCTGGCCGCCGATCTCATGAAGCTCGCCAACGACGTGCGCTGGCTGGCCTCCGGCCCCCGGTGCGGCCTGGGGGAAATTTTCATCCCGGAAAACGAGCCCGGCTCCTCCATCATGCCCGGCAAGGTCAACCCCACCCAGTGCGAGGCCCTGACCATGGTGGCGGTGCAGGTCATGGGCAACGACACCGTGATGGGCGTGGCCGCCTCCCAGGGCAACTTTGAACTGAACGTCTATCTGCCGGTGATGGGATACAACTACCTCCAGTCCGTCCGGCTCCTGTCGGACGCCATGCGTTCCTTCACCCGGCGGTGCCTGTCCGGCCTGACCCCCAACCGGGAGAAAATGGCGGAAAACCTTCACCGCTCCCTGATGACCGTCACCGCGCTGACCCCTCTGGTGGGGTATGAAAACGGGGCCAAAATTGCCAAGCTGGCCCACCAGGAAGACCTCTCCCTGAAGGAGGCCGCCGTCCGCCTGGGGCTGTTCACCCCCGAGGCCTTTGAGGCGGCCTTCCACCCGGAGACCATGATTTGACCTTGATTTTAAGACAGAAAGGACCGTACCCCCATGGACATCCGCGCTGCATCGTTGGCTCTGCACTACCGCCTCCAGGGCAAGCTGGAGATGGTCTCCCGCTGCCCCATCCAGACCCAGGAGGACCTCTCCCTGGCCTACACCCCCGGTGTGGCCGCCCCCTGCCTGGAGATTCAAAAGGACCCTGCCCTCTCCTTCCAGCTCACCCGCCGGCGGAACCTGGTGGCGGTGATCACCGATGGCTCTGCGGTGCTGGGCCTGGGAGATATCGGTCCTCTGGCGGGCATGCCCGTTATGGAAGGGAAATGCGTTCTGTTCAAGGAGTTTGCCGGGGTGGACGCGGTTCCCCTCTGTGTGGACACCCAGGACGTAGAAGAGATGGTCCAAACCATCGCCCTGATCTCCAAAAGCTTTGGCGGCATCAACCTGGAGGACATCGCCGCCCCCCGCTGCTTTGAGGTGGAGCGCCGCTTAAAGGAGCGGTGTGACATCCCCGTCTTTCACGACGACCAGCACGGCACCGCCGTGGTCATCACCGCCGCCCTCACCAACGCCCTGAAGGTGGTGGGGAAGAAGAAAGAACAGGTCAAGGTGGTCCTGAACGGCATCGGCGCCGCCGGGGGCGCCGCCGCCAAGCTGCTGCTGGACCTGGGGTATTCCAACCTCATCCTATGTGACAAGGATGGGATTCTCTGCGCCGGGGACCCCACCCTGCTCCCCCACCACGCGGAACTGGCCGCCCGCACCAACCAGGCAGGACAGCGGGGCACCCTGGCGGACGCCTTGGTGGGCGCTGATGTCTTCATCGGCGTCTCCCGGCCGGGCCTGGTCACCGGGGAGATGGTGGAGTCCATGGCCAAGGACCCCATTCTCCTGGCCATGGCCAACCCGGTGCCCGAGATCATGCCGGACATTGCCCTGGCCCACGGCGCCGCCGTGGTGGGCACAGGACGGTCGGACTTTCCCAACCAGATCAACAACGTGCTGGTCTTTCCCGGCCTGTTCAAAGGCGCGCTGTCCTGCGGCGCGGTACAGATCACCGAGGGGATGAAGCACGCCGCCGCCCGGGCTCTGGCGGACTTGGTCCCCCCGGAGCAGCTCTCCCCCACCTGCATTCTTCCCTCCCCCCTCAACCGGGCCGCAGCGGAGGCCGTGGCCCACGCCGTCGCGGAGGAAGCCCGGTGCACCGGGCATGCCCGGTTTTAATTGGAAAACGGAAAACCGGCGAACCAGAGTTTTTGGTTCGCCGGTTTTTGTTCTCTATTTTCTCTCCCCCTGTCTGTCACTTCACCACGGTCTCACACAGCCGCATGAGAATGGTGGCCACCTGGGCGCGGGTGGCGCTGCCCTGGGGATTCAGGGTGGTGTCCGTCACCCCGGTGATGAGCTTCTGGGCATTGGCCCAGGCCAAAGCGTCCTTGGCGTAGCCGCTGATGGAGGCGGCGTCGGTGTAGCCCGACAGGTCCGCCTTCTGGCTCACGTCATAGCCCTTGTAAGCGGCATACCGGTACAGGATCGCCGCCATCTGCTCCCGGGTGATGGGGCTGTTGGGGGCGAAGGTGGTGGCGCTGGTGCCGTTGACAATATCATTGGCCGCTGCCCAGGCAACGGCATCGGCATACCAGGCGCCGTTCTCCACGTCGGTGAAGGCGCTGCCGCCGGACACCGCGGGCTCGTTCTCCAGCCGGTAGAGGATGGTGACAATCATCCCACGGGTGGTGGTGGAGGCAGGGGCAAACCGGTCCGCCGACACGCCGGTCATCATACCCTTGTCGTAGACATACTGGACTGCCTCATAGAACCAATCGCCGCTCTTCACATCGGTGAAGGGCAGGGTGGGTGTCACGGCGTTCTCGGTCCACTTGGCGTACACCGTGGTGTTGCCGTTCAGCTTCACGGAGGTGACCTTCTGGGTCAGGGCCTCGTCGCTGTACCAGCCGGCAAAGGTGTAGCCCTCCCGGGTGGGTACATACTGCTCCAGGTCCACGGTGGTCCCCTTCTCCTTGGTCACCTTGGCAATGGCGGAGCCGCCGTTGGTGTCAAAGCTCAGGGTGTACTTGGTGGTGACGGAACCGCCGCCTCCGCCAGAAGAGCTGTTTTTCGAGAATGTCGCAGTGACGGTACAGTTTTTTGTCACATTCTTGACTGTGTAGGTCCCCTCCGCCTTTCGCTCCACAATTGCTCCGCCATCAACAGTCACACTGGAGATGGAATATCCGCTGTTGGCAATGACGGTGAAGTCCTGGCTACCGTTCTCGGCGACAGCCACCTTGCCGCTGGGATTGATGGTGCCGCCTTCACTGGCAGTTGTGGTGATAGTGTAGCCAGCTACCGGGTCTGCTGTGCCGTCCCCAACATAGGCTCCCCCGGAAGAAACGCTCTCCTTTTCGGCCGTTTTGCCCTTATAGTTCAAGGAAACTCCCAACGCGCCATTTTCTCCCGAGCCTTTATTATCCACGATCTTAACAGGGAACGAACCACTTTTATTCGGTTCACTGCCGTTCTTCGTGGTCACACCAAGGGCAATATCACTTTGATTTCCGCTCCCGCTAAAGGTACACCCTTCAATAGTCAGAGATTTGATGCTGGCTTGTGCGCCTGTGATATCATTGGGGTTTGTTCCGTCATCTTTACCACGAGCACACACTTTGATAGCGGACAAGACGAGTGGACCGCGTTCAAAAGTACTGTTGGTAATGGAGATTTCGGCGTTCTGAACAGCGACCAAATTTAGATCAACTATATAGCCAAAAGCGCCGCCTCCTGTAAATTTGCAGCCATCAATCTTCAGTTCTTTTGCATTGGTCAGATACAGGCATTGCTTTATGTAATTCTGGACTTCGCAGTTGTTCATGGTCAGGATCAGGCCACTGACAACATCTTTATTTTGCTCCCCAGAATTAACAGCAAAATTTTTGACTTTTTTGTTGCTATTTTCGCCCGCTCCGCTTCCGTCTAACTTCAAGTTATTCAGCGTGAGGGTCGTGTTGGTCTGGTTAGCATTTTCACCCGAATCTACCGCACAGCTGATGGTGCCGTACAAGGTCTTGTTGTTACCATTGATGGTGAGGGTGCTTCCTGCGGAGAGTTTAATATCTTCTCTTACGTCCTGCTGCAGGGTAACTTCGCCCCCGCTTTCAATGGCGGCATCTAGTGCGGTCTTCAAGGAGATATAGCCATCCTCTCCCACCTTGGCCACAAAGTCAGCATCGGTTCCCAGGTCGCCCTTTTCGGTCTTTGTGGCAGTTTCATTTGCGGAAAGTTCAACGGAAGGAATGGCTTCCTCGTTCGCCGCCAGATAAGCGAGTTCCACTTTAACATCAGACGCTGCTTCTCCCTCTCCGGCTTTTACATTGGAGATGGTCACCGGGAATGCGCCCGTAGAGGGAGCGGCAGCGCCATCTGTCCCCTTTCCCTGGCTACCCAACTGAATGATAGCATTGGTGCCAGAGAAGGTACAGCCGGAGATATTGACACTCTTAATGCTGGCAGCCGGAGTATCAGCACTGTCTGGCAGTTTCACATCGGTAGCCACATCATCCGCGCCGTTGCGCTGGTTCAGTTTCAGGGCATTCTTCGTATAGTTTCCAGTAAAGGTGGAGTTGGTGATGGACACCACAGAATTCTGAATACCGCACAGGTTCCAGTTGATACCGTATTTCAGCCTGCTCGTACCAGTATCGAACTTGCAGTTGTCAATCGTCAGGGACTGGCAGTTGGGCAGGTACATAAACGACGAGTTTCTCTGATCATTCGCCGTATTGCCATAGAACTCACACCACTCCAGGGTTAGGTGCAGTTTGGGGGGCTTGGCCCTGCTTTGCGTGTTCGTCAGGGCAAACGTGTCATACTGTGCTGAATTGTCTGCAAGGGTATCAGCATCGGTATTCTTAGTGCCGAAGATAATGGGGTTCCCCTCTGTTCCCTGGATGGTCAAGTAAACATCTTCGCCGTTCTTGTCATTCTCTTTCACTGCGGCGTTGTACTCCTCCACAGTGGTGAAGGGGTTGTCCTTGGTACCCTTCGCAGACTCCGTTGTGCCCTGATTTCCCTCCACAGATGCAGAATCATCGTTCGTGGTGGGCTCTTGAGGGGTTGCCGGTTCTGTACTCGCCACTGGCTCATTTTCCGTAGAAGCAGGCTCCGCCGCAAATGCAACCGGGGCCAGGGTCAGCAGCATGCACAGGCACAGGAATCCGGACAAAAGTCGTTTCTTCATTGGTTTGTTTTCCTTCCTTTCTGATTTTATTTGGGGTTCGCGGGTGTAAAAAGCAGAGCAATCACCCCCACATTTTCAAAAAGTGTACTTTTTCAGGCAAAAAATAATTGCCCCATTTCCCCCAAAAATCTTGCAAAAAAGGAAAAATGCATGTATTATTTTAATAGGTACTTTTCCTATAAAGTAATTTGAAAAAGTACACCTTTTCAAATTCTCTTTCTCTCCCCGTACGGATGAAATTTCCTTCCTCCTGCGGGAGTTTTTTTTTCAGAACACGTTCCCTGCCCTGCAAAAGCACAAAGAAGCCCCCGCCGGGTGGCGGGGGCTTCTTTAGGGCGTCTGTATCTTCAAACTCAGCTTCAACAAATAGGACCGCGGGTCCTCTGAGGCAATGTCATTCACCAGGTCCTCCTCATACAGGTCTCCGTCGATGGCATACCCCTGCGCCAGCACCCAGTCCCGAAGCCGGCGGCAGGCGCCATATTCGGAGGCATAGGAGCCCTGGTGGTAGAGAACCGCATACGTCCCAGCTGGGCGGACCCGGAGGGGCCAGCCAGTGGTTCCCGGGGGGACCAGACAGTAATAGTAGTCCTCCATAAAATCCCCTCTCTCCAGGCTTTCCCGGCAGATGATGTCCCCCGGGGCCTGGGAGGGGCTGCCGTTTTCCCGGGCCCAGGTAATCAGCTGCCGCACATGGAGGAGGTAAACCGCCTCCTCAAATTTTGCATGTGCAAAATCCGGCGCCTCCACCACCGCACAGTGGGCCTCCGGAAAGGTCTCCAGCCGAATCTCCCCCGGCCGGACGGTCTGGGCCAGCGCCATTTTGTCCTTGGCGTTGTGCAGGAAGGCCCCCATACGGGCCAGGCGCCGGCGCTCCGCCTCCCAGTCCGCCTCCTTTTCCCGCAGCAGGTCCATCAGGGCCTCCGGGCTCCGGCGGGTCAGGTACGACCGGATCTCCGCCAGAGGGGTCCCCAGACGGCGGAGGGTGGCAATGAGGTCATAGGTGGGAATCTGCCGGGCGGAATAGTAGCGATAGCCATTCTCCCCCACCCATTGGGGCTTGAGCAGACCAATGTGGTCATAGTGGAGCAGGGTGTCCTTCTTCACCCCACACAGGGCGGCAAATTCCGCCGTTTTGAACCGGTGTTTCTCCATTTTGCAGCCTCCTGAAAAAAAAAGGAAGAACCCCCTTGACTCTGGGGTTACTCCATAGTTTATCCTTAGTATAGCAAACAGAAATCCCGTCCGCAAGGACCGAACTTTGATTTGAGGTGAATTCGCTTGTCTACCCCGCGTCATTCCTGGAAAACCTTTCTACACTATGTCATTCCGTCCGTGTCCGCCATGGTGCTTTTCTCGGCCTATACCATCGTGGACGGTATCTTTGTCTCCAAGGGCGTGGGCGAGTTGGCCCTGGCCGGCGTCAACATCGCCCTTCCGTTTATCAACGTCCTGTCCGGTACGGCCATCCTGCTCTCCATGGGCACCTCCACCCTGTGCGCCTTCGCCCTGGGGCATGGGGACCATGAGAAAGCGGAAAAAATCTTCACCCAGACGGTGGTGGCCATCGTGGCCATCTCCGCGGTGATTACCGTGGCGGTCTCCCTGTTCTCGGAACCGCTGGCCGTTCTGTTGGGGGCCGGTCCCCAGACGGTGGGCTACTCCGCCCAGTACCTGCACATGGTCTGCCTGTTCTCCGTCTGCTTCATCCTCTCCTACTGTCTGGAGGTCATGGTGAAGGTGGACGGCGCGCCTCAGCTGGCCATGTTCGGCGTGGGCATCAGCTTTCTCATCAACGTGGGCCTGGACTACCTGTTTATCATGGTCTTCCACTGGGGCGTCTGGGGCGCCGCGCTGGCCACAGGGCTGGCCCAGCTGGGCAGTTTGATCTTCTTTTTAATCTATTTCCTGTCGGGAAAATCCAACCTGCGCTTCCGCCGGTTCCGGTTTCGTCTGAAAGACTTCCGGCGGATTCTCCCCCTGGGGATCGCGGACTGCTCCATTGAGCTGATGCTGGGCTTCTTAACCCTTCTGTACAACCACGTGATCACCCAGCTGCTGGGAGAGAGCAGCCTGCCCATTTTCGCGGTGATCGCCTACCTGAGCCTGGTGGTCTCCATGGTGATGCAGGGCATCGCCCAGGGTATGATGCCCCTGGTCAGCCTGGCCGTGGGAGAAAATGACCGGCCCTCCATCCGCGTCTATCTCCGAAAGGCCCTTCTCTCCGTCCTGGTGATCGGCGTGTTGGTGGAGCTGTTCTGCCAGGCCGCCCCCGGCACCATCGTCTCCCTGCTGCTGAGCGGAGACAGCGCCCTCTTTGACGAGACCGTCTCCGCCCTGCGTCAATACGCCCTGTCCTATCTGCCTGCGGGCCTCACCATTGTCCTGGCCGGCTACTTCGCCGCCTTGGGCAAGGCCGGCGCCTCCGCCCTGCTCTCCCTGGGCCGCGGGTTCCTCCTGCTGCCGGCCGCCCTCATGGTCCTCTACCTCCTGGGCGCCAGCGCCATGATCTGGACCGCCGCCCTCATTGGAGAATTGCTGAGCCTGGGCCTGGGCCTCTTCCTTCTGCGGCGGAACGAAGCTGCAGCCAAAAAGGAACTGGACACTTAAAGACAGCGTCCCATAAAAACGCAGCAAAATGTGCGAAGGAACCGGCGTGTACAATCACGCCGGTTCCTTCGCATTGGAGAATTTCCTTCCGGTTTCCCGCAGCACACGAATGGTCCCAAGTGTCAGTACCAGTCATGCTTTTCCTTCCTGTCCAACGTCGCGATCCGCTCCATCTCCCTCTCTGTCAGCGCAAAGTCAAAAAGGGAGAGATTCTCCCGGAGATGCTCTGGATCACTGGAGCCAGGAATCACCACCACACCCTTTTGCAGATTCCACCGGAGAATCACCTGCGCCACCGTTTTCCCATGGGATGCGGCAATTTCCTTGCACACCGGATTATTCAGCAGAGCCCCGGTGAAGCCCCGTCCCCCCAGAGGATACCATCCCTGCACAACAATCCCCCTTTTCTGAATGTGCTCCACCACAGGGCGATCCTGATAGAAGGGATGGATTTCATTTTGAATCAGTGCCGGCTTCATGGATACCTTTGGCAGGAAAGCATCCATCTCGCGGATATAATAACAGGAAATCCCAGCTGTTCGTACCTTTCCCTCCCGGATCGCTTGCTCAATGGCTTGGTATGCCGTCACATCATCGGATGCGGGATGGTGCAGGAGCATCATGTCAATATATCCAATATCCAGCTTGCTCAGTGCCTCATCTATCGCCTGTTCCGCGTGGCTGTACTGGTTCGGATACAGCTTTGTTTGCACAAAGATTTCTGAACGGGAAACCCCGGATTGCCGGACCCCTTCCCCCACTTCACGTTCATTTCCATAAAATGAAGCCGTGTCTATGAGACGATATCCACTTTGAACTGCTTGATACACCGCATTGACGCAGGCATCTCCGTGCAGAGCATAGGTTCCAAGTCCCACCACAGGAAGCATGTGCCCACTGTTCAGTCTGACCACCGGAGCCGTGCCGTTTTTACCGTTTTTGAGATCAATAATCATGGTTTTCCCTCTTCTTTCCCTGCTGATCTACTCCATTTTACCTATCCTCCCGTTCCAACGCCAAACACACCGGTTTCTGCTCCGTTGGAAGCCCACCAAGAGAACCACGTATGATTGGTTTCAGCGATAGGATTTCTCAAAGATGTCCGCGCACTCCTCGTCTGTCATTTCACAGGGATTGGCCAGGAATAAGCCGCCCATTGTTTCTCTCGCATTGACTGCCAGCCTCATGGACTCGTCTGGAGCAAACCCATAATCGCTCATTCGCAGATCGTCCACCCCACAATCCTTCTGAAGCTTTACCAATGCTGTGATGAAGTCCTCCGGCTTGTCCGCCTCTGGGATTCCCATCGCACGGGCCATTTTGATAAACTGGCCATCGCAGGCGTGTTTCTCAATAAAAAATTCCGAAAATGCCTTGGATATCATAATCAGCCCCGCGCCGTGAGGCAGATTAGGATGGTATGCACTCATGGCATGCTCCATGGCGTGCTGCGCGGTGGTGCTGGTAAGCTGCATGGCAATGCCGGCAATGGTGCTTCCGTAGGCCACGTGTTCCCGGGCCTCCAGATCCTCCCCATTCTTTACCGCAAGAGGCAGATATTTTGCAATCCTTTCGATTGCAGAAAGGGCAATGGTTTCGCTGATAATGTTCACACCGTTGGAGATCATAACCTCCGTGTTATGGAAAAGCGCGTCAAACCCTTGGTAGGCCGTATATTGGGGCGGAACAGTTTTCATCAGTTCCGGATCAACAATGGAAAGAACCGGAACCAGCCCCGGAGCCCCAAACCCAATTTTCTCGTGCGTATCCAAATTCGAGATAACACCCCAACAGTTGATCTCAGAACCTGTGCCGGACGAAGTGGGAATTGTCACAATGGGAAGTCCTGGATTCACCAGGGGCTTTCCTTTTCCGGTTCCGCCGCTTACATAGTCCCACAGATCACCGGGATTTGTCGCCATTGCGGCAATCGCTTTGGACGCATCCAGGACCGCACCACCGCCAAGCGCAAGGATAAAATCACAGCCCTGTTCCCTTGCAAAGGCAGCGCCTTCCATAACCACCTCTTTCCGCGGATTCTCCATAATTTTACGAAACACTGTATATGCAACGCCGGCCTCTGTGAGCTGTTGGGTTACGCAGTCAAAGGAACCGTTGACCTTCGTAGAGTTTCCATTGGAGAGTAGTAGCAAGGCTTTCCTCCCCGGCATCTTCTGCCTTCCAAGTTCCATACGTGTCCCACGCCCAAAAATCAAATTTGTAGGATTATTGAAGTGAAATGCCATGTGCATCATAAATTCCTCCCAAAGTTCTCCTTTTCTCATGCTGTGGAGCAGATACTCCAGGCAGTCCTGTTTTGCCTTACATGAACCCCATCTAAAAAATGATGTTCTACGCAAAGAAAGCCGCTGGAATTGTGCCTGCGCGCGCCTGCTTGCTGCTGTTTCAGATATTTTTGTGCTTCCTCAGCGCCCGGCTTGCCAGCTGAGAACATTCGTTACCTTCTCCGGTATCTCCTTCCCTCCCCCACCGTTTGGGGGCTTTTTCATTATAACTTTGCCCTAACGAAATAGCAAATACCTAAAATAAACACATTCATTTGCTTTACGGGCATATCATAACATGTTATACTCGTACACACACAAAGGAGGTGGCACCATGGAACTCAGGGTACTTCGTTACTTTATGACAATTGCCCGAGAAGGCAGCATCACAAGCGCCGCAAATGTTCTCCATGTCACACAGCCAACGCTTTCCCGGCAGATCCGCGATTTGGAAAATGAACTGGGCCAGAAGTTATTCATCCGTGGAAGTCATCATATGACCTTAACCGCGGAAGGTATGGTTTTGCGGAAGCGTGCGGAAGAAATCCTCTCTATGGTCGATAAAACAGAAGCAGAATTTCACGCGATGGAAAGTACGGTCAGCGGAGATATTTATATCGGCAGCGGAGAAACCCAGGCGATTCAGCATATTGCAGAAATTGCAAAGGAGATACGGGAAGACCATCCCGGCATCCATTATCATCTGTACAGCGGAAACGCGGAAGACGTAACCGAACGTTTGGACAAAGGATTGCTGGACTTTGGCATCCTAATTCAGCCAGCAGACATCTCCAAATATGACTACATCAACATTCCTGCCAAAGACACCTGGGGTGTCATTGTGCGGCGTGACAGCCCCTTCGCAGAAAAAACGTCCATCCGAAAAGAGGATCTGCTGCACGTCCCCTTAATCTGTTCCCGGCAGGCCATTTCCAAGAGCCGGCAAAATAATGAGTTTACAGCCTGGTTCGGTGAAGATTTTGAGAAACTGGATATTGTGACCACTTTCAACTTGGTTTATAATGCTGCCATTATGGTTGCGTCAGGGCTGGGTTGTGCCGTCACGATTGATAAAATAGCCAATACCACAGAAAGCAGCAATCTCTGTTTTCGACCGCTGGAACCTCGACTTCACTCTGGGTTAAATATCATCTGGAAAAAACATCAGATTTTCTCCTCCGCAGCAGAAGTATTCTTAGAGAAACTTCGTGAAAATTTTGGTAGCCCCTCTCTCTGATCCCTTGCCTGCCAAGGGGAATGTCATATGTCCCCGTGATTGCCACAGCCGCGTGTTTTATAGACGCAGAAACTCTGAACCGTGCAGAAGAAAAACGCTCTGTAAATGGATATCCATTCACAGAGCGTTTTCTCATTCTGCCTTCTCTTACTCAAACATCCCCGCTGACGCGGGGATGTTTGGCCGTTCTATCAAGACAGTCCCTTTATTTGAGCTGTTTGCGCATGTAATACCGGTCAAATCCCTTTTCCTGGACCCGGTCATAGATCACATAGCCTCGTTGGCGGTAAATTTCCAGGGTCCGCTGATACTTGACATGGGTATAGAGACGGCATTCCGTTTTACCCCGGGCACGGAGGAAGGCCTCGCAATGGTCCATGAGTCTTCTCCCCACGCCGGTCCCCTTGGGCCAGGCGGCCAAAACATCCATCCACATGACCTCCCCATCTCCATCCTTGATGAGAAGGTAGCCCAGAATGATCTCCCCCTGGGCCGCCACAAACAGGAAATGCTCCTTCCTTGCCTGGCAGTAGTCCTCCAGCATAGGGCCCGGCGTCTGGCCGATGAGAGGAATATAGTCCTTGAACGCGGCCACGCAGCAGGCGCAGACCCCGGGAATGTCCGCCAAAGCAGCCCGTCGAATTTCCATGGCTTTCTTCCCCCCCTGTCCGTGCAGACCCTTTACAGGTCGCAGGCCACCAGGTCCGCAAAGGTCTGCCGGCGGACCGCCAGCCGGGCCTTGCCCCCCCGGACCATCACCAGCGCCGGGCGGCAGAGACGGTTGTAGTTGGAGGCCATGGTAAAGTTGTAGGCCCCTGTGGTGAGTACCGCCAAAAGGTCATCCCGCGCCGGCTGCGGCAGAGAGACCTTCTCCTGAATCAGGTCCCCGCTCTCGCAACACCGCCCGGCCACAGTGCACAGAAAATCTCTTGTCTCCCCCATCCGGCTGGCCGGGAGGACCGTGTAAGGGGCCTGGTAAAGGGCATAGCGGGGGTTGTCCGTCATGCCGCCGTTGACGGTGACATAACTCCGGTACCCCGCAATGGTCTTGACCCCTCCCACCCGGTAGAGGGTGAGGCCGGCATTGGCCACGATGCTTCGTCCGGGCTCCAAAAGGACCCGGGGCATCGGGTAGCCCTTGGTCTCACAGCCCCGGCGCAGATGGTCTGCCAGGGCCCGGATATTGCCGGGGATATCCACCGTAGGGTCGCTCTCCCGATACCGCACTCCAAAGCCGCCCCCCAGGTTCAGGGTTCGGGCCACAAAGCCATGGGCCTGGCGCATGGCGTGGGCAAAGTCCAGCAAAATGTCCACCGCGTCGCAAAAGGGCGCCGCCTCAAAGATCTGAGAGCCGATGTGGCTGTGGAACCCCTCCACCTGCAGATGGGGCCGGGACAGGGCGTCCGCCACAAACTGGGCCGCCTGGCCGGTCTCAATGGGAACCCCGAACTGGCAGTCGATCCGTCCGGTGTTGATGGCCTGGAGGGTGTGGGGGTCAATCCCGGGGGTTACCCGCAGCAGGACCCGCTGCCGGTGACTCCGGGCGCCGGCGGCCTGCTCCAGGCGCTCCAGCTCCTGGTGATTGTCCACGATGAAGCACCCCACCCCGCAGTCCAGGGCATACGCAATGTCCTCATCGGTCTTGTTGTTCCCGTGGAAATAGAGTTTCTCCGCGGGAAATCCCCCCGCCAGGGCCGTGTAAATCTCCCCGGGGGAGACCACATCCGCCCCCATGCCCTCTTCTTCCAGCACAGGGTAGAGGCCCTTGAAGCAGAGGGCCTTTCCGGCAAACAGGGGCAGGGAGCCCCCAGGCATCCATTCCGCCATCGCCTGGCGGTAGGTCCGGCAGTTGGCCCGGACCTGGTCCTCATCCAACACATACAGCGGGGCGCCAAACTCCTCCGCCAGGGCCACCGTATCCAGGCCGCCCACTGTCAGATGTCCCTGGTCGTTGACCCCCAGGTTGTCATATAGCATCGTCATTTCCTTCTCTCTCCGTTCACGGTCCCAGCAGGTCCTCCATGTGATACAGCCCCGCCGGCTGCCCCTGGAGAAAATCCGCCGCAGCCAGGGCCCCCTCCGCGAAAAGCGCCCGGTCATGGGCCTGGTGTTTTAAGGTAATGGTCTGGTTGTCGGTGGCAAAAATTACCTCGTGCTCCCCCACCACATTGCCCATGCGCAGGGAATGAATCCCGATCTCATTGGGCTGGCGGGGATGGTGCCCCGCGCGGCCAAAGACATACGCCGCGTCAGGCCGCCGGGCCTTCACCGCATCCGCCAGCAGAAGGGCGGTGCCACTGGGGGCGTCAGCCTTTCGGTTGTGGTGGGCCTCCACAATCTCCACGTCACAGCCGCCGAAAATGGCTGCGGCCTGGCCCACCAGACGGGCCAGCAGGGCCACGCCGATGGACATGTTGTAGGACTGAAAGACCGGGATCGTCCGGGCCCCTTCCTGAATCCGCTGAAACTCTTCCGGCGTATACCCTGTCGTGGCCGCCACCAGGGGTAGGCCCCGTTGGACACAGTAGGCCATGAGTTCCTCCACCCCTTCGTGGTTGGAGAAATCAATCACCACGTCGGCGGGCCCTGTGTAGTCTGCCAGACGGGCATAGCAGCCGTCCTGGCCGGAACGGTCCACCGCGGCGGCCAGCCGGTGTCCGTCCTCCTGCAGCAGGCGGCAGACCTCCTGGCCCATGCGGCCTCGGGCGCCGTTTACAATGATGTCCATGGTCTCCTCCTCTCTCAAACCGGGAGCCCCAGCTCCCGCATCCGCTGGAGCATCCCCTGATAGTGGTCTTCCTCCATGGGCACCAAGGGGAGGCGGAGGTAGTTGTCGCAATACCCCAGGGCAGCCATAGCTGCCTTGACGGGAATGGGGTTGCTCTCACAGAACAGAGCACGGATCAGGGGCATGTATCTGCACTGGAGCTGGGCCGCCCCGGCCACATCTCCGGCGAAAAACCGCTGGGTAATGGCCACCGTCTCCGCTGGGATCACGTTGGACAGCACGGAAATGCAGCCGGCGCCCCCCATGGACAGGATGGGGACAATCTGGTCGTCATTGCCAGAGTAAATGTCCAGCCGGTCCCCCACCAGGGAGAAGGTCTCCACAATTTTAGAGATGTCGCTGTTGGCCTCCTTGATGGCGGCGATGTTGGGATGCTCCGCCAGCTTGACATAGGTGGCCGGTTCAATGCCAATGCCCGTGCGGGAAGGGACATTGTAGAGGATCACCGGCTTGGTGCTGGCATCGGCAATGGTGTTGTACATGGTCACCAGGCCCCGCTGGGTGGTCTTGTTGTAATAGGGCGTGACCACCAGGACCGCGTCGGCCCCGTCGGCACAGGCGCTTTTGGTGAGCTCCACCGCATAGTCGGTCTCGTTGGAGCCCGTGCCGGCAATAACCGGCACCCGTCCATTCACCCGCTCACAGGCAAAGGCAATGGCCCGGCGGTGCTCCGCGTCGGTCAGGGTGGAGCTCTCCCCCGTGGTGCCGCAGATGACCAGGGCGTTGATCCCCTGCTGAATCTGCCAGTCAATCAGTCTGCCAAAGCGGTCATAGTCGATCCCGGTGGGGGTGGTGGGGGTGATCAGTGCGGTGGCAATGCCGCGGAAGATGGGATGGTTCTGTTTCATGATAGGTTCCTCCTGCATATTGAAATGTCCTGCCCGATCTCCCTGCGGCCCAAAAAAGCAACAAAAAAATCAAGCAAGCTATGCGGGGATAGCTGCTTGATAACATAAGGCAGACCGCTGACGGTCGTCAGAGGTCTTGATATCAAGGATAGCCCTCCGCAAATTTACCATTTGCGACAGTCGGGTAACTCTTAGTTCACCCGCCCAGTTCGGCCCTCTTTGCAGCGAAGACCGCCTTCGGCGTCCACCCCTTTCCCCGGCCCTGCCCTGCAAGGCATTGGCACCGGGTACTCTTGATGCAACGCGCCTCTATCTCTGGTTTGTCTTATGGTATGTGATTTCTCCCGGTTTGTCAAGAGGAAATCCCTGTTTTTTTCCACAAAATCTCCCGCGCTTCTCACCATAATCACAAATTTCGTGACAAAAAAACCATCTTATGATACAATAAAGCCGCTCATTTTTTGTAGTATGCGACGACACAGGAGGTGTTTCCCATGGATCAATTTTCGAAGGACTTTGGCGGCCTGCACTCCCCCGACGATTTCGACCTGCTCTCCCTGGGCCTGGTTCCCGGCCAGGAGGAGCAGGCAGAGACAGCGGACCAGGACGAGCCGCGGATCAACCCCCTCCACGATATGGACAGTCTGGAGTTCCTCCTCTGGGTGGAGCAGGAGGCGGAGCGGGAGATGGCCCGCCGCAAAGGACAGGCGGCGGAACCCGCCCCGGCGCAATCCCCAGAAAAAACCGGCACGGTCTAAACAGGCCGTGCCGGTTTCTCTTTCTTCTTCGTGATGACTATTATAGCCTCTTCACAAACAGTGCCCGGATGGCGTTGAGCACCGCGAGAATCATAACCCCCACGTCGGCAAATATGGCCAGCCACATGTTGGCGATACCCAGGGCGCCCAGGATCAGGCACAGCCCCTTGATGCCCAGGGCAAAGGCAATGTTCTCATAGACAATCCGCAGGCACTTGCGGGAGATGCGGATGGCCTTGGCGATCTTCATGGGGTCGTCGTCCATCAGAACCACATCGGCGGCCTCAATGGCCGCGTCCGACCCCATGGCCCCCATGGCAATGCCGATATCCGCCCGGGAGAGAACCGGGGCGTCGTTGATGCCATCCCCCACAAAGGCCAGCTTCTTTTTTGCCGGCTTCTGCTGCAGCATCTCCTCCACCTTGGCCACCTTGTCCCCGGGCAGCAGTTCGCTATACACCTGGTCCACTCCAAGCTCCTCCGCCACCTGCTGGGCCACCGTGCGGACATCCCCGGTGAGCATGACCGTCTTTTCCACCCCCGCTCCGCGCAGGGCTTCCATCGCCGCCTTGGCGGTGGGCTTTACCACATCCGCAATCAGAATATGTCCGGCGTACGCCCCGTCCACCGCCAGGTGAATCACCGTCCCCACCTGATGGCAGGGCACAGCCGCAATTCCCAGGCGCGCCATGAGCTTGTCGTTGCCCGCGGCCACCGAGATTCCGTCCACCTTGGCCAAAACCCCGTGGCCGGAAATCTCTTGCACCTCCGTGACCCGGCTCCGGTCCAGTTCCTTGCCATAGGCCTTCTGCAGGCTCTTGCTGATGGGATGGGAGGAGGCGCTCTCCGCCAGCGCAGCATACTCCAAAAGCTTGCGCTCCTCCATGGCGGCGTGGTGAATCCCCACCACTTCAAAGACCCCCTGGGTCAGGGTCCCGGTTTTGTCAAAGACCACATAGCCGGTCTGGGACAGGGTCTCCAAATAGTTGGACCCTTTGACCAGCACGCCGGCCTTGCTGGCCCCCCCAATGCCCGCGAAAAAGCTCAGAGGAATGCTGATGACCAGGGCGCAGGGGCAGCTGATGACCAGGAAGGTCAGGGCCCGGTAAATCCAGTCCCCCCATGCGGGGGCCAGCCCCAGGCCCAGCATCCGCACCAAGGGCGGCAGAACGGCCAGGGCCAAGGCACTGTAACACACCGCCGGGGTGTAGACCCGGGCAAACTTGGCAATGAAATCCTCAGACCGGGACTTCCGGGAGCTGGCGTTCTCCACCAGGTCCAAAATCTTGGAGACCGTGGACTCCCCAAACTCCTTGGTGGTCCGAATGGTCAGCAGGCCTGTCAGGTTGACGCAGCCGCTGATGATCTCATCCCCCTCCCGGACGTCCCGGGGCAGGCTCTCTCCGGTGAGGGCACTGGTGTTCAGGGTGGAGACTCCCTCCACCACCACGCCGTCAAGGGGAACCTTCTCCCCCGGCTGCACCAGGATCTCCGTTCCAATCTCCACCTCGTCCGGGTCTACCTGGATTACTCTGCCGTCCCGCTCCACGTTGGCGTAATCAGGGCGAATGTCCATCAGCTCGCTGATGTTCCGGCGGCTCTTCCCCACAGCATAGCTCTGGAACCACTCGCCAACCTGATAGAAGAGCATAACCGCAATGGCCTCGGTGTAGTCCCCGCTCTTTTCATACAGGGCCAGGGCAATGGCCCCTACTGTGGCCACCGCCATGAGAAAGCTCTCGTCAAAGACCTGGCGGTTGCGAATCCCCTTCCCCGCCTTGAGGAGGATATCATACCCGATCACCAGGTAGGGCACCAAATAGGCCAGAAAGCGCACCACACCGGTGAGGGGTAAAAACTGAAACAGAATCAGCAGCGCGGCTGCCGCCAAGATGCGGGAAAGCATCACCCTTTGTTTTTTATTCATGCTTACACACTCCTTTTCCCTCTTCTGTTCCATCGCCCTCCCGCCGTGTGGACCAGCGGGAGGGCGATGACAGTCTGGATGGGAGGCTTACAGGAAGACTTCGCAGTCGTCCTCCACCTTCTTGCAGTTGTCCCGGACCGCAGTCATCACCGATTTGGGGTCCTGCCCCTCTTCAAACTCCACATGCATCTTCAGCGTCATAAAGTTCACCACAGCGGATTTGACGCCAGGGGTTTTGTTGGCGGCATCCTCCATCTTGTTGGCGCAGTTGGCACAGTCCACATCAATCTTGTAGGTCTTTTTCATCTTTGTTTCTCCTTTCCAGAAATGCTCTGCATCATATATTTGAGCATTTGTTCAACTGTTATGTCCACATCATAGCACCCTTTTGAGAAATGTCAACGGCTTTCCCGCTTCTCCTCCCGTTTGGAGCGAAAGGATTTCCAAATGGAGCAAAGGGCTCCGGTCCTATTGTATGGTCTGCCCCATTTGTGATAGAATAGCCCAAAGATTTCAAAAAGGAGGCCATGGCCATGCATGCGGATTGGATTCAATCCATAGAACGCCAGCTGGCGGAGGTGCCCCCGGGCTGTCTGCTGGAGTCCCCCGTCTCTCAGGTGCCCAGGCTCCACCGCCCCGGGCCCCACTGGGCCGGCCGTGGACGGGTGGAAACCTTTTCCCTGTTTCCCGGCCTCACCCTCTCCCATCTGTGTTTCCAAAGCGAGACCTTTTCTCACCGGCATGCCGCCCTGGACTCCGGCCTGGAAATCACCCACTGCCGCCGGGGGCGGGTGGGCTGGGAGATGAAGGAGGGGCTCACCCTCTATCTGGGCCCCGGGGATCTCTCCCTGCACCCCATGGACTGCTGCGCCCACTCCACCCTCCGCTTTCCCCTGGGATACTACGAGGGCTTCTCCATCTCCCTGAACCCGGACACCCTGTCCCAGGCTTTGCCGCCCGCCTTGGCCCTGGGCGGCGTCTCCCCCCAGGAAATTCTGCGGCGGTTTTGTCCCCAGGGCCACCCCATGTCTCTCCCCGCGCAGACCGCGCTGGACCATATTTTCTCTCCGCTCTACGATCTGCCGGAGGCCCTCCGCCTGCCTTACTACACGTTGAAAGTGCAGGAGCTGCTCCTCTATCTCTCCCAGCAGGCCCCCGCCGGGGAACGGGCCTCCAACCAGTATCTCTCCCAACAGGTGGAAATCATCCGCGCCATTCACGACCAGCTGATGGCCCATCCCAACCAACGGACCACCATCGAAGCCCTGGCTAAGGAGTATCACCTGAACACCTCCACCTTGAAAGCGGTCTTCAAAGCGGTCTATGGCCAGCCCATCGCCTCTCACATGAAGCACCACCGCATGCAGGAGGCCGCCCGCCTGCTGCGGGAGACCGACCTGAGCATCGGCGACATTGCCCAACAGGTGGGATATGAAAATCAGAGCAAGTTTTCCAACGTCTTTCGGGACATCTTTCAGGTGCTCCCCACTGAGTACCGGCGGCAGCAATCCCGTGACAGTAAGACAGAGGGACGTCTTTGAGAAAGACGTCCCTCTTGTTTTTTATTCCCTACTTCGTTTCCCGCCGCCGGGCATACAGAAAGGATGCAGCTGTGGGAATCAGCACCAGAACCAAAATCACAACGAACTGGAGCGCGGGCAGCCGCAGGAAAGTCAGCGCCAGAATCACCAGGCCGCCGATGGTCCAGACCTTGCCCGCCAGCCGATGGGTATAGGCCCAGTTGTCCTCGTCAGCCAGGGTCCAGGGCAGGCGAATGCCCACGGTATAGGTCTGTTTGCACTTGGGCAGGTAGTTGCCCACCACCAAGAACATCAGGCCCAGGAACAGACCTCCCACCAGGTTAATGTCCACCGGCAGCGCCAGGGCCTTGGCATAGGTCATAGTCCCGCAGAACAGCGAGACCAGAGGGCAAATCCACAGCAGTAGTCCGAAGGGTTTGGCCGCAATATTCTTCCCCTTGGGATCGGCCATAGTCACCACCAGCAGCAACACCTGGAGCGCCGCCATAAGCAGAGGCAGCCCAAAGACAACAAAGGCCTTGCCGGCGTAGTTGTCCGCCTGCCCGTTCAGTCCAAAATGAATCGGGACCTGGTCCGGCAGCTGATTCCACAAGAACAGTCCCAACCCCATGGGCAGTAGAATCACAAGCAGGGACAGAATCAGCATTCCCTTTCTCTCCCGAATGAGATTATTCATCCTCTTTTCCTCCCTTCAGTTCCGAAAACCAAATCATAATCTCCTCTAACACAGAAGTGTTGAGCTCATAAAAAATGTATTTTCCCTCCCGCTGATCTCGAATCAGATCCGCCTCCTTCAATACAGACAGATGCCGGGAAATGGCGGCGGCAGTGATGGAAAACGCCTGGGTAATCTCTCCCGCAGACTTCTTGCCGTGTTTCAGCAGGTTTAAAATCTCCCGCCGTGTGGGGTCCGCCAGGGCCCGCAGGGTAGCTTGGATCCCCATGTAATCCTCCTTTCTTTTCGCAAACAATTAACATTTAACTTAATTGTTAATCGAATGATACCTCTGATTCCTCCTTTTGTCAAGTAGAATCCTCGGTGTTTTCCTCCAAATGGCCCCCGTTTTTTTCTTCTAATTGCAGCAAAAACACCACCGTCTCCCCGATTGGGAACACGGTGGTGTTTTTTCAGAAGGTCAGTGCAGGTAGTTCAGCGGGTCAATGGCCACGCCGTACTCCCGCATGGAAAAGTGGAGATGACTGGCGTCCGCGCTTTCCGAGACCGCCGTGGTGCCCACGGTGCCGATCACCGTGCCCGCCTCCACTTCCGTGCCCGGCTGGACGTTCACGGACTCGGCCAGGTTGGAGTAAACGCTCTCCATTCCCTTGCCGTGGTCCACGGTGACGGTGACGCCCATCATGTCGTCGGTACTCACGTCAGTGACCGTCCCCTTGGCGCAGGCGGCCACAGGGGTCCCCAGCTCGGCGGCAATGTCCAGGCCGTCATGGGTCCGCCAGTCTCCCATGGTGGCGTCGTAGGCAAAGACCTCCAAGCTGAAATCCCGATCCACGTTGCCCTCAATGGGCCAGACGTAGGCCGAAGAAGCGGCTGCCTCCTCATCGGGGGTGGTCTTCTCCTGGCCAGCGGTGTCCTGTTTGGACTCCGCCGATTTCTCCTCCTCCGTGGCAGAGGCGGCGGCACCGTCCTGGGCGGGCGGCGTGGTCTCCTCGGTTTGTTGCCCCGGATTCTGGTCCCCTTCCAGCTCCGCCTGTCCGCTGACCACGGAGCTGGGTTCCGACCCGAATCCCTCCGGCTCGGCAAAGAGCCCGCTGAACAAATAATAGCCCGAAATTCCAATTGCGGCGATGCAGAGGAACAGGACTATGTAGAAGCCCTTGCCCTCCATGAAATCGCCCAGCTTGTGCTGAGTAGGTTTTTGTTTCATAAAGAAACCCTCCATGCGCTGTACGTGAATTCTCGAAGCCTTTCTCTTTGGAAAGGTTGTCTCCGAAGCCTATTCTTGACAGCTGGAGGGATTCTTATACGCTTTTTTCAAAAATTTGTCTCACCGAGAACTGCCGCGGAGGGGGGCCCGTTCTCCCTTGCCTCTCCTCTACACGCCGGTTAGGTCAAACGCAGGGATATATTCCGCCCGGGCGGCCTCCTCTCCCTGGAAGAAACCGTCCAGAGACAGGTTTTCCAGATAGGCCATGGCAGCCCTTGCCTCACGCTTCCGCAGCCGCCGGTCCAAGGGGGGAAATTCCGCCGCCCGGCCCCAGGGGATGTACTGACTCATCAGGGAAAAGAGCACGGTGTGGGGCGGGAAGGTCGCCCGCACCCAGTCCATCACTTCCTTGGCCTGGTTCAGCCGTCCCGGCAGAAGCAGGTGCCGGATGACCACCCCCCTTTGCAGGATGCCCTCCTGGTCCAGGACGTAGGGGCCCGTCTGACGGACCATCTCCTGGATGGCAGCCCGGGCGACCTGGGGATAGTCCGCCGCCCCCGCCCAGCACTGGGCATCCCGGGCATCGGGATATTTATAGTCCGGCAGATAGATGTCAACGGTTCCCTCCAGCGCCCGGAGGGTCTCCACCCGGTCATAGCCCCCGCTGTTCCAAACCACGGGGACGGGCAGCGGTTGGGAGAGGGCCTCCGCCACCACGTGAGCATAGTGGGTGGGATTGACCAAATCAATGTTATGGGCCCCGGCGTCAATCAGCGCCCAAAAGATCTCCCGCAGCCGTTCCACAGAGATTTCTCTGCCAAAGTCCCGCTGGCTG
>NZ_QQRQ01000003.1 GCF_003425665.1 Evtepia gabavorous
TGTGTTCTGGGCGCTGGAGAAAGAAACGGACCGCAGCGCTGGTGACGCTACGGTCCGATAAGATACCGCCAGGGGAAGTCTACCGCCTCCTCTGCGTAGTCAATGCCGACGCGGGGCCCCGCCACAATGGAGAAGGGGCGCAGATCCTCAGGCGGCGTGGTGAGTCCGAGATCCTCCAGCCGGTCGCAGACAAAGAGACTGTCTCCCAGCAGGGAGCAGCCATTCTCCGCCCGGGTGAGCGCCAGAGCCTGGCAAAGTTTGCCCGGCCCGTTGAGAAAATTCTTTCTCTGATAGGCAGACAGCTGCTCCCAGCCGACGCCATATCGGTTCCGGGCCAGAAAGGAAAGACTTCCCCGGGGCTGACCGCCCCGGATCAGGACGGCACAGGGCTCTCCCTCTGGCTCGGTCACAAAATTCAGGCAGTGATACATACCATAAATGAGATAGATATAGGCGGTGCCCGGTGGGGCGAATAAGGTCTCCGTCCGGGGGGTTCGCCGGTAGTTGTAGGCGTGACAGGCTTTGTCCATCCGTCCAATGTAGGCCTCGGTTTCCTGGATTCGCACCACCAGGGGAAGGCCGTCCTGGAACCGGACCAAATACTTTCCCAGCAGTGCCTGGGCAACCAGGCGGGTGTCTCGGTGATAAAAGGCTTGTGTCAGTTTCATGGTGGCTTGTCCTCCATCCAAACAATTTTGTCGGGAGGGGATTCCTCCCCGCACACGCAGGCCCGCCAGCCGCTGCCGGCATAGGTCTGAAAAAACAGACCTGTCTTCGGAGGGGAGGCGCCCCAGTGGCGGCGGAGGCCCTGCCCTGTGTATTTGCACCAGGCTTCCTTTTTGGTCCATAGACCGTAGAAAGCGGACCAATCTCCCCCCTGATGCTGGAAGGCGTCGTATTCCTCTGGGGTCAGAGCATACCGGGGAAGCGTGGCAGCCCGGGGACGGACCCACTCCACATCAACTCCCACAGGGGAGTCAGACAGCGCGCACAGCACCAGGGAACCGCTGTGGCTCCAGTTGATGTGGAGGTGGGGATACTGCGGGAAATAGGGCTTTCCCAACGGGGTCCTGGCCAGAGCCGGCGGGGGAGAGAGCTGATATCCGTGGGAAAGGGCGTAGGCCAATAAGACCTGGGGAGAAACACCCTGAGCGCCGTAGAGTTTCATGGAAAGGACCCTCCCTTGGGGGACAAATTTTTCCAGGGAAAACCCGAGAAAAGCAGTCGGAAAGACTTGCCAATTTCAGGGGAATTGGATTATAATAACTGACTGATATCAGTATTCTGGAGAGAAACGAGGTATTTTTTACCGCGTCCAGCCTATATTATAGCGGAAGGGAAAAGGTGTGTAAACCCAATGGCGATTGATCGAATCCATGATTATATCGTGCCCGGCAAACGGGCACATTTGGTGGGGATTGGCGGCGTGTCCATGTCCCCCTTGGCGGAGGTTCTTCAGGGCGAGGGCCTGGTGATTACGGGCTCTGATGTGAAGGAGAGCCTGGCGGTGGAGCATCTGCGGTCTCTGGGCATCCCCGTGGTCATCGGCCACTTGCCGGAAAGTGTGGAGGGAAAGGACCTGGTCATTCGCACCGCCGCAGTCCACGACAGCAATCCAGAGATTGCCGCTGCCCATGCATTGGGGATTCCCGTCTTCGAGCGGGCCCAGGCCTGGGGCTCGATTATGCGGCGGTATGAGAATGCCCTGTGCATTTCCGGCACCCACGGCAAAACCACCACCACTTCCATGTGCACCCACATTGCCATGGCGGCCCGGGTGGACCCCACGGTGATGATTGGCGGGACCCTTCCCATTTTAGGGACTGGCCACCGGGTGGGAAAGGGAAAGACCATTATTTTGGAGTCCTGCGAGTATTGTAACTCCTTCCTGTCCTTCTATCCCACCCTGGCAGTGATTCTCAATATTGAGGCAGACCACTTGGACTTTTTCAAGGATTTGGAGGATGTGGAGCACGCTTTCCGGGCCTTTGCCGATTTGGTCCCGCCGGGGGGAACGGTGCTGGCCAACGGGGAGGATGCCAATACCATGAAAGCTCTGGAGGGCAAGGAGGGGGTGCTCACCTTCGGCTTAGAGAAGGGAACCTTCCATGCGGAGAATCTAACCTGGGACCATGGCTTTCCTTCCTTTGATGTGGTTTGGAATGGGAAACCGGCTGTGCATGTCGCGCTCCAGGTGCCGGGGGAGCACAATGTGAAAAACGCCATCGCGGCGGCGGCGGCGGCGCTCCTTTTAGGGATGCCCAGCCAGGCCGTTGCCCAGGGGCTCCGGGATTTCCGGGGGGCCGGCCGCCGGTTTGAGTATAAGGGAATGGTCAAGGGTGCTGCGGTCTATGACGACTATGCCCACCATCCAGGAGAGCTTAAGGCTCTGCTGGAGACGGCGGCCAGCTTGGGCTATCAGCGGGTGATCTGTGCCTTCCAACCCCATACCTATACCCGCACCAAGGCGCTGTTTTCCGAGTTTGCGGCGGTTTTGCAGCAGGCGGACGTGACTTTCCTGGCGGAAATTTTTGCCGCCCGGGAGAAAAATGAGGTGGGTATTTCCTCCCAGGACCTGGCGGCCGCTGTCCCAGGCGCCCGGGCGGCGAAGAACTTTGACCAGCTGACCCAGTGGCTGTACGACTTGGCCCGGCCGGGGGATCTGATCCTCACGGTGGGGGCAGGCGATATCTACACGGTGGGGGAGGAATTGGTCCGCCGGGGGCAAATGGAATCCACCTAAGATGCAATCGTTGCGGAGGGAGCCTTCCCTCCGCGATGTTGTTTCCCATTTTGGGATGTCATGGGACGCAAGAGGTTTGGAGACGATACAAAATGGAAAGAATGATGATACATGAGATCCCGGGCTTCTCCTTTGGGCAGGTCCAGGACCTTGCTGCCGGAACGGGCTGTACGGTGATTCTATGTCCCGAGGGCGGGGTCACCGGCGTGGATGTCCGGGGCGGTTCTCCGGGAACCCGGGACACCGATGCTCTGAACCCGGTCTGTAACCGGGAGGTGGTCCATGCTGTGGTCCTCACTGGCGGCAGCGCCTTTGGGCTGGATGCTGCCGGAGGTGTGATGAAGAAGCTGGAAGAGGTGGGCGTTGGCCGGGATGTCATGGTGACGGTGGTTCCCAATGTCTGTGCCGCGGTTCTCTTTGATCTGAAATTTGGGTCTATGGAGATTCGCCCGGATGGAGCCATGGGCTATGTGGCCTGTGAGGCGGCTTTGCGGGAGCTTCCCTTTCAGGAGGGGAACTTTGGAGCGGGGACCGGGTGCACCATTGGGAAAATCCGCGGCGCGCAGTTTTCCATGAAGGGGGGCATCGGGGCCTGCGCCTTTCGGCAGGGAGACCTGATGGTGGGGGCCGTGGTGGCCTGCAACGCCATGGGGGACGTGTTGGAGAACGGCACCATCCTGGCCGGTGCCCGGGACGACAGCGGCAGGGGATTTGCCGACAGTGAGGCGTGGCTGGTGGCCCACGGACAGCGCCAGCGGGATGTGTTCAGCGGCAAGCTGGTGGGAGAAAACACGGTCATTGGCTGTGTGGTCACCAACGCGGCGATGAATAAGGCCCAGGCCACCAAGCTGGCGGCTGTGGCCCAAAATGGAATTGCCCGCGGCGTCCGTCCCGCCAACGCCACCTTTGACGGGGACTGCCTGTTTGCCATGTGCCATGGCACGGTCCAGGCGGACCCGGACGCAGTGGGGATTCTGGCAGCCCGAGCGGTGGAAGAGGCCATTGTCCGTGGCGTAAAGGCGGCGGAGAGCCTCCATGGCCGGATTGCCCTTCGGGATCTGTGAAGAGAACAGGAATCCTGAATTGGAAAGGAAGGAACTATGCAGAAAGTATCTGAACTGAAGTATGAACGCCTGTCCATGGAGGAATTTGCCCAGGAGATAAAGGAAGTGATCCACCAGGTAAAGACTGCGGATTCGGCCCGAGCGGTTCTGGCTGCCCGTGACCGCTGCAATCAGCTGATGATCCGGTGGGAGACCGCCCAGGCGCTGTCCTATATGCGGTATAGCATCAACACGGCAGATGCGTTCTACCTGGCAGAGAAGGAATACTATGATGAGGTCGGCCCCCAGGCCCAGAACTACCTTTTGGAATATACCCGGGCCATGCTGGAGACGCCGTTCCGACAGGAGCTGGAGGAGAGTGGACAGATCATTCCCCTGGTGTTCCGCTCGTTTGAGGTGGAGCTGAAGGCCATGTCCCCGGAGATTGTCCAGGATATGATTGAGGAGAACCGGCTGGTCAGTCAGTATTCTCAGTTGATGGCAGGCATGGAGTTCCCCTTCCGGGGAGAGAACTTACCCCGTCCCATGCTGATGAAGTATGCCAAGTCCCCCGACCGGGCAACCCGGAAGGAGGCCTATGAGGTTTTGGGAAAGACCCTGAAGGCTCACAGTGACCAGCTGGACGGTATCTTTGACCAGCTGGTGCATGTCCGGGACCGGATGGCCAAGAAAATGGGCTATCAAAACTTTGTGGAGCTGGGCTACTACCGCATGGGACGCCTGTGCTATGGCCCGGAAGAGGTGAAGCAGTTCCGGGAAAATGTTCGCCGGGATGTGGTTCCCGTGGTTGCTCGGCTGCGGAAGGAGATTGGCAAAAAGCTGGGGGTGGACACCCTCATGCTCTATGACTATGATCTGATTTTCCCCCAGGGGGACCCAGCACCCAAGGGGGGGAAGGAAGCGATTTTTGCCGCAGCCAAAAGAATGTACCATGATATGAGCCGGGAGACGGGAGAGTTCATTGATTTTATGCTGGCCACAGAGGCCTTTGATGTGGACGCCCGGAAAAACAAGTGGGGTGGCGGCTACTGCACCAGCTTTATGGCCTATCACCAGCCCTTCATCTTGGCCAACTTTAATGGGACCGCCGGGGATGTGGATGTGGTGACCCACGAGGCCGGCCATGCCTTTGCAGACTACACCACGGCCAATAACCGGTACGTTGTAGAGCTGGGCGTAGGCGGTATGGAGACGGCGGAGACCCACTCGATGAGCATGGAATTCTTTGCCTGGCCTTATATGGCGCAGTTTTTTGGAGAGGATGCGGGCCGGTATGAATTTATGCACCTGCTGGACGCCCTTTCCTTCCTGCCTTACGGCACTATCGTGGACGATTTTCAGCGGCAGGTCTATGAAAATCCTGATTGGACCCCCGCCGAGCGCAAGGCGGCTTGGCGGCAGCTGGAGGCAGAGTTCCGTCCCCACATTACCTTTGACGGAATTCCCTACCTGGAGGAGGGGACCCGTTGGCAGTATCAGATGCACATTTACGAGACGCCGTTTTACTATATTGATTACTGCCTGGCGCAGACGGCGGCCTTGCAGTTCCTGCTGGCCTCTCGTAAGGATTATGATGACGCATTTCACCGCTATGTGCGCTTCCTTTCCCAAGGCGGGGAGAAGGTCTTTACAGAGCTTCTCCAGGAGGCTGGACTGCGCTCTCCCTTTCAGGAGGGGGCGCTTCAGACCGTGGCCCAGGAGAGCGAGGCACTGCTGAACGAATTGGAGCGTGCGCTCTCCCAAGAAACGAAGTGAGTGGGGCGCGCCTCGGTGATAAATGAGAAAGACGGACCGCCGGCGGATAGCCGGCGGTCCGTCTTTCTCGTTGTGAGAGGACAGGATATTGCACACAAAGGACAGTTCCGAGAAATATCCTCTGGAACAAAGCTTGCTGTTTTCTCAAAGGGGCTGCTTGGGTTGTGGCGTTGCTTTCTTCTCCGCCACAATACAGAGCCAGCCTTTTGGATTTTCACTCATTTTCAGATTGGAGAACCCTGCCTGCCGGAGTAAGCGGCGGAGGTCTTCTGAGGAATAGACGCGCATGCCTTCAATGAGACTTGCCCATTTGGCCCCCTTGGCATCCGCTCCGCTGGCTTCATTGCAGAGCAGAAAAAGGCCGTTGGGCTTTAAGACGCGGAACACTTGAGCAAAAGCTTGCGCCAAGTCGGGCCAGAAATAAATGGTCTCAAAAGCGGTTGCCACATGGAACGCGTCGTCAGGGAAGGGGAGGTCCATGACGTTTCCCAGGACGATTTCACACCGGCCCGCTTCTATGGCGGCAGCGTTGCATTTTCTGGATTTTGCCACGCTGACCTCAGAGTAATCAAGCCCAGTCACGTGCCCTTGGGGGCTTCGAGCCAATAGCTTTTTGACGTTGGCGCCCCCTCCGCAGCCAAGGTCCAAACAGGAGGCGTTCTCCTGTATGGCGATATGCTGCAAGCCAAACGCGGACAGAGAGGCATGACCGTGGTTCATCATGGTTACCATCAGCTTTCCGCCCAATCCCTCCGGCTTTCGCGTATTTTGGAAAAAGGCCATAAACACCTCCAGGTATATAGAATGTTGAGGTTTGCTTCTGCTAACTATTTAAAGTATACACTGTTTTCCTGGGATTGTAAAGGGAGATTCTTGCCTCCTTTCTGGACAGGGTATCTCCTTTGTGGTAGTATGGTTGCAAAGAAAAGTAAATATTGATTTGGAGGGAAAATGAAAGAGGAATACTTGATTCAGGCTTGTACGGGAAAAAGAGTAGACGTGTTTAAGGGGCAGACCATTACGGTGATTGATGTTTCTGGGGGGCAAGTGGCTGATTTCTTTGCGGAGTCCCTGGACAACGCGGAGGAGTTCTTATCCACTGGGGTTACAATGGACTGCAATGAGTCCCTTCGTTTGAAGGTAGGAGATTTTATTTACTCTAATTTATATCGGCCAATGTTCCAGATTGTGGAGGACGAGGTGGGAATGCATGATTTGCTCCACCCATGCTGTCGGCCTGAGATGTATGATTTTTTCTATCAAAATGGAAAGGGACACCCCAACTGCCACGATACGATAAACAGGGTCCTGGGGGAAAGCAGAGCGATGATCTGTCCGGTAAACTTATTTATGAATTCGCAAATTGACGAAGAGGGAACGATAAAAGTAAAGCCCCCTTTGTCAAAGGCGGGAGATAAAATTGTTTTCAGAGCTGAAATCGATGTGCGGGTAGGGATTGCGGCATGCAGCGTGGCGGAAAGCCCATGCAACAGCGGTGTATGCACATCCATCCAGGTTATTGTGGACAGAGAATAATGTGTAAGGCCATAGAGAAAGCGGGGATGGAAGGGCCGTATGGCGGGCTCCTTCTGGGCTTCCCCTTGACTTTCCTGGGCTCTCGTGCTAAAGTTAAACATATTACACCACGAGTTTAAAGCTGTAAAGGTTAAATGATCTTGAAAGACCTTTTGTCCCAACAAAAAGAAAGGACCGTCCCACTATGCCTGTGACTGATTTTTTGGAACGCAATGTCAAACTCTACGGGGATGAAACCGCGCTGGTGGAGCTCAACCCGGAGATGAAAGAGACCCGCCGGATGACCTGGAAGGAATACGATCTGATCCAGCCCACCACCGATGAACCCTACCGACGGGAGATCACCTGGAATGTGTTCAATGAGAAGGCCAACCGCTTTGCCAATATGCTTCTCTCCCGAGGGGTGAAGAAGGGGGACAAAGTGGCGATCCTGATGTACAACTGTCTGGAGTGGCTCCCCATTTATTTTGGGGTGTTGAAGACCGGGGCACTGGCCGTCCCGTTTAACTTCCGGTATTCTGCGGAGGAGATTCAGTACTGCGCGGACCTGGCGGAGGTTCAGGTGCTGGTCTTTGGCCCAGAGTTCATCGGACGGATTGAGACTGTGGCGGACAAGCTCAGCAAGGGCCGGCTGCTGATCTACGTGGGTGACAACTGCCCCACGTTTGCCGAGAGCTATCGAGAGCTGGCAGCGGACTGCTCTTCTGCGCCGCCCCAGGTTCTCATCACGGATGATGACGATGGCGCAATCTATTTTTCCTCCGGGACCACGGGATTTCCCAAAGCAATTCTACATAAGCACCGGAGCTTAACCCAAGCAGCTGAAATGGAGCAGAAGCACCATCGGATTGAGCATGATGATGTGTTCTTGTGTATTCCGCCGCTCTACCACACCGGCGCCAAGTTCCATTGGATGGGCAGCCTGATTGCAGGCAGCAAGGCGGTGCTGCTGAAAGGGACGGCCCCGGAGATTATTTTGAAAGCGGCCTCAGATGAGCAATGCACAGTGGTATGGCTTCTGGTTCCGTGGGCGCAGGACATTTTGGACGCGTTGGACCGGGGAGAGATTCAGCTGTCGGACTACAAGTTGGACCAGTGGCGTCTGATGCACATTGGCGCCCAGCCAGTCCCGCCCTCCCTGATCCGGCGGTGGCGGGAGTATTTCCCCCACCATCAGTATGATACCAACTATGGCCTGTCCGAGTCCACCGGCCCGGGCTGTGTCCACCTGGGAATAGACAATATTCAGAAGGTGGGCGCCATCGGGGTGCCTGGCTACCGCTGGGAGGTCAAGGTGGTGGATGAGCACGGGACGGAAGTCCCCCAGGGTGAGGTGGGGGAACTCTGTGTGAAAGGCCCGGGCGTTATGACCTGTTACTACAATAATCCGGAGGCCACTGCCGAGGTGCTGAAGGATGGGTGGCTCTATACTGGAGACATGGCCATGCAGGATGCCGACGGATTTTATTTCCTGGTAGACCGGAAGAAGGACGTGGTGGTCAGCGGTGGGGAGAACATCTACCCGGTACAGATTGAGGATTTCCTCCGGGCCAACGATAAGATCAAGGATGTGGCGGTCATTGGTCTGCCGGATAAACGGTTGGGAGAGATCTGCGGCGCTGTGATTGAGGTGAAAGAGGGGATGCATTGTACGGAGGAGGAAATTCAGGCGTTCTGCATGGATTTGCCCCGGTATAAGCGGCCCCGAAAGATCATTTTTGCGGAAATTCCCCGCAATGCCACAGGAAAAATTGAAAAGCCAGCCTTGCGGAAGCGGTATGGGGCCGATCACTTAGTGGCTCAACAGAATCGAAGCTAATATCCCTGGGAACCGGAACAAAGGAGGGAGCAAGTATGCCGAGGGCAAAAAAGAAAGAGCGCAGCTTAGCTATGTATGAGCACATTGCAGCGCTGAACTCTGTGGAGGAGTGCTGCCGATTTTTCGATGATCTATGTGCCGTGACGGAACTACGGGCGATGGAGCAACGGTTTGACGTGGCAAAAATGCTCCATGCCGGTAAGGTCTATACCACCATCCTCCAAGAAACAGGTGCCAGCTCTGCCACAGTGAGCCGGGTGAACCGGATGCTGAACTATGGCACTGGAGCCTTGGAAGAGGTCATGGAACGGGTAGATCAGCAAAAGGGTGTCGCCAAAGAAGAGACAGAAACACGGAGGACAGAATGAAGGAACTGATGTTGGGCAACAAAGCCGTTGCCCGTGGGCTCTATGAGGCCGGATGCTGTGTGATCTCCAGCTACCCGGGAACCCCCAGTACGGAGATCACTGAGGAAGCGGCCAAATATCCGGAAATTTACTGCGAGTGGGCCCCCAATGAAAAGGTGGCTCTGGAGGTAGCCCATGGAGCTGCGGTAGGTGGAAAACGAGCGGCCTGCTGCATGAAGCACGTGGGCTTGAACGTAGCTGCGGACCCGTTGTTTACTATTTCCTATCAAGGGGTGGAGGCTGGTCTGGTTATCTGCGTGGCGGATGACCCTGGTATGTTTTCCTCTCAGAATGAGCAGGACTCCCGGCACTATGCCATAGCGGCCAAGGTGCCTATGTTGGAGCCCTCTGACTCCCAGGAGGCGTTAACCTTTGCAAAAGAAGCTTTCCGCCTGTCTGAGGAATATCACACCCCGGTTTTGCTGCGGATGTGCACCAGAATCTCCCACTCACAAAGCATTGTGGAACGGGGCGTTCGCCAGGAAGTCCCTGCCAGAGAATACGTGAAAGATCCTCTGCGGGTGATGATGACCACCAATTCCCTCAAAGCCCATTATCGGGTGGAGGCGCGCACCAAGGCCATGACGGAGCTGGCGGAAACCAGCCCGCTAAACCGTCTGGAAATGGGGGAGGATACCTCTTTGGGCATCATTACTTCTTCTACCAGCTATCAGTATGTTCGGGAGGTCTTTGGTGAGAAGGCCTGTGTACTGAAGCTGGGGCTGTCCTGGCCCATGCCGGTACAGAAGATCCGGGACTTTGCCGCGCAGGTGGGCCAGGTGCTGGTGGTGGAGGAACTGGAACCTATCATTGAAAACCACTGTCGTCAAATTGGTGTGGCGGTCACTGGGAAGGAGAAAATTCCCCTGGTGGATGAGCTTACCCAAGGCGTGGTGGCCAGAAGCCTGGGGCGGGAGGCGAAACCGACCCTGACCTTGGACGATCCCATTCCCGGTCGCCCGCCGGTTATGTGCGCGGGATGTCCTCACCGGGGGGTTTTTTACACGCTGTCGAAAAATAAATGTATGGTCTATGGGGATATCGGCTGCTATACCCTGGGCGTCATGCCGCCGCTGAACGCGATGGACCTGAATGTCTGTATGGGGGCCTCCTGTTCCGGACTTCATGGGTTTAATCTGGCCGGTGGAGAAAAGCATGAGAAGCACAGCGTGGCGGTGATCGGAGACTCCACCTTTGCCCATTCGGGGATCACGGGCATTGCGGATATCGCCTATAACCGAAGCAACTCTACGGTCATCATTCTGGATAATTCCATCACGGGGATGACCGGACACCAGCAGAACCCCACCACGGGAAAGACCCTGCGGGGAGAACCGGCGGGAAAGATTGACCTGGAGGCCCTGTGCCGTGCCGTTGGATTTGCGCGGGTGCGGGTGGTGGACCCCAACCAGCTCAAGGAGATGGACCGGGTTTTGAAGGAAGAACTGGCTGCGGAGGAGCCCTCTGTGATCATCACCCGCAGTCCCTGCGTCATGCTGAAGGACGTACCTAAGGCGCCGCCCTTGAAGGTAGACGCGGACAAGTGCAATGGGTGCAGTCTGTGTATGCGGATTGGCTGTCCCGCCCTCAGTCTCCGGGATGGAAAGGCGGAGATTGACCGGACCCAGTGCATTGGATGCCAGGTGTGTATGCAGATGTGCCACCGGAACGCATTGATTGTATAAGGAGGAAACAAGACGTGGAAACTGTCAATATTATGATCGTCGGTGTGGGGGGACAGGGTTCCCTGCTGGCATCCAAAATGCTGGGGCACCTGTTGGTAAATGCCGGTTACGATGTCAAGGTCTCCGAGGTGCATGGGATGAGCCAGCGGGGTGGCAGCGTGGTGACCTATGTTCGCTTTGGGGACAAGGTCTACTCGCCCATCATTGACAAGGGAGAGGCCGATTTTATTGTCTCCTTTGAACTGTTGGAGGCGGCCCGCTGGATTGCCTACCTGAAGCCTACCGGCCGGGTGGTGACCAATACCCAGCAGATGGAGCCGATGCCCGTGATCGCT
Organism: Evtepia gabavorous; assembly: GCF_003425665.1. Taxonomy (GTDB): domain Bacteria; phylum Bacillota; class Clostridia; order Oscillospirales; family Oscillospiraceae; genus Evtepia; species Evtepia gabavorous. Next base: position 11,345 of record NZ_QQRQ01000003.1, read on the forward strand.
GGGCTGGCGCAATATCCGGAAAACCTGGTGGAGAAGATGCGGGCCAAGGGGATTCAGGTGGATGCTATGGACTGTCTGGCGCTGGCGGAGGAAGCTGGGTCTGCCAAGGCGGTGAACATGGTTCTGATGGGCCGGTTGTCCCATTACTTTCCAGACATTGCGCCTGAGGCCTGGCAGGCCTCTCTGGAGGCCAATGTCCCGGCTAAGGTGCTGGAGCTGAACCGCAAAGCGTTTGCGTTGGGCCAGAAGGGCTGAGAACGGGAAAAGGATAAAAGCAAGAGAGGCGAAGGAGCCTCTCTTGCTTTTTACATTTCTTTTTCGTATTTGACCCGATAATAAATGCTGCATCCCAACACCAAAAGGTAGCAAAAGACAAACAGAAGAATCGCCGCCAGATCCACCTGCATGAGGGCAAAGGAGAGCATCAGGGCGCCATAGACAAACAGCATAATATCAAAGGCTTTTCCCTTGGCGGAATTGGAAATGGCAATGTTTCGCTCGTCTTTCTGTTCAATTTCCAACTGCTTCTGCAGGTCGGGGGAGCCTTTCAATGCCTTCCGGCTCAGCATCCCTCCCATGCCGTGGCCAAAGGCGCCGCAGCCCACGCCAATGCAGACGAAGGGGAGAACCGCCATTACCCCTTGAGAGTCTGCATACCGTCGAAGCAGAACAAAGCCGATGGCAGCCAAGAGAATTCCTACCACAGTTTTCACCACATCATAATTGCGCTCTTTCATGTTGCATCCTCCTCGTAGATAAAAATATCCTCAATGGTGGTGTTAAAATAGCGTGCGAGTTTGAAAGCCAAAATAATGGAAGGGTTGTATCTTCCGTGTTCCAACGACCCGATGGTTTGCCGGGAAACCTCCAGGGCAGCGGCCAGCTCTTCTTGGCTGACGCCATGGCTTTTTCGCAGTGCTTCCAATCGATTTTTCAAGAGAGACCTCCTTTTTTGAATGTAAAGTAAACTTTCCAATTTTGACGAAAAAATTTTGAGAAAGAGAAAAAAGCCCTTTCTGTTGGAAAGCTTACTTTCCATAAAGAGAATACCATGGCGTCAAAGAAATGTCAAGTATACTTTCCGTTCGGAGAAAAATTTTTGAAAAATCCCCCGCCGGTCGATTGACAGGCGGGGGAAGAGAGGGGTCACTCACTCAGTGCATTCTTCTGAGAAACAGGTGCCTTTTTTTCGTAGCAGGAGAAGGCTTCATCCACCATGGCTTGATCAGGCTTTTTGGTGAACAAGCTCACCACAGGGACAATCACAAGGCCTGCCAGCATGGCGAAGGCGCCGCAGTTGATCGAGGATTGCAGCAGGGTGGGAAAAGCAAACCATCCGGTGGAGGTGGAGATCAGATTTAGAGTCATAATCCCCGAACCAAAGAGGAAAGAGGCCCAGCAAGCCGCTTTGGTGGTTTTTTTCCAGTACAGACCATAGAGGAAGGGGGCCAGGAAAGAGCCAGCCAGCGCCCCCCAGGAGACTCCCATCAACTGGGCGATGAAGCTGAAGGAATTTTTGTACTGAACAATGGCCAGGACCATGGAAATCAGGACAAAAACCACGATGAAACAGCGCATGATGAACACGGCCTGAAAGTCGTTCATCTTTTTGACAATGTTGCCTTTGAGCAGGTCGATGGTCAAGGTGGAGGAAGAGGCAATTACCAGAGAGGACAAGGTGGACATAGAGGCAGAGAGAACCAGAATCACCACCACCGCAATCAGCAGATCGGGCAGGCCCGAGAGCATGGCGGGGATGATGGCGTCATATCCCTCGGAGGCCACGTCAACCTGATCAGCGAACAGACGGCCGAATCCGCCCAGGAAATAGCAGCCCCCCGCCACCACCACGGCGAACAGAGTGGAGATGATGGTGCCCTTGTGAATGGAGTCCTCTGACTTGATGGCGTAAAATTTCTGAACCATTTGAGGCAGTCCCCAGGTCCCCAAGCTGGTCAGGATTACCACCCCCAAGAGGTTCACAGGGTCGGGGCCAAAAAAGGAGGCAAAAATACCGGGTACCTCTCCGTTTACGGTTTCTGGATCGGAAACCGCGGCCAGCCCGTGGAGCGCTTCAAGAAAACCGCCCTGGGTATTGAGCACGGCGGCAATGACGACGCAGATGCCCACCAGCATGACACAGCCTTGGATAAAGTCATTGATGGCAGTGGCCATATAGCCGCCGGCGATCACATAGATACCTGTAAGGACCCCCATCAGAATGATGCAGACGGTGTAATCCATGTGGAACGCCATGCCGAAAAGCCGGGAGAGACCGTTGAACAGGGAGGCCGTGTAGGGAATCAGAAAGACAAAGACGATGACGGAGGCGCCGATCTTCAAAGACTTGCTCTGAAATCGCTGACCAAAGAACTGGGGCATGGTGGCGGAATTATAGTGTTGGGTTAGGATGCGGGTTCGCCGGCCCAGAACAGCCCAGGCCAGCAGAGAGCCCAGGATGGCGTTGCCAATCCCAGCCCAGGTGGCGGCGATGCCGTACTTCCAGCCAAACTGCCCGGCATAGCCCACAAAGACCACAGCGGAAAAGTAGGATGTGCCATAGGCAAAGGCAGTGAGCCAAGGGCCCACGGAGCGCCCGCCCAGCACAAAACCGTTGATGCCTGAGGTGTGCTTTCGGCAGTAGAGGCCGATGCCTACCATCACGCCAAAGTAAAGGATTAAAAGCGCAAGCTTCACAGGGAATCCCTCCGATCATGGATATCTTTAATGCTTTTTGACTTTAACACCAAAAAGCTAAAAAGTCAAGAAGAAATGAAAAAAGAGACGAAAAAACACCGCCTCCTCCTGGCAGCATACCAGGGAGGAGGCGGCGCGGAGTGTATGAGAGGTTGTACTTATTTGGTAGCCCAGTTACCTGTGGCTACGGCGGTGAGATAGGCGTTAATAAATCCGTCCAGGTCTCCGTCCATGACTCCGTTGACGTTGCTGGTTTCAAACCCGGTTCGGGTGTCCTTAACCAAGGTATACGGCATGAAGACGTAGGAGCGGATCTGGCTGCCCCATTCAATCTTCAGCTGGACCCCTTTCAGGTCGGAAATTTTTTCCGCCTTTTCCTGCATCTGCAGTTCCACCAGCTTGGCGCGGAGCATCTTCATACAGTTGTCTTTATTCTGGAACTGGCTGCGTTCCGTCTGGCAGGAGACCACCACGCCGGTGGGGATATGGATGAGGCGGACAGCAGAGGAGGTCTTATTGACATGCTGGCCGCCGGCGCCGCTGGCGCGGTAGACCTGCATTTCAATGTCCTCCGGACGAATCTCCACCTCCACATCCTCCGGCAGATCGGGCATCACCTCCACGGAGGCGAAAGAAGTCTGCCGGCGGGCATTGGCGTCAAAGGGGGACACGCGGACCAGGCGATGCACGCCGTGTTCGCCCCGGAGATAGCCGTAGGCGTTTTCCCCTTCAATCATAATGGTGGCGGATTTCAGTCCAGCTTCGTCTCCCTCCTGATAGTCCATGACCTTATAGGAGAAGCCATGACGTTCGGCCCAGCGGGTGTACATGCGGTAAAGCATTTGGGCCCAGTCCTGGGCTTCCGTTCCGCCGGCACCGGCATGGAAGGCCAAAATAGCGTTGGAGGCGTCGTACTCCCCGGTGAGCAGGGTCTGCAGTTTGGCGGATTCCACGCTCTGGATCAGGGCGTTGTACTCCTCTTCCAGTTCAGGCAGGAGAGATTCATCTTCCTCTTCATTGCCCATTTCACACAAAACCATCATGTCCTCCCAGGAGGCACGGCGCTTTTCCTGGGATTCCAGCTTGTTTTTCAGCTGTTTCAGTTTCTGGAGAACCCGCTGGGAGTTCTCGGGGTTATCCCAAAATCCGTCAGAGGCGCTTTGTGCCTCTAAAAAATCCACCTCACGGGCGGCGCTTTCCAAGTTCAGTGCCTTTTCCAGCTCGTCCAGCTGGGGGAGGAGGTTGTTTAGTTTGACCTTATATTCGTCAAATTGCAGCATCGTTACAATCACTCACATTCTGAAATATTGAACTTATTTATTATATCCGATCTCCCATAAAATTGCAATAAGAAGAGGCGGGATTTGAAAAAACAGCATACCGGGGCAGGACCAGCCCTTTGGTCGAGGGAGCCAACTAATCAGCGGGATGCCGCTGCTTTTTGTAATCTTTGGGGTTGATACCGTATTTGTTCATTTTCCGGTAAAGGGTGCTCAAGGGCATGGAGAGGGCAGCGGTGGTCTCCTTTGCGTTGCCGCCGCAGGCCTTCAAGGTATCGACGATCCGCTGGGATTCCTCCAGGTTGGCCCGGGAGTAAGGGGAAGCGGGATCTGCTGGAGGAGCGGATGGAAGGGTATCCTGGAGTTCTGATTTGGCGTCCTGGGACTGCTTTGCCTTGCCGGCATAGTAACTGCTCAGCAGATTGGTGGGCAGATCACTGAGATGAAGCACAGGACCCTCCGCCGTGTGGAGGAGCTCTTCGATGACCGACTCCACCTCCCGGGTATTGCCAGGCCAGTGGTATTGGAGGAATGCGGCGGCGGCCTCCTCGTCCAGGGAAACTGCGGCAGTACCAGCGGTAAAGGACTCTTGCGCGATGAAATGGTTGACGATGGGGAAGATATCCTCTTTCCGCTCCCGGAGGGGAGGAATTGTAATGGCAAGTGCGTTGAGACGGTAATACAGGTCGGCACGAAAGTTCTTTTTCTGCACCGCCGAGAGAAGGTTCACCGTGGTGGCTACAATGAGCTTAAAGGAGACGCTCTTGGGATATTTGCCACCCAAACGGGTCACTTGGCCGGTTTGCAGGACCTGTAAAAGGGAGGCCTGGGCCTCCAGAGAGAGACAGTCGATTTCGTCCAGGAAAAGGGTTCCGCCGTTGGCCTGCTCGAACTTTCCGGTGTAGCCATTTTCTTTCCCGCCGCAGAATACGCCGCCTTCGTAGCCGAAGAGCTCACTCTCCAGCAGCCCTCTTGGAATTTTGCCGCAGTTAAGGCAGACGAAGGGGCCCTTTACCCAGGGGCTTTCGTTGTGGATGGCCTGGGCCAGAATCTCCTTTCCCGTGCCGGGCTCTCCAAAGATCAGTGTGGGTGTGGCAGTCGTTGCGGCAATTCTACCCATGGTCTGTACCGATTGAATGGAAGGGGAGGTCCCAATGATGGAGTCAAAGGTGTAATGGGCGGAAAATTCATTGCTGCGATAAACCAGACGAGTCAGCGCGGATTGGTCTTCCAGTTTGATCAGCGTTGTATGCAGTCCCGTTTGGTCGCTGGTGGGAAGGACCGTTAGGCTGACATCCAGCGGTGTTTGATAACGGTTCAGAATGGTGCACTCCATGGAAGAGATCCTTTGTGACAGACCCTGGGCAGGGGCCGGCAGGGAATCCTGCCGGAGTACGGAATAGATAGACTGACCAATCAAGAGGTCCTCGCTGATACGAAGGACAGAGCGGGCTTTGGCGTTGTGATGAATGATGACTTTGTGGTCATCGAGGACCAGAATTCCCTCTGTAAAAGCGTCCAGGGCAGAGGTGAGAACCGCATTGGTCTGCCGGAAAGAGAGCTCCCGCTCAATGCTGTTGATGGCTGACTCCAGCATAGTTAGAGCGGAGGGATGATAGTTGGCCAGAGGACCGGAGATATCCACGCACCCTATCAGATGATGGAACTGATCGTGGATGGGAGCTGCATAGCAGATGCTGTTGTGGAAACGCTGCTGAAAGTGCTCTGGACCGAAGACCATCACTGGTTTTTCCAGAGAAAGACAGAGGGAAATTCCGTTGGTACCGGACTCTTCCTCTGAGAATATGGTTCCATTGCTGATCGGGTACTGGATAGGAGGGGCTTGGGAGGTTCCATCGTCAAAGATGGTATCTAAAATACAGCCGTGGGCGTCCACGATGGTGATTTGATGCTTGGTCTCCCGCAGGTATTGAAAGAGGTTCATTAAATATGGACGGGCAATGCGGATAAGCTGAGCATTGTCTTGGACCAGTGCCTGGAGGTGGTCTGAGGGAATGGTTTTCTCAAGGGCAAAGGGATCTGCCTGCCCCTTGGAGCGCCGCCAAGAATCGACGATTTCTGGTCGAACACCAGGGATTTGCTCGGGGACAGATTCTGGTCCGGCAACGTAACGTGTCCAGGCCGTCTGAATCCGCTGGAAATCCAGGTTTTCTTTCATGGTATCCTTCCTTCCCCAAAACGAGAATTTTCTACGATAGAAAAAATCTAACACAAAAATAAGAAAAACACAAGAGATTTCTTGAAGAATCAAGAAAAAACAACGCACTCTATTTGGTGAAAAAGAAGAAATGAGAAATTATCACTTTGAATTCTTGAAAAGCTGGGGGAAAACTGATAATATTATCACCAGAAGGCGCGAGAATTTTTGGAGGAAATGAGAAAAATGAGAGAGAAAACGCTATGCCTGCTTTTGGCAGACCAAGGGTTTGGCGTATCTCTGTCTCACGACGTTCTCCAAAACGCGATCTTAAACCATTACGATTTGGGAGGATGCATCATGATTTACAAACCAGACAAAGTGTCAAAAATGAAAGGTGCGGACATCATCGCAGAGTACATGATGAAGGAAAAAATCCCCTATATGATCGGGTACGCCGGTCACGGTGCCATTGGGATGCTGGATTCCTTCTTCAACAAGCAGGACGACATCAAAATTGTATGGCCCCGGATTGAGACCGCCTGTGGCTTTATGGCCGACGCCTATTTCCGGGTGACCAAACAGCCTCTGCCGGTCTATGTCTCCACCGGTCCGGGACCGGCTCTTTCCACCTGTGCGGTGGCCAATGCGTTTTATGACTCATCTGCGTTTCTGCAATTTACCGGGCAGGCCCCCTTGTCCCAGTTTGACACAGGAGCCCTCCAGGAGCAGTACCGGTATCACCAAGCGGATTTCTCCACGGCTATCCAGCCCTATGTTAAACAGAGCTATCAGGCTGTGACCGCCGGACAGCTGTCCTCCTTCCTGCCAAAAGCTTTCAAGCTGATGAAGACGGGACGACCGGGACCAGTACATATTGAGGTGCCCTATGATGTCTACCAACTGGAGGCAGAGACTGTTGTGGCAGACCCCATTGACTGGTCGGATTCCATTGCCTGGCGGACTGGCGCGGAGGACCGGGTTATCGGCTCGATCCTGCAAAAGCTGAAAGAGGCCAAGCGGCCCCTGATTCTGGCCGGCGGCGGGGTCAACCACTCCTCTGCCCAGGAACAGCTGCGGGTATTTGCGGAGACGATGAATATCCCGGTGATTACCTCTCTCATGGGGAAGTCCTCTCTGCCGGAGAGCCATCCGCTGTGCTTGGGTGTCAACGGAACCTGGGGACACTATCCAGCGGTGGAGGCTGCCCGGAACGCCGACATCATCCTGGCCCTGGGTTGCCGCTTCAATGATCTGCACACTGCCACCTGGCAGCCGGGCTTTGCCTACAACTTCCCTGTGACCAAGCTCATTCAGGTGGACATTGACGCCTCTGAAATCGCCCGAAACTATCCGGTGGATGTGGGCGTTGTGGGAGATATCCGCACAGTTCTGACCCAACTGATCGACATGGCACAGGAGAAACAGGTGACCGGAGACTACACCGTGTGGCACCAGGAGATCGCCGGGTATCGAAAGGAATGGGGGGACTTCATTACACCCTATGGTCAGAGTGATGCCGATCCCATTGACCCCCGCCGTCTGATCACCGACATCCGCAAGGTAGCCCCCAAAGACGCCATTATGTTCTCCGACGTGGGCAACAACCAGCCTTGGGTGGAGCAGTATTGGACCACCGAGGTTCCCAACACCCATTTCACAGCAGGCGGATTCGCGGCCATGGGCTTTGGTGTGGTCGGCGTCCTGGGTGCCAAGCTGGCCCGGCCGGAGACCACCTGCATTAACGTCTGCGGCGACGGCGGCTTCATGATGATGCCCCATGCGGTGGCCACTGCGGTGCAGTATAATCTGCCCTGTGTTTGGATTGTCATGAACAACTATGCCATTGGCGCCATCCGGGACCTGCAGAAATTCTATTATGGCGGCCGGATCATTGGGACCAGCTTTGAGAAGTATGAGGGCAGAACCTACCACGATGGCGAACTGTGGAATCCTGATTTTGCTGCTATGGCCCGGTCCATGGGCGGACAGGGCGTTACGGTCACCAAACCCGGTGAGATTGCCGGCGCGGTAGAGCACGCCATCCAGTCCGGCCTGCCCACGGTCATTGACGTGAAGATTGACCGGGATATCACCGTCCCTCTGACAACGACTTGGCAGATGCCCCCCATCCCGCCCGCTCTGCCCACCTTCGGAAAGATCAAGGTGCGCTGAAAAGCGGAAGGTTTGGCAAATGGCGGGAGAGGATAAACCCTCTCCCGTCCAAGAAAGGAGTTCTGCTATGGAGGCAATGGAACGATGGCTGTCCTCCCAGCAGGGAGACCTTTCTGCCCCGGGACTGCATCTGTTGGAAGCGGCCCTGGCAAGCTGGCGTTATTGTCCAGCAGGCGTGCTTCCAGAAGGGCTGAGGGAAGACCTTCAGCAGGCCTTGGGAGAGGAAGAGGTCCAGGCAGCGGTGTCGAATCTGCTGGCCTGCCACATTTTAGAGGAGGTGCCGGGACAGGAATCCTCTGGACTCCGCCTGCGGGAGGAAGCGAGAACTACGGTATCCGCCTACCTTCGTCGGACGCGGGAAAAAGTTCTGTGGAGAACGGCACAGGGGATGGTGACAGGGGAGACATATCTTTTCCAACTGGTGCAATACTTACAGCAGTTGGAACCATCCTGTACAGTGGCAACGGGACAGGATGGGGAACTTTTCCTCACTGTGGAAGGGGAGCGTTACCAAATTTGGAGAACCCTCTCTCCCTTTTGGTTGCCCTTGGCGGTGAAAGAGGAGGATGGGGACAGGATCCTTGTCTTTGGTCCCTTTGCGGCCCAAGACTGGGGACGGCTTTACCCCTACTATGATTGGGAGGCCTTTCGGGACACAATCGCGCTGTATGATCCCTGGCGCCAAGAAAAGATGAGCTTGTGTAGAGGGCGCGTGCCGGTGTACATTGATTGGTTCCACCGGGATCAATATCAGGGCAGATTCTCCATCCCTGTCAAGTTCTGTGACGTCCTGCATCAGCTGGGACTGATGCGATACAACGATGAGCGATAAAGGGGTGGGAATGCAACAATCAATGCGATTAGAAAAAAGAAAGGAAAAGAGGTGCAGGCAATGACAAATGAACTCCTGTTGGTTGGAACGCTGGTAGCCTACTTTGGATTTATGCTCCTGGCGTACAAGCTGTTTGGCCGGGCGGGATTGTATGGATTCACCATATTTGCCACCGTGGTGGGAAATATCGAGGTGTTGTTGTTGGTCAATGCCTTTGGCATGGACCAAACCTTAGGCAACGTCATCTTCGCCACGACCTATTCTGCGGCCAAAATTTTAAGTGAAATGGAGGGTGAAAAGGGACCGGACTACGCAAAGAAAGCCACTTGGCTTAGTGTGGGGACCACCGGGGTGTTTATGCTCATCACCCAGACGTGGGCCTGGTACGCGCCGGCGGATGGAGGACTGCTCCAGCAGGTGTTCTCGAACTCGCCCCGGATCATGCTTTCCAGCCTGGTGGTGTATGCCATCTGTATGCTGGTGCAGATTGCGGCTTACAAGTTCATTTGGACGCTGCAAAAGCATCGGGAAAGCGGACAATGGGTCCGGGCAGGTGTATCCACCCTGTTTACCCAGCTGGTTAATACCATCCTCTTTACGCTGTTCGCCTTCCTCGGTGTCTATGAATTTAGCGTGATGGTTGACATTATGCTGGCAAGCTATATTATCTTTATTGTCACATCGTTTTGGGATACGCTTGTCCAGATCGTGGCAAAGAAAACTTGTAAAAAGAGCAACATTCTATTTAAGGAGATTGACTGACGATGAAAGTTTTGGTAACCGGAACCAGCACGGGAATCGGCCGTGGGATCGCAGAGAAATTTTTGGCTGAGGGCTATGATGTCATCGGATTTGATGTGGCGGAGAGCACCATTGACCATGATAGATACACCCATTACATCGTAGATGTTGCCTGCCAGGAGCAGCTTCCTGAGATTGGCGAAGTGGATATACTTATTAATAACGCAGGCGTCCAGGATAGCGGACGTGACATTGATGTCAACCTGCGGGGTACCATTTACTGCACGGAAAAGTATGGGATTCAGCCCAACATTAAGGCGATCATCATGACGGCCTCTGTCAGTGCCCACAACGGCGCGGAGTTCCCGGAATACTGTGCCAGCAAGGGCGGTGTACTGGCCTATACCAAGAATGTGGCGCTGCGAGTGGCCAAGTACGGGGCGACCTGTAACAGCATCTCCGCCGGTGGCGTGATCACGGAGCTCAATGCACACATCCTGGAAAACAAGTCGCTGTGGGACCAGGTCATGGCGGAAACGCTGATCCCCAAATGGGCTACGGTAGAGGAGATGGCGGAGTGGACCTATTTCCTGGCGGTGGTGAACAAGAGCATGACTGCGCAGGATGTTCTAATTGACAACGGAGAGATTGCCAAGGCCAATTTCGTCTGGTAACCGATTGCTTCCCGAACGGGGGCAGAGGGACTTACAGCCCTCTGCCCCTGGTATCAAAGGAATTGCATTCCTGCCCCCGGACGAAGCGCCGGAATCCCCCGGGTTTTGGACCGCGATAAAAATAGGAGGGACGGCCATGAAGCGTGAACGGGAGACAGTACACCAGCGGGGCAGGCTGGTTTATCAGCTGGAGGAAACCCCGCCTATGGGCAGACGCCTTCTCTACGCCATGCAGTTTGTGATTATCTTCATTGGTTCCATTGTGCTGGTGCCGATGCTTGCCGCGGACGATCTGGGTTGGGGACCAGAGCAGGTCACATTCCTGCTCCAGTGTGCCATCTTTACAGGGGGCATCGCCACTTTTGTCCAGGCCAAGGGCCTGGGACCGGTGGGGGCCCGGCTTCCGATCCTTCTGGGGACGACGTTTGTGGTGATCACGCCGCTGGTGGCAATCACCACGGAGTATGGGTATGACGCGTTCCTGGGCGCGGTCATTGCCGGGGGCGTGGTTTATGTCCTTCTGGCATGGTTTGGCTTCCGATTCCTGCGTAAGTTGTTCAGCAGCACGGTTTCCGGTACCCTGGTGATCTCCATCGCGCTGACGCTGGCCCCCTCCTGCGCGGATATGATGGCAGGGGGCAGTAACCCAGTGGGCGGCGGTTACAACGGATGGCAGAACTGGGTTCTGGCGGTAATTACTATGGGAATCTGCCTGGTGGGCCACTGTTTTGGAAAGGGATTTCTTAAAACCACCAGCCTATTTTTCGGGTTGGCCACTGGATATATACTGGCGCTGGTCATGGGGGTGATTCCCTTTGACAAGGTGGAGGAAGCGGCATGGATTTCTCTTCCCAGGCCTTTTACCTATGGGGTGTCTTTCCACCTCCAACCGATCCTGATTATGGTGGTGATTTATTTGGTGACTGCGGTGGAGTTTATTGGGGACACCACGGCCACCGCTATGGTCTGTGAGGACCGGCTGCCCACCCAGCGGGAGCTGCGGGGCGGAATCCTCTGCGATGCACTCTCCAGTGTTTTGTCTGGGGTATTCAATTTTGCCCCCAATATTTCTTACAGTGACGGTGTGGGGATCATTGGAAGTACCCGGGTGGCCAGCCGGACGGTTATGATGACCAGTGGAGTTCTCATTACCCTGGCAGGGCTGGTTCCCAAATTCTCGGCGCTGCTGTATACAATGCCCGCTCCTGTCTTGGGAGGTGCATGCCTTTTCCTGACGGGGATTATGCTCATGGCAGGCATTGAAGTGGTTCTGACGCAGCCGCTGACCCTCCGCAATTCTGTTATCATCGGGACATCTCTGGCGGTTGGGATTGGGTTCGGGTTCAGCGGTGTTTTGGAACAGGTGCCAGTGCTGGTACGTACCCTGTTCAGCGGGATTCCTGGAACTGCGTTGACAGGGGTATTTCTCAACCTGGTGTTGCCATCAAATCACTGATATTTCCTCCCTGTCTTGATAAAAGCCCTTTCCCCCAGTGGATTCCACTGGGGGAAAGGGCTTTTTGGGTTGTTGTATCCTGGGATTAGCCGTGAGAAGGCGGCGCAGAGAGGGAGACAAAGCTGGCGCCGGAACGAGCCGCCAACTGCCGATAATGTTTGTACAAAGGGGCAAAGCGCGTGGCATAGGAACGTTTCCAAGGCTTTCGCTTGCCGCAGAAATGTAGGATTGCCGTGTGCTGCATCACCCAGTCCATATGGTATGCACCGCCGCTTCGCAGCAGGTAGCCGGAGTAGTATCGGGCGTCATAGTTCCACAGCGCGTCATCAATTTGCAGGGTTTGAGCACCATACAGTGAGTTGAATACATCTTGGTCTGGTAGAAGAAGCTCATTCTCATGGTCACGGACATATTGGAAAATGGCTTCTGGCTGCACCAAGACACGGGCAGCCTCTAAATCCATGAGCATCACACCGGAGTTGTAATAGTCCTGTTCCGTCTTCAGGCGGATGCGATTGATCCCGTTCATCACGTCAACCACACCGATGTGGGAGGCGGCGGCAAAAACATTTCCCTGCAGATCGAGGTCCCATAGGGGACGCAAAGGATTAATCACGAGAATATCCGGGTCAAGGTAAAGAACCCGTTTCAGTGAGGCTGGGAGGATGTGGGAAGCCAACAGCCGATAGTACATTTCCTGTGGATACTGCTTTGTGATGGGAGCGCCCTGAAAGAGCTGCCGTTCCACAGCAATCGGCGTCAGTGGAACGCCGTGGGCACGGCAATCGTGTTCCAGTGCGTCCAGCGCGGTCTGAGGAATGGCGCTGTGCAGAAGCCAGACATGGAACTGTTCCCCGGGGTTGTTGAGAAGGATAGAGGTCAGCATGGTTTCGAAAGGGGCGATATAATTTTGGTCAAAGGTGACCAAAAGATGAATGCTTGTCGATTTCATAGGCTGAGATTCTCCATGGATCGCATGCCGTTGGGGGCTTGTCCAAGCGTAGAAAAGTCCACCTCTGGCAGAGGATAAATTTGAACTGATTTTTTATATCTTAGACCGAAACCAAGGATTTATCAAGTAAATTGGTTGCAAATTCTTTTGCAGTCATGGTAAGCTCAGGAAAAAGGGAGACGATGGGAGAGGATCACCATGATAACTTCTGGTAAAAAAGCTATGCTGCCCAGTGAGCGTTCCAAGGTATGGAAGGTTGTCACTTCGGTGGAACACTATACATGGCGCAGTGATCTGCGGGGGACGGAAATTTTGTGTGAAAATCAGTTCCTTGAATACCCCAAACGAGGCCCTGTGACTGCCTTCACCATTACAACAGTGGAGCCTTGCAACCGGTGGGAGTTTGATATGGAAAACACCAACATGCGTGGGCATTGGACGGGGCTGTTCACGCAGACAGAGGAGGGGACAGAGATGGAATTTACAGAGACCGTGGAGGTGAAAAAACGTTTTCTCAAGCTGTTTGTAAAAGGATACCTGAAACGTCATCAGACGCGATTTGTCTCCGATCTAAAGAAAGCATTGGAAAAGGCATAGCTGTGTTAGCATGTTTCATAAGCGGCAAGGGGGCGATATGGACAAAAAAATAGAGAGCGGATGCAGCACCGTTCTCCATTTTCTTCGATCCTATCTGGTAAACAATCAGAGCCATGGGGGTTCCTGGAAGGGAAGCGTGAATCAGTGCTTCCCTTAACGGTCGCTGACGGGAGGAATGTTGGACTCCCAGTGAAAGATAAAGTCATCCAGGTCTTGCGGCGCTGGCAGGACAGGGGGAAGGGTGCGGGTATTGTGCTCAGACATAAAGAAAGCCTCCTTTTGAAGATATCCAACCCAGTATATGCAGCGGGGGAGAAACTATGTGCGTGGCAAAGCCGGAAAATATCGCCGGACGCAACCCTTTGCCACTTTGGGCAAACATTGCAAGAGACAGATGGGAATGGGGACTATGGTTTCGGGCAGACTATGCCTGGGTGATGAGAATGAAATATGAAGATCCCCGGATGGAAGCTTATTTTAACTCGCTTCCTTCCAAAGTGCGGGCGTTTATCAATAATTCCCGTGCCGATATCAGCACACCCGGTGAGCTTATGCTTATCGGAGAACATTTTCGAAAGAGCTTTGGGGAGCCGGAAGAGGGCCCCCGGGGCAGGAACTAATCTGTTTTCTTTTGGACTCCCCCGAGCACCAATGTACTGGTGTTCGGGGGCTCATTTCACGCCAAGAGAAAACAGCGGCTTTGGCAATGATGATATATCGGGAAACATTCCCTGTGTGCGGCAGCGTTTCCGCTTTCCCAGCCGGGGATTCTGTTGCATTTTGCGAAAAGAAATTCCCTTAAAATCAAAAAAGGGGATTGACAATTCCATCTAACCGTGCTATATTAATTAAGCACTTAAGAGTGTGACGACCGGGAAATGCCGGAGTGGCGGAATTGGCAGACGCCTGGGACTTAAAATCCCATGGGAGAAATCCCGTGCCGGTTCGATCCCGGTCTCCGGCACCATATCGCGGAGTAGAGCAGTTGGTAGCTCGTCGGGCTCATAACCCGGAGGCCGCAGGTTCAAGTCCTGTCTCCGCAACCATGAAACGTGACCGATTGTATCGGTCACGTTTTTTTGTATTCAAAATGAACCATATTTGTCATACTTAAAGAAGAATACGATATACCATAGTTTGGGATGCCGGCGGGGGCATGGTCCAAAAGAAGCATAGGGGGCACCTGCCTGCATCGACCTGAAAATAGTAGAAAAAGAGTCGGCAGAATGCTATAATAAAAAAACCTTCGGTGGCTCTGTGAAGAACCAGGGAGGGAAAAAGGGGCGTGGAAACCGATGCCGCGACAATCTGGGATGAGTGCCTTGGAAAAAGAGTGGAAGGCCATTGAAAAACGGGAACAACGCCTGGCCAAGCTGGCCCTGCAGGGAAAAGATTCTGCCTGGAAGGGGAAGCTGGAAGAGAAGGTCCCGCCTAAGGTTTCCCGGGCGTTAGAGGCGGCGTTTTGCAAAGCCTTTGCGCTGGTGTTTGAAAAAGGAACGGGGATCATTGAGAAAAGCTATGACAGCGCGGACCTGCGGCAGGCCTATATCCGCCGGGAGGAGGGCGTGCGGCAGACGATGGACCGCCGGTCTCTTCGCCGGGTTCAAGGGGAGGCCCGAACGGGGGAGAGCCGGAACCTTCTCCTGACCACGGTGGAGGGGATCGGCCTTGGGGCCCTGGGCATTGGCCTGCCGGACATTGTGCTTTTTGTGGGAATGCTCCTGAAAGGAATCTATGAGACCGCTCTGCGGTATGGGTTTTCCTATGACACACCGGAGGAACGGCTGTGGATTCTAAAGGCGATGGAGGCATCCCTGACGAAGGGATCGGGCTGGTTGGAAAGGAACCAGGCAGTGGACCAAATTATGGCAGGCAGCGTGGTTCCAGATCAAGAGGCATTAAAGCGGCAGAGGGACCGAACCGCCCAAACCTTTGCCATGGATATGCTGTTGTTGAAGTTTGTCCAAGGGCTTCCCTTAGTGGGGGTGCTGGGAGGCGTGGGGAATCCGGTGTACTACCGCCGCGTACTGCGCTATGTCGCGTTAAAATATCGTAAACGATATCTATTCCAAAAGAGAGAGGAGCTGGCGGAATGAACGAATTTATTTTGCCCCAGGGAGACCGCGCGGCACTGATGCCAGGGGCCGCATACAGTGTGCCTGGGCTGTTTCTGTACTCGGATTTGATTTACCAATGCCTGGATCAGGTCAAGGAGAAGTTTGGCTACGCCATTCCTGTGCGGTATCTCTACGGTGCGCCTAAGGTCCGATGGAACTGTGGCCGTCTGATTATTACGGACCCCCATTATACCCGGGAGGAGATATTTCAGGAACTGGCAGGGGCGGTGGCACGGGGAATTGTCCCATTGCTGACCTTCTCCTCCCCAGAGATTGCCCCGGCGGATTTGGGGGATTCTGCCTGCAATGAGGTTCTGGCCATGGCGGAGGAGGTGGGCGGTGGAGTGATTGTCTCCAGTCCGCTGCTGCGGGATTATATCCGGGCGCATTATCCCCGGGTGGAGATTCACGCCTCTGTCATTATGACTGCCTTTCCTGAGAAGCGAGACCGGGCGTATTATGCTGGCCTGGCGCGGTCGTATGATCGGTATGTGGTCCACCCGGACGACAATTTTCAGTGGGATTTATTGGAGAGCCTCCCCAAAGACACTGCGGAAGTGATTCTCAATGAACGGTGTGTGCATCAGTGCGCCCAGCGCAGAGCCCATTATGAATCCATCGTACAGGATCAGAGGGTGCTTATAGAGGGGGAGGGAGAGCTGACCAATTTCCTGGACCGCTGTCCCTTTGTGCCGGATCATAAGCAACACGGGACCAAAGCCAGAAACATATCCTTGACCACGCAGGAGGCTGTGAGACTGCGTCAGATGGGATTTACCCTGTTCAAGCTGCAGGGACGGCTGGACATCCCTTACGTTTTTTTCTTTGATTTTCTCCGCTATACGTTGGAAAACCAGGTGGCCTTCCCTGCGATGTTCCCCATTTTTTCCTATGCCATCCGAGGGCATTTGAAAGACAAGGAGCGCCGGCGCAGGGAGCGTGGAACACGGTAAAAAGACACGCCCGTGAAACAAATGCACTTTGTTTCACGGGCGTGTTTCCATTCATAGATGGAACCGGCGCCGGACTTCTTCCCGGAGGGAAGGGACCCGGCGGACAACGATCAAGGGAATGATCAGAATCACGCAGACGGCCAGGACGATGAGGGACCAGCCGGGAGACCAGTGGCCCAGAAAGAAGAGGTCAACAAACCGCTCTACCCCCAGAATGAAAACGCCGATGGAACCGATCACCAGTGTCATGGAGGTCAGTGTGCTCCGTTTCCTGCGGCCCATGGTCAGCCCCCAAAAAAGGAAAAGAGCGCCCAGCAGGAGAATAATGGGGAGCGCCAGGTGCCAATACCAGTCCCATCCGTCTAAATCCACGGCAATCAAAGAGACATAGACCGCGATGGCCAGCACATCTGCCAGCAGCTGGAGCCGAAAGGTATCCTTCCGATGATGGAGCAGAGGGGGAACGGTCCAAATCCAGATCATCAGCGCCGCCCCGATCACGTACAAAGACCAAGTGCGCTGGGTGCGCAGAAAAACGTTTAGCACACCGCAGCAGACAGCCACCGAGGCCAGGATTGTGGAGAGAAGAATGGCGACCTGGAGTTTGGAGGCAGGGGGAACCTCTTTCCGCTCTGTGGGAAAGGGCTTGGGCGCCGTCTGATTGACTGGCTGGTTGGGGTTATGGACTGGGGTGTGGCAGAGTGGGCAGAATGCGGCGGTGTCGTCCAACTCCACACCGCAGTTGACGCAGTAAGACATGTGAATCCCTCCCAAAGGATCAATGGGTGCGATTGGACTCTACTTTCACGGGAATCCCTTCGCGGACTAAATGGCAAAAAAATCTTCGTTCTGTTTCACTGGAGACTCCGGTGCCGGCAAAGGTGATGGCCATGGTGTTGCCATAGCTGATGGAGGCGCAGTGGGGGGAGGGGCGGGTGGCCTGTCCCAGCATGACCTCCATCCGCTGAATGTGGGGTTCCATTTCCGGGGGAACCGGGAAGGCGCCGGGGTTGGTATAGGTTCCGGAATAGGGGCGCACGCCCACCAGTTTGTAGGAAAAAGCCATGACGGGGTTTTTTAGGGCCAAAGGAATGATTTGCAGAAAGTGATTCTTGGTAAACTGCACATTCCCTGTGAGTTTGGCCTGCATTTCCTGCCGGTTGGCGTGAAGGTGCATATAGCTGTGAACCTGCCGCACAATTTCAGGCAAAGTATATTCCCCTAATGTGGGGTCAATGCAGGGGCGCATGGTAAGGATAAAGTTTCGCAGGGTTTCCGAGGGGAACCAGGGGCGCAGATTGATGGGAATGGCCAGTGCCACAGGCTGGGGATGGCGAAACCGGCGGGCCGCCTGGTTTTCCAAAAGGCATTGGAGAAGAACTGCGGTAAGATACTCTGTGATGGTTGCTTGGTATGATTTTGCAACCTCCCGCAGCCGGTCCACCGGAACCAGCCCCAGGGTGACGTTGAGGGTATAGAAAGGCTCGGGGGCGCTGGTGTTGGGGAAGGCGGTCTTTTCCAGCTTGCCCCGCAGCGTCCGGCTGCCGGCATACCGGGCATAGGCGTCCTCCAGCTCTTCCTTTCGGGGTGGGGCGGTAACATCCAAAATGCCCGGCCCATTGGGGATGGAAAAGCCCAGCTCCCGGAGATAGACCGCCAGCAGCGTGCGGAGGAAGACCAGCGTTCCGGCACCGTCGGAGATGGCGTGGAAAACCTCCACGGAAATCCGCTTTTCATAATAGAGGATGCGGATCAGCCAGTCATTGTCCTCGTGAAACCGGAGGGGCTGACAGGGGTTTGCCATGTCCGGTTTCACAAAGGGGCCGGGATTGGGGTTGGGCTCAAAATAACACCAGAATGCGCCCCGGCGAATCCGTACCCCAAAGCCGGGAAAACGCGGCATGGTCTTCTGCACAGCCCGCTGGAGCGCCTGCGGGTCTACCGCCTTAGTCATAAGTGCCGAGAAGCGATAGACTGCGGAGTAGCGTTCCTTCTGAATGGCAGAATAGAGTACCCCTGCGTTGTCCAAGGGGTACCAAGTATTTTTTTCCTGTTTCCTGGGCACAGGCAGGGCCTCCTCCAGAAAAATTGTGTGTTCACAAATACATTATAGCAAGAGAAAAGGAGAACGCAATAGTTTTCTGGCACCGCATCCAAACATCAGAAGAATCCAAACAACCTGCTGGAAGCAAAGGAGGACTTCCCTTTCCCGGCAGAACATGATATACTAAAAAATCAACACGCGCTGGAGAACTGGCCAGAGAGGAGCAATGCTATGGACCCGAAAAAACTCTCCATTCGATTGAGCGCCAAGGGGAAAAAAGAGGAGAAGGCAGGAAAAGAGGACCGCCGTTTGGCCCCGATGATGCGGGCGCTAAAGGCCATTCACTCTGTTGGAGCACCGGATTCCATGAATCCGGAGGATTTGGCCAAGCAGCGGGCTGGGCAGGAGCTTCTGGGAAGGCTGGCGGCACCAATGATTGTCATGAAAAAGTGGGAGCCCTTTTCCCTCAAAGGGATGGCCGCTGCCTGGGTGAAGCCGGATTGGCCCCACGACAGACGCCGGGTGATCCTTTACTGCCATGGCGGAGGCTATACCAGCGGAAATTTGGGATATTCCCGGCCTCTCGCTTCCAAGCTGACCAATGCCACTGGATGGGAGACCCTGTGCTTTGAGTATCGTCTGGCTCCGGAGCATCCGTTTCCCGCTGCGGTGGACGATGCCCGAAAGGCGTGGGACTATCTGATGTATCTGGGCTATGGCGCTCGGGATGTGGTGGTGGCGGGAGACTCCGCAGGGGGAAATCTGGCACTGGTTCTCTGCCATCAGCTCAAAGAGGCGGGAAGGCAGCTCCCGGGACGGTTGGTGTTGATGTCGCCTTGGACCGATATGACCGCCAGCGGCCGTTCCTATACCCAGCGGGCAGAGATGGACCCCACCATCACTATGGACTATATTCAGGCAGTGCGGGAAGTCTACGCGGGGGGAAGGGATCTGACCTCGCCCATGCTCTCGCCTCTGTTTGGAAATTTTGAGGGGTTTCCTCCTACCTTGATTCAGGTGGGGAGCAATGAAATCTTGTTCTCAGATTCCCTGCGGCTGCGGGAGCGGATGCAGACGGCCAAGGTTCACTGCCAGCTGGAAGTGTGGAATGACATGTGGCATGTTTTTCAAATGTTTCCGGTTCGGAAAGCGGCGCTGGCCATGGAGCGTATTGGCAATTTCCTGCTGGAACAGTAATATGGAGTCAAATAAAGCGGCAGGCTCTTCGGATGGGCCTGTCGCTGTTCATATGATAGGGAGAACACAAGAGGAGGAGACGCGCGGCAACCAAAGGCGATACAACCTTCCTATCATTCTGAATGGATTCCCTTTTAGATGGCGTACAGCGTGCTGTTCCGCAACCTGTTCTGTGATCAGAAAGGCAATGATATGGCAGTACCTCCAGGGCAGATTCTCCTGGTTGACAGGCACGGCAATCGTTGCTACAATGGGGGCATCTGGAAACAAAATATTGTAGAGTATTTGTAGCATACAGGTGCTTGCCTGCGGGCGAGTGAAAAGGGAATACGGTGAGAATCCGTAACGATGCCGTCACTGTGTATGGGAGCTGCTTTTCGTGCAATCACTGGGAAACTGGGAAGAGAAAAGCCGCGAAGAACAAAGTCAGGAGACCTGCCTGTATGTAGAATCTCAAATCTGCGGTCCACGGATTTTTGTTCTCACAAATGACGTCTAAAATACGGGAGTATTGCAGCTTCATTGGTGGAGAGACGGTCGCGGAAACGCGGCCGTTTTTTGCAATGTTTTATACCAGAAACAAGCCATAGAAAGAGGTATGAAATGATGGGAAAGAAACTGCTTGCACTGCTGCTTTGCGGGGCGCTCCTGGTGACGGTGCTGGCCGCTTGCGGCGCGCCAGAGGAGAAGGAGGTATCTGCGGAACAGGACAGCCAACCGGTGGAGACAGAGAAGGAACCAGACACTGGGGACGCCTCTCTGGACAACCCCCGGAATCAGGATGGTATCGGGGAGAAGGAACTGCTGGTGGTCAGCTTTGGCACCAGCTACAATGACAGCCGACGGCTGACCATTGGCGCCATTGAAAATGCCATGGAAGAAGCATTCCCAGAGTATGCGGTCCGGCGGGGCTTTACCAGCCAGATTATCATTGATCATGTGAAAAGCCGGGACAATGTCGCCATTGACAATGTGAAGCAGGCCCTGGACCGGGCTGTGGAGAACGGCGTAAAAACCCTGGTGATCCAGCCCACCCACCTGATGGACGGACTGGAGTACCATGAACTGGTGGACGAGGTTGCCCAGTATTCCGATGCCTTTGAGCACCTGGCCATTGGAAAACCGCTGCTGACGTCAGAGGCGGACTTCCAGGCGGTGGAACAGGCCATTACCGAGGCCACAGCGGAATACGACGATGGCAAAACCGCCATCTGCTTTATGGGACATGGCACAGAGGCAGCGTCCAATGCGGTCTATGAAACCCTGCAGGATCAGTTGACCCAGTCTGGGCATGAAAATTACTACATCGGCACGGTGGAAGCAGAGCCTTCTCTGGACACGGTGCTGTCTGCGGTGCAGAAAGGAACCTATGAGCGGGTGATCTTGGTACCGCTGATGATCGTGGCGGGAGACCATGCCAACAATGACATGGCCGGAGAGGAGGCGGACTCCTGGAAAAGCACCTTCGAGGCAGCCGGATATCAGGTGGAGTGCCTGCTGAACGGTTTGGGTGAGCTGGAGTCCATTCAGAAAATTCTGGTGGAGCATGCCCAGGATGCCATAGACTCCTTGCATTCTTGATAGAAAAATAGGGAAACAGCAGCCCGAAAGGGAACCTTTCAGGCTGCTGTTTCTGAGTGGATGGAGGAAATCATGAAGAAATGTATCATGTGTTTGGCCGCAGCCCTGCTCTTGACCATGGCTGGCTGCGGAGCACAGCCGAAGGAATCTAAGCAGGCGGTGGCCGATCAAAGTGATATGGCACAGCCCCAAGAAGTCGTAACCGAGGGAATGGAACCGGTCTATGCCTCCCAACTGAAGGAGGGCGAGTATTCTGTGACCGTGGACTCCAGTTCATCGATGTTCCAGATTGTCTCCTGCACTCTGACGGTGAAGGATGGCGCTATGACTGCGAAGATGACAATGGGGGGAACCGGCTACCTCAAGGTGTTTCTGGGGACAGGAGAGGAAGCGGCCGCTGCGGACGAGGCTGACTGCATTGCTTATGAAGAGACCGCCACGGGGGAGCATACTTTCACTGTGCCGGTGGAGGCCTTGGACAAAGGCATTGACTGTGCGGCATACAGCAAGCGAAAGGAAATGTGGTATGACCGGACTTTGGTGTTCCGTGCCAGCTCCCTGCCCCAGGAGGCCTTTGTGGAAGGGACAATGACCACAGTGGCTGATCTGGGACTGTCAGATGGTCGTTATGAAGTCGCTGTTACGTTGGAGGGCGGTTCCGGTCGGGCCAGCGTGGATTCTCCAGCGCAACTCACCGTCAAGGAGGGGCAGGCGACTGCTACCATCGTGTGGAGCAGTGCCAACTATGATTATATGAAGGTGGACGGCGTGCAGTATGATCCGGTCAACACAGAGGGAAACGCAGCCTTTACCATTCCCGTGGCGGGATTTGACTGGAAATTGCCTGTGCTGGCCAATACCACAGCAATGAGTACCCCCCATGAGATCGAGTATACCTTGACATTTGATTCTGTAACCCTGGAGCGTGTGGAATGAAGACAAGAAAAAAACTCTGGATTTTTTTGCTGAGCCTCTTCTGTCTTGTCCTGGGTGGATGTGGAGCGCAGGAGGGAGAGACAGAGGCAGAAGCACCAGGCGTGTCCTGGGAAAGCCTGTCATTTCCGCAGGAATTGGAGATTCTGTATGCCACCCAGTTTTCTGCAGCGTCTTCTCCTGAGGGATATACCAAAATTTCCATTGAGGACGGCTTGTCCTATCTGGTGGTGCCGGAGGGCGCGGCGGTCCCCAGCGGCGTGCCGGCAGAGATCACGGTGATTCAGCAGCCCTTGGATCATATTTATTTGGCGGCTACCTCTGCTATGGACTTGTTCCGGGCGCTGGAAGCCATAGACAAGGTTACCCTGTCCGGCGTGGAGGCGGACGGATGGTATATTCCGGAGGCCAAAGAGGCAATGGAGCAGGGGAGGATGGAGTATGCCGGAAAATACCGGGCTCCAGACTATGAACTGCTTCTGTCACGGTCCTGTGATTTAGCCATTGAGTCCACCATGATCTACCATACTCCAGAGGTAAAAGAGCAGCTGGAGGACTTTGGCGTGCCGGTGCTGGTGGAGCGGTCCAGCTATGAAAATCACCCTCTGGGCCGTATGGAGTGGATTAAGCTCTATGGGCTGCTGCTGGGCCGGGAGGATGCGGCGGCGGAGTATTTTGATACGCAGGTTGAGAAACTGAGAGACATACTGCAAACAGAGAACACAGGGAAGACAGTGGCGTTTTTTTACATCACCTCCAATGGCGCGGCCAATGTGCGAAAATCAGGAGATTACCTGGCCAAAGCCATTGAACTGGCCGGCGGAACCTATTTGTTCCAGGATTTGCCGGGGGAAGACAATGCCCAGGCCACTACAAACCTGCAGATGGAGGCCTTCTATGCCAAGGCAAAGCAAGCCGATGTGCTGATTTACAGCAGTACCATTGACGGAGAACTTCAGACCATGGAGGAGCTCTTGGAAAAGAGCCCGGTTTTGTCGGATTGCAAAGCGGTCAAAGAGGGGGCGGTCTGGTGTACGGGGAAAAATCTGTTTCAGGAGAGTCTGGGGCTGGGAGACTTGATGGTGGATATTCATAAAATTCTGACCGAGGACCAAGTGGCCCAGGATGAGCTGACCTACTTGCATCCCTTGCGGTAATGGGGGAGGACGGCACACATGAAGCGGGAGACGAGACGATATGGGATTGCATTTGCAGTGCTGCTGGTGCTGTTGGGAGGGCTTCTGATCTGGAACCTGAACGCAGGCAGTTTTCCCATGACGGCCTCGCAGGTGCTGGCGATCCTCTTCGGACAAGGGGGAGATGAGACGGCCAGCCGGATCGTTTGGGATATCCGTCTGCCGCGGATTTTGGGGGCGGCGCTTCTGGGCGGCGCACTGTCGATTTCCGGCTTTTTACTGCAGACATTTTTCGCCAATCCCATTGCCAGCCCCTTTGTGCTGGGGATTTCCTCCGGGGCCAAACTGACCGTGGCACTGACTATGATTTTTCTCCTCCAGCGGGGGATTCTATCCAATTCCTTTGTGCTGATTGGGTCAGCCTTTGTGGGGGCCATGCTGTCCATGGGGTTTGTGCTGTTGGTTTCCCAAAAGATCCGGCGGATGTCTGTGCTGGTGATTTGCGGAATTATGGTGGGTTACATTTGCTCCGCCGTGACCGATTTCGCGGTGACCTTTGCCGAAGACGCCAACATCGTGAACCTTCACAACTGGTCGGTGGGCAGTTTTTCTGGAATCACGTGGAGCAATTTGGGGGTCATTGCGGGGACGGTGGGCCTGGCGGTCCTCTGGGCCTTTTGTCTGTCCAAGCCAATGGGCGCGTATCAGCTGGGGGAGAGCTATGCCCAGAGTGTGGGGGTTTCCATCCGCCGGTTTCGCGTGGAGCTGATCCTTTTGTCCAGTGTTCTGTCCGCCTGTGTCACGGCTTTTGCCGGCCCCATCTCCTTTGTGGGCATCGCGGTGCCCCACTTGGTTCGAACACTGATGGGGACCTCGAAACCCATTTTGGTGATTCCCGGGTGCTTTCTGGGCGGTGCGGTGTTCTGCCTGTTCTGCGACTTGGTCGCCAGAACGGTTTTTGCGCCGGTGGAGATGAGCATCAGTTCTGTGACCGCCCTGTTTGGCGCGCCCATTGTCATCTATATGATGGTCCGCCGGCAGAGCAAAGCCATGTAAGTGGGGAGAGACAGATGAACGCGTATTATCTTCAGACAGAACAGATGACGGTGGGCTACCATGGCAAACCCCTCATTGAGAAGATCAATCTCTGCCTTCGGCGGGGGGAGATCATGACGCTGATCGGCCCCAATGGGTCTGGCAAATCCACCATTCTCAAGAGCATCGTCCGGCAGCTGCGGCCTTTAGGCGGTGTGGTGCGGCTGGAGCAGGTCTCTCTGGAAGAACTGTCCCCCCAGGCGGTGGCGCAGAAGATGTCCGTCCTAATGACAGACCGCCTTCAGCCAGAGCTCATGACCTGCCGGGAGGTCGCGGCGGCGGGACGGTATCCCTACACCGGAAAACTGGGGCTGCTGACCCAGCGGGATTGGGAGAAAGTCGATGAGGCATTGGCCCTGGTCCACGGGTCTGCGCTGGCGGATCAGGCCTTTACTGCCATCAGCGATGGGCAGCGGCAGCGGGTCCTGCTTGCCCGGGCACTGTGCCAGGAGCCTGAGATTCTGGTGCTGGATGAACCGACCTCTTTTTTGGATATCCGATACAAGCTGGAGATTTTGAGTACTTTGAAGGAACTGGTTCGTCAGCGTCAGCTGGCGGTGGTCTTATCCCTTCACGAACTGGATCTGGCCCAGCGTGTTTCCGACCTTGTGGTGTGTGTCCACAACAATGCCATTGAGCGGTGTGGGCCGCCGGAAGCGGTGTTTACTTCTGATTACATTACCACACTGTATGAGCTGACCCAGGGGAGCTATGAACCTGGCTATGGAAGCCTGGAACTGCCCCGGGTTCAAGGCGCGGTCAAAGCCTTTGTCATTGGAGGCAATGGGGAGGGGATTGGGACATATCGCCGGCTGCAGCGGGAGGGGGTCCCTTTCGTCGCCGGTGTTCTCCATGAGAATGATGTAGAGTTTCCCGCAGCCCGGGCTTTGGCGGTGGAGGTGATTGCCCAGAAGGCCTTTGAGCCCATTGGGGCGGCACAGTATCAACAGGCCATGGCGTGGTTGGAACGCTGCGAGCGGGTCTTTTGCTGCTGTGAGACCTTTGGCACCATGAATGAACCAAACCGTTGGCTGAAACAGGCGGCGCGGGAAAGGGGAAAACTGGTGGATTGGACGGAGGTACCCCATGGCCTTTGAACACTATATCTATTCCAATGGAAAGAAGCTCCGCTGCGGATTCACCACCGGGACCTGTGCGGCCTTGGCGGCCTCGGGGGCAGCCCAGAGACTGCTCACCGGCCGGTGGCCGGCGTCGGTTTCTCTGCGTACCCCCAAGGGACTTTTGGTGGAAGTTCCCCTGGAAGACTGCCGTATGGAGGGACCAAGCGCGGTCTGTGGGGTGCGGAAGGACGGCGGAGACGATGTGGATCAGACCACAGGCGCCTTGGTCCAGGCTGCGGTGTCACCCTCTGTTCAGCCGGGCATTTCCATTGAGGGGGGGCCTGGTGTGGGGCGTGTGACCAGGCCGGGGTTGGACCAGCCGGTGGGGTCCGCGGCCATCAACCGGGTTCCCCGGCAGATGATCCGGGAGCAGGTGGCGTCCCTCTGCCGTCAGACGGGATATGAGGGAGGGCTCCAAGTGACCATCTCGGTACCTGCGGGAGAACAGATTGCCCAGAGAACCTTCAATCCCCGCTTGGGAATTGAAGGAGGCATCTCCATTTTAGGAACCTCCGGAATTGTGGAGCCCATGAGTATCCAAGCGATGATAGATACCCTTCAAATTGAGCTCCGCCAGACTGCGGCCCAGGGGCATCGGGGGGTGATTCTGACCCCGGGAAACTATGGGCAGGATTTTCTTCGCCAGTGCGGATGGGGAGGCGGAAGGATTCCTGTGATTCGATGCTCTAATTTTGTGGGAGAGGCTCTGGATGGGGCAGCGGCAGAGGGATTTAAGCGTGTACTGCTGGTAGGCCATGTGGGAAAATTGGTGAAGCTGGCCGGCGGGATTATGAACACCCACAGCCGCTGGGGTGACTGCCGGACAGAGTTGTTTTGCGCCCATGCGGCTGTGTGCGGGGCGGGTCAAAGCACCTGTCAGGCGCTGCTGGAGGGGGCCACCACCGATGCCTGTCTGGAGATTTTGGAACAGGCAGGCCTGCGGGAAGCGGTGATGGCCCGCCTGATGGACGCCATAGAGGCCCATGTCTCCCGCCGGGTAGGCGGTGCTTATCGTGTCGGGGTAATCCTGTTCTCCCATGTGTTTGGGGAGTTGGGCAGGACCCCGGGAACCCAGGAGGTGTTGAAGCAATGGGAGCAGGAAGAGGAATTTTTTTCGGAGTAAGCGTGGGCCCGGGTGACCCTGAACTGCTGACCAGGAAGGCATGCCGGGTGCTGGAGGCCTGCCCAGTGATTGGAGCGGCTCAAACAGCCCGGGGGGAGCAGCTGGCTCTGTCTATTGCCCGGAGGGCGGTGGATCTGACGGGCAAAGAAATCCTGTCTCTGCCGTTTTCCATGGCGCGGGATCTGTCTGTGCGTCAGGCGGCTTGGCGTCGGGCAGCGGCGATGGTCCGGCAGGTTCTTGACAGAGGTCAGGATGTGGCCATGGTGGTGCTGGGGGATGTGTCGATCTACTCCACATATTGCTATTTGATGGAACTGCTCCGGGAGGAGGGCTATGAGACGGAGATGATCCCAGGGGTGGCCAGCTTTTCCGCTGTGGCGGCTCGGCTGGGTGTCAGTTTGACCACCATGGAGGAGCCTCTGCATATTCTTCCGGCCTCTCAGCAGGCACAGTGGGAGGGATTGACACTACCCGGCACCAAGGTGCTGATGAAATCCGGGCGAAACCTGAAGGACTTGGTGGAAAAGCTGGCAGAAACCGGGCAGTTGGAGCAGGCTGTCCTGGTGGCAAACTGCGGTCTGGACCAGGAGATGGTCTGCACCGATTTGCGGGCCCTTCCAGAGGGGGCGGGGTATTATACTACCATTCTTGTGAAGGAGTGAAAGCATGGTTCATTTTGTAGGCGCGGGGCCAGGAGCACCCGATTTGATTACCCTGCGGGGGGCGGAGCGGCTGAAGAAGGCGGATGTGGTCATTTATGCCGGCAGCTTGGTCAATCCGGTGCTGCTGGGTCTGTGTTCTGCGCAGTGCCGTATCTTTAACAGCGCGGAGATGACCTTGGAGCAAGTGCTTTCCACCATGGAACAGGCGGAGAGGGAACAGAAACAAACGGTGCGTCTGCATACGGGGGACCCCTGCCTCTATGGGGCGATCCAAGAACAGATGGATGCGCTGAAAAAACGGGGGATTCCTTACACGCTGACACCTGGTGTGTCCAGTTTCTGTGGGGCAGCTGCCGCGGTAGAGGGGGAGTATACCCTGCCGGGCATCAGTCAGACTGTGATCATCACCCGGATGGCGGGCCGAACCCCAGTCCCGGAGCGGGAGAATATTGCCTCTTTGGCCGAGCATGGGGCGACCATGGTGATTTTCCTGTCGGCCTCTTTGCTGGATGGGTTACAGGAAGCACTGCTCCAGGGGGCCTATACCCAGCAGACCCCTGCGGCGCTGGTGTATAAAGCGACCTGGCCAGAGGAAAAGGTGGTACGCTGCCCCTTGGGGGAACTGGCTCAGGCGGGACGTGACCATGGCATCTCCAAAACAGCGTTGGTGCTGGTGGGGGATTTTTTGTCGGGAGACTATACCCGAAGCCGGTTGTATGCGCCGGATTTCTCCACGGAGTTTCGGAGGGCATCCGAATGAGGCTGGGATTTGCGGCGTTTTCCGCCCAGGGCTATGCCCTGGCCCAGCGGCTGGCCCAGGTTTTGGGGGGCACGGCAACCCGCTGCGGGGTAGACTGCCCTTTGCGTGACTGGATCAGAGAGGCGTTTTCCCGATACGAGGGCCTGGTATTTGTAGGCGCTGTGGGAATTGCCGTTCGGGCCATTGCCCCCTATGTGCAAAGCAAAACCACAGACCCCGCTGTGGTGGTGGTGGATGAGGGAGGACGGTTTGTGATCCCCCTGCTCAGCGGCCACTTGGGCGGGGCCAATGGGCTGGCTCACCGAATCGCGGCAGCGGGAGGGGGAAGCCCTGTGATTACCACGGCCACAGATGGGCGGGGGCTGTTCGCCGTGGACAGTTGGGCGAAAGAGCAGAACTGCCATGTGATGGAGCCGGAACGAATCAAAGGAGTATCCGGAAAACTGCTGGAGGGGGAGACCATCTGGATGCGCTGCCCGTGGGCGGTGTCCGGGCTGCAGCCGGAAGGGGTGCTTCTTGGGGAAGCGGGGGATTGTGATGTGGAGGTGACCCTTTCTCCTGGGAAGGACCCAGCCCTTCATCTGGTGCCGAAAATCTTGGTGCTGGGTGTGGGCTGCCGAAGCGGTGTCGGCAAAGAGACCCTGGCGGCGGCGGTGGCCCAGACAATGGAGCGGTTACACTTCGTGCCGCAGGCTATTGCCCGGGTCTGCTCCATCGATTTGAAGAAGGAGGAGCCGGGCCTGCTGGCTTTTTGTGCAGAAAGAAAGCTGCCTTTCCTTACCTACTCCCCCGAGGAGCTGGCACAGGTCACAGGGGACTTTACTCCATCAGAATTTGTCCGTCAGGTGACAGGGATCGACAACGTCTGTGAGCGCAGTGCGGTTTTGGGCAGTGGGGGCGGCCCACTGCTCCAGAGAAAATGCAAGGGGGATGGAGTGACCTTGGCGGTGGCACAGATCCCCTTTCAACCAGAATGGCGGTGGTAACATGGAAAGAAAACGGATTTACTTGGTGGGCTTGGGGCCTGGTGGAAGGGAGCAGATGACCCAGCAGGCCTATGCGGCCCTGGCGGATGCGGATGTTTTATGCGGCTACACAGGATACGTGGACCTGGTGAGAGGGTGGTTTCCGGAAAAGGAGACCTATACCACACCGATGACCCAGGAACTGGCGCGCTGCCGCTGGGCGCTGGAAACCGCGCGAGAGGGCAAATCTGTGGCTATGCTGTGCAGCGGGGATGCTGGTGTATATGGCATGGCTGGCCCTCTGCTCCAGCTGACCGAGGGCGGGGAAGAGGTGGAGATCACAGTGGTGCCCGGTGTCACTGCGGCGCTGTCCGGCGCCGCTATGCTGGGGGCTCCGCTGATGCACGACTTTTGTGTGATCTCACTGTCAGATCTGCTTACACCTTGGGACCAGATTGCCAAGCGGCTGGTGTGCGCGGCAGAGGGGGACAGCGTTATCGTTTTGTACAACCCCGGCTCCAAGAGGCGGAGAGGGCATCTGCGGCGGGCCTGTGAAATCCTGTTGGAGCGGAAGCACCCAGAGACGGTGTGCGGATGGGTCCGCAATGTGGGAAGAGAGGGGAGTGAAGTCCGAATTCTCTCCTTGCAGGCGTTAAAAGAGACCGAGGTGGATATGTTTACTACCGTATTTATTGGCTCCAGTACCACCCAAAGGATAGGGCGCTGGATGGTCACGCCGCGGGGGTATGAGAATAAGTGATGAAAATTCTTCTCTTTGGTGGCACCACGGAAGGCCGCCTGTTAGCGGAACGGCTGGTGGGAATGGGACACCAGGTGACCGTCAGCGTGGCCACGGAATTGGGCGCTGAGATACTGCAAGGGCAGTTTTGCGGACCAGTTTTGACCGGGCGAATGGACCTGGAGGCCATGGCAAAACTACTTCCATCGTATGATTTGTGCGTAGACGCCACCCATCCCTATGCGGTGAAGGTGACAAAGCAGCTCCAGGCCGCCTGCGCTGCGGCGGGCGTTCCGCTGCGGCGTCTGCTTCGGAAAGAGAGTGGGCAGGAGGGCTGTATGGTGGTGGACAGCTGTGCCCAGGCAGCATCGTTCTTGCAAAAACAGCGGGGCAATGTGCTCCTGACCACTGGGGCCAAAGAACTGGGAGCTTTTGCTGCGCTGGAGCCTGACCGGCTGTTCCCACGGGTGCTCCCCACCCATGCCAGCCTGTCGGCCTGTGAAGCGTTGGGCATTCCTCACCGAAATATCCTGGCCTTGCAAGGGCCGTTTTCCCAGGAAATGAACGCGGCCATGCTGGCGCAGTATCAGATTCGCTGGCTGGTCACCAAGGATGGCGGAGCGGTGGGGGGATATGAGGAAAAGTACGCGGCGGCCCAAGAGCGCGGGGTTCCGGTGATTTTGATCCGTCGTCCAGGGGACAGTGGCAGTTCTATGGAGGAACTGCTGAAGTCGTTGGAAGGGGGAGAGATGCCATGCACGTTACGTTAATTGGACTGGGATGCGGCGACATGGAGACCATAACGGCGGCGGCACAGCGAGCCCTGTCCCGGGCGGAAGGGATTTTCGGGTCACGCCGGCTGCTGGAGGCACTTCCGCCCAGCGGTGCGCAACGGGTTGCGGCGGTGCAACCGGAAGAAATTCGGGACCATCTGATCCATGCCGGCTGGGCAGAGAGCTGTGTGATACTGAGTGGTGACACAGGCTTTTACTCCGGGGCGAAGCGCCTGCTGCCTGTGCTGGCGGCGGCGGGGTTTACGACGACGGTGCTGCCGGGGATCTCCAGCCTGCAAGTTTTTTCGGCCAGGCTGAAACGCAGTTGGCAGGACTGGCGCCTCTGTTCTGCCCATGGAGTAGCGGTGGACCCGGTGGCGGAGGTATGCCATGGGAAGCCCGCATTTTTCCTCACTGGCGGTAGCTTGACCCCGGCGGAACTATGCCGGCAGTTAACGGAAGCTGGACTGGGGGGCTTGCAGGTGACAGTGGGGGAGGACCTCTCCGGGGAAGGGGAACGCATTTCTCATGGCACGGCGGAGAACATGGCGGAGAGAACCTTTTCGTCCCTGAGCGTCCTATTGGCCGAGGCGGCCCCCCGCCCGCCACGCCGGACGCCGGGGCTTCCCGATGAGGCGTTTCTGCGGGGAAAGGTGCCTATGACCAAGCAGGAGATCCGGTCCGCTATCCTGACGAAACTGGCGGTGACGCCCCAAGATATCTGCTGGGATGTGGGGGCGGGCACCGGCAGTGTCAGCGTGGAGCTGGCCCTCCAGGGCCGGTCTGTCTGGGCAGTGGAGCGGCAGGCGGAGGCCTGTGAGCTGATTCGGAAAAACCGAGCCAAGTTTTCTGCGTGGAATCTCCATTTGCAGGAGGGAACCGCGCCGGAGGCCTGTGAGACACTGCCCGCGCCGGACGCCGTTTTTGTGGGGGGCAGCGGCCGGCGGCTGCAAGAAATTTTGACGCTGGTTGTCCGCCGGAATCCAAAGGCCAGAATCTGCGTATCCGCTATCGCCTTAGAGACATTACAGGAGGCAGTGAGATGCTTGGAAGGACTTGGGTACCGAGCAGACGTCACACAGATCTCCGTCAGCCGGGGCAAGTCAGTGGGGCAGCTGCATCTGCTTCTGGCACAGAATCCGGTTTTTTTAATTACGGGAGAGCCTGTATGAAACGGCTGATGATTTCCGCTATGGCCAGCGGAAGCGGGAAAACCGTACTGACCTGCGGCTTACTGGCGGCTCTAACGGCCCGGGGACACGCTGCCCAGGCGCTGAAATGTGGGCCGGACTACATTGATCCCATGTTTCATGAAAAGGTTCTTGGCGTACCCAGCCGTAATTTAGATCTCTTTCTTCAGGGGGAAGATGGGGTGCGGCGGACCCTGTTGAAACAAAAAGGGGACTATGTTGTGGTGG
The DNA here is from genome assembly GCF_003425665.1 of Evtepia gabavorous. GTDB lineage: Bacteria > Bacillota > Clostridia > Oscillospirales > Oscillospiraceae > Evtepia > Evtepia gabavorous. The sequence goes on from NZ_QQRQ01000003.1 coordinate 43,524, forward strand.
AGGGCGCCATGGGATTCTATGACGGTGTGAACGGCACAGACCGGGCCAGTGCCTGGCAGGTGGCGCGGACAGCCAGTCTGCCGGTGGTTTTGGCCATCCGGCCGGGGGGAAGCAGCCTGACTTTGGCCGCTCAGGTCAAGGGACTTTTGACCTTCCGGGCGGATTCTCAGATTCGTGGGTTGGTTCTTACCGCCTGTCGGCCCTCTCTTTACGCCCACTTGGCGCCTATTTTGGAAGAAGAGACCGGACTGCCAGTTTTAGGTTACCTCCCTCCCATGGAGGAGGCAAACATTGGCAGCCGTCATCTTGGCCTGCTGACGCCAGGGGAGATCGCAGACCTGAATCAGCGGTTCCGCAAAGTGGCGGAGCAGTTGGAAAAGACAGTGAATCTGGACGCCTTATGGGCGTTGGCGGAGGAAACAGAGAAAACAGCCGTTCAAGACCGCCCAAGACGGTTCCGACCAAGGAGTTGCTGTGCCATCGGCGTGGCGTGGGATGTGGCCTTTTGTTTTTACTATGCGGATAACCTGGATGCCCTTCGGGACGCCGGGGCGGAGTTGGTTTTTTTCAGCCCCTTGCAGGCGGACGCGCTCCCAGAGGTGGATGGCCTCTATCTGGGCGGCGGCTATCCTGAAGTATATGCCCAAGCGTTGTTCCGACAGGCGGGAATCCGCAGTGCCATCCGGGTTGCCCTTCGGGATGGCATGCCCACGGTGGCGGAATGCGGAGGATTTTTGTATTTGCAGGAGCAGCTGCAGACGGAGCAGGAGGTTCCTTGGCCCATGGTGGAGGTGCTGCCCGGTATGGGCTATCCTACCCGTCAGCTGCGGCGGTTTGGGTATCTCACCCTCCAAGCGGAGCGGGACAGCTTGCTGTTTCGCGCGGGGGAGGAGATTCCAGCCCATGAATTTCACCATTGGGACAGCACCCAAACTGGAACGGCGCTTTTGGCCCAAAAACCATCGGGAAAGCACTGGCGGTGCGGATATGCCACAGACACCCTTTATGCGGCCTTTCCCCATCTCCATTTTGGGGGAGGGCTTCCTTTGGCGGAACGCTTTGTGTCAGCGGCAGCGGCCTATCGGGAAAGGAAACAGAGATGACTTGGAAGGAGACCTTGGAGAAAATCCAGGCAGGAGAGGAAACGGCAAGAGCGCAGGCGCTCCGGCGCTGGGACAGTCTGGCCAAGCCCTTGGGGAGCTTGGGCATTTTGGAAGAGGCCATTGTCCGGATTGCGGCGCTGACCGGGACAGCGGAGGTCTGTTTGAAGAATCGGGCACTGGTGGTGCTGTGCGCGGACAATGGAGTGGTCAGCCAGGGGGTCAGCCAGTCTGATGCGTCCGTGACGCGGGCGGTGACCGCCGCGCTGGGAAACCAGAGCAGTACCGTCAACTATATGGCCCAGAAGGTAAACTGTCAGGTGGTGCCGGTGGATTTGGGGGTACTGGACTTTTTGGGTGCGCCAGGGGTGAAAAACTGTCGAGTCCGCAATGGGACGGGAGACATTTCTCAGGGCCCTGCAATGACCCGGGCGCAATGCATCCAGGCAATAGAGACTGGGATTTCATTGGCCCAGGAGGCCAAAGAGACAGGGGCGTCCATCCTCCTAACCGGGGAGATGGGGATTGGAAACACCACCACCTCCTGTGCCGTGGCCAGTGTTTTGCTGGGAAGGGACCCGGGCCAGCTGGCCGGACGGGGCTCGGGACTGTCTGAGGAGGGCTTCCGGCGCAAAGTGCGGGCGATCCGGCAGGCCATCTGCCGCAATGCCCCTGACCCGGGGGACCCGATTTCAGTGTTGCAAACCGTAGGCGGGCTGGATTTGGCTGGCCTATGCGGTCTGTGCCTGGGCGGGGCTTATGTGCGCCTGCCCGTGCTGCTGGATGGGCTGATTGCCGATGTGGCGGCCCTCTGTGCCGTCCGACTCCGTCCCCAGGCGGCGGATGCCCTGCTGGCGGGACATGTATCGGCGGAACCCGGGGCACAGTGGGTTTTGCAGGCACTGGGCCTGCGGGGGATGATCCAAGCGGAGATGCGGCTGGGAGAGGGAACCGGTGCGGTGGCGGCCTTGCCGCTGTTGGACCTTGCCCTGGCGGTCTATCAAAGCGGTCATACCTTTGCGCAGCTGGGCATTGAAGCCTATACGCCGCAGTAAGAAGGAGAGGACGAGCATGTTTACCCTTGTCATTGGCGGTGCTGCCAGCGGAAAAAGTGAATATGCGGAGGCCCATGTGGAGACCCTCCCAGGCCGTCGGCTGTACATTGCCACCATGGAGCCCTGGGATGAGGAGTGCCGGGCGCGGATTGCCCGCCACCAGGCAGCCCGGGCGCACAAACGGTTTACCACAGTGGAATGCTATCGGAATCTCTCCCAGCTTACTGTTCCCCCGGATAGCAATGTGCTGCTGGAGTGTCTGGGAAATCTGGTGGCCAATGAGCGATATGGGAGACAGGGCGGCGGCGTGGCCCAGGCTGTGGCAGGGGTAGCGCATTTGCTGCGGCAGTGCAGGCACGTCACAGTGGTGACCAATGAAGTGTTTTCCAGCGGGGAGGCGTACCAGGGGGATACCTTATCCTATTTAAGGGACCTGGCGTGGGCCAATCGGACCCTGGCCCGCCGTGCGGACCGGGTGGTGGAATTGGTCTGTGGTTTGCCCTGTGTTTGGAAGGGGACGGAAGGATGAGGGGAATTCTGGAAACCGTGGCGGTGGCATTTTCCATGTTCTCCGCGCTTCCCATGCCCCAGATTTCCTGGGAAAAACGGAATATGCGGTATGCGCTGTGTGCCTTCCCTCTGGTGGGAGGGGTGATCGGTGGATTGTGCTGGCTGTGGGGGGAGCTCTGTCAGTGGGGGGGCGTGCCGGACCTTCTGCGAGGGGCCGTGCTCTGTCTGCTCCCTGCGGCGGTGACAGGGGGTATCCATTTGGACGGCTATTGTGACACGGTGGATGCCCTGGCCAGCCATGGCACACCGGCGCGGCGGCAGGAAATTCTGAAAGACCCCCATATCGGCGCCTTTGGGGTCATTCGTCTGTGCGGGTATTTTTTGCTCTCGTTTGCTCTGTGGACCACGCTGGCCGCCCCGGTGGGAAAGGAGCTCTGCCTGAGCTTTTGTCTCAGCCGGTGCCTGTCCGGCTGGGCGGTGGCGAGGTTCCCGCTGGCAAAGCATTCGGGCCTGGCTTATACCTTTGCCACCGCCGCAGACCGGAAGCGGGTGGCTTGGATTTTGCTGCTGGCCGGCGTGGGCCTGGGGGGAATCGTATGCTGGAAAAGTTTGGCCGGCGGAGCCATGGTGCTGGCGGCACTGCTGGTATTTTGGGATTACTGGCGAAGGTCCAGGAAATACTTTGGCGGGTTGTCCGGGGATTTGGCCGGCTGGTTTTTGCAGCGGGTGGAGCTTTGGATGCTGGCGGCCGTATGGATTGTGGAATGGGGGGCGCATCTTCTGTGATTTTTGTAACGGGCCCGTTGTTTGCGGGAAAGAGAGAATACATTTGCAAGGCTTTGGGCTGGTCAGAGGAGGACTTGGCCCGGCGGGGAATCTGGGAGGTGCAGAACCTGGCGGGCCAGGAGGAAGACCTGGAGAAACTGGCGAAAAACCTGGCCCAATATGAGGTGGTCATCGCCACGGAGGTCGGGGGCGGCGTGGTTCCCGTGGACCCGGTGCAGCGACAGAACAGAGAGGCCGCGGGGCGCTTGGCCTGCCTCTTGGCCCAGCGGGCGGACCGGGTGATCCGTGTTTTCTGTGGTTTGCCTCAGGCGCTGAAGGGGGAACTTCCATGAGAGTGGAGCTGATCCGCCATGGGGAAACCCTGTGGCAGGGGACGGGACGGTATCAAGGACAGACCGATGTACCACTGTCTGAACAGGGAAGACAGGCGCTGTCTCCCGCGTCGTTCTCGCCGGAGAAAGTCTACATCACCGCTTTGCAGCGAACGAGGCAGACGGCGGAACGTCTGTTTCCCCAAGCGCGGCTGGTGGTGGTGGAGGACTTAGGGGAAATGAACTTTGGACGGTTCGAGGGACGAAGTGCGGCGGAGATGGAGGAGGACCCGTCCTACCGTGCCTGGGTGGAGGGCATGTGCCGGGGACAATGTCCAGGCGGAGAGAGTCTGCCTGCGTTTTCCCGCCGTGTCTGCCGGGCCTTCGCCCGACTGCTGGATTGGGCGGTGGCCTCTGAGGAAGAGCAGCTTGTTCTTGTGGTCCACGGGGGAACCCAGATGGCGGTGATGGAGGCGTTTGCCATCCCATCCCGGCCCTATTTTTCCTGGGGTCTGCCCTGCGGGCAAGGCTATGTACTGGAGGCCGAAGGATGGTTAGAACACCGCCAACTGCGCTTGCTGGGAAAGCGGGACTATACAAAAGGGGGATGACATGGAACTTGTGGTGGCTGGGGCACTCAGCTTCTGCCTGGACCTCCTGCTGGGGGACCCAGGCTGGATTCCCCATCCTGTGGTATGGATGGGCCGGGCAATTTCCGGCCTGGAAGAGCGGCTGCGGCGGATTTTTCCCAAGACGACGCGGGGAGAATGGGCCGCAGGTGCTCTGCTTGCGATCTTGCTGCCGGCAGGGACTTTGGCACTTACCTTTTCTGTATTGTGGCTTGCTGGGCAGATTCATCCTGGGCTTCGCTTCTTTTTGGAGGTTTTCTGGGGGTGGCAGGCGCTGGCTGTACGGGGACTGGGGAAGGAAAGTAGCCGGGTTTATCGGGCGCTGCGGGAGGGAACTCTGGAGCAGGCCCAGCAGGCGGTGGCCCGCATCGTGGGACGGGACACCCAGCGGCTGGACCGGGCGGGGGTCACCCGGGCGGCGGTGGAGACCGTGGCGGAAAACTTTTCCGATGGAGTGGCGGCGCCTTTGTTTTACTTTTTCTTGGGCGGCGCTCCCTTGGCCCTCTGCTATAAGGCCATCAATACCATGGACAGTATGGTGGGGTACCGGAATGAACGGTATCTCTACTTTGGCCGCTGGGCGGCCCGGCTGGACGATGGAGCCAACTGGCTTCCCGCCCGTCTGTCGGCGTTGCTGCTGGTGGCGGCGGCTTGGCTCTTGGGGGAGGATGGGAGAGGTGCCTGGCGGATCTGGCGCCGGGACCGGCGCAACCACGCCAGCCCCAACGCAGCGCAAACAGAGGCGGCGATGGCCGGAGCGCTGGGGGTTCAGCTGGCCGGACCAGCTTGGTATTTTGGGATACGGGTGGAAAAACCGACCATTGGAGAGCATCAGCGCCCGATTGTACCAGAGGATATTCTGCGCAGTAACCGGCTGCTCTATGGGGGCAGCGTCCTTTGCCTTGGCGTTCTGATCGGGCTGCGCTGCGCCCTTGTCTTGGGAGGAGGGATTGGATGAGAAGGGGAGAGCATGGCGGGGACTGGGCCGCCTACCAGATACAATACCATGGGATGCCCCTGGACTTTTCCGCCAATGTAAGCCCTATGGGGATTCCTGCGGGCGTGAAGCGCGCTCTGTACCAGGCGGTGGAGGAGGTAAATCGGTATCCAGACCCCTTGTGCCGGCAGCTTCGGGCGTGTCTGGGCAGGCACCATGACGTCTCTTCCGCCCAGATTCTCTGTGGGAATGGGGCCTCCGACTTGATCGACCGCCTGGTGCTGGCGCTTCGCCCTAAGCGGGGGATGGTAACTGCGCCGGCGTTTTCCGAGTATGGCCAAGCGCTGAGGCGGGTGGGCTGTCAAGTGGAGGAGTTTCCCCTGCAACGGGCAGAGGATTTTCGGATGACAGCGCGGATTTTGGAGCGCATTACGCCTGCATTGGATATTTTATTTCTCTGTGAGCCCAGCAACCCCGCTGGACAGACAACAGACCGGGCTTTGCTGGAGAAGATCCTGGAGCGGTGTGATGCCTGTGGCGTCCTTCTTGTGGTGGATGAATGCTTTGAGGAATTTCTCCTGGACCGGTCCCATTCCATGGTTTCCAACCTGACGGGACATCACCTTTTGATTCTCCGGGCCTTTACCAAATTTTATGGGCTGGCTGGGGTTCGGCTGGGGTACTGTCTGTGCCAGGAGGAGACGTTATTGGAGCAGATGCGTTTGGCGGGGCAGCCCTGGCCGGTGTCCCACCTGGCCCAGGCGGCGGGGATGGCGGCCCTGGAGGAGACGGTGTATGGAGACCAGCTGCGGGCGTGGACCCGGCGGCGACGGGAGGCACTTCGGTTGGCGCTGACCCAGCTGGGCTGTGATGTGGTGCCGGGGCAGGCCAATTATCTGCTGTTTTTCCATCGGAATTCGTCGTTGGATCAGGACTTGGCCCAGCGGGGGATTTTGATCCGAAACTGTGAGACCTACTCCGGCCTGGGGCCTGGCTGGTTCCGGGTGGCGGTTCGAGAGGAAGAGGCGTGCCGACGGCTGATCCAGGCCATGGAGGAGTGTGTGGGATGACCAAACGATTGATGATTCAAGGGACCATGTCAGGCGTGGGAAAGAGCCTGCTCACAGCGGCCCTTTGCCGGATCTTTTGGCAGGATGGATATCGGGTGGCGCCGTTTAAGAGTCAGAATATGGCCCTTAACAGCTATATCACCGAGAACGGGCTGGAGATGGGACGGGCACAGGTGCTTCAGGCCTGGGCGGCGGGCCGGGAACCTGATGTACGGATGAACCCGATTCTCCTAAAACCGTCCAGCGACGTGGGCAGTCAGCTGATTGTCAAAGGGGAGGTCCGGGGGGACTACCAGGCGTCGGAATATTTCCGCAAGAAACGAGAACTGATTCCGGAGATTCTGGCGTCTTACCACAGCCTGTGCCAGGAGAATGACATTCTTGTCATTGAGGGGGCGGGGAGTCCGGCGGAGATCAATTTGAAAGCGGATGACATTGTTAACATGGGGCTGGCCCGGCTGGTGGACGCACCTGTCCTGCTGGTGGGGGACATTGATCGGGGCGGGGTGTTTGCCCAGCTCTATGGAACCCTGGCGCTGCTGGAGCCAGATGAGCAGGACCGAGTGGTGGGCTGCGTCATCAATAAGTTTCGGGGGGATGTGGCGCTGCTCCAACCAGGGCTGAAAATGCTGGAGGAGAAAACCAAGGTCCCGGTACTGGGGGTGATCCCCTATGTGCCGCTGGATCTGGATGAAGAGGACTCCCTGGCGCCCTGTTTGACACGGACTTCCCACCATAAACCAGTGGACCTTGCAGTGATTCGCCTGCCGCGGCTGTCTAATTTTACAGATTTTGCGCCGCTGGAGCGACATGAGGCATTGGGCGTTCGGTATGTCAGCCGAGTGGAGGAACTGGGACGTCCGGACGGGGTCCTGCTGCCTGGCACCAAGAACACCATGGGGGACCTTCTGTGGCTGCGCCAGAACGGACTGGAAGCCGAGATCAAAAAACTGGCAGCCCAGGGAACCCCGCTGCTGGGCATCTGCGGCGGGTACCAGATGCTGGGACGCAGTCTGTCCGATCCGGATGGGGTGGAAGAAGGCGGTATGCTGGCAGGAATGGGCCTGCTGCCCTGTGACACGGTGTTTCTCCGGCGGAAGATCAGGCGAAGAACCCGGGCGAAGGTGGTAGCGCCGATGCTGGCAGGGGGAAATTTGGCAGGGTATGAGATTCACATGGGAGAAACCACGGTCCACGGTGCGCCATTTTGCCGCCTGGACGGAGGAAAACCAGAAGGAGCCGTCCAGGGAAATGTATTTGGGACCTATCTTCATGGGCTGTTTGACACGGGAGAGCTGACGGAACGTCTGGCCCAGTGGCTCCTGTCTCGGAAAGGACTTGCGGGAGAGACCGGAGGTCTGCAAAGTCATCGGGCGCATCAGGAAGAGCAGTTAAATCAGTTGGCCTGTATCGTCCGGCAGCACATAGACCTGCCGGCTATTTATGAGGCAATGGGACAGAACGGGAGGGGAGAACGATGAAGCACAGTAGACCAGCTGACATTGAGCGGACCAGCATGGCGATCATCGCAGAGGAACTGCGGCAGAGGGGGATGCAGGTCCCGCCGGATCAGGAGGCCGTGGTAAAGCGGGTGATCCACACCACGGCAGATTTTGAATATGCAGAAAATCTTGTTTTTACAAAAAATGCAGTTTCGCTGGGGGTTGCGGCCCTTCGAAAGGGAACGCCCATTGTGACAGACACCAATATGGCAAAGGCGGGCATCAGTCGGCCTGGGTTGGAGAAATTGGGGTCTCATGTGATGTGTTTCATGGCCGACCCTGCGGTAGCCCAACGGGCCGAGGCGCAGGGAACCACGCGAGCGGCAGCCGCCATGGAACAAGCGGCACAGGTGTGTCCCGGGGCAGTCCTGGCGATCGGGAATGCGCCCACGGCGCTGTTTGCCATTGCCCGACAGATGGAGCGAGGACAGTTTCCGGCGATGCTGATCGGGGTGCCTGTGGGATTTGTGAATGTGGAGGAGGCCAAGGAGCAGGTGCTTGCGCTGTGCCGGCGGTTTGAAGTGCCGGCAATTTTGGCCATGGGACGGAAAGGTGGCAGCAATGTGGCAGCGGCTATTTGCAATGCCTTGCTCTATCTGGCCGGGGATATGCTGGACCCTGCCGAACGTGGCTGGCAGTGAAAAGGAAAAAAACAGAAAAAGAAAGCCCTCAGAATTTCTCTTGTTCAAGGAATTCTGGGGGCTTTTTGGGATGATTTTGGAACATTTTATACAGTAAAGCGAGAGGAGAAGTCCAAAATTTACCCGGCGTTTTGACGATTTTATCGTGGAAGATGCGAAGAAAGCACTGTGCTTTTGGAGAATTGGAAAGCAAACGGGTAGGAATCAAGGATAGAGAGGAGATTGGCCGAAGGGGGAGCAGGGAAAAAATATGATAAGAATATCTTATGGGAAGAGGAGGGGGGAAAGAACAGAAGGGAGGAAGATGATCATGTGGAGGAAAGAATCAGGGAGAAGAAAATTGGATTCATAAGAAAAAGTGAAAGGAGAAGAGAAGCGTATAAAGAGAAAGGAAAGGGGGGATGGCTCGAAAATGGACAGGAAAAAACTTGCACAAAGGTAAAAAGCAAGTTTTGGATTTCTTTCTTGCAATTGAGAAAGACCTATGGTAGATTGTTCATAATTTCACAGAAAGTTTTCTTAACATACGAAAGGGAGAGAGAAAGGGGGTGATCGGATGTCTCTGGATGCGGTGAAACGAGTCATGGAAGTGGAGAAACAGGCTTCACAGCAACGGGAAGAAGGGGAACGAGAGGCCAGGCGCCGAATCACGGCGGCGGAAAAGGCAGGGGCGGAGCGCTTAGAGAGTGCTTGTCGAGCGGCGGAGATAAAAGTAAAGAAAATGATGACGGAAGAGGAAGAAAAGAATGCAAAAGAAACAGCAGAGCGGCAGGAGGAGGCTGCGCGCCTGTATGAGGAAATCAAGGCAGAAGGAGAGCGTCATTTGGACCAAGCCGCAGAGTGGATCGTGAGAAGGGTGGTGGAGTTCTAAGTGTCAATTGTAAAAATGAAGCGGCTGCGGCTGCTCTCATTGACTTCAGAGCGGGACCATCTCTTGGCCCGGCTGCAGCGTGCTGGCTGTGTGGAGGTGACAGAACCGGAAGAACCGCAAAGCATGCCGGAATGGGGCAGCTTGCTGCGTCGGGATTCCACAGCGCTTCTGACGGTGAAAAGTCAAGCCACTACGGTTCGGACCGCCTTGGAGAATGTAAACCGATACGCAGCAGTTCGGTCAGGACTGTTCATTCAACGGGAGGCCATCCGGGAACAGGATTTTTTCCGGCAGGAAACGATGGAAGAGGCCTTGGCGCTGGCGGAAAAGATCAATGCCTGGAACCGGCAGCTGGCAAAGCTCCAGACCCAGGAGACCAATCTGAAGAACTTGAAAACCAGTTTGATGCCGTGGGCCCCGCTGGACCTTCCTCTTGAACTTCAGGAAACGGCCACATCGGTATTTCAGCTGGGAACTTGCCCTCTGGCGGTGAATCTGTCCGAACTGACCGCACAACTGGAGAAAACTGCGGAGCGAGCCCATCTCCAGGAGATTTCCCAGGATAAGCATCAGCGGTATCTCCTGCTGATCTGCCATAAGGAGGCGCTGGAGCGGGCAACGCAGTGCCTGCGGGCCCATGGATATGGGATTTCTCACTGGAAGGCCCGTACAGGGACACCGGCGGAGAACATCCGTCGGGTGGAAGAGGAACTGCTTCAAAATCAACGGGAACGGGAGGACGTGATCCAGTCCATTTCCGCTTGCCAAAGCCAGAGGAAAAAACTGGAACTTTGTCAGGACCGCCTCCAGCAGGAACTCCAGAAGGAGCAGGCGCGGGAAAAAATTCTCACCGATGGCACAATGATTTTTTTGGAGGGGTGGGTTGCCCAGACGGGGCTGTCCCGGCTGGAAGAAGAATTGAGCGACATTCTCTGTGCCTATGAATGGAGGGAACCTGATCCCGAGGAGATTCCCCCTACGCTGCTGAAAAATCAAAAGTGGCTTTCCTGTATCAACATGGTGACAGAGATGTACTCCCTGCCGGCTTACCGGGGAGGAATTGATCCGAATCCGCTGATCTTTGGATTCTTTGTGGTGTTTTTCGGCATGATGTTTGCAGACCTGGCCTATGGCCTGGTTCTCTGGGCAGTCTCCCTGGGGATCACCAAAAAGTATCGTCCCAAGGGGACGGTGGGAAACATGTTTCAGTTGGGACAGTACTTGGGAATCTCCACTGCCGTGTTCGGGGTGCTGACAGGTGGTTTCTTTGGAGACGCAGTATATCAGTTTACCACGGCGTTCTTTCCGGAACACGTCATTACCTTGCCGGCGCTGATCAACCCTCTGCAGGATCCGATGACCATTATGGTGATCGCCCTGGGGTTGGGGGTGCTTCACATGCTGTTTGGACAGTGTGTCCATATTTACATGGAGGCCCGGGATGGACGCCTTCTGGATGGCATTTTGGATGTGGTCCCTTGGTGGATTGTGTTTGCGGGGATTGCTCTGGCTGCTTTACAGGGGAGCGCTGTGGTGGTTCTGGTGGGATTTCTGGCACTGTTGTTTACTCAGGGACGACATAAGAAGGGTATTGTACGGAAACTGCTTGGCGGTCTGGCCAGTTGGTATGATATCACAAGCTGGCTGGGGGATATCCTCTCCTACTGCCGTTTGATGGCCCTGATGCTGGCCACCTCAGTGATTTCCCAGGTGTTTAATATTTTAGCCACCCTGCCTGGAGAGGGCCTACCCAAGCCCGTGGGTATCCTGGTGTTTCTGGTGATTTTTTTGGTGGGAAATCTCTTTAACATGGGCATCAACATCATTGGGACCTATGTTCATGCGGCCCGCCTGCAGTATCTGGAGTTTTTCAGTAAGTTTTATAAGGAGGGCGGTGTTCCCTTTAATCCCCTGAAATATCAGACCAAATATGTGGACGTGACCACAGACAGCGGGGAGGTGGTGGAATGAGTATCCACGGGTTCTTCCAGACTGTGCCCTTGGAAGGGACTGCGCTTGCTCTGCTGGGCGCGGCCTTGGCAGTGGGGCTGCCCTGCGCTGGTTCTGCCACTGGAGTGGGAACTGTGGGCCGGGCAGGGGCTGGTCTATTGTCTGTGGACCCAGGGAAGTTTTCTCGGGTGCTGGTCATGCAGATTCTGCCGGGCACCCAGGGACTTTATGGCCTGGTCATCTGGTTTTTCGCATTGACCAAGCTGGGATTTTTTTCGGGAGAACTGGCGCATCTGACGCCGTTTCAGGGACTGGAGTTTTTCGGTGCCTGCTTGCCGGTGGCCCTTGGCGGCCTAATTTTCGGCATTGTTCAGGGCAGGATTTGTGCTGGGGGACTCTCTCTCATTGCCAAGAAGCCCAATGATCTGAGCCGGTCGGTTATTCTGGCCATTATGATGGAGTTTTACGCGATTCTGGCCCTGCTGGCATCGTTTTTAATGCTCAACCACTTTCAATTTTGAGGAGAGAGTCTGTGCCTCTTCTGACAGGAACAGGAGGAATCATTCATGGAGACAATTGGAATTGCATTGGCGTTTGTCGGCGCGGCCCTGGCAGTGGGCTTGGCCTGCTCGGGGTCTGCCCGCGGGGTGGGCAGTGTAGGAGAAGTGGGGGCCGGTGTGCTGGCCAACGACCCGGGAAAGTTCTCTCAGATTCTGATTTTGCAGATCATCCCTGGAACCCAGGGTCTGTATGGACTGGTGGCCTGGTTTTTTGCCTTAATGAAGCTGGGCTTTTTTTCCGGGGAGCTGCGGGTATTGACTGGAAGTGAAGGACTGATGTTTTTGGCGGCCTGTCTGCCCATGGCCATCGGTGGCTTGCTGTCCGCCATTGCACAGGGAAAGTGTGCAGCGGCCGGCGTGGCCCTGGTGTCCAAGCGGTCAGAGGAGCTGTCCAAGGCGATTATCATGGCCATCATGGTGGAGTTCTATGCCATTTTGTGCCTGCTGGCATCCTTCCTGATGCTCAATAGCTTATAATTATCCATTCTGGCAGAAAGGAGAGCATGGGGATGCACGGGATTGAAAAAGTTACAGACCGCATTGCCCAGGATGCCCAGGCAGAGATTGAGGCCCAGCTGTCTCAGGCGCAGGAACGGGCGGACCAAATTCTGGCGGAGTATGAGACCCAGGCGCGGGAGGCGGTGGAACGTATTTTGGCGCATGGGCAGAGAGAGGTGGACGCGCACCGTGCCCAACTGCACAGCATGGCACGGCTGGAGGCGCGGAAACGAGTTCTGGCAGCCAAGCAGGATGTAATAGAAGCGGCGTTTGAGAAAGCTTTGGCCCGTCTGTGTGCCCTGCCACGGGAGAAAATGGTACCTCTGCTGGCCCGGTTGGCGGCAGTCTATGCGGAAACAGGGGAGGAGGAAGTGATTCTGCCCCCAGCATCCCGGCGGGCTTACGGACAGGACGTGGTGGACCAGGCCAACCAGCTGATTGGGGAGGGACACCTGACCTTGGGGCCGGCGGAGGAAGGAATCGCAGGCGGTCTGCTCCTGCGGCGGGGCCGGGTCGATATCAATTGTACCTTTTCCATGCTTCTGCAGCGACGGAGGGAATCGCTCAGTGCCCAAGTGGCAGAGATTCTCTTTCCCCGAGGAGAGCAGGTGTGAACGACGGATGAAGGAGGGCGCCTTGTGACAAGAAAAATACATGATACGGACTATTTGTTTTTAACTACCCGCGTCCGTGCTCTGGAGGGCTGCCTTCTGAACCGGGGACAGATGGAGCAAATGCTGGAAGCCGGAAGCCCGGAGGAGGCAGCCCGCATCCTGACCGACTGCGGTTATCCAGAACTGGAAACGGTCAGCGCAATAACGGTGGGGGAGATGCTGAACAGAGAACGGGAACGTTTGTTCCAGGATTTGGCGGAATTGGTTCCTGACCCGGCGATTTTGGCCGTATTCCAGTTGCCCCACGACTATCACAATGTAAAAGTGCTCTTAAAGAGCGAAGCAATGGGGATTCAGGAGGACCGGCTGCTGGTGGATGCCGGCCGTATTCCGTCGAAGCAGCTGGTCGCTGCGCTGCGGTCGGGAGAGGTTCAGAATCTGCCGCCGCAGCTGGGAGAGGCCATAGACGAGGCCCGCCAAGTGCTCTCAGCCACACGAGACCCGCAGTTGGGGGATATGGTTCTGGATCGGCGCTATTTCCAGGAGCTGCTTGTCCTGGCGGAGGAGACGGGATCTCTGTTTTTGCAGGGATATGTTCAGCGCATGATAGATGCGGCCAATCTCCGGACGGCAGTCCGTGTTCTCCGTATGGGGCAGGGGACGGAATTCCTGGAGGGAATCCTTTTCCCGGGAGGGAACATGGAGGTGGAGCGGCTTTTGACAGGGATCAATGGCGGAAGTATGCTGGAGGAATTGTATGCTTCCTCCCCCCTGGCACGGGCTGCGGAATCAGGAGCTATGGCGGCCCGTGGCGGTTCCTTGACACAATTCGAAAAGGACTGTGATGACGCGGTTTTGGATGAGGTCCGGCGGGCACAGTTTGTTGCGTTTGGAGAGGCGCCAGTGATTGCCTATTTGGCGGCAAAGGAGGCTGAAATCCTGGCAATCCGCATCATTCTGACAGGACGTTTGGCGGATTTGGCGCCGGATATTATTCGGGAAAGGCTGCGTGAGGCGTATGTATAAGATCGCGGTGGTGGGGGACCGGGACAGCGTGCTGGGCTTTCAGGCCCTTGGGCTGTCTGTCTTCCCCGTTGAAACAGCGGAAGAGGCCAGAAGGGTGATCCACGCCACAGCCAAGGAGGCGTATGCGATCATTTACCTGACAGAACAGCTGGGCACGCAGTTGAAAGATTTGCTGGCACAGTACGAAAAAGAGCTGGCACCCGCAGTAATTCTAATTCCCGGAAAAGAAGGGTCGCTGGGAATCGGGATGGAAAAGATAACAGAAACGGTAGAACGGGCCGTGGGTGCGGACATTCTGGCATAAGGTTTTTGCGCCAAGAAAGACGAGGTACAGCGATGGCCGCTGGCAAGGTCCATGGACGGAAAGAAGGGAAAAAGAGCAATGAGCAATGGTAAGGTTGTGAAGGTTTCCGGGCCCCTGGTGGTGGCTACGGGACTTGCGGAGGCGAACATGGCGGATGTGGTCCGGGTAGGGGAACAGCGGCTCATTGGAGAGGTGCTGACCATGACAGGGGACGCCGCTTCGATCCAAGTGTATGAGGAGACCTCTGGCCTGGGTCCCGGGGCAGTGGTGGAAACCACGGGGGCGCCGTTGTCCGTAGAACTGGGGCCGGGACTGATCGGTATGATCTATGACGGAATTCAGCGTCCTCTGGAGCTGATTGCCAGCCTCACAGGCTCCAATCATCTCCCCAGAGGAGTAGAGGTTCCGGCCCTGGATCGGGAGAGAACTTGGGAGTTTGTGGCGTCGGTTTCTCCAGGCACCAAAGTAGTGGGCGGGGATGTCATCGGGACGGTTCAGGAGACCCCTTCGGTCCAACATAAAATTATGGTTCCCCTGGGGATGACGGGGACCCTTCGCAGCATTCAAAGCGGAACCTATACGGTGACAGAAACCGTGGCTGTTTTGGAGAATGAGCAGGGAATTCAGGAGCCCCTGACCATGCTGCAGAAGTGGCCTGTGCGGAAAGGCCGCCCTTATCAGACAAAATTTGCGCCGGTGACCCCGCTTCAGTCGGGGCAGCGGGTAATTGACACCATGTTTCCAGTGGCCAAGGGAGGAACCGCTGCGGTTCCAGGGCCCTTTGGATCGGGAAAGACGGTGGTGCAGCACGCTCTGGCCAAATGGTCTGATGTGGATGTGGTGGTCTATATTGGCTGCGGAGAGCGCGGCAATGAGATGACCGATGTGCTCCGGGAGTTCCCGGAACTGGTAGATCCCCGGACGGGGGAATCCCTTATGAAGCGGACGGTTCTCATTGCCAATACGTCGGATATGCCTGTGGCGGCCCGGGAGGCCTCTGTATACACCGGGATTACCATTGCGGAGTATTTCCGGGATATGGGCTATGATGTGGCGGTCATCGCGGATTCGACCTCCCGCTGGGCGGAGGCGCTCCGGGAAATGTCTGGCCGCTTGGAGGAGATGCCCGGGGAGGAGGGATACCCGGCCTATCTGGTCTCCCGTTTGTCCCAGTTTTATGAACGGGCCGGTGTAGTGCAGTGCATGGGGTCCGATGGACGCCGGGGTTCTCTGACCGCGGTGGGAGCGGTGTCTCCCCCGGGCGGGGATTTGTCCGAACCTGTTTCTCAGGGGACGATGCGGATTGTTAAGGTGTTTTGGGCTCTGGATGCTTCACTGGCCTACGCCAGGCATTTTCCAGCGGTGAACTGGCTCAATTCCTATTCTTTATATTTGGATTCTCTCAGACCTTGGTTTGAGGAGCATTTGGGAAAAGCCTTTGTGCAAAATCGTACCCAGGCGATGCTCCTGCTGCAGCAGGAGGCCAGTCTGAATGAAATTGTCCAGCTGGTAGGCAAGGATGGCCTGGCGCCTGGGGATCAGCTGACCTTGGAGACCGCCAAAATGATTCGAGAGGACTTTCTCCAGCAAAATGCATTTGTTGAGGTAGATTCCTTCTCCAACTATGACCGGCAGTCCAGGCTGCTGGCGATGATTTTGGACTATGACCGGCTCTGCCGGGGAGCCCTGGAGAAGGGGGCAGACCCTGATGCGCTTTTCTCTCTTCCGGCCCGTGCGGCCATTGGCAGAGCCAAAAGTGTACCGGAGGAGCGATATATCCAGGCCTATGAAACCATTGCCCGGGATATGGCCCAGCAGATTGCCCAGCTGACAGAGAAAGGAGGGGCGGATATATGATCAAGGAATACCGAACCATTGCGGAAATTGCGGGGCCATTGATGGTGGTCCGGCAGGTGGAGCGCGCGACCTTCGATGAACTGGTGGAGATCGAACTGTCGGACGGATCGGTTCGCCGTGGAAAGGTGCTGGAGGTCAATGGAGACAGTGCGGTGGTCCAGCTTTTCGAGGCCAATGCGGGGATCAATTTGGCCCATGCCAAGGTTCGTTTCCTGGGGCATCCCCTCCAGCTGGCGGTGTCCCGGGATATGCTGGGGCGCGTGTTCAATGGGATGGGGCAGCCTATCGACGGGGGGCCGGAAATTTTGGCGGAGGAATATCGGGATATCAACGGTTTGGCGATGAATCCTGCGGCCCGGGCCTATCCCAATGAGTTTATTCAGACGGGGGTTTCCTCCATTGATGGGTTGAATACCTTGGTGCGGGGGCAGAAGCTTCCCATTTTTTCGGGTTCCGGGCTGCCCCATGCGGCACTGGCGGCACAGATCGCCCGGCAAGCAAAGGTGTTGGACGGAGACTCAAATTTTGCAGTGGTCTTTGCGGCCATTGGAATTACTTTTGAGGAAGCGAACTATTTTGTCGAGGAGTTTCAACGGACAGGCGCCATCGAACGAACGGTTCTATTTACGAACTTAGCCAACGATCCGGCAGTGGAACGAATTGCTACCCCCCGTATGGCGCTGACCGCCGCAGAGTATTTGGCATTTCATGAAAACATGCATGTGTTGGTGATTCTCACGGATATCACCAATTACGCGGAGGCACTTCGGGAGATCTCCGCGGCCAAGAAGGAGGTCCCCGGCCGGCGGGGGTATCCCGGCTATCTCTATACGGATCTTGCCACTATGTATGAGCGGGCAGGCCGTCAAGTGGGGCGGGCGGGTTCCATCACCATGATCCCCATTCTTACTATGCCGGAGGATGATAAGACCCACCCGATCCCAGACCTGACAGGCTATATTACGGAAGGACAGATCATCCTTTCCCGGGAGCTGCACCGGGCTGGCATTCAGCCGCCGGTGGATGTGCTGCCCTCTCTGTCTCGCTTAAAAGACAAGGGGATTGGGGCAGGAAAGACCCGGGAGGACCATGCGGGGACGATGAATCAGTTGTTTGCGGCCTATTCTGCAGGTAAGCAGGCGAAAGAACTCATGTCAATTTTAGGGGAGGCGGCCTTGTCGCCCACAGATCTGCTGTATGCCCGATTTGCCGAGGAATTTGAAAAGAAATACGTCGGTCAAGGCTTTGAGGAGAATCGATCCATTCAGGAGACTTTGGCGATTGGGTGGGATCTGCTGTCGATCTTGCCGGAAACGGAGCTGAAACGGATCAAGCAGGAACACATCGACAAATATCTTCCCCGGCAAGCGTAAGGAGGCGGAAAGATGCCATCGGTCACAGTGAATGCCACGCGGATGGAATTGACCCGGCTCAAGAACCGGTTAAAAACAGCAGTGCGGGGACACAAACTGCTCAAAGACAAACGGGATGAACTGATGAAGCAGTTCCTGGAGAGTGTCCGGGAAAACCGTACCCTTCGGCGTCGGGTGGAGGAAGGATTGATGCGGGCCCATGGTTCGTTTACCGTGGCATCCGCTCTGATGTCCCCGGAGGGGTTGGAACAAGCGCTGCTTTACCCCAAGCAACGTGTGGAGTTGGATATGACCACCCGCAACATCATGTCAGTTCCTGTTCCTATGTATACTTTTCGGACGAAAGAGTGTAAAGGGAAAGAGCTTTATCCCTATGGCTTTGCCATGACATCCTGCGAAATTGATGGCGCAGTGGAGGCGCTCTCCTCTGTTTTTCAGGATATGCTGAAGCTGGCGCAGGTGGAAAAGACCTCACAGCTGTTGGCGCAGGAGATTGAAAAGACGCGTCGGCGGGTGAATGCGTTGGAATATGTTATGATTCCCCGTATGCAGGAGAGCATCAAATACATTAGAATGAAACTGGAGGAAAATGAACGAAATAACATAGTTCGATTGATGAAGGTCAAAGATATGCTCCTGGCTGAAGCGTTGGAAGAGAAACGGAGGCAGGATCAGAAAATAGTTCAACATCTGTAAAGTCAATATGCTTTACATATATTCAGGGACGGTCAACCTTGCAGTTTAATGGTAAGGTTGGCCGCTTTTGAATTTTGTATTTATTGTAAAGAGAGAACAACAAGCTGGACCAGGCATGAAAGTGGAGAGCTGGACCAGCGTTTTTATTTCTTGGGAAACTTTCTCTCGCTGCTCCAGATAACTTGCAGGTATTTGGGTAGGCTATGCAGGGACTGGAAAGGGGGGCAGAGCGGATTTGTGCTTTGATTTCTCGAGAAAATATTAATATAACTTTAACACTCCAGGGAATTCGCTAAGGGCACATTCACGAGGGTTCTGCTATAATTGCTCTGCAAAAAAGAGAAAAACAAAGGAGGGAACAAAAGTGCTTGACCTAATTATGGTGGCCACATTGGCTGTTTGCTGTGGGCTTGTCTATTTGTTGGTCCACTGGTGTCACAAACAGGTGGACAGCAACGAATGACCCAGGCCAATGTATGAAAGGAGGAAGTATTGTGATCATACTTGGCGTAATCGTATTGCTTCTGGGCGCTTACCTTGTTTATGCGCTGGTTCACCCGGAAAAATTCTAAGGCACGCAGGAGGTAGCCATTATGCTGCAGTTAATCCTGACGATTATCATTTACTTGATCATCGTCATTCCCGTGGGCGTTTATTTGTATCACGTCGCCGCAGGGAAACGCACCCTGGCAGATCCGGTTTTTAACCGCATTGACGGGGCAATTTACAAAATCAGCGGGATCAATCCCAACCAGGGCATGAATTGGAAAAAATATGCCCTTTGCCTGTTAGGAACCAATGCCATTATGATTCTGATTGGATACATCATCCTGCGGATTCAGAGTATTGGCCTGTTCAACCCCAACGGGATTGGCGCCATGGAGGAAACCCTTTCCTTCAACACCATCATCAGCTTTATGACAAACACCAACCTCCAGCACTATTCCGGTGAGTCTGGACTGTCCTATCTCTCCCAGATGCTGGTCATCACCTTTATGATGTTTGTCTCTGCCTCCACTGGGTATGCCGCTTGCATTGCCTTTATTCGTGGCCTGGCAGGAAAGACCAAGGACAACGTGGGTAACTTCTTCGTGGACTTGGTTCGTGTTACAACCCGTGTGCTGTTGCCCTTCTCCATTGTGGGTGGCCTGCTGTTGGTATGGCAGGGAGTGCCTCAGAACCTCACGGGGAACCTGGTTGTGGACACCATTGAAGGAACCAAGCAAGCCATTGCGATGGGCCCTGTGGCAGCGTTGGAGATTATTAAGCACTTGGGAACCAACGGCGGTGGCTTCATTGGAGCAAACTCCACCACACCAATTGAGAACCCCACGATTATCTCTGACCTCATTGAACTGTATTCTATGATGCTTCTGCCCGGCGCATGCGTCATTACCTTCGGTAAGATGGTGCGGGATCGTAAGAAGGCCATGGCAGAGAGCAGTGAAGTAAAGGTTGATCTGAGAAAGAGCCTGACCGCCCGAATCTATGGACGGGAAGGACGCAGTATCTTCCTGGCAATGGGAATTATCTTCCTGATCGGTCTCTCTCTCTGCTTCTGGTCGGAGAGCCAGGGGAACCCGGCACTGGCTGATGCGGGCTTGTCCCAGTCCATGGGTAGCATGGAGGGCAAAGAGGTCCGGTTTGGCATTGCCCAGTCGGCGATGTTTACCACGACCACCACATCCTTTACCACAGGTACCGTCAATAACATGCACGATACCTTAACGCCTTTGGGCGGCATGGTGCCGCTGCTCCACATGATGCTGAACGTGGTCTTTGGCGGCAAAGGCGTTGGCCTTATGAATATGATTATGTACGCCATCCTGGCAGTCTTTATCTGTGGCCTGATGATTGGGCGTACCCCGGAATACCTGGGCAAAAAGATTGAAGGACGGGAGATGAAGCTCACCGCACTGTGCATCATCATTCACCCCTTCCTGATTCTGGCGTTCTCCGCGCTGGCGGTCGGTACCGCAGCAGGGCAGGAGGGAATTACCAACCCTGGTTTCCATGGCCTGAGCCAGGTGTTGTATGAATACGCTTCCTCTGCTGCGAACAACGGTTCCGGTTTTGAGGGCTTGGCCGATAACACCTATTTCTGGAACATTACCGCCGGCTTGGCGATGTTCTTCGGCCGCTATCTGTCCATTGTGATTCAGCTGGCGATTGCGGGGTCGCTGATGAAGAAACGCTTTGTCAATGAGTCTGCTGGCACACTCCACACCGATACCTTCTCCTTTGCGGTGATTCTGGTGTTTGTGGTGTATATCTTTGCCGCACTGACTTTCTTCCCTGCGTTGGCCCTTGGCCCGATCGCAGAGCACCTCACCCTTTGGGCGTAAGGAGGAACTGTGAATATGAGTAAAAATCGCAACCAAAAACTGGTGACGCCCGAGATTTTTCATCAGGCGGTGATTGGGTCCTTCACAAAGCTCAACCCCAGATACATGATGAAAAACCCTGTTATGTTTGTGGTGGAAGTGGGCTGTATCATCACGCTGCTTCTCTCCATTTTCCCTGGGTTGTTTGGGGATGTGAGTGCCGGCACCAATCTTCGCCTGTATAATGTGATCGTCTGCATCATTTTGTTCATTACTGCCTTGTTTGCGAACTTCGCGGAATCTGTGGCAGAAGGACGAGGAAAAGCACAGGCGGCCAGTTTGAAGAAAACCCAAAAGGACACCAAGGCACGTCTTTTGCTGGAAAATGGCACGGAGAAGGAAGTCCTCTCCAGCCAGCTGAAGAAAGGTGATGTGGTTATGGTCTCGGCCGGGGAGATTATTCCCGGCGACGGTGAGGTTATCGAGGGCATTGCCTCCGTGGATGAGTCTGCGATCACAGGTGAGTCTGCTCCCGTGGTCCGGGAGTCCGGCGGTGACTTCTGCTCGGTTACCGGCGGCACGACCATCGTGTCTGACTGGCTGAAAATCCGGATTACTTCTGAGCCCGGCAACAGCTTCTTGGATCGTATGATCGCGCTGGTCGAAGGCGCTTCCAGAAAAAAGACCCCCAACGAAATTGCACTGAACACGTTGCTGGTCTCTCTGACCATCATTTTCCTGATCGTCATTGTGACGCTGTATCCCATTGGCCTGTACTCCGGTGTACAGCTGCAGACCTCTACCTTGATTGCGTTGTGTGTCTGTTTGATTCCGACGACCATCGGTGGTCTGCTTTCCGCCATCGGAATTGCGGGTATGGACCGTGTTACCCGGTTTAATGTCATTGCCATGTCTGGTAAGGCAGTAGAAGCCTGCGGTGACGTGGATACCATGATCCTGGACAAGACAGGCACCATCACTTACGGCAACCGTTTGGCAGCTGACTTCTTCCCTGTGGGCGGCGCTAAGCGGGAGGATCTGATCCGCTGTGCTGCACTCTGCTCTCTGAAAGATGAGACACCGGAGGGCAAGTCCACCTTGGAGTTGGCGCGTCAGCTGGGGGATAAGAGCAAGGAGCTGTCTGGTTCCGAGTTCATTTCTTTCTCTGCACAGACGCGGATGAGCGGTGTGGATCTGCCTGACGGCACCAAAGTACGCAAGGGTGCGTCTGATGCCATTGAGGAGTTTGTATCAAAACTGGGTGGCAAGGTACCCTCTGACCTGCGGGAAAAGGTTTCCGAAATTGCCGGCCTGGGCGGCACCCCGCTGACGGTTTGTGAGAACAACAAGATTCTGGGTGTCATCTACCTGAAAGATACGGTAAAGCCCGGCATGGTAGAGAGATTTGAGCGGCTCCGCAAGATTGGGATCAAGACCATTATGTGTACCGGTGACAATGCGCTGACAGCTGCCACCATTGCCAAAGAAGCCGGCGTGGATGGATTTGTGGCAGAGTGCAAGCCGGAGGACAAGATCAAGCTGATTAAGAAGGAACAGTCCGAGGGTAAGATCGTGGCCATGACTGGTGACGGTACCAACGACGCCCCTGCGCTGGCGCAGGCCAACGTGGGCCTGGCGATGAACAGCGGCACCACCGCTGCCAAGGAAGCGGCCAACATGGTGGATCTGGATTCCGACCCCACCAAGATTCTGGAAGTGGTGGAGATCGGCAAGCAGCTGCTGATTACCCGCGGGTCCTTGACCACGTTCTCCATCGCCAACGATATTGCCAAGTACTTTGCCATTATCCCGGCTATGTTCATGACGGCCATCCCTGAACTGGGTGTGCTGAATATCATGAATTTGGCAACGCCTTACAGTGCCATCCTTTCTGCGTTGATTTTCAATGCCATCATCATTCCCTGCCTCATTCCTCTGGCCATGAAGGGTGTAAAATACCGCCCCATGTCCTCCGGAAAAATTCTGGCCCGCAACATGCTGATCTTTGGGGTGGGAGGCATCATCACCCCGTTTGTCGGGATTAAGATCATTGACCTGATCATCCATCCGTTGCTCGCCCTCATTGGATTCTAAGGAGGTCCAGGTAATTATGAAGAATTTTTTGCACAATGGTCGCCAGGCACTATTGGTGACAATCGTATTGTTGCTGATCTGCGGTCTGTTGTTCCCTCTGCTGCTCACGGGGCTGTCGAAAGTTTTTTTCCCCAGTCAGGCCGCCGGCAGTCTGGTGACAGTAGACGGACAAGTGGTTGGCGCAAAGAACGTCGGCCAGGAGTTTACAGAGGACTATTATCTGTGGGGCCGTCCCTCTGCCTATCATTATAATACCTATGTGGAGCAGGAGGATGGAACCCAGACCTACAACGATGGTTCTGAATTTGCAGGTCTGTCTTCCGGTTCCAACAACTACGCACCTTCCAACCCCGCTCTGACAGAGCGTGTGGAGGCTGATTTGGAGACCTTCCTGGAGAAGAACCCGGAGGTGAAAGAGGAAGACATTCCCACCGATTTGCTCACGGCTTCCGGCTCCGGCTTGGACCCTCATATCTCTCCGGATTCTGCGGAAATCCAGATTCCCCGGATTGTGGAGGCCTCTGGTCTGAGTGAGGAAGAGGTCAGAGAAATCATCGACCGGAATACAGAAGGAAAGACACTGGGCGTCTTTGGAGAGGACAAGGTAAATGTTCTCTTGGTAAACATTGAAATTGCCCAGGCTATGGGATTGATTCCTGCTTCTTCTGAGGAATAATCTTGGAGTTTTTCTTTCAGATCATCAAAGAGAGCCGCAGAATCTGCGGCTCTCTTTTTCAATTTGGGATATAGGGTGGAAATGGGGGCGATGAGATGCTAAAATTAATTGTATTACTTACAATCGGTGTAGGATTGTTCTTAAGATTTTTGCAGAAGTGGAATAGAAGAAAAAGGAGGCAATGAATGAAAAAGTGGTATGCGGAAGAGTATGCGTTTGAGATAGAGGTTATCAGTTTTCTCCGGGGATCGCGTACAGAGCGATACTGCCGCAATGGGGAGGAAATTGGAGACCGGTATACTTGTACCTATGGTTGCCCGGTGAATGGGGAAGGGCAGGGAATTTGCTCTAAAGTAATGATGATGCTGTTTCCCATCATGGAGGCGGTGAGAAGCGGTGGAGATTTAGAGAATATTGGAGGCGTGAGAAAGGATTGCAAAGAGGTGGTTTGCCCTGATGGATGTGTCGTGTTTCGATTAACGGCGAAAAAACTCGGGAATGAAAATTTTTATAAGGGGAAATTTTTTGACTGAGTAATTGACCAGGTCCAGAGATTCAAAAAACCGCTTCCTATGGGAGAAAACTGAGAATGTTTTCTGCTGCATAGGAAGCGGTTTTTGCTGCTGGATTTTTCTATTTTCAACGAGACAATTTGAAAAGTTATTTTTATTCCCACTCGCCGAGTTAAATCCATTTCTAAACTTTTTTGTATAGAGGATTTGATTCGTCGTGGTTTTATTTGATACAGATTATCCTTATCCTAAGGTCTATTCGGACTTTTGCTATCAAAAATCTATCCAAGCCATCCTATCACGGGTTTTGCTTGAGATGCATGATTGGGTGGCTTAGGAGTATTATAGCACTAACAAAGCACTTTGACAATCTTTCCATACACTTTTAGGGTGTCTCCATCATGAATTTCAATAGGGTGGTATTCAGCATTATCCGAGCAAAGAAAGACCTTTCCATCTTTATGTAGCAGTTTCTTACAGTAAACTTCCCCGTTAAGAAAAAATGCACCACTTATACCATCAGCTATTTCACTTTGCTTTTTGACAAAGACGGTACTTCCGTTGGGAATATCCGGTTCCATACTGTCACCAGATACACGAAGCGCAAAGTCTCCATCCTCAACATCCGTTTCATATTCTACATAGGGTATGTCACTATCCAGCATATTCTCACCTAAACCAGCGGACAAAGGAATATCATATAGATGGATAATCCGCTTTTTCGGATTAGCTATAATATCAAATTCTTCGTTTGTGCGAATGTCTGCCATCCATTTCTGAATCTCATGGATTGCATCCGGAATATGCGATTCGATGTGATCCGGACTTAAGCAGTACATAAAACATAAAACCTCTTTGCAAGTGCGCTGTTTTTCTTCTTCTGAAATAAAACGGTAAAAACTAAGATCGCCTTGCATCGCATAAACACGGGTTTCAAAATGACTTTCTCCATGGAGCACGAGCCGATACATAAGGTTTTCAAAATACCTAGAATGATTGCCCAAACTTTTTATAACCTTCGGGTCAAAAGAGACTTCTGCAATTCCTGTCCCATAAATAAAAGTAGAGAATGCTTCCAATGCTCGTCGCATAGAATTACCAATTGCCAAATCTAACCCCTCGATATTGCCCATTGCATAGTTAAAAATCATGTGTAGCAAATCACGATATTCATTAATGGACTTTATCGGATCTGACAAAGTTCTCCCTTGCAACTCAAATGATTTACCTTTAACTGACACACCTAGCTTTTGCTTTTTGAAAGACTTCTCCATTTCGTCAGCTATTTTTTGCAAATCAGAAAATGTAGATAAATCGTGTGTCAAAAATAGGATTTTACTTTTGGCATTACCTTTAATAATTCTATGTGTCTGGTACCTCAGGAAGGAGCTTATACCGACTTTGTTCTCAAAATCAAAGCTAGAAATAGGATCATCAATAACCACTAATTCTTCATCCTGATATAGTCTTCCAACATCCTGATTTGACAATATCTGAGTAAAGAAATAGCATAAAGCAATAATGTTTCTCTCGCCTAGAGAAACGCTTTTGGGTTTAACATCATTGCCGTTTGATTTCAAGTAGTACTTGTCATTTTTCAACTCAATCGAAAGCCGACCATGCGAAAAAAACACATAATCGAGCGCATTGTTTATGTTTTCAATGGCCAGCCCCACATTTGACTTTTGCAACTCAAGAGCCTTTAAATGCTCTGAGGTTTCGTTCACCTCTTTCTGCTTGGTTTGCAGTTTGGCCTCTGCGGCTCTCATTTCGCGCTGTTGCTTCAGGTAATCTCGATACGCTTGTCCTATCTGCAGGTGTGCAATTTTTTTGTTAATCAGAAGCAAATCTCGCAAGATTGCTTTTCGTCGTTGAATGGCATCTACAAATTCTTGCCGTTTTGACTCAAGTTTACTTAAAAGCACATTTAGTTGCTGGATACTGTTTTCCAAACCTATGGGGGCAATATTTACCGGATTGTAAATACTATTTAACTTCAGTTGGATAGCGGCTAAATATTGCTCTATCAATTTTTGACAATTCTCAATCTGTTCCTGGATTTCTTTTACTAACCCAGCATCCAAATCCGTAAAATGAGAATAGTCTTGACCAAATCCAGGAAAAGATATTGCCCGTAATTCTGCCTTATGCTCATCAACATCCTTGTTCAGTACTTTATTGATGCTATTAATTAGGCTACGACGATATTCATCATCAATCTCCCGGAAACAGTAGGGACATACAGTAGTAGCTCCGTCACTAAAATCATTTTTTGCTGCCTCAACAATAGATTGCCGTCCACTCTGAATCATTGAAAGAATCATCGATTCTCGCTCAGTCAACACAGGCTTTTCGACGAGCTCTGCTAATAGATCACAAATTACTCTCTCAAAGCCGTCCGTGAACTCAATTCCACCGATGGGCACCGGATAGCTTGTTGTGACATCGGCCACCTTATCTAGTAGCGCCTTGGTTTCATCAAACTTTTGTTGTAATTGTTCTTTAGTCTCAGAAACAGAAAGGCCTCCTATTTCTCTGACAACCTCTTCTGTTACCTTCGAGTTAATTTTGTTTCCCTTGATTGCAGCATCTGTAGTTGCCCAATCGCCCTGTAATACTTTTTTGATACGAGTAAAATGGTAATCAGGGCTAAGCGGGTTATTCTTATTTCCAAATGATTGCAATGCTGTTTGAGCTACATCATGTTCTTCTTGAGCTGTCGCCAACAACGCCGTATAGCGATCTATATCTGCCTGTAAATCAACTTGGCCTCCTAAAAGGATAATAGTCCCCAACCCATCTGCATCGATCTTTACATTTTCGTCAATATATTTTTCATTGAATACAAATATTTTGCTTTCAGGTACCAAATCAATCTCGTTATCAGCTCGATCAATCAGTGAAGCAGATAATTCTTCTGTATCCTCACCGGAAGCAATTTGAGAAAAGCCATCTGAAATTGTACTTTTACCGCTGCCATTTTTACCGTAAACAATAGCAATACGGTCGTTATCATTAGGGAAAAAAGTCAAATTTGTTTTCTTTGAAAAGCAACGACCACAGATTGAAAGACCTTTTACTTTTTCAATCATAGTTTCATCACCTCATTGTTTTCTCTTCATTCCTTTTGGCCTCTTAGCCTCTCATACAGCACCGTGCCCACGGTTTCCATGACCTGCCGCATCATGTCAGGATCAGAGAACATCTTCACAAAGAAGTCCTCATTCTGCTCATACCGGGCGGCAGCCATGTTGGGAAAGTCCTTCTCGAACAGTAGCATGAAGGTCTTGCGGTCATTGTTCTGGGCGTAGCTGTGCCATTTGTCCTGAGCGGCATAGTCGTTCTCCATCTGAAGCAGGACCTTATCCATCTCGGTGAAGTTGGTGCCGTACTTCTCATTGATTTTGTCAATGATAACCGTCAGCGGATCACGCTTCTTCTCTTTGCGGCCAGCCTCGCCGGTAATTGGGCGGAAACCCTCCGGGGCGCTCTCCAGTTGGATTCCGCCCTCGAAGTCCTTTTCCAAACGGTAATACTCCAGCAACACCTTGTCATCCACATAGACCTTATCCCGCCCGCCTTTGGGTAGCATGGTATAGAGGAATTTTGCATATACACTGAACTTGTGGATATCTTTATCAAACAAGCGGCAGACCTGCGTGACGAAGGCATAGATGCGGTTGAATCGGGCTAGAGTGGACTTGAACAGCTCCTGCTTTTCTTCCTCCAGTGCCTCGAAACGATCCAGCGCCGGGCGAATGGTGCCCTGGAGTTTGCCCAAATCGCCGCCGGACTGCTCCTTGGAGGAATAGAAAATCTCCGCAAACCGGTCGATCTCTATCTGCTGATACACCCGGTACTCGTCCAGGGTGTTCTTCAGATCGTACACCACATTGGGGTCGGTCTCCTCTTCCAGAACCGTTTCCTCGTAGTACGGCTCAAAGGCTTTTCTGATGTCCTCGGCAGAGTTCACGAAATCCAGGACAAAGGTATCCTTCTTGCCCCGCATGGTACGATTCAACCGGGAAAGGGTCTGGACAGCCTTCACGCCGGACAGCTTCTTGTCCACAAACATGGTGTGCAACAACGGCTCATCAAAGCCGGTCTGATACTTTTCTGCCACAATCAGCATCCCATATTCGTCCGTATGGAATGCCTCAGGCAGAGCCTTCTCTTTGATGGTCTCGCCGGATTTTGTTTTGTTCAGCTTCTCCTCGGTATAGGTCTCCCCGTTGTCCTCTACCTCTCCGGAGAAGGCCACCAGCACATCCAGGTCGGTGTATCCCTTCTCTTTGATCTGCCGCTTGAACTCCAGTAGATAGCGTACTGCATGGAGCCGGGAGGGCGTCACGATCATGGCCTTGGCCTTGCCGCCGATCTTGTGGCGGGTCACATTGCGGAACTGCTCCAGCATGATAGCCGTTTTCTGCGAGATGTTGTGGGGGTGCAGCGTCTCAAACTGGCGAATAGCACGCACACCGGCGGCGGTGTCCAGCTCCGGGTCATCGGGAATGGCCTTGGCGATCTTGTAGTACATATTGTAGGTCATGTAGTTTTGCAGCACATCCAGAATAAAGCCTTCCTCGATGGCCTGCCGCATGGAATACACATGGAAGGGGTGGTATTTGCCGCTCTCATCCCGCTGGCCGAACATTTGCAGCGTTTTGTCCTTGGGGGTAGCCGTAAAGGCGAAGAAGGACAGATTTTCGTGGATACCCTGGGCGGCCAGTTCATCCAACAGCTTGTCCTCATCGTCCTTGCGTGTGGCTTCTTCCTCGTACTCCTCTTTGGCGTACTCCTCCAAAACTTTCTCGGTGTCGGCCAGCGCCCGTTTCAGCTTGCGGGCGGCATCGCCGGTCTGGGAGGAATGGGCTTCGTCCACAATGACTGCAAATCGCTTATTGCCAGAGCGCACTTCTTTGTAGATAACCGGAAACTTCTGAAGGGTGGTGATGATAATACCCGTCCCGGCTTCGATGGCCTCCCGGAGCTGCTGGGCGTTCTTGTCGATCTTCTGCACCACGCCCGCCACATGGTCAAACTGATAGACGGTGTTTTGCAGCTGGCTGTCCAGCACCCGGCGGTCGGTGACGATGATAACGGACTGGAAGATTTTCTCATCGCGGTCATCGTGCAGACCGGTGAGCCGATGGGCCAGCCAGGCGATGGAGTTGGACTTGCCGGAACCGGCGCTGTGCTGAATAAGATAATTCTTGCCGGAGCCGTTGGCTTTTACATCGGCCAGCAGCTTGGTCACCACATCCAGCTGGTGATACCGGGGGAAAATCATCCGCTCGGACTTCACTTCACCGGTCTTTTCGTCCTTCTCCTGCTGCAAGTGGAGGTATTTATGTAAAATCTCCAGCAGGCGGTCCTTGCACAGCACATTCTCCCACAGGTAGGCAGTGTCGTAACCGTCCGGGTTGATGGGGTTGCCCTTGCCGCCCACATTTCCGGCCCCGTTGCTGCCCTGATTAAAGGGCAGGAAATAGGTTTTCGCCCCCTCCAGCCGGGTGGTCATATATACATTGGTCAGATCCACGGCAAAGTGGACCAGCACCCGGTTCTTGAACTCGAAAATAGCGTCTTTGCCCGCCCGGTCGAACTTGTACTGCTGGATGGCGTTAGCGGTGTCCTGCCCGGTGAACTGGCATTTCAGCTCCATGGACACCACCGGGATGCCGTTGAGAAACAGGACAATGTCAATGCTGTTTTCATTGCTCAGGGAGTAGTGGAGCTGTCGGGTACAGTGGAGGATGTTGGCGGCGTACTGAGCCTGGCTGGTCTCATTGATAGAGGTCTCCGGCTTCCAGAACACGGCCCGGAACTTGATGCCCCGGTCGGTAAAACCCTGGCGCAGTACTTTCAGCAGGCCCACCAGCTTCACTTCCCGGCAAAAACGGTCGATGAGCTGGCGCTCACTGTCGGCACCGTAGATTTTCTCAAACCGCTCCCACTGCTTGGGCTGGCTGGTGCGAATGAAGGAGAGGAAAGTGGCGGTGTCCAGCGCCTTTTCCCGGTTGAAGGCAGCGGGGTTGCCCTTCTGATAGCCGCCATGGGTAAGAAGGTATTCCTCAATATCCTGCTCAAAGCGCTTTTCTTTTACGTCAAAGTCGGGCACTATTTTTCACCTCTATTCAGAAAGCTGGTAACTCTCTCATAAGTTTCCAAAAACTCGTTCTTTGTAGAATTAGGCAACTCTTCTCGATCAAAGGACATAATCCTTATGTTGATGTGCTTTCTAAAAGCCTCTCGCAAATCCAGATAATCTGAAAATTCTTTTTTTGAGATTATTCCAGAAGAAGCAAACTCCACAATCTGTTCATGGAATTCAAACGGAAAGTCCAGATAATATTGCAGTTGTTTGTCCTCGTGAATCATTTTAGATAAATCACATTTTTCCGCAGCATGCTTTGCCGCTCCCGGATAGTCAAACACTTCTACAGATTCTCTACACTCTCCATATGTTTTGGACAACAAAAGTAGGGCGACTTCCCGTTGGTTTTTGTCTTTTTCTATACTTCTGTGATCCAGCTCATTGAATGTAATTAGATATAGGCATACAACTACAATGTTACTAATGATAATTGAAGCAATATCCCAGTTAATATTTTCGCTTTGAATTCCTATACTGGCAGGTAAATCATTTATGTCCAGAAGGAAATAGATGAATGTAAGTACAAGGCAAGAGAGTATGATTTTGAAGATGCGTTTTTTCAAACCTTACACCTCTTTCTTTCCGGTCACGACCTCATAAATGAGGGATTTTTTATAAGCCATTAGCCTACAAATGATTTCATTCTTTCTTGTAAGCAAGCCTTCGATTTTTGCACAGCGGTTATCTAGATATTCCCGTATTTTAACCTGTTCGTCTTTTGAAGGTAGTTGTACTTTAGTTCTCCTAATGCTCTCGATACCCAAATTACCCTGATTAGCAGTACCGGTCTCATATACAAATATTGCGTCTAAGATTCTGTTCTCCTTCAACAAATAATTATAGTATCCGGCATCTATAGATTCTTTTGGAATAAAACACCCTACACGCTGATTTAGAAACAGTTTTTTACCTTTGCAATCTTTTTCTGCCACAAGATGCGTAAAAAAATAATCTCGTTTTCCTTTTGTCCCTGTCATTGTGAAAAGAATACTTCCCGGACTGATCCTAAACTTATCTGTAGCACTCGCAATTTCATCGCTAATATACACTGGATTATTTTCAAGTGCCATATATCCGCTCTTCACATTTCCAATTCTAATCACTTGATTGTCAGATTCCGATGTATAAGAATCGCTGTTATATGCGTATCCCCCCAAGAAATCAAAAAGCATCCCCAGCTTTGCAACATTCCAGTGCTCCGGCATAACTCCGATGAAACTGTCACCGCTGTCCTTCATGGACACATCGGGATTCAGACCTTTTGTGACGGCTTCGGTGATGACGGACAGCTTATAGGCTTTCAGTTTCTCGATCACTTCCTGCTGGCGGGCAATGATGGTGTCGATCTGACTACACTTACAGTCGAGGTAATCGGCGCGCTTGCACTGTTCCTCATGTGACAAAGCCACAACGGGATAATTCATAAGGGTTTCAACGCTTAATGTCCACCTATTATCATATGAAACGCCCTTTCCATAAGAGAAAAACGCCATCAGCCAATATTGAACTTTGAAGTAATAATCATAAAAAGCAGGACTCACCCCTGCGTTCGCCTTTAAATTGATATATGCGGGGCTTATCACTCCTTGGACTTTAGAAATGCTACAATTTGCGCCACTATATAAGTCCATGGGGTTCAATAGCAGATCACCTTCCTCGACAGGATTGTAATTGTAATAGCTTTCTGCAATTTGTCCTTCATTATTCGATATATCTCTGACTTTAACACCATCTCGTGCTAATGAAAGTATGGTTGGGTTCTCCTGCATGGCCTTTTCATTTTTCCGAGTAAATATATGCTTTACCCGCTCCGTTGACCAATCAGCCGGAATCTCCCCAATCCACTCAATCCCGCTGGCCTTCATCTCCCTCATGCCCCAAACACCTCCGCCAGAGCGCCGTCCAACTCCGCTTCAATGGCCAGGATCTCCTGCATGATCTCCGCCGAGGGCTTGGGGGCTTCGTACTTGTAAAAATACCGGGTGAAGGGAATCTCGTAGCCCACCTTGGACTTCTTCTCATCGATCCAGGCGTCCGGCGCAAAGGGCAGCACTTCCCGCTCGAAGTAGGTCTGGATGTCCTCTTTCAGCGGCACATTTTCCGTATCCCGCAGGGCGGTGTCCGGCTGGGGCTTGCCCTTCTTCAAAATCAGCTGGCCGTTTTCGTCCTTCAGAGGGCGCTCCACGGTGATTTTGGTATAGCCAAAGTCGGCAGTGTCAAAAATTTTGCTGATCTCACTCTCCACAAAGTCGCCGTACAGCCGGGTAATCTCCGTGATGGCTCTCTCCGGGATGTCGTTGCGCTTGTTGCCCAGAGCCTTGCGGCGCTTTTCGTATAGGCCGTTGGCGTTGATGAGCTGTACCTTGCCCTCTCGCTTAGTTCCGGCCTTCTTATTGGACAGCACCCAAATATAGGTGGCAATGCCGGTATTATAGAAAATATCGTTTGGCAGGGCGATGATAGCCTCCAGAAGGTCATTTTCCAGAATGTACTTGCGAATCTCGGAAGGGCCGCTGCCGGCGTCGCCGGTAAAGAGGGGAGAGCCGTTGTGAATGATGGCAATGCGGCTGCCGCCGTCCTTAGGTTCCTTCATTTTGGAAATGGCAGTGAGCAGGAACAGCATCTGACCGTCGCTGGCCGCAGGCAGACCAGGGCCAAACCGTCCGGCAAACCCCCTCTTGGACTCGGCTTCCACCGCCGCTTTTTCATTCTTCCACTCCCGGCCGAAGGGAGGATTGGACAGCACATAGTCGAAGGTCTGGCCCTCGAACTGGTCGTCGGACAGAGTGTTGCCGTCCTTGATGAAGTCGGCATTGTTGCCCTTGATGAGCATATCCGCCTTGCAGATAGCAAAGGTCTGATCGTTCAGCTCCTGTCCAAAGGCCATCAGTTCGGTGGAGGCATTGAGCTGGTGCAGATATTCCTCTGCCACTGACAGCATACCGCCGGTACCACAGGCCGGGTCATAGATGGTCTTGGCCACATTGTTGCCGGAGAGAATGTCATTGTCATCGTAGAACAGGATATTGACCATCAGTTGGATCACTTCTCTGGGAGTGTAGTGCTGCCCGGCGTCCTCGTTGTGGGATTCAGAAAACCGGCGGATGATCTCCTCAAAGATGTAGCCCATCTCCAGATTGGAAATCACATCCGGGTGCAGATTTGCCTTAGGAGAAGTAAATTCTTTGATGACGATGTAGAGGATACCTTTGTTGGCCATGGTGGTGATCTGTCCGTCAAACTTAAACTTTTCCAGAATGTCCTGGACATTCTCTGAAAAACCGTTCAGATAGTCCCGGAAGTTGGCCTCGATGTTGTCCGGGTCATCCAGCAACCGCTCAAAGGTGAACTTGCTGGTGTTGTAAAACGCCTTGCCGGAGGCATTGCGCAGCAGCACATCCCGCATGGGGAGATTCTTCACGGCTTCGTACTTCTCCAGCACCGCATCCTTGGTGTCGGCCAGGATGCAGTCGAAGCGGCGGATCACCGTAAGGGGCAGGATCACCTCTCCGTATTCATGGGGCTTATATACCCCGGTCAATTTATCTGCGATTGCCCAGATCAGGGCGGCTTTTTCGCTTACATTGGCACTCAAGCTCATGATTCTTTTCCTTCCTTTTCCTCTGGAACAAACTCCAGAATATCGTCCACGCCGCACTCCATCACGCGGCAAATCCGTTCTACACTTTCGATGGAAACATACTCGTTTCGCTTTAGGCGGGTGATAATATTGGCACTAAAACCGGCCCGCTCTTTTAGCTGTGCATTGCTTATCTTTTTATCAATCATCAAATGAAATAACCGATCATAACAAATCGCCATTTTAGTTCCTCCAAAGCAAGAAATGCTTGGATTTATTTTATCACATTTTCGTGAAAAACTCAATCTCGAGTTATTTTCTCTTCCGTCAATCTAACGGGGCTTTCTTTGTCACGGCCTTGAGATATAGTTCTGGGTCACCATTCAAAATCAGCTCAGCATAGGCCAGCGGATTGTTATAGATCAACCAGTCCAGTTCTGACCGCTGATACATGCCGTTCGCCACCTCGTTCTCCACAGCGGTGCAATCGATGGCGAGCAGTGTCCCGTCATCCAGACGCAGTTCCACACAGGCTGTGTCCGGGTTGAACTCACAGGACAAAATCTTTCTCATAGTCGTTACCTCCCAATACTTGAATTTCAATTGATTTTCCGCAGAGGCACAAGGTCTGTTTCGTTAATTTTAGAATCTGGCAAGCAATGCGTGTGGCTATCCACACACAAATCCGGCAAGCAATGCGAGTGTTAATACACACTCACATTTCCTGTCGTCTGCTTGTTGAGGGCAGCGCCCCCAAGCCCCTTGAACACAGAATTTCATTCTGTGGCTGCGCGTTCTGCGAACGCTTTCAAAGGGTACGCCAAAGCACCGTTCCCTTTCAGATGCCCAGGAACAAATCGTCCCCCCTTATTGCCTGATGGCTGCCGTAAAACACAGTAGCCCTCGCTTGATGTGTGGGCAAAATGCCTACCTATCGTTCTCTTTTACTCCGCACCCTGTGTTCTGTTTTTTGGGCATGGGGTGTCGTGAAACACGACATCCTATGGTGATTTTGGGGTACCCTAAAATGGGGCACCCTTTGGGATAATGGGGTGGCAAAACACCACCTCATCCGAGATGCTTTTTAGCTGAATTTCTTTGCCCAAACTGCCGTCAGCCATTCCTTTTGCCAGAAAAAAACAGGAGCGTGCCACGCTCCTGTCCTTACAAACATAGAGAAAACTTTTATGCTAATCTCATCGGTGAAATTAGTCTAAACGGAAACTTATCTTACCACCGAAAATCCGGGAACACTCCACGCTTATCCAAGTATGCCTGCCGGGCCTGCTCCCGTTCTTCTGCGGTGGGTGCAGTCTTATATTTTGCATACAGTTCATGCCGCACCAGCGCATCTAACTTTTGCTCCAGCCCCTGATGAATTTCCTCGGCATAATCATCGTCATAGGCCAGATGATACTCCACCAAAGCTACAAAAAGGTCATAGGGGATTTGTACACTTTTCATATTCATTTCCTTTCTGCGACGGTTGCGACGATAGCGACGGTGTTTTTGACGGTATCATTTTCACCGTCGCGACCGTCGCTATCGTCGCGCTCCTTATTCTTCGGTTACTTCACAGGCGGTTGATTCTACCAGCATATAGGTCAATTTCACTTGCCGACCGGAATGTTTGGCCTTATTTTCATAGCCAACATGGTATTCCTCCAGCAGCCTGCCTGCCTTGACATTCAGGTACTTAGTGAGGGCGTTGGAGGCCATTCCCGTTTGGATGGCTTCGACCAGTTCGGATGGAGAGCCAATCCACTCCCGGCACTCGGCGGAAACCAACTTTGCAACTGCATCCAGCACTGGGTCCGGCGGTTCTTTATACAGCTCGTTTTCCATGCGTTCCAGATTCCAAATCTGGGTCTGCGGGTCCTTCTTCAAGTAGAGGATCTGATCCGGCTGATCTCGTCCCACCACCTTAATGGTGGCGTCCAGTTCCGTGCGCTTTTTCTTCTGCATCAGCAGCGAACCATCTGCACAGCCCAGCAGCCCGGTGGTGCCGGAAATCGTCTCAAAGGAATCGTCTGCCTGCTGCTTCCGGGTATGGTGGACGGTCAGAACACAGATCCCGTGCTGATCAGCAAACTGCTTGATTCTGCCGATGATCTCATAGTCGCTGGCATAACTGTACGCTTCGCCGCCTACCTCACGGATTTTCTGCATAGTATCAATGATGATGAGATTGGTGTCCGGGTGCTCCTGCACGAAATTCTTCAGCTGTTCATCCAACCCATTCCCAATCTTTCCGGCGGCGGTGGCGAAGTGGAGGTTGGGGGTATCGTTCACACCGTACATCATAAACATCCGGCTCTGGATACGCTGAAAATCATCTTCCAGCGCAAGGTAAAGCACCGTCCCCTGATGGACTTTATATCCCCACAAATCCTGCCCGATGCTGACATGGTAGGCGATCTGAGCCACCAGGAAGGACTTGCCGATTTTGGGTGCGCCGGCAAGGATATATGCCCCTGCGTAAAGCAGACCTTCCACCACTGGTGGCCTACTCTTATAGGTGGTTTGGAACAGCTCTGTCATCGTGAGTGTATGCAGGTATCGGGGGTCTGTCATACGCTGCATCTTGCGGTACATTTCTTCCAGACTTTCCTGGGAGTTTACAATTTCATCGTTGCTTTTTTGCCCGGAAGTGGGTATACTATTTTCAGTGATTTGAGAGATTGACTGCCCATCATCTGCGCCAACAGATGAACCCTGGGCGGTCATTTTCTTTTTCTCATCGGTCATAGGCGAATTCCTCCTGCATCCCGTTCATAATGGTTGTAATCATTCGGATCGTGTCCAGCAGCTCGTCGTTCACGCTTTGCCCGGCTTCGATCCGGCGCAGCTCGTCCAGCACGGCAGACAACTGATCCCGCAGGGCTTTGTAAACCTTTGGGTTGCCCTGCACCACCACATCTCGCTCCAATAGCCGCCGGATAATGTAATCCTGCTTGGTCAGGCCGGTGAGTTTCACCAGGGTTTCCAGTTGGAGATCTTCTTCCGCTGACACTCGGAAAGCCACCGTCTTGTTTCTCCAGCGGTTGTGGTTGTCATAGTTCTTCTTGGACATCTTCTTACACCCCCTTCTCATTTTTCAGTGAATCCAACTTGTCAGCCATCTCCACCTGTCGGGTGGGGAATAGATGGGCGTATCGGTAGGTGATGTCGATACTCTCATGCCCTACACGCTCTGCAATAGCCAGGGCAGTGAAGCCCATGTCGATCAACAAACTGATGTGGCTATGTCTCAAATCGTGTATGCGAATCCTTTTCACCCCCGTTTGCTTGCAGCCACGGTCCATTTCTCGGTGGAGATAGCTTTTGCTGATGGGGAACATCCGGCTGTCCGGCTCCACTCCATAGAGCTGCTTGAGGTAGTCCTGGAGTTCATCACAGAGGAACTGCGGCATCTGGATCACGCGGTTACTCTTGGGTGTTTTAGGCGTAGTGATCACATCCTGCTTATTGAGCCGCTGGTAAGACTTATTGACGGTGACGGTGCGCT
The DNA here is from genome assembly GCF_003425665.1 of Evtepia gabavorous. GTDB lineage: Bacteria > Bacillota > Clostridia > Oscillospirales > Oscillospiraceae > Evtepia > Evtepia gabavorous. Next base: position 80,665 of record NZ_QQRQ01000003.1, read on the forward strand.
TTTCAAAGTCAAAATCTGCTGGGGTCAGGGCCAGCAGCTCTCCCTCACGGACACCGCACCAGTACAATACCTCAAAGGCGTAGAAGGACAACGGCTTGTCCATCATGGCCTCAGAAAAGCGGGTGTACTCCTCCCGGGTCCAGAACAGCATCTCCTTTCGTTCCTCCGCTCCCATGTTTCCTGCCTGCCGGGCTGGGTTGATATTCAGACCGTAAAATCGTGCAGCATGGTTGAAAATGGCACTAAGTTGATTGTGAACTGTCTTCAGGTAGGTTTTAGACAGTGGTTTACCATGGCAGTCCCTCAACTCCCGGATTTCATTTTGCCAACGGATAATGTCCTTTGCCGTGATCTCAGAGAGTTTTCGATTTGCAAAATAGGGGAGGATCTTTTTCTTGATGATACTCTCCTTGGTAAGCCAGGTATTGAGTTTCAGCTTGGGTTTAATGTCCTTCTCGTAGAGAGCAACGAAGCTCTCAAAGGTCATGTTCACATCAGCCTGTTTTTCCATCAGGAACTCCCGTTCCCATTCCAACGCTTCTCGCTTGGTGGCAAAGCCGCGCTTGAGCTTCTGCTGGCGTTCACCCTTCCAATCGGTGTAGCGAAATTGAACATACCAGGTGCCATTGTCCTTATTTTTGAACGCTGCCATAATTATTTCTCCTTCCTTTCTGTCTCAGATCTTGTACCATAGAATTTCTCGTGGAAAAACTTTCGGTCAATTCGCCCGGCAATGGTGATGCAGCCGGTTTTAGCCAGTTCCTCATTCATCTGTCGAATGATCCTATAGGCAAAGGGGATGGAGATCCCCAACTCCTCCGCCACTTCGTTGACACGCATAAAAATCTGATTAGCCATAGTAAATACCTTCCTTTCTTTGTTTTTGGTAGCTGCCTGCTAATTTTGTTTTTCATAAAGACCTCCTTACTCTCTACTGCCACTTTTTCTCGGTTTCGCAACCAAAAATCTGATGGTCCATTTGATTCTCTATATTATCTAAACTTATTAGCTTAGTGTTTTTATAATACTATACATATAAGTTTAGTTCAAGTGTTTTGAAAGAAATATTATTAAATAAATTTGCTTAGATTATCTTGACAAAACTAAGCAAATATGCTATGTTTCAAATAAGGACAATCATAGACTGGAGTTGATGATATGGCGATTGGCGAACGAATCCACTTTTTCCGTCTCCTGCGGGGGATGACACAAAAATATCTTGGCATGTCACTGGGCTTCCCGGAGAAGTCTGCTGATGTACGCCTTGCACAGTACGAAACAGGATCAAGAACCCCAAAGGCAGACCTGACCGCTGCCCTGGCTGAAGTGCTGGATGTCTCGCCCCATGCGCTCTCTGTCCCGGACATAGACTCCTATGTAGGGCTGATGCACACCTTGTTTACCCTGGAGGACAACTACGGGCTGAAAGTCACAGAGCAGGACGGTGAGCTTGCCTTGCAGGTAGATTTTCGCAAAAACAAGGATGCCGCCCGACTGCACGAGATGCTCTGGACCTGGCGGGAACAGGCCGCCAAGTTGGAGGCCGGAGAGATCTCTCAGGAGGAGTACGACCGCTGGCGTTACCATTACCCGGAGTACGACAGCAGCCAAGTCCGCGCCAAGATGCCGCCGGAGGGTCTGATCTAACCCTCTCACTTGTAGGCCACGGGAAAGGTCATTTGTTGCACAAAAACAGATAATTCAGATAAATGAGAGCAAAATAAAAAAGGTCTAACTGATCAACAAAAATCAGTTAGACCTTTTACTTATGAATAAAAAGATGAGGATTTTTAGGCTACTCGCAAGCCACCCGATTTTTCTTTTCAAACTCAATAAATCGGGATTTGACGAGTGCTATCAATCTGCTATCAAATGGGGAATTTGAAAATCAAAAACCCAGTGTTTATGCGCCTTTGCGGGCCCTCATATCCACTTTTTGCTTATTCCCACTCGCCCTCTGCAAAATCATCTTAAACAAGTTTGATTTGGTGATTTAGCAGAGAGTATCTACATTATTTGAATTATCGGATACACATCGGCTATCCGATTTTTTGTTGCCATGGTGTTGCCACGCGAACCGGAAACTTAACGCCAAGAAGTATAGATAAGTTGTCTCTTGTCGAATGCTTCCTTGCCGCCCTCCATAATATCAACAATCTGCTTATGCGTAGAATCCAAGTCAATATTACCTTGGGCAACATCAATTCTTGATTCTTGAAACTCGACAACTAATACTCTTTCGGAATCGCCAAGCACAGGGATGTTTGCGTTATGTGTAGCAAATATAAACTGCATATAAGGTTTTTTCTGTGCAATAGCGGTAATGACTTCATCATAGATCACCTTATTATCGAGATCATCTTCCGGTTGATCAATGAAGATAATATCATTATCATCTTGTGTCAATATAAACAGTATAAGTGCTGATGCTCGCTGCCCGATTGAGTGTTGCCTCAACAGTTTTCCGTGATAATAAATATCTACTTTATTTTCAACCTGCCTGTTCAGCAATTCTTCATATTGACCACGAAGCTTATCTTCCAATTTTACATATTCGCCAGGCGTAACAATACCTTTCAATTTGCTGCCATCGCAAACAATCCAATCTTCTATGATAGCTGCATAATCAGTAAAAGAATCACAAATAGCTTGATATTTAATATCCGAGATTCCCGTCCCCTTGAAATCATTTTTAAGTTGAGCTTTGAAGCCTTCTCGATCTCCCTTGAATGTGATTTCAATCTTGAGTTCGGTTTGGTTCTGATTGATTCGTTCGGTTTCGGCTTTATAAGCATTATAAGTTGCCAAGAGAGCTTCATTACGTTCTCGTGTTGCCTTAGTAAATGATGCTTCTATTTTGGATTTAGAGGAAGCTTCTTCGCTTAATTGCTTTAGTTTTTCTTTTGTTTTTTGCAATTCAGCGGTCATTTTGACAAAACTATCAACATCCAAAGTATCGTCTTTGATTTCTCTTTTAATTTCAGCAAATTCATCCGCCAAACTATCAATTCGCTCTTTTAGGCGGGATATGAGGTCGTCCATACCACTTCGTTGTTTTTCAATTTCTACAATACAAGAGCCGATTTGTGCGAGCTGAGCATCGATTGACGACAATACTATTGATACATCTCCAAATATGTCCTTATTAAAATCACTACTATATCCGTCCAACGCACTCGATACAACCGAGTTTTTTGAAAACGCAGTACGAATATCACGCAGAATAGTGTCTATTCTATTTTTTACAGCATCAAGCTTTGCTGTATCGGTAGCGTATCCACTTTGCTTTTTAAGTTTGTCTGCAACACCTTTTTCTTCAAAAATCGAGAGTTTATGTTCAAGCTCGGTTTGCTGTGTTGTAACTTCAGTCATTTGCTGTGGAATTTTGCTCACATCCAGTAAGCGCTCCACTGTTTTGATCAGTTCATTCACACAATTATCCAAATTAGAAGGTTGACCAATTCTACCGCTAATCAGTTTCTCCAACAAACCGTTTTCGTGATCTGCACTGCTGGACAGATCCTTTTGACCAAAATATTGTACCCCATCGAACAAACTGATCGGATTAATATTTAAGTCATTACCGGTCTCATCAAGAACATTTATGCGTTCCCCCAATATTCGGCTGACAGAATAATGTTTTCCGTGTTTATCTATTACATTCAATGTTGCTTTTCCGCCAGAACCAAAGACATTTTTCACAAGAGATTCTTTATAGTCTTTGTCCATTTGAGCTGTAAGTCCCAAGACATACCGCACAGCTTCTAAAATAGAAGACTTTCCGCTACCTCTTATGCCAATAAGCGTATTCAGCTCACGAGAGAACATAATTGTTTGACCGTCGAACTTGCCACCTTGGAAAGAGATTGATTCTATAAACCCATGTTTATTGTCAGGAACACTTTCGCTAACTCGGTCTCTATAATCTTGTAAAGCAAACTTAATTGCAGCATAGGAATATTCACCGATTTTTAAATATGTGCATCTGTCTCCCTTTCCTATATCTGAGATGGATTTGGGATCGGAACCCTCAACCAGAGCCGGCAAATACCCACAGCATTTTTCAAACTTACCAAGATTGTCACGTGTTCTAGATTTTTGCAACCCAAGAACACGATGTCTAAAAGGTGCAAAACCTGCTAAAGATTCAAGCAACCCACCCCTACACTCACTAAATAGGCCGCTGTTTTGATCTACATGTGCAAATACGATAAAATAATCCCGTCCATAAGCGTCTAACTGATCAAATACATTTTTTAGATCAAATATGCTTTTTGTGTTGCGATTTTCTGGATTGGAAATAGTGGCAAATGCTGCCGTCAGAAATGTCTGGATATGATTGTTTCCATTTTCAAGCCATTCCTCTGGATTAAACACAATTAGCGTATGAATACCGTTTGCGCCTTCTTTAACGGTCAATTCTACTCCCGGCAGAATAAATATGTCTTGCTTTTTCGCAGCCTTACGAATAGCTTTATATTCTTCTATGTCGAATTTGTTGTGATTTGTAATTATGCCGACATTGATGCTCGCGTTTTTTAGAGCAGAAACATAATCACCCAAAAATGAGGTTGACTCGCCAGAATAGGTGAATTCTTTATCCTTCAAAGTATGTAAATGAAAGTCTGCGCGAACATATTGTAAGCCTGATTCAAACATACTTATCCCCCATTTCTCTTATGTTGTTATTGCTTTGACGCTTACTCCATTGCTAAACATCCATTCTTGAATGCTGCTGGATAAGAAAGAGTCAACATCTGATTTTGGAATACCACAGTATACGCAAGTACAGTTCCCTCCCCAAAGCGATCATGCAACAGTGTTCTTCCATCTGCACAGAAACTTATTGCATCTGGTAAAGACCGCAGATACGGTATTTCAACCGTTTTTGCAGGACATTCGGGAAAACTTGCTTCAAGTGCAACTACTTGTCCTTCACCGAAAGTTACATGACGCACAACGGCACCGGCAGGCACAAGGGGTGCGTCATCGGACTTGTGTACAACAATTCCGCTTGCGATCTCATTTGCCTTTTCAGAAACAGTTGTGTCAATGTACTCTTTCCAAGCCGGGGCCTCCAGTATATCTCTTCTGGACTCGCATTGGAGAATCAAATCTCTGAGTTTCTGAGGATCTGACTTATTAGACTCAAACATTGCTACGAAGTATTTCTGGAACTGTACCAAGGTCAGAGGGACAATGTCAAGTCGCTGCTTTACATCGCCTTTTGCGTACCAAATACCGTGTTTGAAAGTCTCTGCGGTGTTTGTGTCAATGCGGACAGCAACAAACATGCCATAGACCGGTTTGTCGTATTTCAGAACAGCATCGGAAACATGACGCCTGACAGGTTCGCCCTCCATTGCCTCTTGGCGGGAAGATGTGGACATTGTGACTTCAGTCAAGATGGTAAAGTCATTAAACTCACAGTACAAGTCGCCTTTTCCTCCACCTGCAGCGGAAACCGGCAAGAAGTCAGAATCCAATTTGAACCCACGGACTTCATAAGGCTTATTGACCATGTGATCAATCGCCAGTGCTGCACGCCAAAGTGTCCATTCAAGATACGCAGGGGTCTCATCCTTGGGTACTTCAATAGCGTTATCTTCGTCGTAGACCATCTTGCCGCCACCTTTAATTAGCAGCGTCATATAATCTCTGATTTCTTCCCACTGGTTACACTGATCGCTGGCATACTGTATTTCATCCGTCTGAGCAAGGATATTTTCGAGCCTTTGCCTCGCGATATTGACTTCTGTGGGAGTATTCAAAGGCAGATCGGAAATGTCAAAAAGAATATGACGCTCTTTCATCTGCCTGACCAAATCATCCAACAAAGATTTTGCGACATCCATATTGTCTGTGGGCAACGGTGCACCGGTACAGAGCAACTTATACTGCTCCATAATGGACTGCAAACTGGCCGTAGATTTAGCGAGTTTTTCTGCAAGTATGCGTTTTGTAGGTACGATTATAAGGCCTCTGCCTTTTCGTTGGAGCACACCCGAAATGCGGAGGTATCGCATATTCATATCGCCGTAATCCAAGAAATTATCAGCTTTTTTGTCGTAGTTTTCGCCTCTTTTAGCGATTTCCTTTTTGTCGAAAGAACGCTTAGCTTGGGAAGCAGATCTCCGCTGACGCAGATCAAGGATGTTATCAACGACTTCTTCCAGCTTATAGCTGGGATTGGTTGTTTGTCCCCACAGAGCAAATTCAATTCTGCTCAGTTCGGAGGTGCCCGTGCGCTTCTCGAGTTCCAGCATAATTGCCAGCAACCACCGTAATGGGGAGAAGTAGTGTGTGCCATCCGACATTGGGAACTGTTCTACGCTCATTGCTCGCAGGAAGCATTCCTGTACGGCCGGGTATGTATCTGCTTTTAGAAATGATCTTCCAAAGGGTGTAATGTCATCCAATGCGCCGAGATCCTCTTGCCGGCCATCTTTTTTCTGAATCTGTGGATAAATCAATCCGTTTTTAGCAAACATCAACCGCCATTTACGGGCGTGACTACCAGAGCTATCCTTGCCAACTTCGTTCTGAATAATCCCTTTCTCATCGAGCAAATTCATAAAACCAAGCTCGTTTTCACGCCCATGGAGATGTCCTACAAAGGCAGAGCTAGCATACACAGAGAATCCTTCTTGGATTCGATTAGGATTACGCAGGCCAGTATTACCTACCAGCCATATTTTAATTTGTTCGCTCATACCGCATCCTCCAATCAATACCCAACGAAAAGGTATTCCTGTACAGAATTTCTATGTGTTTTGGCATCACTCTGATTTCCAAACGAATACTTGTAGTCTACAGGGATGACTTCTACATGCTGCTTATACTTGGCCATGATCGCTACCATTTCATCTTGCGTAGGTAAGCTGTTAGAAGAATAGGAAACAATCAGTATACTGTTTGCAAATTTTTTGAAAAGATGATCAAACGCATCTGCCGCACCTTTGCGGGTAGCAAAAGGCGTAGGATACGATTTAAACTTCTTTGTTTGCGTATGTTGCTGAATTTCGACCCCCTTCCAATCGCGGGCAAGGCCCTCAACAAAATGGTATCTCCGAACGTATTCATTATCGGATAGGGGAGAATAGTACGGAGGGTCAATGTAAACTAAATCTACCTGTTCCACCCTCAAATCCATAGCATCCCCCTGCTTGGAACGATTGATTTGACCGTTATCAAATACAGCCTTATTGACAGCTTCAACAGCCTCCAGGAATTGCTGAGCAAGCGTTTTTTGTAAATCCTTGCGTCCATCATTGTATCGCTGTCCTGTGTAGGTAAAGATACCACGGGGACGCTTCTTTATGCAGGCACGAATCAATGCCGTCATAGCGATTGCGTGTTTGTATTGATCTTTGATATCTGCAATATTAGTGCGAAGCGTGTCAATCAAGTCGTTTTCTTCATCTGTGTAATAAAGACCTTTGAAAGTCGATGCCACAAAGTGATCGGACTCCCTATGTTCAATAAGCAATCCCTTGGCTTTATCCAACGGCAAGGTAACAGAATTGTTTTCTATCATTGCCTTGGTAAATGTTGCAGACATAGCCATATAATCATTGCTGACTACAGACTTACCCTGCGCTTTGAACATATAGCCAACAATTCCGGAACCGGAGAAAAGATCGACAACGGTATTCACCTTAAATTGCGAGGCAACAGACCATATTTCGGACAATAACTTGCTCTTTGAGCCCATAAAACGAGTCGGTGGATAAGCTGACACTTGTTCAGGAAGCGGCTGAGGAAGCAACTTTATTAAAGTACGCTGCTTCGGAGGAATAGTGACAATGACATCCTCACCTTTACGTGTGCTTCCGTTGCAGGAAATGTGGCGTTTCGTCTGAATGACATCAATATTGAACGGAGCGTATAGCTCATGTACCAATGGGTGATTAGAGTTTGTTAGGATGACATAGCATCCACGTTCATGTAATGCCATAATCATTTTCGAAAGCTCAATATGATCTTCTTCGTAAAACTGTTCTTTAGTATACCTCTTAAAATCAGCGTATTCAGAGACCGGCAAATATGGAGGGTCAAGGAAAATAAAGTCTCCGGGCTGGGCATAATGCTCTAAAACCAGAAGATAGTCGCCGCACAGAATATCTACCTTTTGCAGTGCTACAGACGCTGCTCTCAGTCCGTCCTCATCGCAAATCTTTGGGTTTTTATATTTTCCATAGGGAACATTAAACTGTCCCTGCTTATTGACACGATACAACCCATTAAAGCAAGTCCTGTTCAAAAAGATTGTTCTTGCAGCAGCCTCGGCTTTTGGAAGCGTTGTCCACTCTTGACTACGGACGGCATAAAACATCTCGGAAGTGTTTTCGTACTGTTTGAGACACTGAATTACATCTTCCACATGATCAGCAACTTCTCGGTACATATTGATTAGTTCGGGATTGCTGTCTGCAATGACTGCATTTTCCGGCTGCAGTGCAAAGAACATTGCTCCGCCGCCAAAAAACGGCTCAATATATCGGCCAAAGGAGGTCGGGACTTTCGGCAAAAGATCACCCAACATCTGTGTTTTGCCGCCTGCCCATTTCAAAATTGGCTTGGCTTGAGCAGACACTATTTTTTTAGCTGCTTGTTCTGCCAATGTACTCGCCTCCTTTCATTTAATGGGATCTTGGGTTAATTCCATAATATCACCAATATCACACTGTAATGCGGTGCAGATTTTTACCAACACATCTGTAGTGACATTTTCGCTTTTTCCTAACTTTGCCATCGAAGCGTGACTAATACCTGCTGCAGCGCACAGGTCTTTCTTTTTCATATCTTTATCAATTAGCAGCTTCCAAAGCTTCTTATAGCTAACCGCCATACCTATCAACTCCAATAGTAGTTCTCGCAGTTCAAAAATCGCTGATAAAAATTCTGCGTTCACTGATTTTGAAAATAGTATAGCATAGCTATGCTCGCTTTTCAAGATGATAATTGCAAGTTCTTCCTATTCGGTGGCAATTCTGCAGATACTCTCTCGCCTATCGCTTTGATAAGGCAGTCTTATTATGGGAATGGCTGATTGCTGTGGCGGCAGGGATTTTCCCTGCCGCCGTTACGCTTATGCTGTGTAAATCAGTTCGCTATTTACAATTTCCATAGCTCTGCCTCGTATGCTATTCATCCTGCCGACCCAATCCATCGGATCGGCGGCTTTTAGCGTTTCTGTGATGCCTTCCGCTTCGGCCAGCTGTTTTACCAGCCGAAGAAACATCGCCTCTGCTTGCCGGTCTATGTCGGCAAGGTAACTGTTTAATCTGCCGCTGGTGAGCAACGTCGCATAGGTTGCCCGGCGATGCTCCTTCAGGTAACGCCGGTGACGCTGGCCCCACACGCCGATGGGCGGCTGTTCTTCCTCGGGCAGTTTCAAATTGGGGAGCAGATGATCCCCGACCTGCGTATAAGTGCCGCCCATTTTCTCAAAAATTGTCTTTGCCATAGTTTGTTCCTACCTTTCAAAAGTTGTATTTTTGCGCCTTGTGCGCTGGGTTTGCTTTCGCTGCTGCTCCATATCTTTTGCCTGTGCAATCAGATTATCTATCTGCTGACTACCAAGGACTTTCCGCAGAAAACGGAAATCCTTCAATTCGGAGCGTAGGACTTCATTTTCTCCTTTGAGCCGGTCGTTGGTTGCGGTCAGATGCTCGTTTTCCCGATACAGCCGACCGTTTGTGTTATTTAGCCGGTGATAGCTGTCCAGTGCCTTGTAATAGTGGTAGAACACCTCCCGGATGACTTCTTTCAGCTTTTTGATTAACGGGTCAACAAATCGCTGCTTATAGGTCTTCACGGTCATTAGAGTGGGCGGATTGGGGAGCTGAAACTCTGCATCCGACTCAATTCGCTGCTCCAGCTTTTCAATAGACTGCGCACCCTGATCGAAGTTGTCGATCCGATTCTGCACCGTTTCCAACTCGTCCTGCTTTTCGGCCAGTGTGGTGTCCAGTGCCGCAATCTCTTTCTCCCGTTCCTGCTTCTTGTAATCCAAGACGGAGAGATGCTTTTCGTGGGTGCCTTTCTGCTCCCACTGAATGTCATACCGCTCCATCACGGCGGCAAGCTGTTCCTTTTCGGACTGCACCCACTGCGCCCATTCCGTTGCACCACGAGTGCCGCCTTTGAAGCCTTGCGCCGCCAGCGCCTGTTTCAGCGATACCCGGGTGTCAAGTCCACGCTTGCTCCCGGTGGTGAAGGGCACAAAGTCAATGTGCAGATGAGGCGTGGTTTCGTCCATATGGAGGTGCGCTGAGAATACCCGGAGGTTGGGATTTCGCTCCTGAAATCCTCGATAGTATTCATCCAATATGGTTCGTGCCAATTCTGCGTATTCGCCGGTAGCACTCATATCGTCCTTGTTCCCGATTTGCAGGATGATTTCGTGGAATGGCTTCTCCTGATTGCCGGAGCGAATTTTCTCGTAGTAGTTCGGAATGCGCCGGTCTGCACGGGTCTGCTTCTCGTTGTAGCGTTTCAGGGCTTCATCGAAAAGTTGGTGGTACACAGTCTGGATGCGCTCGTTGCAGTAGTCGATGTTCAGATGAGTTCGGCTTCCGTCTACATTCTCCGCCCGAAATTTGCGGCTGTTGTGGTTGACAGATCCTTTGCCGACCTCGGCACTGATCGTTCTCTTCATAAAATCTCACTTCCTTTCGCTTTCCGGCCGCAGCCGGGGTTCTGTTACTCTTGTCAAGAGTAAACGCAAAAGCACTTTTGACAGCCTGCGGCCATCAAAAGATGCTGTTTGCGCTCTCCCGAGGGGGCTGGTACAGAGCCGGTGCATCGAGCACCAACCCTGTACCGGGACTTTGCCCCGGCAGCCTGCGGGCTGCTCCCCAGTGCTCAATGCCCTTTGAAAAGGGCAGCCGCACGGCTTGCCGAAACTTCAAAGCGTGACAAACCGTGACGGTGGTGACGATGTTTTAGACCTCGCCAGCACCCACCAAAAGACCGTCACGGTCGTCACCCTTTGACACGCTGTCCATCTCTCTCCACAGGGAGATTTTGCGTCCACCGTGATTGCGGCTTGCCTTGTAGTGAATATCGTGATCTCGCAGCAGCCGCATCGAGCCGACGCTCAGCCGCAGAGAAAGCACATTGGGCTTGCAGTCCAGATGCAACAGACCGCACAGCTCAGAAGCAGTGCCTTCCCACTGACCACCAGCCGAAGAAAGAAATTCCGCAATGCTGTCCAGAAACGGGTCCGGCGGCTCCTGCCAAAGCTCTGTTTCAACGCTTGCCAGCTCCCATACCAGCGTTTCGGGGTTCTTAGTCAGGTGCAGCCGCTGGTCCTCCTGATCTCTGCCGGTGACATCCAGTACCGCCGCATTGGAGGTGCGCTGCTCCTTGCTGAGAACAAAACCGCCATCCGCTGCACCCAGCAGGCCGTTGGTCCCGGCAATCATATCGAATTTGTCATCTGCCTCCAACTTGCGGGTATGGTGAACGATTACCATCGTCACCTTGTAGCTGTCGGCAACGGCTTTCAGCCGGGACACAATGTCGTAGTCGCTGCTGTAGCTGTATTCTGCGCCGCCAACCTCACGCACCCGTTTCAGGGTGTCGATGATAATCAGACCGGTGTTGGGATGCTCCCGCATAAAGCTGCGAATCTGATCCTCCAGACCGCTGTTGGCTGTTTTACAGTGGGTGGCAAAATACAGATTTTCCGCCGCTTCAGCTCCGAACATTCGGAATAGTCTCCGCTGTAAGCGGGCATAGTTATCTTCCAGCGCAAAGTAAAGAACGCCCGTTTTCCGCACCTTGTAGCCCCACAAGGACAGGCCGGTGCTGACCTGATAGGCAAGCTGGGCCATCAGGAAGCTTTTTCCCACTTTCGGGGAACCGGCCAGTAAGTAGGCGCCTCGGTACAGCAGGCCGTCGATCAGCGGCTCCTGCCCCTCAAAGTCCGTATCATAGAGGGTGGTCATCGATACCGCTTCCAGATAATCCGGGGCCATCCTTCTTTGCATTTCCCGGTAGAAATCATCGTCAGCCCCCTTGAAATCTGAATCAAAATCGGTTAAACTATTGTCAGTAAGTTTTTGGGATGACTGCTCCGTATCTGCGCCAACAGATACAATAGGGGTGGTCATTTCTTTTTCGTTGGTCATTCAAATTCCTCCTTCATTCCGCCGAGAATGTCGGCGATCATTTCAATTAGGTCAAGCAGCTCATCATTGACTACGCTGCCGCTCTCAATTCTTTGCAATTCCAAAAGCACTTCCGTAAGCTGGTTTCGTAGCGCCTTGAAAACTCTGGGATTGCCCTGCACCACTACATCCTTGTGGGTGAGCCGCCGGGTGATATAGTCCTGCTTGGTCAGCCCGGAGAGCTGCACATAGCGTTCGATTTGGGCATCTTCCTCCGGCGATACCCGAAAAGCAACCGTTTTGCTGCGCCAGCGATTATGCTCGTCCCTGTTCTTCAATGACATCTTAAATACCCCTTTCCATATCCAGCTTATCCGCCATTTCTGCCTGCTTAGAAGGAAACAAATGTGCATAGTTGTAGGTAATATCAATACTCTCGTGGCCTACCCGGTCGGCAATAGCAACCGCAGAAAAACCTTGGTCAATCAAAAGGCTGATGTGACTGTGTCGTAAATCGTGGATTCGGATGCGTTTTACGCCGGTTTCCTTACAGCCACGCTGCATTTCCCGATACAGATAGCTTTTTGTGACTGGGAACATCCGGTCATCTATGCCAATGTCATACTGCATCTTCAAATACTCCTGCATCTCATCTGCCAGAAAGCGTGGCATCGTAATTGTGCGATTGCTCTTTTCCGTTTTGGGCGGCGTGATGATGTCTTTCCCGCCGGTGTGCTGAAATGTCTTGTTGATCGTGACTGTGCGTTTATCAAAGTCAAAATCCGCCGGGGTCAGCGCTAGCAGCTCACCCTCACGGATGCCGCACCAGTAAAGCATCTCAAAAGCATAAAACGACAGCGGCTTGTCCATCATTGCATCAATGAATTGCAGATACTCATCCTTGGTCCAGAAAGCCATTTCCCGATTTTTCTTCTTGCCCATACTTCCGGCTTTCTTGCAGGGATTTTCCTTCAGGTTGTAGTACCTGACGGCGTGATTGAAAATGGCGCTAATCTGGTTCTGGATGCTTTTGAGATACACCGGTGAGTAGGGAGCCCCATCCTTGTCACGATAGTTGATTAGCTCATTCTGCCACCGAACAATTTGCTGCGGGGTGATGCTGCTCATTTTGAGCTTTCCAAAGTAGGGGAGCAGCTTGGTGCGGATGATGTGCTCCTTGCTCTCCCACGTGCTGTCCTTGATGCGGCTGCGCCGATCTTCCTCATAATGCTCCACAAAGCTTCGGAAGGTCATATCCAAATCGGAACCCAATTTGTTAAGCTGCTCCCTCTCCCAGCTTTGTGCCTCTCGTTTTGTCTGAAAGCCACGCTTCTGGGATTGCTTCCGTTCTCCGTTCCAATCTGTGTACCGATAAATGACCCGCCAAGTGTTGGTTTTCGGTTCCTTATAAACTGCCAATGTGATTACTCCTTTCTCTCTGCACCGTAGCAGGTGCGCTCCATAAAATACTTTCTGTTCACTCGCCCTGAGATGGTCAACATGCCTTTTTCTTTCAGTTCGGCATTTAACCTCTGGACGATCTTGTAGGCGTAGGATTTGGAAACGCCCAATTCCTGTGCTACTTCCTCCACTCTCATAAAGCTTGTGTTTTCCATTCCATCACCCCTTTCGTTTGGTTATAGTTCTCTTATTTAGTGTCGGAGAACTTTCTGACCGCATTCCGATTTGCCCGAGCGGGTACGCCATTACCGTGACGCACGACGGATATTCTGTTGTCTACAAATAACTTAACGCTATTTGCTATAGCCATTATACTAAACGAATTTGCTATTGTCAAGAGGCTTGCAAGAAAATATTTAACTTTTTTGCTTTTGCTATCTTGACACAACTTAAATTCATATGCTATGCTAATTGCACAATACATAAAGGAGTGTTGTGCTATGGCAATCGGTGAGAGAATTCGCTTTTTCCGTAATCTGCGGGGAATGACACAAAAATACTTGGGGCAGGTGATCGGCTTCCCGGAAAAGACCGCCGACATCCGTATGGCGCAGTATGAATCCGGCAGCAGAACGCCTAAGGCAGAGCTGACGGAGAACCTTGCCAGTGCGCTGGGCGTCTCGCCGCTGGCGCTGTCCGTGCCGGACATTGACAGCTATCTCGGCCTGATGCACACCCTGTTTACCTTAGAGGATCGCTACGGCCTGAGGGTGGAAACCGGCGAAAACGGCGTTTCCCTGCGTGTTGATCCCCGGAAGGGGAAGGACGCCGCTGAGCTTTCCGAAATGCTTGTTGCTTGGGCGCAGCAAGCGGAAAAGTATCGTAGCGGAGAAATCAACCGGGAGGACTACGACAAGTGGCGTTATAACTACCCGAAATATGACGAAGCCTCCGGTTATGTGAAAGTGCCGTCCCAGCAGCTTAGCAATGCAATGGTGGAGGCGTTCAAGGACCGGCTGAAGGCTGATTAAAAAACAATAGAAAAAAAGCGCTATCTGACTTGGCTTCAAATCAGATAGCGCTTTTTGTTATCGCAATAATTCAAATAATGTTGCCATTTTGTTGCCACAGCGGGCACTCATGGCGAAAAAGCCTTGGTATGACTGGTTTTTTTCCGGGATGCAATCATTCCCACTCAAGTCTTGGGCTTTGATTTAGGGTTATAAAATGTACTCTCGATACGCATTTTGTCCAAATAATCCACGTATTTCGGGCTGTACATAGGTTTCTTACGAATTTTGTAGCCGTTTTGTAGCCAGCTATTTTATACGTACTAACCGTTCGCAACGACTTGATTTGAATAATCTGCGGTGGGTTTCAATATGATTTCCGCCAATCATCAGACAAAATTGACCACCTGATTCACCTAAAAAACATCTTGGAGATATGACTATGAGTAAACTTATTTTCTGTCAATTCAACATCGACACAGCCTGCGTAGAATTGGTTTTTGACGATAGAAGCCAGATTCCCATTGACTTCACCGCCGTTGAAAACGAAGTTGCCGATAACCGCTTCCAGCGGTCAGAGCTGGATTATCTGATCTACAACGACCCGCTTGCTTATGCCGATCTGATTCTGAACAGCAAGCTGAACGTCCTGTTTGAATAAACCGACATGAGCATAAACGACAGCGTCCCGGTTCATAATGATTGGGCCGCTGCTTATTATATCATTGTATTTTGCGAACTCATTCCTCGAACAGATACAGAAGATATCCGTAACCCTCTGCTTTCATCTTTGCGTAAGGCACAAAGCGCAGGGCCGCACTGTTGATGCAGTAGCGCACGCCATTGGGGGACTCCGGATCGCCGGTGAACACATGACCAAGGTGAGAATCTCCGGCACGGCTTCTGACCTCTGTGCGGCGCATGCCGTGGCTCAGGTCCTCCAGTTCCACCACGGCAGGCTCTTCAATGGGCTTTGTGAAAGCCGGCCAGCCGCAGCCGCTCTCGTACTTATCCGTGGAGGAAAAGAGCGGCTCGCCGGTGACGACATCCACATAGATGCCCTTTTCAAACTTATCCCAGAACTCGCCTGTGAAAGCGCGCTCCGTGCCGCTCTCCTGTGTAACACGGTACTGCTCCGCCGTCAGCTTGTCCCGGATGGATTCCGCCGCGGGCTTCTGATAGTCGCCCGGATCGATGCGCAGCCGGGAAAACAGCTCCATCTCCGCGCGCGGGATGTGGCAGTAGCCGTTCGGGTTCTTTTCGAGGTAGTTCTGGTGGTACTCCTCGGCGGGGTAGTAGTTCTTGAGTGGGCCGATCTCCACGAAGAACTTTTCACTGCGTCCCCGCTCGATCTCCGCGATGCGCTCCACCGTTTCCTTCGCGCTTTCGTTGGTGTAATAGACACCGGTCTGATACTGGCTGCCCCGGTCGTTGCCCTGCCGGTTCTCCACCGTGGGGTCGATCACATAGAAGTAGGCCAGCAGCAGGGCGTCGAGACTCACCTGTCCGGGGTCATACTCCACCCGCACGGCCTCCCGAAAGCCGGTCTCGCCCTTGCAGACGGTCTTGTAATCGGCGTCCGCCTCGCAGGTGCCGTTGGCATAGCCGCTCTCGGCATCGATGACGCCGGGGATGGACTGCATCAGCTGTTCCATGCCCCAGAAGCAGCCGCCCGCCAGATATATGACATTTTCCGTGGTATCCATATACATGCTTCCTTCACCGGACATATCAGAGGGCTGTCCGGTCATTTCCTTCTCGTCCGTTTTCTGCGGCATATTTTTCTGCCCGGCAGTGCAGCCGCTCAGCAGCAGTACCGCGGTGAGCAGAAGCGGCAATACTCTCCGATACATGGTGTATCCCTCCTTTCTGAGAAGATAAATTCGTTTGTCAGCCCATATCGGCGGCAAGAGCCTGGTCGATGAGCTTTTGCAGCGTCTCCGCCTGCTTTTTTTCCGTGATGGCGCCTACGATGGGCTCACCCACGATATTGCCGTTGCGGTCAACCACATAGGTGGTGGGGTAGGCAAAAATGTTTGTAGTGAACTTTCCCGCCTCGCCGTCGGAAGCGAAATACACATTCTGGTAGGTCACGCCCTTCTTGGCCAGTACATCTTTTGCTTCGGAAATTGCCGCTTCATCGCCATCCAATGTGAAGGTGTTGACACCGATGAGTGCGCCGCCCTTCTTCGCAAGCTCCTTGTTCAGTGCGTCCAGCTCGGAAAGCTCGCCCACGCAGGGATTGCAGGTGGTGAACCAGAAATTCACCACGGTGACGGCGTTGGCGGAGAACAGCTCGTCGCTCTTCACCGTGTTGCCATCCAGGTCCTTGCCCTCAAAGGCGGGGAATTTCTGCATGCTGCCGTCATCAGGCGGCGTGGTCATGTCGCTGCCCGCGGGCACGCTCATAGCGCCATCCGTAGATTGCTGTGCCGCCTCGGGGTACTTTTTCTCTATCATGGTCAGCTTGTTTTCAATCTCGCAGATCTTCTCCGCCGCCTCCTTGAGCAGCTTCAGCTCATCCTCCGTAAACTGATCTTTGGAACCTTCGATGGTGTCCAACAAGAACTCACCATAGTTTTTGCCGTCCTCCTGCATGGTCATGCCCTTGTCGGCCGCCATGAAAACCTTTTCCCAAAGCGCTGTGTCCTCCGAGAGAATGGCATTTTCCTGCGCCATCAGCTCCTTGTGCATGGCAACCGCTTCCTCGGCATTCTTCGGTTCGCTGCTCATTCCGTCCATTTTGTCTCCGCCCTTTGTGCCGCAGGCTGCCAGAGAGAGCACCATCAGTGCAGTAAGTAGCAGCGCCAGAATTCTGCCGGCAGTATTCGTCCTATTCATCTTCATTCGTTTTATTCCTCCCTGTTATTGTTGTTTGTCTGTAGCGTTTCCGCTGCTTTTGCCTTATCTTTACCGTCTCCGAAGCCGTAGCGGAAGCACACGGCTTTCGTCGAACAGGCGCGGATGCACATTCCGCAGCGGATGCACTCGGTATGGTTGGGCGTTTTCGTCACATCCACATCCATCTTGCAGGCTCTGGCGCATTTCCCGCAGGAGACGCACTTATTCTTATCCACCTTCATCTGGAAGAGGGACACCCGGTTGAACAGCGCGTAGAACGCGCCAAGCGGGCAGAGCCACTTGCAGAACGGTCGGTAGAACAGTACGCTCAGCGCAATCACCGACAGCAGGATGCTGAATTTCCATGCAAACAGCTTGCCCAGCGCCGCCCGGACGCCGGAATTGGCAAGGGACAGCGGGATGGCTCCCTCCAGCACGCCTTGGGGGCAGAGGTATTTGCAGAAGAACGGGTCTCCCATGCCAACATCGTTCACAAGGAACGCCGGTAGCAGGAAAACCATCACCAGCAGGACAGCGTATTTCAGGTATGTCAGCGGCTTCAGCCTCTTTGTGGAAAGCTTCTTCGTGGGGATTTTGTGCAGCAGCTCCTGAAACCAGCCGAAGGGGCATAGAAAGCCGCAGATAAAGCGCCCCAGCAGCACGCTCAGCAGAATGAGGAAGCCTGTGATATAGTAGGAGAAGCTGAACTTGGAAGACCCCACCACCGCCTGAAACGCCCCGATGGGGCAGGCCCCGGACGCCGCCGGACAGGAGTAGCAGTTCAGCCCCGGCACACAGACGGTCTTCCCCGCCCCCTGATACAGTCCGCCCTTGAGAAAGTTCGGCAGATGCAGGTTGGTCAGCAGCGTCGCCCCCGCCTGAATCCAGCCCCGGAAGCGGGACATGGTCTGTGAAACGCCTGAAAACTTTTTACCCAATGCCCACACACTCCAGACATAATTTGATTGCTTTGCTCAGCACTGTCGCCGCCTCGCCCCGCCAGACACCAAAGCACAGCATGGCGGCTCCGGCCATCAGCAGCACGATCTGCGCCGCGGCCTTTTTCCCGCAGCTCATTTTTCATCACCCTTTCCGATTTTCTGCCCCCATCATAGCGCGGGAGAGTTAAAGTCTCTGTTAAGAACGAAAACTTAACGCAAACCTTATCTGTTTTTGCTATAATGAAAGCAACACAAAAACGAAGAAACAAAAAGGAGGGCTCTCATGCACCTTTTAGTAATTGAAGATGAACGCGCCCTGTGCGAGACCATCGTTCGCAGCCTGCGGCGGCTGGCCTACAGCGTGGACTACTGCTATGACGGCGAAAAGGCGCTGGCGCTTCTGGGCGTGGAACGATACGATCTGGTGCTTCTTGATCTGAATCTGCCGAAAAAGGACGGCATGACGGTGCTGCGCACCCTGCGGCAGACCGACCGGGAGACGCGGGTGCTGATCCTCTCCGCCCGCAGCGAAGTGGAGGACAAGGTGCAGGGGCTGGATGCCGGGGCGAACGACTATCTGGCGAAGCCCTTCCACTTGGCGGAGTTGGAGGCCCGCATCCGCAGCCTGACGTTGCGGCAGTTCACCCAGCAGGATGTGCTGCTAAGCTGCGGAGGCCTGACCTTTGACACCCGCTCCCGTACCGCCACCGTCAACGGGCAGACGCTGACGCTCACCCGGAAGGAAACTGGAATCCTGGAATACCTGATGGTGCATCAAGGAAGGCCAGTAAGTCAGGAGGAGCTGATGGATCACGTTTGGGAAAATAGCGTGGACAGCTTCAGCAATTCCATTCGCGTCCACATCTCCGCCCTGCGCAAAAAGCTCCGCGCCGTGCTGGGCTATGACCCCATCCGCAACCGCATCGGCGAGGGCTATCTGATGGGAGGCGAGGAGGAATGAAGCGGCTTTCCCTGCAGTGGCGCATCACGCTGATGTCCGTCCTGCTCATCGGCATCACCTGCGTGGTCATGAATTTGCTGCTGTGCTCCTCCGGTGTGTACTATATGGACACCATTGCGGACAGTTTACAAGGCGGCGGCACGGTGATCCTGAATGATGGCGGAGCGGCGAGCTTTGACCCGCAACTCATAGCACCCAACGAGGAGTTGACCATCGTCGTCGATGGGGTGCAGGGGCGCTTCCGCACCACCAACTGGTACATCACGGCGGCGGTAACGCTGCTCAGCGGCATCCTCGCCTATTTTGTCAGCGGACGCGCTCTCAAGCCCCTGCGCAGCTTTGTCTCGCAGGTGGAGCAGGTGCAGCTGAACAATCTTGCCGATATGAGGATCGATGAAGACGCTATTTCGGAGTTCCGGCAGCTGAGCCGCTCGTTCAACCAGATGCTGGAGCGGCTGAACAACGCCTTTGCCGCCCAACGGCAGTTCACCGGCAACGCCGCCCACGAGCTGCGCACGCCGCTGGCGCTGATGCAGGCGCGGCTGGAGCTGTTTTCCGCGGAGCATCCCGACGTGCGGCCAGAGACGGCGGAGTTTCTCACCCTTCTGCGGGAGCAGACGGAGCGGCTGACCCAAATGACCAGAACGCTGCTGGAAATGAGCAATCTGCGGCAGGTGGCGCGGAACGAGCAAATCCAGCTCGCCCCCATGATCGAGGAGATCTTCACGGACCTCGCCCCGCTGGCGGAGAAAAACGGCATCACACTGGAGGCGGAGGGTGACGGCATTATGACTGGCAGCGATGCACTGATCTACCGGCTGATCTTCAACCTGACGGAGAATGCTGTCAAGTACAACCGGCCGGGCGGCTCGGTACGGGTTTCTGTCACTCAGGAGCTGGAAAAGCTCCTGCTCCGCGTCTCCGACACCGGCTGCGGCATCCCGGAGGTGTATCAGCGCAGTATCTTCCAGCCCTTCTTCCGGGTGGACAAGTCTCGCAGCCGGGAATACGGTGGCGCAGGACTGGGGCTCTCACTGGTATGGGAGATCGCCGACCTCCACGGCGGCTCCGTTTGGGTAGAGAAAAGTTCGGAGAAGGGCACTACCATTGCGGTGGGGTTGCCAACGCAACAATCAACGAAGCCCTAAAACCCTTTTATTCGTTTTTCGCCGCTTCGCTTGCCGCCCTGCGGCGTTCCTCTCTGTATGGGGCGGTCAGCCGGAAAGAGAAGCGTCCCTTTTCAATCTCAAATTCCTTGTAGCCCGTGTCCAGGTCTACGTCCGTCAGCTTGCAGACGGCAGGGTGTTTGCGGCTGTATGCGGTCAGCCTGTTTTTGAGGTCGGTGTTGTGGGTGCGGATGAAGATGGTGGGGTCTTTCTCGTCAAAATAGATTTCGGTGGTCTTTTCCTGCTTGGTAAGTCCAGTTCTCATAGGCTTATCCTTTCTGCGGCTCTGTCACTCAATAGGGGTGTTTTTCGGGGATTTTCTTCGGCTCTTGACTTGGGAAAAATGGCGATTTTCAAACAGGAGCGCGCCGGACGATGTCTGCCCTGTCCGACGCGCTCCCATTCGATAAAATGCGTTTTTTCCGGCTCTACACAGGAATCAGCGAGCTTCGTCCCTCGTGACCGCTTTTTCTCTGCGCGGATGGAAGAATCGCCACAGATTATTACGCTGAATTACATCCTCATAGCTGCGGACTTTCCCGCGTAGCTCCGTATTTTCACGCTCCAATTCTGCCGCACGGAGCTTGCTGTGGACAGACTTATAATCAGAAATTTCCTGTTTCAAACTGTCAATCTCAGCCTTGAGCTTTGCAATCAGTTTGTTTGCCGCATCCAACGCCTTTTGCAGTTTGGATTCCTTTTTCTCTGCTGTAACGTACTTCTTTGCCAGAGTGGAAAGTCGGCCAAAGTCCTCACGCTCCACGGCAACTTTGGATGAGAAGGGAATGGACGTTGCCACGATTTTTTCGATAGACCGCACATCGACCCGCTGGTTCTGGATTTTTTCAATTTTGCTTCCAAGCGTTGCTGCCTGCTTTTCCTGCTGACGGTTCTGCTCTGTGAATTCTGCCAGCCGCGCCTGTTCCTGCTGCACCTTGAACTGCGTCACCGTCAGGTGTTCCTCGGAGCTGCCGCGTTCGCCTCGCTCCACATCGTCATACCCTGCCTTTCGCATGGCGGCGAAGAAATCATCTTGCAGAACGGAATAGGATTTTCGGAGCACAGTTTTTCCGTTTGCGTTCAGCAGCGGTTTTCCGTTTTCGTCCAGTGCGGGCTTGGAATCCCACTTCTTGCTCATGCTGACCTGCTGTATCGTTTCCTTGACCGTCCCCACCAGAGATTTATCCTTGCAGCGTTTCGACCACAGGATTTGCTTTTCCACGACGGGAATGTAGACCACATGAAGGTGATAGTGGTACACGTCCTGCCCCAGCGCGTCGGACATGGCGCGGTTGCGCTCGTCGGCGTGCATGACCGCCGAAAGGATGTACTGCTCACCGCCGACGATTTCTATTGCGGATTTGTAAGCATCGGTGTAAAATTGTTTTGCGAAGTCATAGCCGCCGTGATTATGAAAATAGGCGGTGTTTACGTCAAAGACCAGCTCGCCGTAAAGAAAGGCATCCTCTTTCAATCCACGGGTGGAGATGATCCCGTCCTTTTTCAACTGCTCAGACATCTCCGCATATCCGGCGGTCGGTTTCTTGAAATGGACATTGAGGTGCGTTCTCTCCGGGACAATATCCTGATTGACATAGGATTCCTTTTCCCGTTCGTTGTGCTGCTGCGCGTTGCCGATTTTGGCAGCCGTCAGCCTCATATTTCTTGCGCTGGTACGGTGAATACCGTCGCCTCTTGCCATAGGCAGTTTACCTCCTGATTTCAGATTGTGCAGGACGGGGGCAGCTTTCGAGGGAGCACTTCTGCGGAAGTGTAATAACCCACTATGATACTTTCAACCTGCGGCTGCAAAGTATCGTGGGCTCTCCGAGGGGGAACGGGGTATGCGGCTTCTGCGGAAGCCTCTGCCGTGGCTTGCAAGTAGTACCCACTTTGCAAAATCCACGGCGTGACCGCCAGCCTTTCAGCAATCAAATTTGCTTCAACGCTGCCGCCCACAGGCAGAGAGAATTTTGAAAATCCTCTCCGCCATCCATCTCAAAATCTGCTAGTTTTTCGATGGGGACGGGGATGCGAGGGGCTGTGTCAGCTAATGCTTTGCCTTGTCTGCCAGCAACAGGAGCGTGGCACGCTCCTGTCACAGTTCCCAAGGAGGAGTAGTCCATCGGTAGCTCTGCGGCACTCCACGCCGGTCAAGATACTCCTGCCGCGCCTGCTCCCGTTCTTCTTCGGTGGGAGCAGTCTTGTACCGGGAATAGATCTGCCGGTTCAGCATGGCGTCGAGCTTTTGCTCCAAGCCCTGCCGGATTTCTTCTTCATAATCGTCTTCGCCCCGCAGATGATACATGGCGAGGTCGATGAACAGATCATAGGGGATTTATACGCTTTTCATTTTCCTATCCTTTCCTATCCGCGACGGTCGCAACGATTGCGACGGTTGCTTTGATGGCATCATTTCCACCGTCGCGACCGTCGCAGTCGTCGCGCTTTCATCAGTCGATTACTTCGTACTCAACATTGTCGATTATCATATAGGTGAGCTTCACCTGCCGCCCGGAGTGCTTGGCCCTGTTCTCATACCTCACATGGTACTCGTCCAGCAGCCTGCCGGATTTTACGTTCAGGTATTTGGTGAGAGCGTTTGCCGCCATGCCCGTATTCACCGCTTCCGCAAGCTCGGTCGGACTGCCTGCCCATTCTCTGCTTTCGGAGGAAACAAGCTGGGAAACCGTATCCAATACAGGGTCGGGCGGCTCCTGATAAGGCTCGTTCTCCGTCCGTTCAAGGCTCCATATCTGCGTGTCGGCATCTTTTTTCAGATATAGAATCTGATCCTGTTGATCTCGCCCCACGGCATCGACCGTGGCCTCCAATGCTGTCCGTTTTTTCTTCTGCATCAGGAGTGCTCCGTCTGCACAACCAAGAAGTCCCGTCGTGCCGGAGATCGTTTCAAAGCTGTCTCCGGCTGGCTGTTTTCTTGTGTGATGAACGGTAACGATGCAAATGCTGTGCCTGTCCGCAAAACGCTTGAGCTTTCCGATGATCTCATAGTCGCTGGCGTAGCTGTAAGCCTCGCCGCCAGCTTCTCTGATCTTCTGCATGGTGTCAATGATAACCAGCTTCGTGTCGGGGTGTTCCTTTATGAAATTCTCAAGCTGCTCGTCAAGACCGTTTCCGATTTTGTTTGCTGCCGTTGCAAAATGCAGGCTGGCAGTATCCGCCACGCCGTACATCATAAACATTCGACTCTGGATTCTCTGGAAATCATCCTCCAGTGCAAGGTACAGAACCGTACCCTGATGGACTTCATAGCCCCACAGCCTTTGCCCTGTGCTGACATGGTAGGCAAGCTGCGCTACCAGAAATGATTTTCCGATTTTGGGTGCTCCTGCGAGGATATATGCCCCGGAGTAGAGCAGACCGTCTATGACGGGCGGTCTGCTCTTGTAGGCGGTCTGATACAGCTCTGTCATGGAAACGGTATGAAGATAATGTGGGTCGTTCATGCGCCGGATTTTCTCGCGCATTTCCTCAATATTTCCCTCTGGGGGATTGCTTTCGCAGGTTTCATGTAGTATGCTCTGGTTAGTTGAATTGTGAGGCGGCTGCCCTCCATCTGCGCCAACAGATGGGATGAGGGCGGTCGTTTTCTCATTATCCGTCATTACGCTCACCTCCGGGAATCTGGAAGCCGTAGAACTTCTGCTTGAAATACTGGGCAGGGCATTTTCCGGCTACGGTCAGATAGCCCTGGGATTTCAGCTCCCTGTTCATTTCCCGGACGATCTGATACGCCTTGCTGCGGCTGATTCCCATGATCTCTGCCACCTCTGACGCTGTGATAAACTGTGCTCTCATAGTACCTCCTGTTTCAATGTGATCTGCCTCGGCCTGCGTATCTTTTGTTCATCCCCCTTTCTCCAGCCTCTCCGAAATACGCACCCTGAGTACATATTTTATTATACGCACACAAGGTGCATTTATCAAGCCTTTAGAAAATAAAAATATGTACTTGCAATTCGCTTTATTCTGTGATATGATATGGACGAGGTGAATCAGATATGGACAATTTCGATTATCCCGCCATTGGGCAGAGAATCAAGCAGCTCCGAAAACGCAAGGGGCTGAACCAGACCGAACTGGCACAAATGCTGAAAAAATCTCTCCGCACCGTACAGAAGTACGAAACTGGAGAGATCGAAGTGTCGATTGCCGTTGTCAATCAGATTGCCGACCTGTTGGATTCAACGCCGACCTATATCCTCGGCTACGAATCCAGTACAACGCAGATCAGAACGCTTTCCGACGTGATGGACTTTCTCTTTAAGCTGGAAACGGTAGAAGGCATCGACTTCAAGATCGACGTGCAGAAGCCACCCCGCCGCAAGCAGTGGGAATGTTCCATTTCCTTTGACGGAAAGAGCATGGCAGAGTTCAACGCCGATATGTGCCTGTTCCTTGAGCAGTGGGAGGACGAACGCAGCGAGCTTCGCGCCTATAACTCCACGCAGGCAGCATATAAGCGCTGGAAGGAGCAGACGCTTGCATACTATGCCGCGAACGCAGTCAAATGCACAGAGCCGGAAGAACTTGACCGTGATGAACTAATTGCAAGACGGACAGAGCTTTTGGAAAAGGAATACGGTAAAAACGAGAGTAATGAGTAAATAACCCCATCAAAGCCTGATTCTTGAGGGAAGGAGGTAAAAATGTCAGTAACAAAAGACGGCGACACCGGTCGCTGGATGTCCCAGATCCGCGTGACGGACTGGACGGGCAAGACCATCCACAAGAAGAAGCGTGGCTTTGCCACCAAGAAGGAAGCCCTTCAATGGGAACGGGACTTTATCAGCCAATCCACGGGCAGCCTCGGCATGACCTTCGGTGACTTCATCGCCCTGTATGTCAAGGATATGGAGCACCGCCTCAAGCCCTCCACCGTTGCCAGCAAGAAATGGCTGATTGACCTGAAGGTAACGCCTTTCTTTAAGAAAATCCCGCTGAACGAGATCAAGCCCACTCATGTGCGCCAATGGCAGAACTCCCTGACCAGCTATCGGGATGAAAATGGCAAGCCTTACGCCCAGACCTATCTCAAGTGCATCAACAACCAGCTCACGGCGATTTTCAACTACGCAGTCAAATACTATGGCTTGAAAGAAACCCCCTGCCACAAGGCGGGGAGCATGGGCAAGAAGAAAGCCGACGAGATGCTGTTCTGGACAAAGGACGAGTTCCAGACCTTTATCGAGAGCATGAAAGACCGGCCTGCCAGCTACACGGTATTTATGACCATGTACTACACGGGGATCCGGGAGGGAGAACTGCTGGCGCTCACACCGTCGGACATCGACTTCGAGAAGAAGACCCTGACGGTGAACAAGAGCTATCAGCGCCTCGGCAGAGAGGATATTATCACCACTCCGAAAACGCCGAAAAGCATCCGCACTATCCCCATTCCCGACGGTCTTTGCACCTGTTTGCAGGAGTATATGTCCCATTGCTACGGACTGCAAAAGGACGACCGGCTCTTTCCCTATACCAAGAGCTTTCTGTATCACGAAATGGAGTATGGCTGCAAAGCATCAGGTGTGAAGCGGATTCGGGTGCATGATATTCGCCACAGCCACGCCAGCCTGCTGGTGGAGATGGGCTTCTCACCGCTGCTGATCGCGGAGCGGCTCGGACATGAAAAGGTGCAGACAACGATGGACACGTACAGCCACCTGTACCCCAACAAGCAGGTGGAGGTAGCCAGACAGCTTGACGGCATCATGCCGTGAGCCTCTGGCTACAAAAATCGCTGCAAATGTAGCCAATTTGTAGCCACTAAAAAAGAAAAATCCTGAAAAACGCTGTATTACCAACGCTTTTCAGGATTCCAAAAACACTAAATATTTATTCCCACTCGATGGTTGCCGGGGGCTTGGATGTAATATCGTATACAATCCGATTGACCCCAGGAACTTCATTTACAATGCGCGTGCTGATGCAGTCCAAAATATCGTAGGGGATACGGGCCCAGTCAGCGGTCATAAAATCATCGGTCGTGACGGCGCGAAGGGCCAAGGTATGGTCATAAGTACGGCCATCGCCCATGACGCCCACAGAGCGGGTATTGGTGAGAACGGCGAAAAACTGACTAAGATTTTGGGCTTCCCGGGATTTAGAAAGCTCGTCTCGGAAGATGAAATCGGCCAGGCGAAGGATATCTGCTTTTTCCTTGGTGACATCTCCGATGATGCGGATGGCAAGACCTGGCCCGGGGAAGGGCTGACGACTGACTAAATATTCTGGGAGTCCCAGTTCTCTCCCCAGCTGACGGACTTCATCCTTAAAAAGCATACGCAACGGTTCGAGAATCTCTTTAAAATCTACATAGTCCGGCAGGCCACCGACATTGTGATGGCTCTTGATGGTGGCGGCTTCTCCCGTCCCGGATTCAATTACGTCGGGATAGATGGTGCCCTGTGCCAAAAAGTCTACGGCACCGATTTTTTTTGCCTCCTCTTCAAAGACCCGAATAAACTCTTCGCCAACGATTTTGCGTTTCTGTTCTGGTTCCTCTACACCTGTCAGTTTGCCCAGGAAACGGGTTTCTGCATTGACCCGGCGGAAGTGCAGGTTCCACTTGGAAAAGGCGGCCTCTACTTCGTCTCCTTCGTGCAGACGCAAAAGGCCGTGGTCTACAAAGACGCAGGTCAGCTGATTTCCCACTGCTTCTGCAAGCAGTGCGGCGGCAACAGAAGAGTCCACACCGCCGGAAAGAGCAAGCAGGACCTTGCCGCTGCCCACCTTTTTTCGGATGGCGGCAATGGCAGATTGGCAGAAATCGTGCATCGTCCAGTCGCCGTTGGCGTGACAGACAGAATAGAGAAAATTGCGGATCATTTCCATACCATATTCTGTGTGGTTGACCTCTGGATGATATTGTACGCCGTAGAAGCCTCTCTGCATGTCAGCGATGGCGGCGTTGGGACACATTTTCGTATGGGCGGTCAAAGAAAAGCCGGAAGGAACCTGGGCCATATAATCCCCGTGGCTCATCCAGGAGATGCCCTCTGACGGGATTCCTTGGAAGAGGGGACAGGTAGTGTCGTAATAAGTGACTGTCTTTCCGTATTCCCGGGCTGTGTCTTCCTGGGCGGGGGAAACCTCACCGCCCAAGCTGTGGGCCATCAGCTGACATCCATAACAAATACCCAAGATGGGAACGCCCCAGGTGAAGATCTCAGGATCCACATGGGGGGCGGTGTCCAGATAAACGCTGTTAGGCCCGCCAGTGAAGATAATGCCGATTGGTGCCATGGCTCTCAGCTCTTCCAAGGGGGTTGTATAAGGTTTTACCTCGCAGTAGACGCCGCATTCCCGAACCCGGCGTGCAATGAGCTGGTTGTATTGCCCGCCAAAGTCCAAGACGAGGACAAGCTCGTGTTTCACAGGGACCATCCTTTCTCTTGCGTAAAATGATGATGTTTTATTGTACTGCGCGTCAGTAGGAATTACAAGTCCGGTTTGCCTGATCTCTGTATCTTTTGGTTACATATTTTGTAAATGATAGGGCATGCTATGGCAAAGAATGGGACGATCAAAGGGGGAGAAGGCATGATTACTGCTGTGGTCCGGACAATTATTTTATATCTGCTGATTATCCTTGGAATCCGCCTCATGGGGAAACGGCAGATCGGGGAGTTGGAGCCCTCCGAACTGGTGCTTTCCCTGATTATTGCGGACCTGGCGGCGGTTCCTATGCAGGACTTTGGAATTCCCTTGATTATGGGGATTATTCCGATTTTAACTTTGTTGTGCTTGTCCGCGATCCTGTCTGTGCTGACGGTGAAGAGCATCCGGTTTCGGGCACTCTTATGCAGCAGACCCAGCATCGTGATCCAGGACGGGAAGATTTTAACCCGGGAAATGGTGAAGAACCGCTTCACTGTGGATGAATTGATGGAAGAGCTTCGCATGGCAGGGGTTACGGACCTCTCCACGGTGAAGTATGCCGTGCTGGAGACCACGGGCCGCATTTCTGTGTTGCCTTACGCTGAGCATCAGCCGGTCACGGTCAGAGACATGGGGCTGAAGGTGAAGGAAGCCGGACTGCCGGTGATTGTGGTCAGCGATGGCCGGGTACTCTCCCACAACTTAAAAACCAGGAATCTGTCTATGCGGTGGGTGAAGGAGCAGATGGGAAGCCGGGGCGTTCAGGACATCCGCCAGGTGTTTCTGATGACCGTGGACGAAGCCGACAATGTATATTTTGTCAAGAAGGAGGAGAAAACTTGAGGCAGCTTTGGATTTCTGTGGCGATCTTAGCTGGTATGGTGCTCCTTCTGTCCTGGAACATGGTCCATGTGCATCAGCTGACGGAACCCATGCGGGAAGACCTGTCCCAAGCGGTTGCAGCGGCGCGGGAGGAGGACTGGCAGAAGGCAGAGGCACTGACCCAAAAGGCACAGGAGCATTGGCAGAGTAATGTGTCATATCTTCGGTTTGTACAGTTTCATGAGGAGATTGATGAGGTTACTGTACTGCTGAAGGAGGCAAAAGGATTCTTATGGGATCGGGAAGTGGGCGAGTACACGGCAATGAGTGTCCGGATCTGTGGCAAGCTGGAGGCAATGTGTGGGCTGGAAACAATATCCGCCGGAAATCTTTTCTAATGTGAATGAAAATAATTCATTGACAAGGAGCGGAATGCGGTGTATCCTTAGCAGGAGCTCAAAAAGGAGGGATTCCCATGTCGCGGATTACAAAGGATCCCACAGAACGCCGGCAAGAAATTTTAGATACGGCCCTGAAACTTTTTTGGGAAAAGGGCTATGAAAAAACCTCGATGACCGAGATTGCCCAGGCCATGCAGGTGGCACAGGGACTGTGTTACCGCTATTTTCCATCCAAAGAGGCGTTGTTTCAGACAGCTGTTGATCAATATGCCCAGCGGCAAGTGGATCAGATCGCCAGCGTATTGAGAAAACCAGGTCTGACACTGGTCCAAGTGGTGGAACAAATGCCGACCTTTCTGGAAACCGAGGCGGAGGACAGTGCCATTGCCAAGCTCTGCCATGGGCCGGAGAGCGAAAAGCTCCATGGGCCGCTCTCCATGGCGATATGTGCCAAACTTCAGCCGTTGGTGCAACAGTTGTTGGAGAAGGCCAATGAGCGGGGAGAGGTCCAGATTGCAGACCCGGAGACGGCCGCCTCTTTTTGTGTCTATGGACAGTTGGGCATTCTATGGAATCAAACGCTCAGTGGAGAGGAGAGAGTACGCCGCGTCAAGGCATTTTTAATCCATCTGCTGACTACATTTTAAGCAAAGACCCTGCTCTTTTTGGGCTGGGACTCTTTTCGGCAAGTAAATGAATGAAATTCATTCAAAAAAGGAGAAAAATATGAGTAAAAATTTTGATATCATCCATGGCAATCCCAGCCAGTGCTTGTTTGCCATGGTGCTGCCGATGATGGCGGCGATGTTTTTGAACATGGCCTATAATTTGGTGGACAGTCTATGGATTGGAAACCTGCTGGGAGAGTCTGCCTACGCGGCGCTGACAGCGGCGACCCCAATCCTTTTGCTGCTCAATTCCATCGCAATGGGGGCGACCAACGGGGTTGCTATTTTGCTCTCTCAGGCCATTGGGGCGGGGGAGACACGACGAACCCGAACCATCCTGTTTACTTCATTTATTTTAAGTATTGTGTTTTCTCTTGGGATGACAGGATTATTGGAGGGAATGGTATCCCCTTTGCTTCGGTTTCTTCAAGTTCCATCGGAGCTGTATGAAATGACTTGTCTCTACCTGAGGATTTATTTGATTGGGTATGGGGCGGTTTATCTCTATTGTTATTTTGCCGCTGTGCTGCGCAGCTTTGGGGATACGGTGTTCCAGATGCTGGCCATGCTGGTATGTACTGTACTCAACGGCGCGTTAGACCCGCTGTTGATTCACGGATTTGGATTGCAGGGCGCGGCAGCGGCGACGGTTTTGTCTCAGGGAATTTGTTTGGGGTTTATGGTGTGTTATCTGAGAAAGAAAGCCTTGTTTTCTTTCCATGCTGCTGATTGGTCCGGGAAGGAGCTTGGCACCATTTGCTTAAAAAGCCTTCCAGCGGCGTTTCAGCAAAGTATTCCTGCCATCAGCACCAGTGTGCTTACTGCGATAGTCAGCGGTTTTGGGGTGACCGCCCTGGCGGCGTATGGCGTGGCTGGGAAGCTGGAGCTTCTTCTCTTCTATCCAGCGATGTCCTTTCAAATGGTTTTGACAACGATTGTGGGTCAGTGTATAGGGGCCGGACGCCGTGATCGCGCGTGGGTATACTGTAAAACGGCTTTGCTTTGGGGCGGAGGTCTGTTGATCATTCTCTCCTGCGGTGTTGTGGGACTGGCTCATCCTTTGTCTGAACTGTTTGTAGACAGTAAGGCTGTGGCGGAAGTGGTGGCCGGATATTTCCAGGTGGTCAGTGTGGGATATCTGTTCAATATGGAAACCAACTGTTTTCTGGGGGCAGTCAATGGGATGGGTCATCCAGGACACAGCATGCTTTGCATGGTACTGTACTACTTAATCATTCGGATTCCGTTGGCCTGTCTGCTCTCCTCTGCCGGGCTAAATGGGATATGGGCTGCTGTTTTGTGTAGCCATGTGGCAGCGGTGGTAACGGCGTGCCTGCTTGCCAGGGGATTGGCCTCCAGAAAGAAAAGCCCCATATAATCCGTCTTTCGCAGCAAAAAAGCTGCGAGGGATGCCGACAAAGCGGACATGGTCAGATAGGTAGACAAAGAGAACAGACCGCTGCCGCCCATGGTGGATACACATTCTGTAAAGGAAGGCTGAGAACGGATGATGAGACAGAACGATAGGAACATTCAGTGGGACACTTCTCCTTACATGGCGCGGCAGACTTTACAGTCCGCGCATCCATTGCAAATGGGCTTGGAAGCGCAGGGAGATGGGCCCCAGGAGAGGCGTGCAGAAGACGCCCTTGTGACGGAAGGGGAGGGAGAGCAGAAAGGGAATCCGTTCCTCTGCTCGGATTTGGTTCTCACAAGCCACGTGAAAAAATACGTTTTCCCAACCGTTGCCCCAGTCTTCCGGCAGACAGGCGGATACTCTTTGGGGACGCTTGGTTAGGAGGAAAAAGATGACATCTGGTCGCATGCGAATCATATCCCAGGCATCATCCCGCCATGGGTCTGCTTCCGGTAAGAAAAAATCGGAGGTCATGCACACCCAGAGCATTTCACCACGCCTAATTTTGTATTGGCCCCGCCGGTCTTTTTGGAGCGGGTAGGAATTTTTGTCCGGTAGATATCTGCGCCGCTCCGGCCGCTTTTCTGGTCCATGGAGCAGTACCGGCACCCTTCGCTGTACTTATGACAGCCGTGCCAAGGATTCCAAATGTCATGCATGCCGATTTTCGTGTTTCCAATCTTTGATCTGTTCCAGGCGAGCTTTCCACTTGGCCTCTTGCCCCTGGTCTGTGGGCTGATAGTAGACCCGGTTCACCAGAGTGTCTGGGAGACATTGTAGGGTGGTGAGCTTGTCCGGGGTATCATGGGCGTATTGATAGCCTTTGCCGTAGTTTAAGTCCTTCATCAATTTGGTGACCCCGTTTCGGAGTGCTAGGGGGACAGGCTCCGTCAACTGGGTCAGGGCGTCTTGTTTGGCACGTTCATAGGCCAGGTACAGGGCGTTTGATTTGGGTGCCAGGGAGAGGTAAACCGCAGCTTGGGTCAGGAAAACAGAGCACTCAGGCATTCCAATGAAATGGCAGGCCTGATAGGCAGCCACAGCGATTTCCAAGGCACGGGCGTCGGCCAGTCCGATATCTTCGCTGGCAAACCGGGTCAGGCGTCGGGCGACGTAAAGGGGGTCTTCTCCTGCTTCCAGCATCCGGGCCAGCCAGTAAACTGCGGCATCCGGGTCAGAATTTCGCATGGATTTGTGCAGGGCGGAGATCAGATTGTAGTGTTCCTCTCCATTTTTGTCGTAGAGAAGGGACTTTTGGGCGGTGCACTGTTCCAGGGTCTCTCTGGTTACTGTAATGGTATTGTCGGAGACCGCTCCGTTGAGGACCACCATTTCCAGGGTGGATAGGGCGATTCGCGCGTCGCCATTGGCAAAACGGGCAATGTGCTCCAGCATGTCCGGCTCGATGAGGATATGCTGAGCCCCAAAGCCGCGGGGGTCCTGCAGGGCCCGGTTCAGCAGATGGACAAGCTCTTCTGAGGTTAAAGCGTGGAGCACGAAGACCTTGCACCGGGAGAGCAGAGCGCCGTTGACTTCAAAGGAGGGATTTTCCGTGGTAGCCCCGATAAGCAGAATACTTCCCTTTTCTACAAAGGGAAGGAATGCGTCTTGCTGCGCTTTGTTAAACCGGTGAATTTCATCTACAAATACAATGGTGCGGGTTCCGAATCTTCGGTTGCTCTCCGCCTGCTGCATAATGGCGCGGATCTCCTTAATCCCGCCGGTAACAGCCGAGAATGCAATGAACTCTGCTTTGGTGGCATGGGCAATCACTTGGGCTAAAGTGGTTTTTCCCACACCGGGCGGCCCCCAGAAGATCATAGAGGCAAGCTGATCCGTTTCAATCAGCCGGCGGAGGAGCTTGCCTTCCCCCAAGAGATGGGTTTGCCCGACGTATTCTTCTAAACACTGAGGGCGGAGTCGGGCAGCCAGGGGACGAGGGGGCTCTTGCCCGAATAAGGTATTTTGTTCCATGGTGGGTCCTGCTTTCTGCTTGCGCTTGGTATTTGTTTATGGTATCACAGAGTTTGAGAAGCTTCAATAGAACGGGCTTTCTTTTGTCGCTGATCCAGTCCAGGAAAGGGGATTCCATGGTTTTTGCGGGCTGGCATGGGACCGGAGGGAAGGGAAAGAGAGGAAGAACGAGAAATTTGACGGAAAAGGTATGGGAAAGGGGCAAAAAAATCTGCGAACAAACGAAAAAAAATTTTCTCTCAGTTCTCCCGTTTTTTGCAGAGTGTGCTATAATAACGGAGAAATGGTCGTGTAACACCGAGATACTTTTAGTAGGGAGGACAAGGAAATATGAAAACCCTGTACAACGGAAAGACGAAGACGGTCATGCTGGACGAAGCCACTGGTGTGGTGAATCTCTTCTTTAAGGATTCCGCCACGGGAGAAAACGGTGTCTTTGACCCCGGCTCCAACACCGTGGGTGGCAGTGTGGAAGGCAAAGGAAAGATCGGCCTGAAAATCTCCAAGCACTTTTTCGAAATCATGGAGAAAAACGGCATTCCCACCCACTATCTGGGCGCGGATGTGGAGCAGGGCCTGATGCAGGTGCGCAAGCTGACCGTGCCGAAGCTGGAGTTTGTGCTGCGTTATTACACGGCTGGCTCTATGTGCCGCCGGTTTAGCCTGGAAGAGGGCATTGTCTTTGATCCTCCCTATACGGAGGTCACATTGAAGGACGATGAGCAGGGAGATCCTCTGATCAGTGAGCGCCTGTGCATCATGAAAGGGATGCTGGCCCCTGGTCAGTACGACGAGGCGCTGGGCATTCTGGTCAAGGTAGGAGAGGTTCTGAAGAAGGAACTGTCCGCTATGGGCCTGACGCTCATTGATTTTAAGATTGAGGTAGGCTATGATGAAAACGGCAAGATGTATGTGGTGGATGAAATTACCCCTGACATCTGGAGAGTCCGGGACGAGAAGGGGAACATCCCCAACCAGATCGACTGCGCGAAAATGATTCTGGAGAAAATTTAACAGCGTGATAGAAGGAACTTCCTCCCTGCTGTACGGGGAGGAAGTTTTTTACCTCAATGGAGGGCAGTACACTCCACAAAAAATTCAAATTTCTCTGGTATACTACCATTTGAGGTGAAAAAGAATGTTTCGAATTTTAATTGTAGAGGATGAGCCTGATATTGGGGAACTCCTCCAGAACTATTTGGAGCATGCCGGGTATGTGACCCGTTTGGCCCAGGAGGGACAGGGTGCGTTGACGCTGTTTTATCAGGAAACCTTTGACTTAGTGCTTTTGGACTTGATGCTCCCCAAGATGGACGGATATGCACTCTGCCAAGCCATCCGGGAACAGTCTGACGTACCAGTTATCATGGTGACTGCGTTGGACAGTGAGGAGCATCAGCTGCAGGGCTTTCAGTTCAACATTGATGATTATGTAACCAAGCCCTTCTCCATCCCCGTTCTGTTGCAGAAAATTCGAGCAGTTCTTCGCCGGACCACAGGGCACGCCGGAGATGAGCCCATCTGTTATCGGAACCTAACCTTGGATTTGGAGGGATATCAGGCCTATCTGGGAGGAACCCCTGTCGATTTGACAAGGCGGGAGATTGCACTGCTGCGGACCCTGTTAGAGAACCAGGGGCGGGTTCTAACCCGGCAGATGCTGCTCAACCGTGTGTGGAGCTACGATTTCTACGGGGATGAGCGAATTGTGGATACACATATCAAAAATCTACGAAAAAAATTGGAGGCGGATTATATTGAGACGGTGCGCGGCGTGGGTTACCGAATGGAGCGGGAAAATAAGACGTAATCTGCCAGTGAAAATTTTCTGTTTTACCTGCCTGCTCCTGTTGGCTGTCTGTATTGTGACCTACGGTCTGATCGCCTGGATGATGCCGGTGACATACCAGGCAGACAGAAACCGCGTGTTATCGGAGCAGGCGGAGAGTTTGATCCAAGAGTTGAGCAAGACTACGCTATCTGCGTGTGGCCCGCTGCTGGAGAAATTTGCGTCGGATTATGATGCCCAAGTGAGTATTTTAGATGAAACTGGTCAGCCGGTGGCGGGGACAAAGGACCTTGCACAAACAGAGGAGGAAGAGGGCCGGGTGACGTTTAGCCAGATTCAAACGGAGGAGGGCATGACGCTGCAAACCAACGAATCAATACACATTACCCAAACCGTTGCGACTCCGTTTTCTTTTCAAGGCAGTCAGGATGTGTATCAGCTGATGGTGGTAGGCAGAATCCGAGGGGTGAATCAAGCGATGGAAGCCTTGGGGAAATTATGGCCTTGGCTGCTGGCCTCGGTGGTGTCGGTGTCTATTTTGGGGTCCTTTTTCTACGCCCGCTATGTTACCCGGCTATCCCGCGCCATGGGGGAGCTGCAGGGGGCGAATGAGGCGCTGCGGCGAGACATGGAACGAGAGCGGGAAATGGAGCGGCAGCGGATGGAATTCTTTGCCGCAGCTTCCCATGAACTAAAGACGCCGATCACCATTGTCAAAGGGCAGCTGGGAGGGATGCTGGACGGGGTGGGGGTCTATGCCGACCGGGAGCGATACCTGGCCAGAAGTCTGCAAGTGATGGGCAGCATGGAGCGTTTGGTGGGGGAACTCCTGACCCTTTCCCGGATGGAAGGGGAGAAGGTCCGCCGTGGCATAAAGCCTCTGAATCTAACCGATCTCCTGACTGCCTGTGTGGAGGAATACACGGACCTCTTTGCCCAAAAGGAGCAGACGCTGCATGTTTCCCTTGCGCCGGACCTTCGGGTACCGGGAGAGTGGAATTTACTCTCCAAGGCGGTCTGCAATCTTTTAACCAATGGAGCCATGTATTCCCCGGACGGGGCGGAACTTTTTCTCTCTGCTCGGGAGGAAGGGGAGCAGATCTATTTCTCTCTGGAAAACACAGGGGTTCACCTGTCAGAAGAAAGGATTCCCCATCTGTTTGAGGCCTTTTACCGGGGGGAGGGCTCTCGCAACCGGCAGACGGGCGGAAGCGGTTTGGGGCTGTACCTGGTGAAACGGATTCTGGAATACCATTGTGGGGAGATACGGATTAGAAATACCGCCGCTGGAGTCTGTGTGGAAGTTTGGCTGCCCAGAACCAACTCCACAGAAACTACAACTTCCTGCTAAATTAACTCCATATTTTTTTGCTATCCTTTCCTTGCTCTTAAAAGCAAGGAAAGGATTTTTGCGATGAAACTACAGATGGAACATTTAACCATGACCTATCCCACCGGAAAGAAGGCGCTTCAGGATATGAGCCTTACATTGAGCAGTCCCCAGATGATTGGACTGCTGGGGCCAAATGGAGCGGGAAAGTCCACCCTGATGAAGCTTCTGACGGCGGCGCTGCTTCCCACCCAGGGAAGCATTTTTGTGGACGCGCGGCCCCTGGCCAAAAGCGAAGGGGCCTTGAAAGCCCAGCTTGGCTATCTGCCCCAGGACTTTGGACTTTATGAGGAGCTAACGGTAACCCAGTTTCTGGACTATATGGCTGCCTTAAAGGGCATTCGTGCCCCCAAAGCAGAGATTCGGCGGGTTTTGTCGGACACCAATTTGACGCCGCAGCGGCGAGCCAGGATTCGTACCCTTTCCGGCGGGCAACGCCAGCGGGTGGGGATTGCGCAGGCGCTGCTGGGCTCCCCTCAGCTCTTGATTTTGGATGAGCCTACCGTGGGGCTGGACCCGGAGGAGCGGATTCATTTCCGCAACCTATTTGCACAGGAGGCCAAAGATAAATTGGTTCTGCTGTCCACCCACATTATTGAGGATGTGCAGTCTGTGTGTGACCGTCTCATTGTCATTCATGGGGGAGAGCTCCTGTTTGACGGACGCCCTGAGCAGCTGGTTGCCCGGGCCCAGGGACACGTGGGGGTGTTCCAAGGCTATCCGCCCCAAGGAATTTCCTGCGAGGTAACTGCCCAGGTCAACACAGCCGGAGGAATCTTATGCCGGGCTGTGGCGGAGAAACTACCGGAGACAGTTCAGAAAGTAGAGCCTACCTTAGAGGATGCCTATGTCTATCTGGTGGGGAAGGAGGGGAAGCGGCCATGACAGTTTGGCGTGACCTTCGAGTGGAGTGGATGCGTCTGTTTCGGTCCAAGGGAACCTGGCTGGCATTGCTGGCCGCTTCCGCTGCCCCCTTGGTGGGCTATGGACTCTATCAGCCCGCCGGGGGCGGTACAACCGCGGCCTTGGTTCTTCTGAATCCCATGCTGGCAGGCGCGCTGGGCGGGGCGCTTGCGTTTGCGGTGTTAACTTTGTCAGAGATGAACCGGGTCAAAAAGGGGAGAATGGGACCTTTGACAGACAGTGTGGTCTCTCCCCTGCGGATGGCTGTGGTTCGGACCGTTGTGCTGATGCTGACCGCAGTAGTGTCCTCTCTGGTGACCAGTCTACTTTACCTTCCCTATACCTGGTACCGGTTGGGGGAGACCTTTCAGGGAAAGGAATATGTCCAAGTCGCCCTGCTGTTTTTGCTTCCCTTTCTGGAAATGACGGTTTTGGCGGCTGCTGCGTTTTACCAAATATTCCAGCGGGTGGATGTCTGTGTGCTGCTTCTCCTGGCACTTTTGCTGGTGGGACTGGGCCCTTGGAGTCAGGACACCTATTTGCTGTACTGGATGGATTTGTCCAACCTGGGTTTTTCCGGAGACTTAGGCAATACGACGATTTTCCGGCTGGCGCGGTACAGCCGTTTGCTGTGGCTGTGCCTCTTTGGCGGGCTCTGGGTGGGGTCCCTTCTGTGCGTTCGAAACCACGGCAGGGGTATTTTTGGCTCCATGGCTTGCTATGGGCGAAAGCTCTACTTGCCGCTGCTGGCGGCTTGTCTTCTGGTAAGCGGAGCTGGCTTGTATTTCCGCCAACCTTACCTGGACCATGCTCCGCCTGTCTCTTTGGATACCGGCAATGTAACAGGGGGAGGGACGGCCTATTCCAGCATGGAGGAGACGGAAGAACCTACGGTGGTCATTCATAAGACGCAGCTGGAGCTGCTGGTTCATCCGGAACAAGGCACGGCAGAGGGAAACGCGACCTATGAGGTGGAAAACATCAGCGGTACGGAACAGGCGTGTCTGCTGGATATTAATCCAGGCTATACTGTTGAGCTTATTTTGGTGAATGGAGAAGAGGTTCCGTTTACGGATCAACACAACGATCAGTTTATCTCTTTGAAAAATATCTCCCTCACGCTCCCTGCGCAAAAGAATTTGCAGGTGGAGATTTCCTATCAAGGGCGCATTCAACTGCCTGCGAACACAGGGGTGTTGGCCATTTATGATGAGATCACGCCGGAGTACATCAGCATGGGCGGCAATAGCGTGCTTCCTGCCCTTCACGGGGAGACGGCGGAAGATTGCACCTTTACCGGCCGCGTTACTTTGCCGGAGCAGTTGCAGATGGTGTCGAAAGGAAAGCCGGCGCAAGTGGTGGGAGAGGGGGAAGGAACCCGAACCTGGCATTTGGAAGGAACGGGACTCCGCCCGGCCTTTTTCGCGGGAAACTATGTCTGTGTCAAACTCAAGGGCACAGCATTCCCGGTGTATTTCTGGTATAGTGCGACCCACCAAACGGAGTTTACCTCGTTGGGGATTGAGCGTTTGCTGACAGACACCGTATCTTACTGCACGGCGCATTATGGGGCGCTGCCCTATACAGAGGAGTATCCACTCAATATCGTGATGACCAGCGCCCACATGATGGGCGGTGGTGCCGCGGACAATCTCAGCTATATGGGGGAACTTTTCTTTTCGGAGGACAACCTGAAAGACCCCTCTAAGGGGGCCAGTGCGGAAGAGGTGATTGCCCATGAAATTGTGCACCAGTGGTGGGGCAGCCAGTGCCCCATCATGGATCTGGAAAATACGGATTGGAGCGCGGAAGCTCTGACCTGCTACACCACATACCGGATGATGAAAGAATGGAAGGGAGCGGACTATGCCCAGCAGTTCTACGTGGACCAGTGGCAGACGCGGTATGATGATATGATGGATCAGTTTTACCTCCGCAATCCGCAGTATATCAGCCGTTTGTCAGAGGAGCATCAAGCCTCTATACAAGCCCTGATCTTTGACGCCAGCACCTATGGAAAGGCACCTTTGCAGGTGAAACAGGCGGAGACCTTGGTGGGTGGAGAGGCGGCAATGGACGCTATCCTCCAAACCCTCTTCCAACAGGGGGGAACGGAGATGCCTCCCTATGTCACTTGGCAGGACTTTTTGGATGCCTGCGGCCTGACAGAGGATCAGCTTGCGGTGAAAGGGGGACATGGAAATGGTTAAGATTTTCTACTATGAGCTTCGCCGTCTGTTGGGAAATCGGTTTACCGTTGGCTTGCTCTTGGTGGCCCTGCTATATGGGTACTGGACCATGCGAGGGGAAATCCTGTTGGGTATAGCGAATACGGCGCCCTTTTCCCCTTGGAGTTTTGGGGCTTATCTGGCCGAAATGATGCCATTGCTCCTGGTAGCTCTGCTCTGTTTTCTTTCTATTCTCACCTCTGACACAGGAAAACGGGTGGAAGTTTTGATTGCGGCAACCCCGCTTTCCCAAGCGGTCCACTGCCGGATTCGGTATACTGCGGTCACGGTGGCATTTCTTGTGGTCACAGCAGTGCCTGTGGTGTACGCCGTTGGATTTTATGGGATCATTTTTGGGGCGATAGACTGGAACACGCTGCTGCTGCCCCTGGTGATAACTGTGTTTCCGCCTTTCTTGCTGGTCATGGGCACGGGGCTTTGGCTGGGACGTGTGCATCATAGACTCTTGATGGCGCTGGTGGCTGTGGTTTTGCTTCTGGCAGTTGTGCCGGTGCCATCTTGGATGGACCTTTATGGAGGAACTTTCTTTTCCTCTTATCCGGATTCCCTGGGGGTCCTGGACCCGCCCTTTCAGCTGCCGGCCTCTGTGATCGCCGGAAAAGTGACGGTCTCTGCCTTGGGAGCGGGGTTCGTTGCCGACGCGGCCCGGTGAAAAGAGTAAGCGAGCAGGACAGCAGACGCTGTCCTGCTCGCTGTGAAACAAGGAATTTTAATCAATGGCCCGAAGGCGTTCCACGATGCTCTGCTTTTCCAGGTTTCGAAAACAGAGAACAGGAATGAGCCAGGCGAAAACGAGAAGGATCGGAGTGCAGAGAAGAAGGGGGAAGAGTGTGAATTGGAAGGTATAGAATCCATCTGCGGTCATCGCACGGACCAGGACGCCGACCACGACGGCGCTGAGCAGATAGGAGAGGAGCAGCGTGATACCGGCGTAAGAGAGTCCCTCCAAGGTCAGCATGGTTCGCAGCTGCCGTTTGGTCATACCCACACTTTGGATCATGGCGAACTCCCGCTTCCGGGAGACAATGGCGGTGACCATACTGTTGACAAAGTTGAGTACGCCAACCAGGGCAATCACCACGCTGATGGCGTATCCCATGACGGAGGAGGAGCGGGTCTGTGCTTCGTATTGGTCTATCATAGTTTGCCGGGAGGTGATGTTCATACCAATGGCTTGGGTTTGCTGATAATCAGTGAGCAGTGCAGAGACTGCGTCCAGACTTTCATCGGCGACGTTAAAATAGAATTTCCGCAGATGATTTTGCGGGAAGAGCTGGGTAAATACATCGGCCTGCAACACCAGAGGAAGGTCAAATGCGGGGGTGGTTCCCGCCACCATGGGCTGGAGGGGAGAGAGGATTGCCATGACGGTAAATGTCCGTCCTTCTATCTGAATCTCTTCTCCCACCGCATAAGTGGGCAGGCCGCCGGATTGGGCCTCTGCTGCGGGCCCGATGGCAAGGACATAGTTTCCGGTGGCAAAAGCCTCTGGATCATATGTCCCGTCCAGGAGATAATCTCCGCTGGCGGCGGCCTCCAGGATTAACCCGTCTGCGCCATAAACGGTGTGGGTGAGGGTGGCACCGGCGACTGCTTGATCGAAGCTGGCTTTCCAGGTGGGGAACATGGGGTCGTAGGAGGCAAATTCGTCCAAACGGTCTTGGGTATAATAGGTGGAAAGATTCTCCGCAGCCTTCTGGCTGACGGGAAGGGACACTTCTTGGGCGTACAGCCGGCCAGTGGCCTCCACAGTGCCCAAGCGGTTGAGCTGATCCAGGAGACTCTGCTGAATGGTCTGGCTGTTGGGGTCATACCCGTCGGCACTTTGGTTTGTGGCATCATCCAGCTGGAAGTCTGCCACGGAGAGGTCCAGGAGATATTTCTCCACATCGAAGCTGGCGTTTTTGGCGTAGAAAAAGCTCATGAGCACCAAACCAAGGGTAAGGGAGCAGAGGACAAGAAAGGTCCGTTTTTTGTTACGCCACAGATTGGCCCAGGCCATGGCGGCCAAGGAGGCGCCCCGCCGCCCTTTTTTCTCCTTCTTTCTGGAGCCTGGGGCGGCATCTGTGTACCGCAGTGCTTCCACTGGGGAGACCTT
Organism: Evtepia gabavorous; assembly: GCF_003425665.1. Classification (GTDB taxonomy): domain Bacteria; phylum Bacillota; class Clostridia; order Oscillospirales; family Oscillospiraceae; genus Evtepia; species Evtepia gabavorous. The sequence goes on from NZ_QQRQ01000003.1 coordinate 122,219, forward strand.
TCCGGCCAGCCGGGCGGGAAGGAGGCACGAGATGATAACGGTCAAGTAGGCAAATAGAGCTGACCCCACGAAAATCAGGGGATGGACGGATACTGTGGGGGTAAAATCCTGGGTGGCGATCAGAATTGGGACCAGCTGATGCCCCAACAGATACCCCAGAACGAGTCCAAGGGGAATCCCGATGAGGGAGAGCCGGTTTCCCTGCCCGAAAATGATGCGTCGGATCTGCCTTTTGGTGGCGCCCAGGGTTTTCAGCTGACCATAGAAGGCGATTTCCGAAGCCACAGAGATTTGAAACACGTTAAAGATGATCAAATATCCAGCCAGAAATACCAGTACCATGCCCACATACATGGGGATATTTTCCGCGAAAATCATTTGCTGGGTCTCCGCGCTGTATGCCAGGTTGGTGGTAAATTTCACCTTGCCGGTCAGGCCGCAGTCTGCCAGAATTTGTGCGGTTTTTTCCTCGATTCCATCGGCATCGGCAAAGGTCAGGCACAGGTTTCGGGTGCCGAGGATTTGCCCCTCTGCCGGCCCCTCGGCCCCGCCGCAGGCGGATAAAGCGAAGTCCTCGCTGACCCAGGCCATGCTGGCGTAGACGGATTCGTTGCCCTCCCAGAAACCGCAGAGGGTAAATGTGTTGGAAATTGATGCACTGCTGGAGAGATCGGGGCGCCAAGAGAGGGTGACTGTCTGCCCCAGGGCAGGGGAGATCCCCAGCCGGTGCAGGACTTGGGTGTCCAGGGCAATTTCGTCGGCCCGCTGTGGCAGCCGGCCTGTTGTGGGAGAGGCAAAGCAGGATTCCGCGTAGGAATCGCTGGCGAAGCGAATCTCCACCTGACGACCGGCCAGAGCCTGATTTTCCACGGTGCCCACCAGAATGGATTTGCCCCAGGACACCACGTCTGGGTGAGAGACAATTTTTTCAATTTCCGCATCAAGAATGGACTTGGTGCTGGTGTGTGCTGTGGTACCTGCCTGCCGAAGATACATCTCCGTCATGTTTTGGCCCATGCTCTGGGATAGGGTGAACAATGTGGTGAACATCATGGTGGTCAGCAGGATGGCGAGAATGGCCACCAGATTGCGGCTTTTGCTGCGCCGAAAGGTGCGGGCGGTGAGCGTTCCTAAGATAGAGGTCTTTCGTTTCATTGTGCTGGCCTCCTTAGGGGTGAATTCTGCCATCCTCAATGCGGATGACTCGGTCGGCCTGGGCGGCAATGTCCGGGTTGTGGGTAATCATGACAATGGTTTGGTGGAACTCTTGGCTGGTCCGCTTCAGAAGGGCGATGACCTCCTGGCTGGTTTTGGAATCCAGGTTGCCGGTGGGCTCGTCGGCCAAGACAATGGCCGGTTTGGAAGCCAGGGCCCGGGCGATGGCCACCCGCTGCTGCTGCCCCCCGGACAACTGGTTGGGCATGCTGTTCAGTTTTTTCTCCAAGCCAAGCAGGGTGACGACTTTTTCCAGGAACCTTTCGTCGGGACGTTTCCGGTCCAACTGCATGGGCAGAACAATGTTTTCATAGGCACTGAGAATCGGGACCAGATTATAATTCTGAAAAATAAAACCAATTCTCTGCCGGCGGAAGACGGTGAGGTCTTCATCCTTTAGCTTTCCCAGTTCGAAGCGGTCCACCTTGACACTGCCGCTGGTGGGACGGTCCAATCCGCCCAGCATATTCAGCAGTGTGGATTTTCCGCTGCCGGAAGTACCGATGATAGCGACAAATTCACCTTGGTGAATGGAGATGGAGACATCATCCAATGCCTTGACCAGATTCGGCCCTTGGCCATACTGTTTGGTTAGATGCGATGCGGTTAAGATTTCCATGGTTTCTCCCTCGTTTCTTTGGTTTCAACGGTAGGTACAGAATACCATCTGCCGCAAAAACCACAAGAGAAAATGCGTAAATTAACACGGAGAAGGTAAAATCTAAAAAACATGAATGCAGCGCCGCCCCAAAGGAAGGGGCGGCGCTGCAAAATGTTATGAGGGAATCGGCAGGAGAATTTTTAAGGTAAAGATTCCGTCCTTTCCATGGGTGAGACAATGCCCGCCGTATTTTTCCACGGTACGTTGGATGTTTGCCAAGCCGAAGCCGTGGAGGAAGGGGTCTTCCTTGGTGGTCCGACCGTTCCAGACAAGGGAAGAAGACATGGTGTTTTCCACCAAAACCAGAAGCATGTCTCGAACCCGGGAGGTTTTCACAGTCACCAGGCGCTGTGCGTCTGGAAGTTGCATACAGGCTTCGATGGCGTTGTCCAGGGCATTTCCGAAAAGCGTGCTGATATCCAAAGGGTCCAAGAAGTGACCGGCTTCAAAATGGATGACCGAGGTAAAGTCAATGGACTTTTCCCGGGCCAGCCTGGCTTTGTCCCGAATGATTGCATCCAGATACTCATTCCCGGTATGCTGATAACTCTCATACGCCTGGAGCTGGTCCTGGAGGGTCTGAGCGGCTTGGTGAAGAACAGGACTGTTTTCGGATTGGGACTGCAAAACCAAAAGATGGTTTTTCATGTCATGGTAGATCTGACGGACTCGTTCCTCATCTTGAAGGCGGTCCTTGTAGTAGGTTTTCTGTTTCTCCAGGGCCTGGGCCCGGTAGGTGGTTTGGACCGAGGTACAGATATAGGCGGCCAGATAGATGCAGCCAAAGCTGGAAAAGATGGAGGCAAAACAGATGGGGTAGACGATAGCAATGTTTTCCGGCAAAAAGCAAAGGATGGTAAAGATAGCCACAAATGGAGCCAGCATCAGGGTATCTACAATCAGCCACATGGAGGACGTCAAACTGGCGGAAATCTGCCCCAGATATCGCCGGAGACAGAACCAGGCCAACGCCCAAAACAGCAGGCGAAGGAACAAAGCTGCGGTGTGGAAGAGAGTGCTCCACAGGTAGTCTTCAGGGGACCAGGGGATCAGACTGGAGTCGCCGGATGCGCCGGTAAAGGAGAAAAATAAGCGGCTGCTGGTATCAAGCATCAAATAGTTTATGGCGATCAGTGCAGGGTAGAAAACCAGTACGGCAGCGGCTTTTGCCATCCAGCGGCCCTGATGAAACAGCATGACATAGAGAAGAAATCCAACCAAGACACCCAATAGATTGGATAGGTCGTTGGAGTAGATAATCACATCTGCAATATAGCAGAAACAGAGAAAGGCAGGAATCCGCAGGCCCCAATGCTTCCGGACAGGCAGAAAGGTATGCAGCATCCAGAAGAAAAGAAAGGTGTACAGAAGAGATAAAATGGTGGAAAGCACTTCCAGACATAGAATCACAGCAAATCCCCCCAGTATTCCGTCAGGCGCTCCATAAATTCCTTTCGTTTGGGCTGGCTGATGGGGATGGTTTCTCCTGTGACCAGTGTGATCTCCAGCTTTTTGACCCCTTTTACGAAAAAGAGATTCACCAGGTAACTGGTATGACACCGGGCAAACCCCTGTCCCTGCAAGGTGCTCTCCATCTCTTTCATACTTTTGTAAGATAGGATATTTTCCTGTTCTGTATGGCAGAGCAAGTTCCGGTTAAAGGTCTCGATGTAGCGCAGGTCCCGCAGAAATACCTTATATTTCCCTGTGTCATTGACGATGAGCAGAAACGGGTCTGGTTCTGTTTGCCGACGGGCCAGGAATTTATCCATCTCGGCCTTGAGACGGATGTATTGAAGCGGCTTTATGATGTAGTTGGTTGCCTGGTATTGGTAGCCCTCCAGACCGTATTGGGTCAGTGTGGTGAGAAAAATGATTGCCACCTTGCTATCCAGCTTTCGAATCTGCTCGGCAGCCCGCAGACCATCCATAGCGCACATTTGAATATCCAGGAAAATGAGGTCCAAGGAGGCATCATAGGGATCGACCAGATCGGCGCCGTCCCGATAGGTGCTGATTTTAAGGGCAATCCCGGTTTCCTGTGCGTAACGGGTGAGCAGGGCATTCAGGTGCTGGACAAAGGTTTCCTCGTCGTCACAAATTGCTACATGAAGCAAGCAGATCATCTTCTTTCATTCGAGGTTCGCCCTATTATATAAAATTTTCAGGAGATTCTCAAGAGAGAACCAGGGAAGAGAGAACTGGAGAAAATGAAGAAATCGCAGACCGTTTTGAAACGGTCTGCGATGGAAGGAACAGGGACTCAGTTGGCCTGCTGGCTGCTGAATTTTTGTCTCACAGAATCAATTTTTTTCTGTTCCGCCTGTTCTGCCGGGTACCAGCCTTTCTCTGCCATCATGTCATAGATGGTGTCCTGCATTCCAAGGGAATCATGCAGCGCAGTGCTGAAGGCCTGGTGGACGCTGCTGGTGGAGGATTCAATGGTGCCATGGAGGAAGAGATCACAAACGCCCTTTTCCAGCAGAAGGATATTTTCCATTAAGTTTTTATCACCCATGCTTGTGCCCTCCCTTACAGTAAGCCATAGAAACGCTGAAAAATTTGTTGGTGCTTCTGCGCCATTTGCTCGATGCAGGTTTTCAGCTCAATGTCCTGGAGCTGGCTGGCGGTCTCTTTGCACTTGCTCTGAAAATACTTCTCATGGCCCAGTGCATCTTCTAAATACAGTAGTTCTTTGGATGTCATGGGATCACCTCTTCCATTGTAGTTGTACCCCCCGCCGCTGGGGATCAGGTACATGGATATTTTGCCAGCGTTGGAGAGGATTATTCATTCTAAGCTGCATGAGGAGGAACGCGTCAGAGGAAGCGGGAAGGGACCGGTGACGGGCAAGACGGTGTCAAGGGAGGAGGGGTTCCTGAGAGGCCTGAATCGCGTGAAACTGGAATTGCAGGGAGGTGACGCCGCGGAATGTATTTTCGCCGATCGACCCCAATAGGTCCACGGTGCTGGGGCAGCCTAAGGACTGGTAGGCCTCCGCGAGCTGGAATCCTACGGCGTCCGCAAACCGGCCAAACAGCTTAATGTGTTCCTGCTGTTTTCCCATCTGGCGATGGGTTTGGGTACCTTTGGAGACCAGGCAGTAGTTTCGCAGCGCAAATACTGGCTTTTCAACCCCCTGCCCGTAGGGGGCATGGGATTTGAGGGTTTCCAGTGCGGCGGGAAGTTCATCCTCGGAAAGATCCAGGTCATAGTACAGCACGTCTTCCTGTTCGGGCAAAGGGTTATCTTCCATGTACTGGACCATGGCGCGTACCATTTGGGGATAATGTGCCTGGGAAACGGTGATGCCTGCGGCGCCGGCGTGTCCGCCGGCTGTTTCCACATAGGGAGAAATGAGAGGGAGGAGCGGGGAGAGGTCAAAATCAAGGTAAGTTCGTCCGGAGCCCTTGAGCAGTTCAGGGTTTCCCATCACACTGGAGAAGAGAAACGCCGGACGATGAAAGGATTCCGCCAGTTTGCCGGCAAGGATACCCAGAATTCCCTCCGGCATGCCAGGACAGCAAACGGTAAGAAGGGGCGCTTGGCTTTGTTCTTCTGCGGCTGCGGCGGCAATGGTGAGCCAGTGAGTGACCAGGCGTTTCCTCTCTTCATTGATCTGCTTCATTTTAGAGGCAAAGACGAGAGACTGGGTATCATCTTCTGAGAGAAGGGCTTTTAGAACGGAGGAACTTCCGGCATTGTATAAACGGCCTGCCGCGTTCAGGATTGGAGCAATTTGAAATTTAATGGTATCCTCATCATAGGGGCGGTCCGCCAGGTTGAGAATGGCCTGGATGCCGCTGGAGAGCTGATAGAACCAAGTTTTATGGTTGATGACCCGAAGCCCTGCGATCACGAGATACCGGTTGTCCCCTGTCAATGGCACCACGTCGGCCAAGGTACCAATGCAGGCCAAAACCAGCAGGTCGAAAAATAGACCCTTCTTCTGCTGGGAAGACTCCGAGGCGCATAGGAATTCGGCCAGTTTATAGGCCAGTCCCGCGCCGCAGTAATGTTCGTACCCATTTTTTTCTGGGAAGATATGGGGGTCTACAATGAGATCTGCTTCCGGCAGCGTATCCTGTGGGAGGTGGTGGTCCAGGACAATCACAGTGTTTCCGGCCGCTTTGGCGGCGCGGATGGGCTCTATGGCGGATACACCGTTGTCAATGGTGATAATGAGAGAATTTGTTATGCCTTGAATCAGAGACTCCGAGATACCGTACCCATCGGTAAAGCGTTTTGGAATGATGGTCTTTGTACGCACGCCAAAATGGCCGAGCAGCTTGACCAGAATGGCGGTGGAGGTGATTCCATCGGCGTCGTAATCTCCCACAATGACAACAGGCATGCCCTGCGTTATCGCACAGGCCCGGATACATTCTGCTGCCTCTGGGATGTTCTGAATTCTATTGGGTTCTATGTGGGAAGGAGAGAGCAGTTCCTCTTCTGTCAGGCCGGACATCTCCTGAATGGCTTCCAAGACAGAATGATAGGTTCCCCGTTTTTTCCATTGTTGCATATTCGTTCCCTCATTTTATACCTATGTTATTTTGACGGGGCAAATTATACCATACAATGGGAAAGAAGGTCAAATCCTGGCAGAGTAGCAATGTTTCTCTCAAACTGTGCAGAAGGTCTGGTCAGGAACATAAAATTTGTGATACAATACATTATTATTTTATCCTAAGATGATGAGGTTAGGAGAGAAAACCATGGTTGTTTTAATTGCGGGAGCTTCCCACACTGGGAAAACCGCATTGGCCCAGAGCTTGTTGGAGCAGAAGGGATATCCCTATCTGTCGATAGACCTGCTGAAAATGGGACTGATTCGAAGCGGACAGACCAACTTATCCCCGGAGGATGACGCGGAATTAACGGAGTATCTATGGCCCATTGTGCGGGAGATGATCAAAACTGCCATCGAAAACCGACAGAATTTGGTGGTGGAAGGCGGCTATATTCCATTTGACTGGAAACGCGGCTTTGACACAGTGTATTTGAAAGAGATCCGCTATTGCTGTCTGGTGATGACGGAGAGATATATCGACCACCATTTTGATGAAATTAAGGCATTTGCCAATGTAATAGAGCATCGAGGGGATGATTCCTGGTGTACCAAGGCACGGCTCCAGGAAGAAAATCAACATAACCTTGCAATGTGTAAGAAGTATGGCCTGGACTATAGTTTGATTGAAGATTCATACCAGGTGACGTTCTTTTTGTGACAAGGCAAAGGACTGGTGGGGGAGAGACCTTGACTCGCTTCCCATCAGTTTTTTATTTGGTCGGGCTATCATTGACAAAAAAGTTCGTCCATGGTAATATGAAGCTGCCTTCACGAGAAGCGAGCTTCATATTTTAGGAGGAGGCGCCCATGAAGACAAGGGTAAAAGAACTGCGAACAGCAGCCAAAATGACGCAGCAGCAGTTGGCGGATCTGGTTCGGGTTTCTTCGCGGACCATTATTTCCATTGAAAAGGAACAGTATAATCCTTCCTTGATGCTTGCCTATCGCATAGCGCAGGTCTTTGGGACAACAGTAGAGGACCTCTGCTGCTTGCAGGAGAACAAAGCACTGGAAGATCAGCAATATGAGGAAGAATGACAGGAGAACAGAAAGGAGGAACTGTTGTGAAAATATATAACAAAAAGGGATGGGTTCTCGGGATGGGAGAGATTCTGCTGGGAATCGTTGGTGTGTGCATCTATGTTCAAACGGGGTTTCAGACTTTTGATTGGAAGGCTGGAACTCTGCTGATTCTTCTCTTTTCGTTTGGCGTAAGCGGTATTGTGAGAAGCTGTTCCAAGGAAGCGTCCAGAGAGGACCGGATTACACAGCGGGATGAGAGAAACCAGTACATTGCACTGCGGTGCCGGGCAAAGACGATGGAGATTATGACCTATTTCCTGTTTGCCATGGTGGCCGGATGTATGATTGGCTATGGAATAACAAAGGACACAGCGTTCCTGTGGCTGCTCATAGGAGCGGGAATTCCCTTTGGCGTGCTGCAGATTGTCTCCATTGTGCTCGGACTTTATTATGAGAGAAATCAGTAAATGAGGAGGATTGTGATGAAGATTTATGATAAAAAGAAATTCTGGAGTGGGCTTGGAATTCTTGCGATTGGAATACTTTTCTTTTTCTACGATCTTTCTTCTCCTTCTGCAAATGGGTTCCAGGCAAAGTGGAACCTCATTCTCGGCCTGATTGTCATGGCGTTTGGGATAGCGGACAGCGCCCGGGCGCTGTCCAGAAAAAAGACGCGGGAAGCGCGAATCGAGCAAATGGACGAGCGGAATCAGTTGGTGCGGCTTGCCAGCAAAGCGAAGACTTTGGACATTATGCAGGTGTTACTGTTTGTGGTTATGGTGGCTTCTTTGGTAGGTCTGAAGAAAACAGGGTATCTCCCCTTTGCAGGCATGGCCCTGGCCGCGGGACTTTTCGTGGTGCTGGTCATTTTTATAGAGCTTTTTGTGGGAATGTACTACGAAGAGAAGAAATAGGGAAGGGGAGAAGAACCATGTCAAAGCATATGCGCCCTGTTTACGATGAACGGGATGACGAAATTGATGCCCATTCCAAAAGCCGTGCGTGGGATTTTGTGGTGGTCTGTATTGAAGTCTTTACAATTTTGTGTGTGGTAAAAGGAAACACAGCCTGGATCGGGTGCCTTGCGCTACTTTTTGCAGGAATGGCGGCGAACATGATGTACCGTTTTGACGAATATGAGGAAAGGGCATACTTTCACGGCGGATTGATCTTGGGGGCCATTGGCCTCGCTCTGCTGATCTGGTTTGGGGTCTGTGGATAGAAAGGGGATGTGCAGCGGATGGAGATGCTGGGGGCGATTGTTCTGGTTTTTGCATTGCAGAAAATAGCGGCTTTGCTGTCTATTCCGGTTATTTTGGGTATGATTTGGGTCAAGGGGAAGGCGAGCAGAATGGATGGAGAGGCGTGGGAGCAATATTTTCGACAGGTCAGTAACCGGCAGTATGTGGTTTTCCTGCTTGTTTCCTACGGGATACCTCTGCTTTTGCTCTCTGCCCTTGGGTACTGTCTCTATGATTTTCTTTCCCTGACAGATCCTCTCATTTTAGCGAGTCTGACCTTTTTGTTCGGCATCTTTCATATGATCCGGAAATTGGATGATCACAAACGAGAGTTATGGGAGAAACTTAGAAAATTGGGATGATGAGAAAGAAGAGGCGCAACGACAATCGTTGCGCCTCTTTTTTGATAAAATGCAAAATTAAACCCGTTCAGACACCAAATGAAAGCCAGCTTGGGTCAATTCCTTTTGAATTTGCACAATTTGGGCATGATCCCTTGTTTCCAGTCCCAGCTTGAGGAAGCAGCTGGTGATGGCCATGTTGGCATCGGAGCGGTCGTGGTGTACAGAGACCACATTTCCACCGCAGCGGGCAATGATTTCAGAGACTTCCTGCAGCTGGCCCGGTTTGTCTGTCAGGGCAATGGTGAGACTGACGTTTCGTCCGCTGGTCAGAAGCCCCCGGGTAATCACGCGGCTGAGAATATTGACGTCAATGTTTCCGCCGGAGACGATACAAACCACCTTTTTCCCTTCTACCGGCAGTTTATGAAACAGGACAGCGGCAACACTGACGGCGCCGGCGCCCTCTGCGATCACTTTTTGCTTTTCGATGAGGGCCAGGATGGCGGCGGCAATCTCATCTTCACTGACAGTAACGATCTCATCCACGTATTGTTCCACCAACTGGTATGTAATGTCTCCGGGATGCTTGACTGCAATGCCGTCGGCGAAGGTCTCTGCCTGGTCCAGCGTGATCGGGGTGCCTTCTTGCTGGCTTTTTACCATGCTGGCGGCGCCGGCGGCCTGGACCCCGTAGATTTTTACATTGGGATTGAGGTGTTTGATGGCGTAGGCCACCCCGGAAATCAGTCCACCGCCGCCGATGGGGACCACAACGGCGTCGGGATTTTCCAGTTCATCCAAGATCTCCAAGCCGATGGTGCCCTGGCCGGCAATGACTTCGTCGTCATCAAAGGGATGGATGAATGTGGCGCCGGTATCTTCCTGGAGCTGGAGGGCAGTGGCATAGGCGTCGTCATAGGCGCCTTTTACCAGGCGGACTTCCGCTCCCAGCTGTTTTGTGGCTTCCACCTTGCTGATGGGAGCACCGTCCGGCATACAAATTAAGGACTGGATACCGCTTTGCGTTGCCGCCATAGCGACCCCCTGGGCGTGATTGCCTGCACTGCATGCAATGATGCCGCGGCTCTTTTCCTCCTCTGTCAGCTGGCTGATTTTGTAGTAAGCGCCCCGTAGCTTAAAACTTCCTGTCTCCTGTAAGTTTTCCGTTTTCAGATAGAGCTCACATTGCTTGGAGAGCTTTGTGGCTCTGATGAGGTCGGTTTTTCGGGCCACTTTTTTGAGCACAAAAGCGGCGTGATATATTTTGTCAAGGGTAAGCATCCTGTTTCCTCCGTACCGTTTATTGTTTGAATATCTCTTGATTTTTTAGTATATAGTATTTTGGGGCGGGGTGCAAGAGAAAGGAGCATGGAAGGGGAGGTATCTCTGCATGAGAAGAAAGAGATGGCATCCTTTCTTTTGATTGCCCTATTTACTTTTTGACAAAAAAAGAGTATACTACGATTGTTAGCTTATGCTAATCAAAAGACAATCCCGTATACCATAGGAGGTAACCTTATGATTGCACAGACGACCTATCCGTTCGCGCTTCCTCCGCTGCCGTATGCCTATGATGCTTTGGAGCCTTATGTGGATGAAGCGACCATGCATTTTCACCATGATAAGCATCTGAAAACCTATGTGGATAACCTCAACAAGGCACTGGAGGCCTATCCTCAATATCACACCTGGACATTGGAGACACTTTTGACAAAGCTGGAGGAACTGCCCGATGGTCTGCGAACCGCAGTGCGGAACAATGGAGGCGGGGTCTATAACCATGATCTTTTCTTTGATCTTATGGCGCCTGCCGGGCAGAAAATGTCACCCGCGGTTGCAGAGCATTTCGGTGGGGAGGAAGCTTGGCAGAAAGAGATGAAGGCTGCGGCGCTGGGACAGTTTGGTTCTGGATTTGCGTGGTTGGTGGCTGATTCCTCTGGGGACCTTCATATCATTGCCCTGCCGAACCAAGATAATCCGCTGTCTCAGGGGTTGACGCCCATTCTTCCCCTGGATGTTTGGGAGCACGCTTATTACCTGAAGTACCAAAATCTGCGGGCAGATTATATTGATGCCTGGTTCCATGTTATCAACTGGGATGGCGTAAATAAAAGACTGCATCGAGGGTAAAAGAAATGACACGACGTACGTCGTGTCATTTCTTTTACAGACCCAAAATGAAAAAAGAGACGTATTTACACAGGGGGTGCCTCTTCCTCTTCCTCGACAGGCTGCCATGCCGCGCCGAAGTCGATCTCTTGAAAGAGCGCGGCCAGGCCGGTAATCTGCTTCAAGCGGAGAATTTCGTCCTTCTCCATGCCCAAGTGTTTGGAAATCCATGCGTCTGACCGCCCCAATTCATGCAGTTCCTTGATGATATTGCTCATCAAATCCACGTTGTGGGTACCACGGGCTCGGTTGTGGCGGATGGTGCTGGCCATCCGGTGGTCCAAGGGCTTGTCGATGATGCTGACTGGCAGCATTCCGTTCTCCCGCGCATAGATGTCTGGGTAATCCAGCATAATGCGGTAGCGGTGAAATCCGTCTACCAGGATGTACTTGTCCCGCTCCTTATCATAATAGCAGACAACCGGCATCGTGTAGCCATCTTGTTTGATGCTGTCATACAGCAGCTTGAGCTCAGGCGGGGCAACGGCGTTGGGATTGTATGTATTTGGCTCGATCTTTTCCACAGGAACTGCGGTCACGTGATACACAGGGCTTCTAAACCTCATTTTGAGTCACCACCTGTTTGTATTTTGCCTTCAGCGCGTCTATCTGCCGTTTCTGTTCCCGCGTTAGGCCAAACCCCATAAAGCGGCAAGTATGATCGTTGCGGAGAATGCAGTAGCACATGCGCTTCCAGCTGGGAACGTCCTTTGTGGATTTAATGTCGTCGGTATGATCCGGGATTTTCCCTAAAAAAATGACCCGGGAGTTGCGCATCACCGTGTAATTGGACACACCGTTGCGCCGGATATGGTAGCCATGGGCGAGGAGTTCTTGAATGGTTTTCTCCTCCAGACCACCTCCTGTTTTGTGCCAGAAGTTCAGAGAAGTCTGGAACTTCTTGATGTAGTTATTGCGCAGTCTGGCAGGGAGCGTCGCCAATAAGAATTTGGTGTAGGACTCCCAGGTATGGCCATCCGGCAGGGAGAGTCCCCGATAGGCCAGTGCTTTGGTTTTGCCGTAAATGGCACCGAAATTTGCCCCCCGAACCCGGCCCACCAGCCTGGTCCAAATCTCCGGATCGATTACGCGGTAAAGGTTCAGGCTGTCTTTTGCTGCGTCGTTAAAAGGGGAAGCCACCCGCATTTGGCTCGGTTTCAAGCCGGCCATATAATATAAATCGTATAGCCGATTGTAATCATAGCCGAACAAGGCGTTGGCGTGCCAGATATCGTCGATGGACCAGTCATAGAGAGGGGAGGCGGCATAGGTGTCCTTGAACTGCTTGGAGATCCAGCACTGTTCTCGATAACCGTATTTTTTATTCAGAATGCCGCTGTACCGCTGCAGCGATTCATCGGCGCGGATGCCCAGCAGACAGACGGTTTTCTGCTTTCCATGAGAGAGCCGGTACCAGCGGCCAAACTGCTTGGCCAAGTCCTCCTGATGCATCCGATATTGGTAGGTCGTTATGGGGTTGTTCTGTAGGTGAATTACATAGGGATGCTGCGGCATGGGACGGACCCAGAGTTCTTGCTTGGTATCATCCCACGGATACCAGTACATTTGGTAGCTGCTGAAGCAGGTCCGGGCCGCCATGGGAAGGCAGACCCAGTACAGTTCCACCATTGGATCTTGGGACAGTCTCTGGAAGGTTCGCTCCACATATTCCGTTGTAACGGTGTATTGGGCTTCAAAATCCTGATGAAATACCCCGATGGGTTTACTTGGGTAGTATTTTTTTTGGAAATCCAGAGTTAAGTTTAAGAGAAGACCGCTATCTTTCCCACCGGAAAACGAGACAAAAATATTATCAAATTCTGTAAAAATAAAGTGCATCCGCTGCTGAAAGGCTTCATATACGTTTTGCGTTAGGTACTGCCGTGTCATACAATCATAACCTTTTCTATTCCAGAGACAGGAAAAATCATCCAGTTTATGTTGCAGTTTATTGTATCACACTTTGTCGAATTGTGAAATATATTGTCGAAAAGTATTTTAAGAAATTTAATGTCGCCCAGACAAGCTATCTGGAATGCCTGCTTGGACGAGTATGCCAATGGGTATTTTTGATGCAAAAATATAAAAAAGAACCACGGCAGAATAACTGCAGTGGTTCTCTTCTTGGTGGACCTGATCGGATTCGAACCGACGACCCCCACAATGCGAATGTGGTGCGCTCGCAAGGTGGTAAGTTTTCTGCCCACGGACCGCAGTGTATGGTTTGATGAAAATGCTATCAGACCATGCGGGTCAAGATGGCCGAGGAGCAGAAGAATCTGAGGCAGAAGCAAAAAATGTGGGCATTGAGGAAACCAATCCTCGACACCCACATTTTTGCGTTACAGGAGAAAATTCAAAAATTAGAGCTGGAAATCGATAGAATTGTGATAGAAAAAATTATATGTCAAATCTAATTTGATTTATCTTGCAACTCATAACTTTTCGTTCCGTTATTTTATCATCGGAGCCGACTTCGCCAAAAAGCAAGGGCGAGTCGGGAATGTGCTTGGCGAAATTTGAACGCACTGTTTTTTCACTATAATTTGCGTAACAATACTTACAGCCATTACGGCATGAATTATATGCTCCGATATCAATGCTTTCAATGCAACCGCACTCAAGACGTTGACTTTTATCTTTCCCTATGTCGAGAGGACATTCTAACAGTTTGCTTAGTAAGCGATCATCTATACATCTGGCATGTTCAATACCGTATTCCTGTAATTCAATACCTTCTGCACAAGTATCAATTAGTAGACCATAGCTATGGGCAATTGCAGCTAACTCTTTCGCAAGACTCTTTTGAGTTTCTTCTGGAAAATCACGTAGAGATAAGCCAGAAACATTTTTTGAGGTATTTCGGTAGAAATCGATAAAGCTGATGGTACATTTTTTTGTATATGGGCTTAATTCTTTTGCGATTCTTTCGAAATATCGAATATGGTATTCTGGAGTATATGTGTCGTTTAGAAAAATAGGGTCATATCTCCAGATAACACGATCAGGACCAATCATATCCGATAGTTTTTTAAATGCAGGAATAATATGTTTCTGCTTATTAGGAACATGCGCCTCAACATCCTGTGCATACGAATTAAGTGTAAACTGAAAATAATACATATAATCGTGTAAAATCTTCAATTCATTGAGCATTGGAATTGGGTTTTTGGTCCAAAAAACAATCCCATCAACAACATCAGGGTTCAGAGCTATCTTGCTTATCTGGTGCGCATTCATGGGATTTCGAACCAGTACATAGCCATCCATAACTCGATTGAAAAACCAATTTGAATAGTATGTTGGAATGTCTGTTCGTCGACTGGCGCTTATAATCACAAATCACACCTCTTTTCTAAACTCAAATATTTGCCAATGAGCTTGCTTGCAAGTAAGTATTGGCCACCAGCTGAGTCTTCGCTCACAATCGTCTTCACAGTGTTCTCCAGTATGACTATATCCTATGCAAGACGAATGCAGCTCATCTTTCAAGAAATCAACAACTCTCCAAGGGTGGCGAAAATCTTCGTCAACGTCTTTGATTTTCTTTTCACGCCAATCTTCAGAAAAATGACAATATATGTTAGGATCGTCATCTGAGTGGAATCCATTTTCAAGCATAGCTTCAAAAAGGGCTCTTGTCCGACACACATCTCGTTCCATGCTGCCTCTGTCTGTGCGTAAGGAAAACATAAAGAAAACTGTCTTGCCCATCGGAGTCTTTTCGCCGAAGAGCTTTCCAATTTGCGACATTGCAATGACTGGAAATTCGCTTTTAGATTTCGGGAAAATATACACATTAGAAGAAAGTGTATGTGCCCGAAGCAGGCAGTCAATGGCATCATTACATATGAAACGCACATCGTCTTGAATCCGCGCTTCCATTTGATACGCCCAGTCTATCGTATCTATCCCTCTATAACGAATATCACATGACCGAGGGACGACATTCGCGAGTGCCCAATAGTCCAGCATACTTCCGCACCCAATGGAAGTAACAGATATATTTTTTCTGAAATTCGTTCTATCGAGCAGAGTTCTATACATGCATTTGTATTCGAAAGAGTATGCATATGCATAACGAAGCAGATACAGTTGCTGAACATGAATATTTGAATAATCAGGAATTTTTCCTGCATCAAAATGAACACTCTTTAAATCGCAGAGTCTTATGCCGGAATGCACATAGTCTTCAAATTCTTCCAAAATATCATCCAAATAGTCGTTGATAGTGAACATTTAGACACCACCATTCAACATATTTATTAAATATCTAACGGAAACTGGCTACTAAAAGCAAAAAGCTACATTTCGTCTTAAAATGGAGAAATACAACTTGCTGTTTGGTATGAGTAGTAGGGGACAAACCCACACAAATTACTCCGCTGAAGCCTAAAGGTGATGTAACCTCAGTGACACATTTGAGCTATACCGATGTATGAAGAAAGTTCCTGACCCGTTCTATAAGTATATCTTGGGTATTAGCACAGGGACGCAGACGATTTGCCCACTCACGTCCCGGATGCAACTCGTCCCAGGGCGACTTTTGCTGCGCATATCTTCCACTACCTGGATCGTGGTTTCCGAAACCATCCAATACACGATTCCAGATAGGTTGGAACTTTTCGATTAACAACGATTCAGCAAGAGGAATCCAGATATCATCCACAACAAGGTATCGGCAGAAAAAATCGGATTCATTCAGGTTCTCAGCGGCCTTTACGGACTCAAAATGTTCATTAAGCCTTTTATAAAGCGCGGTGCCGGGGTCACCTCCAAGGCCAAACCCGCCCTTCCGGGCGCCAGGAGGAACCGCTTTCCCCACATAGATGGGGCGGGAAAACATATTATCGCGATTGACTTCAGCCAGGTTCTGATAAGCCTCAAAGTCTCCTGTATAATATATGGCATAGATGCCAGCGCCCTTGAACTTTTCCGGGGGCAAGGGGTGTATTGGGCTTTTTAACATTGCCGAAGCAACGCTTTCACCCAAGTGCCGTTTGTCCAAGGGGTTAAAAGGAGCAGGCGCAAGAATATTTTCTTCTGGCATTATTTTTCCACCCTCCTAAGTTCCTTGATAACAGACTCGCCAATCATCTGCGCGAGTCTTACTGGAACGGCGTTTCCGATTTGACGCATACTTTCGGTCCAAGATCCGAAGAAAAGATAGTCATCAGGGAAAGTTTGAATACGGGCACTTTCACGAACGGTATAATAACGTACTGAGCCGTCATCCAAAACAACTGTGTTTTCACCGCCTGGGACACCATGCGCACCCGCTTTAATAGTTTTAGAGGGCTCGTCCAAAACGCTTCCAGTATGACCAGCATATGACCGAGCTCCCGGGCGAAATTCATGGTTCGCTATTTTTAGGGCGGCTTTGCTTTGGGGATCTGGCAAATCGCCTATCGCGTCTCTAACCGTTTGCCAAGGTTTTGGCGCCTCTTTCACATCTGCGTATTTGGAAGCAAACAGCTGAGCTTTTTTTAATTCTGATGCTGTTGGTGTGGTACGATGATTGGAAGCTACTCTGTGAGATTCCCAATATTCACCTATAATATATTTTTTATAAAGAAGCGCTTCGCGAGAATAGTCTCCCTCAGGGAAAGACCATTCCACACCCAAGTTTTCGCGGAAACCAACAATTACAACTCGATGCCTTGACTGAGGAACACCATAGTCGGCAGCATTTAAAAGGCGTGAGACCACATTGTATTTCACTCCGGAATAGTGTCCGCTGGTGTGCAACTTTTCTAATATCGCCAAATGCTCGAACCAAGTTTGGCTCTCCGTTCGAATTACATCAGGGTATGTTAACTGGAGAAGAATGTAATTAAAATATGTGGAAAACGACTTTCTCAATAGACCCTTTACATTTTCAAATACAAACGCTTTGGGTTTTAATTCTCTTACAGCTCGTACGGCCTCTGGAAACATGTCTCTATGATCATTGTATGCTTGATGTTTTCCTCCCAGAGAAAAAGGTTGGCAAGGTGGTCCTCCAGAAATTAGTTGAACTGAAAAATCCAAAGAAGAGTAATTAATTTTTCGAACATCAGACTGAATCACATGCCAGTCATGTGCTGGAGGATATCCGCTGGAAATGTTCCCGCGAAGAGTATCGCAGGAGTCTTTATCCCATTCAATTAATGCACGATGATGGCAGCCTGCCAGTTGCATACCCATGGCTAAGCCACCCGCGCCGGTAAATAACTCGATTGAATTAATGGTCATACTTGTCTCCGTCCATAAAAAGGTGAATTCGCTTTTCGAGGGAAGTACGATTCGATTTTTTCATCTCGCATTCCCATATTATTAGGTATTCCCACCCAAGCTGTGTCAATTGTTTGTAAACCTCCCTGTCATGGAAGACATTTTGAGAAAGTTTCTTTTCCCAAAATTCAACATTGCTTTTGGGTAGACGTGTATTCGAACAGCCTGGATGGCGATGCCAAAAACATCCGTGCAAGAAAACTACTTTTTTTCTTTTTACAAATACTAAATCCGGCTTCCCCGGCAACTTACTCCAATTGCTGTATCGATAGTGATAGCCAAGCTTCCAAAACAGATGCTTAAGCTCGACCTCGGGTTTGGTGTTTTTGTTTTTAACAAGTGCCATCTGCTTGCTGCGTTCTTCTCTTGTCATGTTATCCGACATAAAACCACCATCCAAGATTATCATATATTATATGGGATTTTTCAAGAATAGACAAGGAAATCCGCTGCAAAACTTTCTCTGACAAATTCCAGGGGCGCTTTTTGTTACTCTTGATGAATGGCTTTGGAACTAAAAACATGGTATTGTCCTGTCTAAAGAGGTGGTTCGCAATGAATGACAAAGAAATACAAGAAAAATATGAACGCTCTTTTAAAGAGCTCACAGACACACTCTCTCCCCAGCAAATCAAACTCTTTGAGTGTTGGTTTGAGGTAGCATGCCTACTGTATACAACCAAGATAGTCGAAAATCGTAGTTTAGGACTACAAGAAGGACTAAGAATAGCGAGAGAACTGATATCAATCACAGGAGATGAAGAATATGGTTTTTTCAACAGTTAGCCAGCAAAAGCATCATTTGCTGGTTAATAGTTCTCGGGAAAATACAAATTATCAGTAACCATTTTTTAATCCTGTGGTATTGTGTGTTGCTACCGGGAGGTGCAACACATGAAAACACGACTCAAGGATTTGTATAACTGCTTCTATACCCCACCCGAGTTTTCGGAGCAGAAGCAGGAAGTGGAAGAATGCCACCAAGCACTGATTCAAGTGCTGGAGAAGCCGGAACGGCGGCTGGTACTACGAATCATAGATGCCCAGAGTCTGATGGCGGAGGAACGCTCCATCGACAGCTTTATCTCTGGATTTGAGCTGGCGTGGCAGCTCTCCATGGAACTGAATCAATATGAAAATGAGCGCTCAGTCTCTCGCTGTACGTCGAAGAGATCGAGCTCTCTTTCCATGTCCGGAATGGAGGAAGCAATATGAAGAAACGAATCATCACTGCTGCAACATTCGCAGCCTGTCTGGCCCTGTGTGCGGCTATGTGGCCACAGAATTAACCAGCCGGGGAAACAACCGCACTGCCCACGCCAGCCGCTGTAATCGCCACACAGCCCGAAGTTCCGGAGATAGTAGAGATGGAAGAAGTCATACCGCCAGAGGAAGAAAAGGCAGGAGCAACACTGCCGGAACTGGTCGAGGAAGCGGACATTGTCCCGGAGCCATCGCCTGCTCAAATGCCCCCATCGAGTAAAGTACCGGTTCTACCTGAACAGGATGTCACACCCCCACAAGAACCAGAACCTACCCCGGCACCTGACAGCGAACCGGACAACATGGTCTATGTGCCGGACTTCGGCTGGATAAAAGGCCAAGGACCCAACCATGCGGAATACGCCGAGGATATGTACGAGAATGACAATAAAATCAGGATCATGGAATAAATAAAAAACAGTGCGGTATAAGGACAAAGCCTGGTGCCGCACTGCTTATTCTGCATTCTGCTCCAATGCGTCACTGAAGATCTCATGGACGTGGATCAGCGAAACAACTTCACAGAGAAACCGCTCCGTCAGCTCCTTTTCGTCCAGCCAGGTGGTCTGCGGCGGCACATAGTAACCAGAATCACTCTCCGCCTCCGCTTTAGCTCTGTGAATGGCTTTCTGGATGGAGAGCCACTGGCCATACGCGCTGCCGTTCAACTGCTTTTTCAGTTTCCGGATGGCGCTCTTATAAGCTTTCTCCGCGCTGCTGGGGCCGTTGTAGTTGAGCCGGATGGCCAATTCCTGAAAGGTCATGCTCTGCTCGTTGGGCTGGCCGATCACCAGATAACAGCGCACCAAATTCAGCTCTCTGGGGCTCAGCACCTCCTTCATGCGCTGCAGGAGCAGCGTCCGGCGCATGGAGCGGTCGTAGGCCCTGGCCGGGTCGCCGCCATACCCCAGGTCAAAGACGCCCTCGCCCAGAGACTCGATATGAAACACAGTGCGGTATTCTTCCAGCAGACGCCTGGCGACTTTGGCGGAGACCGTCAGCTTCTCCTGAATGGCTGGCAGTAGATCCGTTTCGACATCTCGCTCATGCGTGGCATAGAGAAATGCCACCTGGCGCAGCTGGCGGTAACGGTCCAGCGGTAGCGACAGAGAGAAAGAACCCTGGGCGGCGCAGTCCCGCATGGCCGTCTCGATGGCGGAGGTCGCATAGGTCAGCAGCTTGGTCCCCATGGATGGGTCAAACCGCCGCGCCGCGTCCAGCAGTGCCAGCGCACCCTCCTGCTTGAGGTCGTCCACCAGAAAGTCCTGAGAAAACTGCTCGCAGTAGCTTGCGGCCAGCATGGTCAGGTATCCCTCGTTCTGGGAGAGCAGGAGCGGTGCGGCCTGCGGATCGCCATTCTGTATCCGCAGGGCAAGCTCCTCGTTGCTTGGGCAGAGATCGTCGCAGCGGTACATACTCACGGCTTTTCCTCCCGGGCAAGGCGCGCTCTCGCCTGGGCATAGATCGCTTCCTGCTCCATATCGCGGGCATAGCCGCTGGCGGCATAGTCGTTGTCCATGAGTGCCTTATCCCGCAGGCTCTCCGCCACATACAGCGCTTCATTGCGCAGCTCATCGGAGATCTTTGGTGCTTGCGGATGGTGTTGGTGCGGGTGGTGAACAGGCGGTAGACCGGGTGCTGTTTGTTTTGCTCCTTCTGCCGCATCATGGCGCCGTACTGCCGGCAGGTCATGCGGGGGTCTTGGGGTGCAATGCCATCGCAGTATTTTGGCATATAGCCGTTGGTGGTGAGAAAGTATGTCCCGCAGCCGCAGCACCGGCTGGGCGCATGGCCGTGCTGCAGTCCGTTCATCAGGTCAAAAATGTAGAAGCTTATGACATGGTCAAAGAAATACCGGTTCACAAATACGGTTTCCTTTTCCTGCTTTGGGTGCCGGGCAAAGACATAGGAGGATCTCAGCTCTGGTGTGATGGTGAATGGCTCAATATCCGGTACCGGCAAATCACGCATCATACTCCAGAACCATTCACTGTTGAAGCAGTCGTGGGCGGCCATGGCGAAGTAGGTCTCCGTCCGCTTCTTCAGCCGCCGCAGATAGCCCTCCTCAAAATATCGTGCCGCCACAGCGAAGTGCTGGATACCCAGGGGGATACTGAAAGCAGCCACCAGATAGCGTAAGAAAAATTCCCGAGCAGGCGAATCCAGCTTCAGCAGATCGTTGTGGGAGGCTGGGGAAAACAGCACCTCCAAAGTGTGTAACTCCTGCCCTTTGTCCATCAGGCTGTATGGCGGACAGCGCCACAGGGCGTCCAACAGCTTCTCCAGAGAGGTGCGGGTCCCGTCCAGCAGTTTGATAAATTCACTCCGCCCGACCAAGGCCAGGGCCTTCACCTGATGGCTGATGGCCCCGCCGTGGGTGACCAGCTCCCGCATAGTCTCCTCGGGAACATTCAACAGTTCGGCGGCAAAGTGGCCGGTCGGGTAGACAGTCTCGTTGAAAAAGATCTGATCCCGCCAGACATCCATTATCAGATGCAGGAAATTGTTGTTCTGCCTGCTTCCCAGTGGCATAGGGCCACCCCCTCTGTCCTATATCTGTTTTCTGCCTGTCTTACGATATTCTCATTTTATCAAAATACCCCCAATAATCAAGTGAAAGGAAAAACTCCTTTCGAGAAAGGCGCTCACTGCGGTGGGCGCCTTTTTCATACTCAGAACAAAGGAGGAATGATTCATGAACAAAAATATCCTGCCGCTTCGCACGGTGGATGGAGCGGCCCTGATGAGCCAGCCCCTGCGTCCGCCCAATTTTGTGGTGGACACCCTGCTTGCGCAGGGCCTGCACATCCTGGCAGGCTCCCCAAAGGTGGGCAAGTCTTGGCTGGCTCTGTGGCTGTCCGTCATGGTGGCCAAGGGCGAACTGGTCTGGGGGATGTCCGTGAAGCAAGGCACCACCCTCTATCTCTGCTTGGAGGATTCCGTTCTCCGCATCCAGAACCGGCTCTTTGAGATCACGGAGGACGCACCAAGCAGCGTCCACTTCTGCACGGAGTGCGACCTCATTGGACAGGGGCTGGAGGAGCAGGTGGAAACATTCCTCACTGCCCACCCGGACACGGTACTGGTCATCATCGACACGCTGCAGATGGTCCGTCCGGCTCGCGACGCAACCTACGCCAACGACTACCGAGACCTCTCTGCTCTAAAGCGGATCGCGGATGCCCACGGCATCGCTATCCTGCTGATCCATCATCTGCGGAAGGAAACAGCTGACGATGTGTTCAATCGCATCTCCGGCACCACCGCCATCAGCGGTGCGGTGGATTCCAGCTTCACGCTGGTGGAGGAACGGCGGGGCAGCGGCAGGGCGAAGCTCTCCTGTATTGGCCGTGACATTGAATATCGGGAACTGACGCTGGAGCGCAACGGTGAAAATGTGTGGGAGCTGGTGTCGGACAGCCGGACACAGCCGGAGCTGCTGGGCGACCGCATCGTCTATCTTCTCTCCGAACTGATGCGTGACCGAACCGAATTTATCGGCACTCCCACGGATCTGTCTGAACGAATCGACCCTGTGGGCGTGGAGCGCATCTCGCCCAAGAAGGTGTCCCGACAGATCCTGCAAAACCTTGACGCACTAAGCAAAATCGGCATTTCCGTTGTGGTGCGCCGCAGCAACGGAAAGCGGCTTATCGGGCTGCGCCGTGCCGGAAGTGACGATACCCAGGGTGTCCCGGCGGTCGACCCTGTTGACCCTGCCGGGGCGCTGTGCGGCGATTTGCGGGCGATTTCCGAGTATGGCGAGTAAACCCCCGCAAAGCAAGAAAAACGCCGTGTTGGGCCGTTTGTGGCCGAAGGAGGAGTGCGGGTGTTCGGCTCGGGAGAATCACCTCCTTGGAGGTGGCCAGCATCGCGTTTGTCTGGTCACCGGCACAGCCGCCGCCCGTCTTCCGCTTGTTTGCGGGGCGCTGCCCCACACCCCATTTTTACGAAAGACTGGAGGAAACCACATGAAAAAAGATATCAAATTCAGCACCCGGATGGCATCCGAAGACCGGGAGGCCATCAAGAAATTGGCGAAACGCTCCGGGATGTCCATGAGCGATTATGTGACGGCCAGCTGTCTGGGAAAGCAGGTAGTGGTCGTCGATGGACTGAAAGAAGTGCTCAAGGAGCTGAAGTCCATCGGCAGAAATCTGAATCAGCTTGTCACCCTGGCGCACATGGGGCGCGTCACGGTGATCAATCTGGACAGTGTGCGCCAGGCGTTCTCTGAACTCTGTGCTGCTGTCCGGTTGATCCTGGAACGAAAGCGGTGGTGAGAAATGGCGATCATCAGCTTCACCAATTATAAGCGGGGCCAGACCACCGGGTGCATAGGAGCTGTGATGCGGTACACCATGCAGAACAAGAAAACCGAGTGTGACGGTCAACAGTTGGTCACAGGCATCAACTGCCAGCCGGAATCTGTCTACGCGGACTTCATGACCACCAAGCGGCTGCATCACAAAACGGATGGCGTACTGTTCTACCACATGGTGCAGAGCTTCCCGAAAGGTGAAGCGGTCGACCCGGTCACCGCTCATGCAGCGGCATTGAAGCTGGCTGAGTACTATGAGGGCTATGAAGTCCTGGTCTGCACCCACACAGACCGGGAACACATCCATTCTCACTTTCTCATCAACTCGGTCAACTTCGATACGGGAAAGAAACTGCACATCGCAAAGGAGCAGCTCCAGGAACTGCGGCAGCGCAACGACCAGGTCTGCATAGAATTTTCTCTTCCTGTGTTCCAGCCCAAGGACAGGAGGCGGAAAAACAAGACCATGACGATCGGTGAGTATCACACTGCGGCCCGTGGCCAGAGCAAGAAGCTGCAGCTCATGAATCTCATCAACGACTGCATGCGCCACGCTTCCAGCCGGGAGGAGTTCATTGCACTGATGGAGAGCGAGGGCTATAGGGTTCGCTGGGAGGAATCCCGGCGGAACATCACCTACACCACGCCAAGCGGCTGGCGGTGCCGTGACCGCTTGCTGTTCGGGGACAAATATCTGAAGGAGAAGATGGAATATGAATTCAGGATTAGAAAAGAAATTATCTATGGACGAACTGTTGGAAAAGAACCGTCCCGCGCAGATGGTACAGACCACGCCGCAGCTCCCGGCACAGGAGCTGACAACGCCTCCCGAAGTGCATCCCATGAAAGCGGAGTGGGAGGAACTGCTGAGCAGCCTCTGCACGCTGGGGTACCACACCGAGAGACAGACTGGTTATCTGAAGAAGGTCAACGAACTGCTGGCGCAGCTTCCGACTCGGACGCAGATGGACGAACTGCTGAAAGCGGTGAAGCATCTGGAGCAGATGAGCGAACAGGCTGGGAAGCGGAACGAAAAGCGTTTTTCTCTGCCCGGCATCAGGCTGCCCAGACTGCGGCTGCCGCACCTGGATGGTCCTACATGGGCGGTCCTGCTGATGGGGACGGCAGCGTTGCTTCTGCTGTGGTGGGTCTTGGGTACCGTCTGGAGCAGTCTCAGCCTGATGCTCCCGTGATGGACAGCACCACCATGCGCCCGCACACAGACAGGAAAACACTCCGCAAGAAGCAGCAAAAGAAAATCGCCCAGGGCCACGCCCAGGACGATCACGAAGAAGAACAGACTTGGCAGCAGACTATGTAAAGGAGGATGATCACATGAGTTATCAGCAGGCAATGTATGATCGGGAGCATCCCCGATACTCTGAGCCGACAGAATATATCACGATGGAAGTGGACGGACTGATTGTTGCTCTCCGCTTCAAAAACACCGTTACACAACCTGGCACAGTGTCGGAAATTGAGCAGACACTGTTGATGGCGCAGGACTTTGAAAATCTGAACAAGCCTGCTTGATTCAGTAGACTTTTTACCAGTGGTGTGGGATACTGTGTGTGCATATGAACCTTGACAACTGAATGAACAGCAAACCATATGCACCGCAGTCCTACACCAGAAAGGACAAGGTGCAATCATGGAAAAAAACAAGAGAGTATATTGCCTCTATCGAGTCTCTACCAAAGGACAGGTAGAAAAAGATGATATCCCGATGCAGAAACAATACTGCCGTGAATTTGCGGAAAGCCAGGGATGGACGATCATCAAAGAATTTGCGGAAAAAGGTGTCTCGGGTTTCAAGGTGGCTGCCGCTGACCGTGACGCCATTCAGGAGATCCGCCAGGACGCTGAGGAACGGAAGTTTGACATCCTGCTGGTGTTCATGTTCGACCGCCTGGGGCGGCGGGATGATGAGACGCCCTTCGTGGTGGAGTGGTTCATCCGCAACGGAATCGAAGTGTGGAGCGCAATGGAAGGGCAGCAGAAGATGGATGATCATATCGACAAACTGCTGAACTACATCCGTTATTGGCAGGCCTCCGGTGAGAGCCTCAAAACCTCCGCCCGAACAAAGACCCGCCTGTCGCAAATCGTGCAGGAGGG
>NZ_QQRQ01000030.1 GCF_003425665.1 Evtepia gabavorous
TCCCATTGGTAAAAAACGGCCCCTGCCGCAGTGCGGCGGGGGCCCGCGTGTTTCTGTTATGGTGTGCCCGTCAGGGGTTCCGGGTCGCCTAAGTAGGTGGGCTCCGGCTGGAAGATGGCCCAGAGGACATCCTTGTCCCGGGCCAGGATCTCCCGGAGGTCCCGCATGGTCTGCCCCCGGTAGTTCTGCCCGTCGGCAGCCACGCCCCAGGCCTCCAGGCCCAGGGCCCGGGCCAGGTAGAGGGCCCGGTACATGTGATACTCCTGGGTAACAATGACCACCTTTTTTACCCCAAAGATGTCCCGGGCCCGGTAGAGGCTGTCATAGGTGGACAGCCCCGCGTAGTCCAGGACCACGTCCGCCTGGGGAACGCCCTTTTCCAGGGCCACCCGGTGCATGGTGGCCAGCTCGTTGTAATCCTGGCTGCGGTTGTCCCCGGACATGAGCAGCTTGTCCGCCCAGCCGGCCTGGTAGAGCTCCACCCCCCGGGTGAGGCGGTCAGACAGCATGGGGGTGGGGGTTCCGTCGGCATAGACGCCGCAGCCCAGCACCAGGATGCAGTCCACCGCCTCCGGCGGGGTATCCTCCAGGGTGCGAAACTGCTGCCGGGTGGAGAGAACCACGTAGCCGCTGAGCCCAAAGACCAGGGCCGCCCCCAAGGCACACAGGATTCCCAGCACGGCCAGGCCCCGCAGAATCCATTTCTTTCCCCGGCTCATTGGTCTTTATTCCGGTGCTGGAAGTAGAGCACCCCCGCGATAAACACAATGCCGACGATCAGTCCGATGACCATAGCGGCCTCCTTTCTCTGGCGCGGAGGGAACCCTCCGCAGGGGCTTATTCTTCCTCTCCGTCCAGGGGGAGCTCCTCATCCTCTTCCAGCTCTCCCCGGACATAGGTCACCCGGACCGCGGAAGAACTGAGCATATCCACCCGGTATTCCCGCCAGCCTTTCTCCGCCAGCTTCGCGTTGCCCTGCTCCAACTGTTCGGTCACGTCCTCGGTGTCCACACCGGTGTAGGTCACTTTCTTCTGTTCCATGTTGCCTCTCCTCCTTACTGCCCGTTTCCTTGGGCCGCTTTCATCATAATGGCGCACTCAATCCGTTTTTTGAACAGCTCGCATCCGTAGGTATAGGTCCCGTTGATGTCCCCGCTGGCGTGGTAGGCGTTGGCCGCGCAGCCGCCGGCGCAGTAGAGCCGGGCCCAGCAGTCCCGGCAGTCGGGGTTGGCCACCACGTTACATCGGTGGAATTTCTCTCCCAGCTGGGGGTTGGTGATCCCCTTCCATACATCCCCCATGGAGTAGGCGGGGTCGTTGACAAACTGGTGGCAGGGGAAGAGCTCCCCCCAGGGGGTCACCGCCAGATACTCCGTGCCCGAGCCGCAGCCCGACATGCGCTTGTGCAGGCAGGGCCCCCCCTCCAGGTCCAGCATGTAGTGGTAGAAGGTGATGGGCCGGCCCTCCCGCTCCCGTTTTAGCATCTCCTGGGCCAGGAGCTCATATTGCTGGAAGAGTTTGGGCAGGTCCTCCTGGGTGAGGGCCCAGGGTTCGCCCGGCGGGCTCACCACCGGCTCCATGCTCAGCTCGGTAAAGCCCAGATCGGCCATGTGGAAAATGTCGTTGGTAAAGTCCACATTGTCATGGGTGAAGGTTCCCCGCATATAGTAACTCTGGTCTCCCCGCTGCTGGACAAACCGCTGGAACTTGGGGACGATGATGTCATAGCTCCCCACCCCGGCCAGGTTCTTCCGCAGCCGGTCGTGGACCTCCTTCCGGCCGTCCAGGCTGAGGACCACGTTGTGCATCTCCCGGTTGCAGAACGCTGTCACCTCGTCGTCCAGCAGCATGCCGTTGGTGGTGAGGGTGAAGCGGAACTTCTTGTGGTGGATGGGCTCCTGGGTCCGGGCATAGGCCACCAGGTCCTTGACCACCTGCCAGTTCATCAGGGGCTCGCCCCCGAAGAAGTCCACCTCCAGGTTCACCCG
The DNA here is from genome assembly GCF_003425665.1 of Evtepia gabavorous. GTDB lineage: Bacteria > Bacillota > Clostridia > Oscillospirales > Oscillospiraceae > Evtepia > Evtepia gabavorous. The sequence goes on from NZ_QQRQ01000030.1 coordinate 1,989, forward strand.
GCTACCCGAGCTGGCAATGAGAAAGTCCAGGGCCTGCTTGCCCACGGCAAAGGGCATCAGCCCCCGGTCCCCGTGGTAGTTCCCCTGGCTGGCAAAGCAGTAGTCGCAGTTGAGGTTGCAGGTGTGGGCCACGTGCAGGCACATGGCCTTGAGCACGGGCTTGGTGTGTTGGAAGGCCTCCTGCTCCACGTCCTTCCACAGGTCTTGGGAGAAGAGCTTGCCCGCCTGCTTCAGGGCCTGGATGTCCGCCAGGCAGTCTAAAATCTCCCCCTCATCCACGTCGTCCCGGTGGCCGTACTTGGCCAGCATCTGGGCCACAATCTCCTCCTGGGGGGTGGTCTCATAGAGGGCAATGATGTCATAGGCCACCTCGTCCACCAGATGAACCGAGCCGCTGTAAACATCCAGGACAATGTTGTAGCCATTGAGCTTGTATTGATGGATCATATCTGTTTTCTCACTTCCGTCGAATGAAAAAAGTGCCGCTTGATCGGGCCCGATCAGGCGGCAGCTTTCCTCGTGTGTCAGCGTTCTCAGCGATTGGTATTCTCGCACTGCTGGTTGGCAAGGCCGCAGGAGGTCTTGCAGGCAGACTGGCAGGAGGTCTGGCATTCGCCGCAGCCGCCGGTCTTCAGGCTCTTGGCCAGGTCCCGGGTCTCCAGGGTCTGGATTCTCTTCATAAGAAACCGCTCCTTTCCTCCCCCGTTTCGGGGGGTTACGTCATAAATCAGGGTTATTATAATGTACTTTCCCAGGGATGTCAATGGGTACCCCTTTGATTTCCCTGGCCGGCTTGTGAGAACCATTTGGACATGCTATAATGATAATTACCTTATCTTTCTTAAAATAGAACGGAGAGGAGACAATGGTCATGAAGGAAGAGTGCCTGCTCTGCGGCGCGCCGCTGGAATATCTTACCCGCGGCAGAAAAATGGAATGCGCGCTCTGCCACAAAAAAGAGCGGAGCAAAACCCGCTGTATTAAAGGGCATTTCATTTGCAACCAGTGCCATACCAAAGGGATTGACCAGGTCCTCACCCTTTGCCTGGAAACCACCTCCGCAAACCCGGTTGAGATTTTGGACCATCTGATGGCCCAGCCCTTTTGTCATATGCACGGCCCAGAGCACCACATCCTGGTTGGCGCCAGCCTGCTCACCGCCTACCGAAACGCTGGCGGTGAGATCGACTTGGCGCCGGCGCTGGTAGAGCTTCAGCGCCGCGGGCAGCACGTCCCCGGCGGCGTCTGCGGTTTCTGGGGGGCCTGCGGTGCTGGAATCAGCACAGGAATGTCTCTCTCCATTCTCTCAAACGCCACCCCGCTCAGCAAAGAGCCCCTCGGCCTTTCCAACCAGATGACCGCTCGTGCCCTGGATGCCATTGGAACCATCGGAGGACCTCGATGCTGCAAACGAAATTCCTACCTATCGCTTCTGGCTGCAGCGGCATTTGTCGAAGAACGGTTTCACCTCTCTATGCCCGTGCCCGCAATCCGGTGCGCCTACGCTGGGCAGAACAATCAATGCCTGGGCAAAGTCTGCCCGTTTTCGCCTGGTTCCTAACGGGTAACCGCATTCTATTCAGCCCAAGAGGAGGGGTACTTTATGCCAGCAAAACGCATTCTTTTTGGCTTTCTTCTCTGCCTGGCCCTATGGCTGGTGGTCCTGGCGGCACAGGCACTGACCCTTGGTACAGAGAAAAGCCTGTTTCCCTATCGCACAGAGCAAGTGGCGTGCGTCGAATTCCAAAACGGGACCACTGGCGCCCGGCATCTGGACAAGGCACAGCGGGTCATCCAGGATGTGATGGATCACCTTCACCGGTTCTCTCCGGATGCCGCAGTGCCCAACCAGTGGGAAGGATGGACCTACGGAATTACCCTCCATTTGAAGGATGGGCAAACCTGTATGCTGACACTGCACCCCGCCGCCCAGGCGGAGGGGTACGGCGCTGCGGTGGACCTCAATGGCACCCGCTATTTTTCCCGGGAGACCGCCTTTCCCCTGACCTGGCTGGAGGAATCCTTCTCCAGCGTCATGGCCCCCTCCCGTTAGCCCGCAGTGGGCCTCATCTGGGGGATGCTATCCTGGCAGTGCAGGCAAACTCCGTCAAAGGTAAACTCCGCCACAAAGGCCAGCCTCCCCCGGCGGTCCCACTCCACAAAGTCTGTGGGGCGCACCTGCAAGGGGTTCTTTCGAAAATAGTGCAGCCCCGCCAGGCGCAGCATGGCGTAGACAAACTGCGAGCAGAACATAATATTGGGCTGGCAGGACATGGGAAAGAGAAGGCCCAGCAGATTATAGGCGCTGCCCTCCTGGTTGATTTTCCGCAGCCGCTTGAGCATGATCTGTTTTTGATGGCGGGTGGCCGCCAGGCGGTACACCCGCACCGAGGCCCCCTTCCGCTCGGCCAGCCCCTTGAGGGTCTCCGGGTTCAGGCCGGGGGCCTCCCCGCCCTCGCCGCCGTTGTAGCTCACCAATGTTTTCAGCGCCCGGTCAAAGGCCAGGGAGATGTGGTTGTAGGCCCGGCCGGTAAACAGCCCGATTACCTCTCCGGCGGGACTGTTGGAGTGGGTCAGCGCCAGGTAAATATAGCCGTCGGACAGCGCCGCCGTAGCCTGGGCAAAATAGGCCGAAGACAGGCTGCCCCGGTTGCAGTACCGGAAGCAGTTGTGCCGGGTCAGGTCCCGCCCCAAATCGTATACGCAGCCCTGGCTCACCACCTGCCAGGCCCGCTGGGCCCGGGTCCGGCGCCCGGACAGCCGGGCCTTTCCGTAGACTCCCCACACCACACACAGCAGCGCCAGAGACACCAAGGGCCCAAAGGGCCGGAGATACCAGGGGGTCTCAGGCGCTTGTTTTCTCTCGCTCATGTCCGTTTCCATTCCTTTCTTGCTTGGGTTTTTTGTATTGTTGACCTCATACAGGCATACAAAAATCATACAGGAACCGGACCAATTCGTCAACCCTTTTCCCCCGTTTCTCCACTCGACCATTGGGAAAGTCCTTGGCGCGCAAGGGATTTCCTTCCAGGACAAAAATGGGCCGCCCGGTGCTCTCCGGGCGGCCCACTGGTTTTTATCGTAAGTTTTTCCCCAATTCATAGGCCTGTTGGGGATAATCGGTGCGCTCCATGGCCGCCAAGTCCCCACAGGAGAGGGCGGAAATCACCCCCACCCGCTCCCAGCCCAGGTAATTGGTCATGCCCTGGAAGGAGAGGACCGCGCCGGCGGCGGACTCCATGGTGTCGTCCTCCATGGTCAGCAGCAGGACAGCCTTTTTGGGGGTACGCAGGGCCGTGCTGTTGGCGTAGAACCGGTCGATGGCCAGCTTCAGCTGGGCGCTCCAGTCATAGTAATAAATCGGAGAGGCAAAGGCCACCAGGTCGGCCTCCAGCAGATGGGGGTTGAGTTCCTCCATACCGTCCTTGTAGATGCAGCCCTTGTCGGTGTTGTGACATCGCTCACAGGCCCGGCAGGGATGGAGCTCCTGGAAGGCCGCGTCAAAGCGGAACACCGTATGGCCAGCCTCCTGGGCCCCCTGGATAAACGCATCCGCCAGCAGGGCCGAGGTGCCGTGCCGGTGGGGGCTTCCTGTTATCATGACAATCTTCATTTGTATTCCTCCTTACTCTGTTTCACTCCTTGGGCTGCCATCAGGGACGTGCTCCTCCCCCCGGGCCGCCCGCCGCCGGGCCCGCACCAGGGCCACCCAGAACAGGACCCCCGCCAGGGCCAGGGCGCCGCCCAGGGCCGTGCAGATCACCGCTGCGGCCTCCGCCGGCACCCAGCCGGACCGCCACAGCCACAGGCTCCCGCCCACGGACCCGGCCAGCACCAGCCAGGACTTTCCCGCCAGCGCCTGCCAAATGGGCCGCCGGGCAGGCTGGGCGCTTCCTCGAATCCGCCGGGTCTCCTTCCAGGTGACCGCCAGGAAGGGCCCGTCCAGTCCCTGGAAGAGCAAGAAGGTCAGCAGGGGCCGGACCCACCCCACCCGGGGCAGCGTCCCGTAGGCCCGAAGTCCCAGCCAGACCACCGCCGCCCCGGCCAGCATCCACAGGCAGCCGTCCAGAATCAGCAGGGCCTGCCGGCCCAGAAGAAACCGGCTCCCCGCCGGGAACGCCCTCCCTTGGCTCACCCGTCCTGGTCCCCCAGGGCAAAGGTGGTGAAGGGCGGCTTACCCCGGGTGCCGATCAGGCGGACCCCCGCCCGGTAGAGTCCCTCCACCGTCTCCACCAGGGGAGGGGTAATTTCCTCCCCGGGGGCGATGAGGGGAATCCCCGGGGGATAGGCCCAGATGTACTCCCCGCACACCTTCCCCATGGCGTCGTAGAGGAAGCTCAGTCCCCCCGGGGCTTGGGCGGCCTCCTCCAAGGAACACCGGCGGGGGGGCAGCGCACCGGGCACCGCCAAAACGGAAGGGGTCTCCTCGCTGGAGGCACAGGTTTCGTCAATGGCCAGCAGGGCCTGGGCCAGGCGGGCCGGCATGGCGTCGTCGGTGCCCAAGCCGGTCATGGCCAGGACATAGTGGTCCAGGGCCATCTCCACCTCGATCCGGTATTCCCGGCGCAGAAGGTCCCGCAGCGCCACCCCGGTCAGACCGGTCCCCTGGGTGGAGATCAGAATCTTGGCCGGGTCCAGGGCGAAGATGCCGGGATAGTGCGCCCCCGCCTCCCGGCCATGGCCCAGCACCCGCAGGTGCCGCAGGCCCTGGATGCCCTGGTCAAATTCCGTCAGCCGCCGGTGCCAGGCGGCAAACAGGGCCTCTCCCTTCTCCTCCAGCAGCCGGACACACCCGTCCATGGAGGCCATGAGCAGATAGGAGGGACTGCTGGACTGAAAAATTCCCGTCTGACGGGCCACCTGAGGCAGGGGAACCAGCTTGCCGCCGGCGTGGAGAAGGGCGGTCTGGGTCAGGCTGGGGAGCATTTTGTGCAGACTGGCCACCGCCAAGTCCGCCCCCTGGGCCATGGCGCCGGGGGGAAAGGCCGGGTGGAACCCCAGGTGGGCCCCGTGGGCCTCGTCCACCAGAACCGGAACCCCCTTGGCATGGGCCGTCGCGCAGATCCCCGCCGTGTCGCTGACCACCCCGTCATAGGTGGGGCTGGGATAGACCACCAGCTTCACCCCCGGGTGGTCCTCCAGCGCCTGGGCCACCTGCTCCGGGGAGAGGGAGCCGGCCAGGCCGAAGGTCTCCTCCACCGGGGGCAGCAGGAACACCGGGTCCAGGCCGCAAAGCTCAATGGCGTGGTAGACAGCCTTGTGGCAGTGGCGGGCCACCAGAACCTGGTCCCCCCGGCGGGTGGCCGCCCGGATGGCCGCCAGCAGCCCGCCTGTGCTGCCGTTGACCTGGAAATAGCTCTTCCGGCTCCCCCAGAGCTTGGCCGCCCGGTCCATCCCCTGGGCCAGCACGCCGGAGGGGTCGTGGAGGTCGTCAAACTCCGGCAGTTCCGTGATGTCCAGCTCGGCCCCCAGCCGGGCCAGGTAGGGGGCCAGCGCGGCGTTCTCCTTGTGCCCCGGCATGTGGAGGGAGAGGTACCCCGCCTTATGATGGGCCTCCAGGCGCTCCCACAGAGCGCGTCCTGCTTCTTCTGCCATAAAAAGGCCTCCTTTGCAAAGGAATGGATCAAAATAATATAAGGTATGATACCAGAAAGCAGGCCAGATGACAACCGGCAAGGGAGATCTGGCCTGGGCCCTTTCCTGGTACCGCCGCACCTGGCCTTATAAAAAACTTCTATTTTGGGGATTTGAACCAGGCCAGGTCCATGGTATCCTGGGACCACGTCAGAAAACCAGCCCAGAAAAGGAGGCCCTTCCCCATGACCACAAAAACCGCCGCCCAGCGCGGCACCGCCGTCTCTGTGAAATCCCTTGCCATCACCGCCATCTGCCTGGTGCTGGTCTATGTGTTCACCGCCGTGGTGAACATTCGCTTACCCTTCGCCCCCAATGGCGGGCTCATCCATCTGGGGAACGTCCCCCTCTTCGTGGCCGCCATTCTCTTTGGCAAGCGCACCGGCATGATCGCCGGGGGCATCGGCATGGCGCTGTTTGATCTGCTCTCCGGCTGGACCCTGTGGGCCCCCTTCACCCTGGTGATTGTCGGCTGCATGGGCTTTGTGGTGGGGGCGGTCACCGAGAAGAAAAAGTCCTTCCCCTTCTATCTGCTGGCCCTGCTGCTGGCCTGCGCCATCAAGATCGGCGGATACTACCTGGCCGAGGCCGTGATCTATCAAAACTGGGTGGTGCCCCTCACCTCCATCCCGGGCAATTTGATTCAGGTGGGGGCCGCCGCCATCATCACCCTGGTGGTCATTGAGCCCCTCCGCCTGGCCGCCTGCCACACCATCTTGCGGAAATAATTGCAGCCTTTCCCCCATTCTGTACCTCAAATGCAAAGACGCCGATGCAATTTCGGCGTCTTTTTGCAATTTCCTTTCCTTGGACTTTCATCCCGAACCAGGGTTGAGAAATTTGTGGGATGCCGCAAATTTTATCGGAAATTTTTCAAAATAATTGTTGCATTTAGAGGAGTGACGTGCTATACTTTCATTTGCAAATGGGAAGTTTTGAGGTGATTCTTCCAAATTGCAAGTATCCTTGTATTTTCGCCTGGAGTCGCCAGGTAAAAATAAATTATCAACGAAGGAGCCAAAACATCATGAATGCTTATATCGAAAGCGTTATTGAAACCGTTAAGAAAAAGCACGGCAGTGAGCCCGAGTTCGTGCAGACCGTTGAAGAAGTCCTGAGCTCTCTGGACCCCGTTGTCTCCGCACACCCCGAGTACGAGGCTGTTGACCTGCTGGGCCGTATGGTTGAGCCCGAGCGTATGTTCACCTTCCGTGTTGTGTGGACCGACGACGCCGGCAAGACCCACACCAACATCGGCTATCGCTGCCAGTTCAATGGTGCTCTTGGCCCCTATAAGGGCGGCCTGCGCTTCCAGCCCAACGTGTATCCCGGCATCATCAAGTTCCTGGGCTTCGAGCAGATCTTCAAGAACTCCCTGACCGGTCTGCCCATCGGCGGCGGCAAGGGCGGCGCTGACTTCGATCCCGCCGGCAAGTCCGACGCAGAGATCATGCGTTTCTGCCAGAGCTTCATGACCGCTCTGTATCGTTACATCGGGCCCGACGTTGACGTTCCCGCCGGCGACATGGGCGTGGGCGGCCGTGAGATCGGCTACCTGTATGGCCAGTATCGCCGCCTGAAGGGCACCTTCGAGAACGGCGTTCTGACCGGCAAGGGCCTGTCCTATGGCGGCTCCCTGGCCCGTCCCGAGGCCACCGGCTTCGGCGCTGTCTACTATCTGGTGGAAGTGCTCAAGCACGAGGGCGAGGACATCAAGGGCAAGACCATTGCCGCTGCTGGCTTCGGCAACGTGACCTGGGGCATCTGCAAGAAGGCCAAGGAGCTGGGCGCCAAGGTCATCACCCTGTCCGGCCCCGACGGCTATGTCTACGATCCCGACGGTGTGTCCACCGACGAGAAGGTGGAGTACCTGCTGGAGATGCGTGCTTCCGGCCGCAACGTGGTAAAAGATTATGCTGACAAGTTCGGCGTGCAGTTCTTCCCCGGCGAGAAGCCCTGGGGTGTCAAGGCTGACATCATCATGCCCTCCGCCATGCAGAACGACGTCAACATGGAGCAGGCCAAGAAGATCGCTGAGTGCGGCGCCAAGTACTACATCGAGGTCGCTAACATGCCCACCACCAACGACGCTCTGGCTTTCCTGATGGGCCAGAAGCACCTGATCGTTGCTCCTTCCAAGGCTGTTAACGCCGGCGGCGTTGGCGTTTCCGCTATGGAGATGTCCCAGAACTCCGAGCGTCTGTCCTGGACCGTTGAGGAAGTCGATGGCCAGCTGAAGAAGATGATGGAGACCATCCACAGAGTCTCTGCTGAGGCTGCTGAGGAGTATGGCCTGGGCTACAACCTGGTTGCCGGTGCTAACATCGCTGGCTTCAAGAAGGTTGCTGAGGCTATGATGGAGCAGGGCATCTTCTAATTTCACCCCGCTATGTTCTCTCGAAAGGGACCCGCCCTCTGGACGGGTCCCTTTTTTCCGCTCCAGCCCATCGGGAAAGGAACCCATTATGGCATACCAAAACGATGACCTTCTTGCTTTCCGGCAGCTGCGGGCCCAAGCGGCCCGGAAAAAGCAGCTGGAGACCCAGCGGGCTGCCCTGACAGACCGGTGCCAGGTCCTCTCCGTCCAGGCGGAAGCCTGCCGGAAGGCCAGGCAAGCCGCGGAACAGGAGGTGGCCACCCTGGAATCCAAGGGGCCCATGGGCCTTCTCTACACCATCGCCGGGGACAAAGCAAAACGGCTGGATGAAGCCCGGCAGACCCTTCGAAAGGCCCGGGCCGACGACCAACAGGCATCCTGGGACCTGGCCCAGGCCCAGGTCGATCTGGCCCAGACTGAGCGTTCCCTGGAACCGCTGGCCGGCTGTGACAGCGCCTTTGCCGCCGCCCGGCAGGCCCGGGCCACAACCCTCCAAGCCGCTGACCTGCCCCAAAGCCGCCAGCTACGTATCCTGGAAGAGGCCCTTGCCCAGGGGGAAGATTGGTTCCAACGTCTCACCGATCTGTGCGCCCAGTGCCGTGCCGTCCTGGACGCGGCCCGGCAAACCCTCCGTCTGGCCGAGCGCGTGGAACAGTTTCGCACCCCCTCCACCCTTGCCCTTCTGCAGGACGCGGCCGATCTGACCGTGCAGCAGCAGCAGAAATTGGACCAAAATCTCACCGCCCTCCTGACGGGGATGGAGGAGAGACAGACCCAACTGGAGCAGACACTGGACGACCTGCTGGCCCAGGATTTGTTCCCCTCCCCTGTGGAAGAAGCGTTTCCTGACTGACCAATGAAACCGCCAGCGGCGCAAGGCCGCTGGCGGTTTGGTTTCTGTTATCCTTCCACAGTGTTTTCCAAAACACCAATGCCCTCAATCTCACAGCGGACCACATCCCCCGCCCGCAGGAACCGGGGCGGATCAAAGCCCATCCCCACCCCAGCCGGGGTCCCGGTGGCGATGATGGTGCCTGCCTGTAGGGTCATCCCCTGGGAGAGCTCCCGGAGAATGTGGGGGATGGAAAAAATCAGCTGATCGGTGACCGCCTCCTGGCGCAGCTGTCCATTGACCCAGGTGCGGATGGCCTGGGCCGGGGGCTGGGGAAAGGCCTCCTTCGTCACGATACAGGGTCCCATGGGCGTAAAGCCGTCCAGGCCCTTGCCGAAATACCACTGCTTATGGCCGGTCTGGAGATTCCGGGCCGACACGTCGTTGACAATGGTATAGCCGAACACATAGTCAAAGGCCTCTGCCTCCGTGACGTTTTTTGCATCCCTTCCCAAGATCACCGCCAGCTCCGTCTCATAATCCAAGCTGTCCACCAGGTCAAAGTGGCCGGGGATGGGGGCGCCGGGGCCGGGGCAGTGGGTGGCCCGTTTGGAAAAGTAGACCGCCTGGGCCTTTTCCCGGGTGAAGGCCGCGGCGTCAAACCGCTCGGCCTCCGTCTTGTGCTTCTGATAGTTCATCCCCAGGCAGATCACATCCTGCCGGGGATGGGGAATGGGGGCGAGCACCTGGACCTCCGCCAGGGCAAACTCGCCCGAGCCCTTGCCCGCCTTCTCCAGCACCCCCGCCCGGTGGTCCGGCCGGTCTGCCAGCAGGTGGTTCATGGTCTCATAGGGCAGCGGCGTCAGCCGGCCCGGGCGGTTCTCCAGACAGACCAGCGGGCGGTTCTGCCAGGCAATGGTGTATAGTTTCATCGGCATCTGCCTCCTTTTTCTTTCGTGGGGCGGTTATGTCTCTTCCCATCGGTCCAGCGCCCGGATCAGCGCCTGGACCGCCTGGGGTTCCGTGGCCCAGCTGGTGCAGACCCGCACCGCCGTGTGGCCACCGTCCACCTTGCTCCAAACCGTAAGGGCAAATTCCTCCTCCAGTTGGGCCAAAAGCCCATCGGGCAAAATGGGATACTGCTGATTGGTGTAGGAGTCAAAGAGCATCTCATAGCCCCGGGTCTCAAAGGCCCGGCGCAGCTCCATGGCCAGCCGGTCGGCATGGCGGGCCAGTTCAAAGTAAAGTCCGTCCTCCAGAATGGCACAGAACTGCACCCCCAGCAGCCGACCCTTGGCCAGCAGGCCGCCGTGCTGCTTGATGTGGTACCGGAAATCCCGCCGGAGGGCGGGGTGGCTCAAAACCAGCGCCTCCCCAAAGAGAAGGCCCTGCTTGGTGCCCCCAATGGAAAACCCATCGCACCGGCGGGCCAGGTCGGGCAGGGTCATGTCACAGGCCTCACTCATAAGGCCGTACCCCAGCCGGGCCCCATCCACAAAGAGGAAGAGGCCGCAGTCCTGGCAGGTCTCCCACAGGTCCGTCAGCTCCGCCAGGCTGTACAGCGTCCCATTCTCCGTGGGCTGGGAGAGATAGACCATCCCCGGCTGCACCATGTGCTCCCGAGTGGCATCCTGCCAGTGGCTCTCATAGACCCGGCGGACCTCCCGTCCTGTGAGCTTGCCGTCGGCGCTGGGCACCGCCAGCACCTTGTGCCCGGTGGCCTCGATGGCCCCGGTTTCGTGGACATTAATGTGCCCGCTGGTGGCCGCGATCACCCCCTGATGGGGCCGCAGCGCGGCGGCGATCACAGTGGTGTTGGTCTGGGTCCCCCCCACCAGGAAGTGAACGTCAATCCCCTCCCGCTGGCACAGCTGCTGAATATATTCCCGGGCCCGGGCACAGTAGAGGTCCTCCCCATAGCCAGGGGTCTGCTCCAAGTTGGTCTCAAACAGCCGCCGCAGGACCCGCTCGTGGGCGCCCTCGGCGTAATCACATTCCAATCGAATCATACCAATCCCTCCTGTCCCCATGGAAGCGGCGGGCAAACTCCCCCGCTTTTCGGACCATGTTTCCTGGCGTTTTGCTCCATTATACGTGCTTGCCGGCCAAAGGTCAACCGACAGCCCTGGGGAATTCCCCTCTTATTTTGTCGGAATTCCCCCAGTCCGCCTCTCTTTTGTTGGTTTTCCAACATACACTTCCTTCCGCCTCCGCTATACTATGGGTACCATATTCGGGCCCCAGGGCGCCGTACCTCGCCGCTGGCCCGAGGCAAGGAGGTTTTTCATGGAATCCAACATGTTTTGCTATCAATGTCAGGAGACCGCCGGCTGCACCCGGGTGGGGGTCTGCGGAAAACAGCCGGAGGTGGCCGCCCTGCAGGACCTGCTGGTCTACGTCACCAAAGGGATGTCCGCCGTGACCACCCAGCTGCGGGCGGAGGGTACCCCGGTGGACCCGGAGACCAACCACTGGGTCACCCTGAACTTATTTCTTACCATCACCAACGCCAACTTTGACGGCCCCGCCCTCCGCGCCCGTGTGCAGGATACCCTGGACCGGAAGGCCGTCCTGCTTGCCCAGGTCCAGGACCCCTCCTGCCTTCCCGAGGCAGCTCACTGGACCGGGCCTCAGGCTGTCTTTGCCGACAAGGCCGCCAGGGTAGGGGTTCTGTCCACCCAGGATGAGGACGTCCGCAGCCTGCGGGAGTTGATCACCTACGGCCTGAAAGGACTGGCCGCCTACACCAAGCACGCCAACGCCCTGGGGCAGGAGGACCCTGATCTGGACGCCTTCCTCCAGCGGGCGCTGGCCGCCACCCTGGACCACCGGCTCACCCAGGAGGAGCTGGTAGCCCTGGCCCTGGAGACAGGACAGTACGGCGTGACCGGCATGGCGCTGCTGGACCGGGCCAACACCACCGCCTACGGCCACCCGGAGATCACCAAAGTGTCCCTGGGGGTGGGAACCCGCCCCGGCATTCTGGTCTCCGGCCATGACCTGCGGGACCTGGAGATGCTCCTGGAACAGACCCAGGGCACCGGGGTGGACGTCTACACCCATTCAGAAATGCTCCCGGCCCACGCCTATCCCGCTTTTCGCAAATACCCCAACTTCATCGGCAACTACGGCAACGCCTGGTGGCAGCAAAAGGAGGAATTCGAGGCCTTCCAGGGCCCCATCCTTATGACCACCAACTGCATTGTCCCCCCCAAGGACAGCTACAAGGACCGCCTGTACACCACCGGGGCCGCCGGCTGGCCGGGGTGCCGGCACATCCCCGGGGACATTGGCCAGGAGAAAGACTTCTCCCCCCTCATCGCCCAGGCCAAAACCTGCCCGCCCCCCAAGGCCCTGGAGCAGGGAGAACTGGTGACAGGCTTTGCCCACCATCAGGTGCTGGCCCTGGCCGATCAAATTGTGGCAGCGGTCCAGAGGGGCGCCATTCGGAAATTTGTGGTCATGGCCGGCTGTGACGGCCGGGCCAAGCGCCGGAGCTACTACACCGACTTCGCCAAGGCCCTGCCCCAGGACACCGTCATTCTCACCGCCGGCTGCGCCAAGTACAAATACAACAAGCTGGACCTGGGCGACATTGGCGGCATTCCTCGGGTTTTGGACGCCGGCCAGTGCAATGATTCCTACTCCCTGGCCCTCATCGCCCTGAAGCTGAAGGAGGTCTTCGGTCTGGCGGACCTCAACGACCTGCCCATTGTCTACAACATCGCTTGGTATGAGCAGAAGGCGGTCATTGTGCTCCTGGCCCTGCTCTCCCTGGGGGTGAAGAACATCCACCTGGGCCCCACCCTTCCCGCTTTCCTCAGCCCCCGCGTGGCCCAGCTGCTGGTGGACACCTTTGGTATCGCCGGCATCGGCACCGTGGAGGAGGACCTGGCCCGCTTCTTTGGGGCGTAACGCGCCTTTTGACACAAAGAATCCTGAACCCAGTTGGGTTCAGGATTCTTTGTCTTTTCTCACGGCTCAGGCAGAACCGTTCGCTTTAGGCTGGTGTAAGCCATCAGGATATAGATGCCGTAGAGGAGGAAAAACAGACCCAGCGCGGCGGCTGTGATCATCCCGGGGGAATAGAGCCCCGTGAGGGTCCCCGGTTCCACCGCACCCCCCAGGTTTCGGACAAAGGCCACCCCAATGATCCCTGCCGGCAGGACAGGCATGGCATAGTATAGGGCAAACTGCCGCCTCAGCGCCCGCCCCATCTCCGTTCCATCCATGCCCAGTTTTCGCAGCAGTTCAAACTGCCGACGGTAACGGTCGGTCTCGCTGAGCTGCTGTACGGTGAGAATGGTGGCCGCAGTCATGGCCAAAACCAACGCCAGATAGTACAGGGGAAAGACCGTCATAGCGGACAGGGCGGCAAACTCCTCCCGCTGATCCGCCCTGCTGTAAAGGGTGTCGTAGTCCTTCCCCGCTTCCTCGTAACCGTCACGGATGGTACATAACGCGGCAAACTGCTCCGCCGTCACCGGCTGTTCCGTCATGGCAGCCAGAACACTGTGGCTCACCGGCCGCGCCGCCGCCAGCCGGTCCGGGACCACGATCACAAAGCCGTGGCCGTTGGCATCCCACAGGTCCTGGTTCAATTCCCCGGTCTGGACCTCCGCCGGGGTCAGGCGCTGTCCGGCCACGGAGATGGGCTGATGATAGTCCGTCAATGCCTGGGCCAGGTAGTCCCGGCAGTGGAACAGACACGTCCCCGGCGCCAGGGTCACCGCCGGCCAGCCCTTCATGGCCCGCAGAGCGTTGTAATCCGACAGCCCCAGCAAGGTATCCTCGTCATAATACTGGTGATAGTCCGCCTTCTCCAGGCAATACGTGGTGACCTGGGCGTTCTCCCCCTGATAAATCGAGTACTGCCGGGCACTGGTCACAGGGACCGCCCGGTTCAGGTACGCCTGATACGCCGCCAGGTGGGCCTGATCCTTAGTGCCAATGTACAGGTCAAAGGCAGAGACCTTTTCCATCCGATTCTGGAACAGGGCGCTGAAGACCATGCCGCTCCCTTCTGAAAGGAGGGTAGCGGTAAAGAGCAGGGAGATGGTGGCCATCACCACCCCCATGGTGGCCAGCTTGGCGGTGAGGGTGCGGAAAATCACCAGGGTCTGGCCCCGGTACTTCCTTCCGGGATGTTTTTCAAAAAACGCGGGCACCCCCGAGGCAAAGCTGAGAAAGAAGCCATAGAGAAAGGCGATGATACACCCCGCCCCCACCAGGCCAAACAGCAGCCC
>NZ_QQRQ01000031.1 GCF_003425665.1 Evtepia gabavorous
CGCCTGCTGGACCTGCCCGCTGACGGCGTGGCGGGAGTGCCCAAGGTGGAGCTGCTGGGAGACCGGGAGCTATATCTGGAAAACTACAAGGGGATTCTCTCCTATGGGAAAGAGGAGCTCCATGTGGATGGCGGGGCCTGGGTGCTGCGGATCTCGGGGCGGGACCTGGAGATCAAGGCCATGCGGGAGCGGGAGCTGCGGATCTTTGGCTGGGTCAGCAAGCTGGAGATTCTGTGAGGAAGGGGAGAGGGGTCGGCTGTGAAAACGTTGTTGGCCTGGCTGTTCGGCACGGTGACCGCCCGGATCACCGGCGCCCAGCCGGAGGATTTTTTGAATCTCTGCGCCAGAGAGAACCTGGTGCTGTGGAGGATGGTTCAGCGGGACCTGTTCACCCTGGAGGTCCAGGTCACCGCCCGGCAGTACGCCCGGCTGTGCCAGCTGGCCCAGGGAGCCCAGTGCGGGGTGGAGCTGGAGAAGCGGCAGGGACTGCCCTATTTTTTTCTGCGGTTCCGCCGGCGGTATGCCCTGCTGGCGGGGGTGGCCCTGTGTCTGGTCCTCTTCGCCATCGGGTCCCGGACCGTTCTGACCATTGATGTCACAGGCAACGAGACCGTCACCAGGGAGGAGATCATCAGCCAGCTGCGCCTGTGCGGGGTGTCCGTGGGCACCTATGGCCCCGGCATCCCCATCCGGGAGGTGGAGAACAGGATGATGATGGCCATGGACGCCCTGTCCTATTTCTCCCTAAACCTCCACGGCACCCGGGCGGAGGTCATTGTCCGGGAGGGGGACCCTGCGCCGGAAATCCGGGCGGAGACGGTACCCACCGATGTGGTCTCCTCTGCCACGGGGGTGATTACCCACATCGAACCCTGGGTGGGGGATGCCCAGTTTCAGGAGGGGGAGGCGGTGTGCGAGGGGGATGTCCTCATCTCCGGCCGCATGGAAATGGACACCGTCACCCCCACCGAGCACGATCTGGGGACCATGCTGGTCCACGCGGAGGGGAAGGTTTTGGCCCAGACCTGGCACACCCTCACCGCCCAGATCTCCCTGAAGGCCCAGGTAAAAACCTATACCGGGGAGGAAATCCGCCATTACAGCCTGTCCCTCATGGGCAAGCGGGTGAAATTTTATCAAAACAGTGGAATTCCCTATGAGAATTATGATACAATATCGGAACAAAGGGCCTGGACCCCGATCCAGGGAAAGCAGCTGCCCGTGGTGTGGGAAAAGGAGACCCACCGGGCCTATGAGACCAGGGAGATCACCCTGGACCCCGCCCAGGCGGAGGAGATGCTCCGCCAAGCGCTCATGGAGGCCCTGGAGGAGCAGATGGAGGAGGGGAAGGTCCTGCAGGCGGACTATGAAGTGACCCGCCAGGGGGACCTGCTCCAGGTGAAGCTGGTGGCCCAGTGCACCGAGCAGATCGGCCGGATGGTGGAGATGGACACCCAGGAGAAGGCGGTGGGGCCCCGGCACCCAGAGAAGGGAACCACCGGGGCCGACGAGAAAACCAAGGAAGCGGAACGCGCGGAGGAGTAATTGCCCATGATGGAACAGACAGTCAGCATTGAACGGATGGAGGACGCCATTGATATCTTCGGCTCCTTCGATGAGAACATCCGCCTCATCGAGCAGGAGCTGGGGGTCCGGGTGGTGGGCCGGGACGACCAGCTGAAAATCAGCGGAGAGGATACGCCGGTGGCCTATGCCGCCAAGGTGATCCAAGGGCTCATCGGCCTGTCGGCCCGGGGGGAGAGCATCCATGAGCAGAATGTCCGTTACCTCATCCAGCTGGTGAAGTCGGGCAACGAGGACAAAATCCAGACCCTGGCCGCCGACGTCCTCTGCGTGACCGCCAAGGGAAAGCCTGTGAAGGCCAAGACGGTGGGGCAGAAAAAATACGTGGATGCCATCCGGGCCAACACCGTCACCCTGGGCGTTGGTCCGGCGGGCACCGGAAAGACCTATTTGGCGGTGGCCGCCGCGGTGGCGGCCTTTCGGGCCAAGGAGGTCAACCGGATCATCCTCACCCGCCCGGCGGTGGAGGCTGGAGAGCGGCTGGGCTTTTTGCCCGGGGATCTCCAGAGCAAGGTGGACCCCTACCTGCGCCCCCTGTACGACGCCCTGTTTGAGATGCTGGGGGCGGAGAGCTATGCCAAGTACGTGGAGCGGGGGAACATTGAGGTGGCGCCCCTGGCCTACATGCGGGGGCGAACCCTGGACGATTCCTTCATCATTCTGGACGAGGCCCAGAACACCTCCCGGGAGCAGATGAAGATGTTTCTCACCCGGCTGGGTTTTGGGTCCAAAATCGTCATCACAGGGGATGTGACCCAGATTGACCTGCCGGGGGACAAGGTCTCCGGCCTGAAGGAAGCCATGCGGGTGCTGCGGGACGTGGAGGGCATCGCCCTGTGCCGCCTCACCGACAGCGATGTGGTCCGCCATGTCATTGTCCAGCGGATCATCAAGGCCTATGAAGAGGACGAAAACAGAAGAAAGGCGAAACGCTGAGATGAACAATCACGATATCTATATTGACTGGGAGCTTTCCGGCCCCAACCCTTACCGCCCCCTGCTCACCCGGGTGATCACCGCCGCCCTGGCGGCGGAGGGGGTGCAGGTCCCCTGTGGGGTGGATGTGCTGCTGACCACGGACGAGGGCATTCGGGAGATCAACCGGGAGCAGCGGGCCATCGACGCGGCCACGGACGTGCTCTCCTTCCCCATGCTGGAGCTCACCCCCGGCGTCCCCCCCGACGGCACGGGGGAGGACCAGCGGGACCCGGAGACCGGCCTGTGTCCCCTGGGGGACATGGTGATCTCCGTGGAGCGGGCCCAGGCCCAGGCGGCGGAGTTCGGCCACAGTGTCCAGCGGGAGATGGCCTATCTGGCGGTCCACTCGGTGCTCCATCTGCTGGGCTATGACCACCTGGACGAGGGCCCCCAGAAGGCCCAGATGCGGGCCCGGGAGGAGGCCATTTTGGAGGGTCTGGGGGTCACCCGGGACCACTGGAACGAGGACCTGGACGCCCCCCTGGCGGGCCCAGGGACAGAGGAGGTGCCGGTGAAGCGCTGCGGGATGATTACCCTCTGCGGCCGGCCCAACGTGGGCAAGTCCACCCTCACCAACGCCCTGGTGGGGGAGAAGGTGGCCATTGTCAGCAGCAAACCCCAGACCACCCGGAACCGGATCTGCGGGGTGCTCACCCGGGGGGAGAACCAGTTTGTCTTTCTGGACACCCCCGGCCTGCATCGGGCGGCCAACCGCCTGGGGGACTACATGGTGGACGTGGTGAGAAAGAGCGTGGCCGACGTGGACGCCGTGCTGCTGCTGGTGGAGCCCATCCCCAACGTGGGGGGGGCCGAGCGGGAGCTCATTGACCGGATCAAGGGGATGAAGGTCCCCGCGGTGCTGGTCATCAACAAGATTGACACGGTGGAGAAGGCCCAGCTGCTGGCGGTGATGGAGGCGTACAGCAAGGTCCACGACTTCACCGCCATTGTCCCCATCTCCGCCAAGCGGCGGGAGGGCCTGGAGGAGCTGCTGGACCTGCTGGCCACCTTCCTGCCGGAGGGGCCCCAGCTCTTTCCACGGGACGCGGTCACAGACCAGCCTGAGCGGCAGATCTGCGGGGAGATTGTCCGGGAAAAGCTGCTGTACTGCCTGGACAAAGAGATCCCCCACGGCACGGCGGTGGAGGTCACCAAGTTCTCCGAGCGGGACAACGGGATCATTGACCTGCATGTGACCATTTACTGCGAGAAGGCCTCCCACAAGGGGATCATCATTGGCAAACAGGGGGCCATGCTCAAAAAGATCTCCACCATGGCTCGGGAAGATGTGGAGCGGTTTATGGGGACCAAAGTCTATCTGGAGACCTGGGTGAAGGTGAAGGAGAATTGGCGGGACAATTTGAATCTCATTCGCAGCTTCGGGTTTGACAACCGGGAGTGAGGCGGATGGGGCGGCCTTGTGGGTTTGGCTCCACGCCGTTGGAACGGCGGGGAACCTTGGCCTGCCCGGCCGGGGCCCCATTTCTTGGGAAGAAATGGGGGAAAGAACCCCAGAGGGAAGAGGTTCTTCCCTCTGGACTCCCTTCTCTGGTGGGGTTGTGTGGGGGGAAGTTGTACTTCTCGCTGGTTACCTGGCCTGCGGCCCTCACATTGGAAGGCCCGTAACGGCCCGCCCACCGGCTGGGCGGGCTGGGGGCGTGGGAAGGTGCCCTTTGGGAGAAAGTAGAGAGTAACCGTTTGGTTTCCCACTTTTTCCTCCTGTCAACAAACCACTTCTCCCGCCCGCCCGAGCCGGTGGGCGGGCCATGAGGCGCTGGTTTTGGAGGCCGCAGGCCAGGTCCGCATCTAACCAACTACCTTCCCCCGTTTCTCGCACCAGAGAATAGGGTTCCAAGGGGAAGGAACCTCCTTCCCCTTGGTGTTCTTTCCCCTATTTCTTCAAAGAAATAGGGCCCCGCCCGGGAGGGCCAAGTTCCCGCCGTTCCAACGGCGCAGGAGAAAGATGACAACGCCCCCAGCCAGGCGCCTGCCTGGAAAAACCGAAATTTACCGATGATAAAACAGCCCTCCCCCTGCCAAGCTAACCAAAGAACGCCAAGACAGGAGGAGATGGCCATGACATCCAAAGAATTGTGGGCCCTGTTTTTGCAGACGGGCCTGCCTGAGATCTACTGCCTGGCCCGGCGTCGGGCGCGGCAGGAGGCGAAACAAGCGGCGGAGAGAGGGAGAGACCATGCGCCTGACCACCCAGGGAATCGTCCTGCGGGAGACCAACTATAAAGAGGCGGACAAGATTCTCACCGTCCTCACCCGGGACTGGGGCAAGCGCACGGTGAAGGCCCGGGGCTGCCGGCGGAAGAACAGCAAGCTTACCGCGGCCAGCCAGCTGCTGGTGTACTCTGAGCTCACCCTGTCCGAGCGGGGGGAGTTTACCACCCTCACCGAGGCCGACCCCCTGGAACAGTTCTGGTCGGTGCGCCAGGACCTGGAGACCCTGGCCCTGGCCTCCTATTTTGCCGAGGTGGCGGAGGCCTCCGCCCAGGAGGGAGAGACCTGCCCGGAGCTGCTCTCCCTGCTGCTCAACTGCCTCTACGCGTTGGACACCTTGAAAAAGCCCCGGGCCTTGGTGAAGGCGGTCTTTGAGCTCCGGCTGCTCTGCCTCACCGGATATGAGCCGCTGCTGGACGCCTGCGCGGTCTGTGGCGCGCCGGAGCCCCTCCGGGCCCGGCTGCACCTCTCCCAGGGGGTGCTCTGCTGCGCCGCCTGCCGGGGGCGGCTGGGGGGCGGGGTGTCCATGCCCCTGTCCCCGGGGGCCCTGGCGGCGGCCCGGTACATTGTCTCGGGCCCGCCCAAGAAGCTCTTCTCCTTTGCCCTGGCGGAGGAGAGCCTCCGGCGGCTGGGGCAGGCCACGGAGGCCTTTCTGATGACCCAGCAGGAGCGGGGGTTCCGCACATTGGATTACTATAAGCAGCTGGAGCGAAGCCTGCCGGAGGCGGGCCGCGGATAAGGAGGAGAAACTGTGCCGCTGCGCTTTGTACCGATTACCGAGGAAAACCGGAGAGAGGTGGAGAACCTCCAACTCTTCCCGGAACAGCGTTCCTATATTGAAAGTGTCCCGGAATGCCTGGCCGAGGCAGAGCAGACCCGGGAATGGAGAACCGTGGGCATCTACGATGGGCCAACGGTGGTGGGGTTTGCCATGTATGGATGCTTTGCCCAGCCGGAACCGGAGGGGCAGCTGTGGCTGGACCGGCTGCTGATCGATCGGGCCTATCAGGGGCGGGGCTATGGTGCGGGGGCGGTGGCCGCCCTGCTGGAGCGCCTGCCCAAGGAGTATGGAAAGGACCGGGTTTTTCTGAGCGTATACGACGACAACCAGGGGGCGATCCGTCTGTATGAGAAGCTTGGGTTTGCCTTCAACGGGGAACTTGACACCAAGGGGGAGCGGGTGATGGTCTACACCGTGCCCCGCCCAGACGCCCCAACCGAGAGAGAAGAGAGGGAGCGAGCCCATGACAGATCTGTTTGAAAAATCCATGGAAACCCTGGAGCTGCCCCGGGTGCTCAGCCTGCTGGCTGACCAGGCGGTCACGGAGGAGGGCAAGGAGCGGGCCCGCCGGCTGCGGCCGGAAACCGACCCGGCGGAGGTGGCCCTGCGTCTGAAAGAGACCACGGCGGCAGTAAATAAAATGGTGCTGCGGGGCAGTCCCTCTTTTTCCGGGGTCAAGCCGGTGGCCGGCTCCCTCCAGCGGGCGGACATGGGGGGAAGCCTGAACACCCGGGAGCTGCTGGACATCGCCGGGGTGCTGGCCGCCGCCCGGTCGGCCAAGGAGTACGGGGAGAGCGACGGGGAGGAGAAAAGCCCCATTGACGTCCTCTTCCATTCCCTGCACCCCAACCGGTTTTTGGAGGACAAGATCACCGGCTCCATTGTAGGGGACGGGGAGCTGGCGGACTCGGCCAGCCCGGAGCTGGCCTCCATCCGCCGGCATATCCGGGCCACGGAGAGTAAGGTCCGGGATATTTTGCAGAAGATCATCTCCTCCTCCCAGGCCAAGTACCTCCAGGAGAGCATCATCACCCAGCGGTCCGGCCGGTATGTGGTGCCGGTGAAGTCGGAGTTTAAGAACGAGATCCCCGGCCTGGTCCACGACCTGTCCGGGTCGGGCTCTACCTTTTTCATCGAGCCCATGGGGGTGGTGAAGGCCAACAACGAGCTCCGGGAGCTCCAGGCCAAGGAGGAGAAGGAGATCGATCGCATTCTGGCGGAGCTGTCGGCGGAGGCTGCCTCCTTCCGGGAGGACATCACCCTGAACTATGACCTGCTCATCCGCCTGGACAGCATCTTTGCCCGGGGCAAGCTCTCCGCGCGGATGGGGGCCATGGAGCCGGGGCTGTCCGCCAAAAGTCTCTGCCTGCGCCGGGCCCGGCACCCCCTGCTGCCCCCCAAGACGGCGGTGGCCAATGATCTGTCCCTGGGGGAGAAGTTTGACACGCTGGTCATCACCGGCCCCAACACCGGCGGCAAGACGGTGACTCTGAAGACCATCGGTCTGCTCACCCTCATGGCCCAGTGCGGCCTGCACATCCCCGCCGGGGACGGGAGCACCATCCGGGTCTGCCAGCGGGTGCTGGCGGACATTGGGGATGAGCAGTCCATTGCCCAGTCCCTGTCCACCTTCTCCTCCCACATGAGCAACATCGTGGGTATGCTGGCCGAGACCGACGGAGAGACCCTGGTGCTTTTTGACGAGCTGGGGGGCGGCACCGACCCGGTGGAGGGGGCGGCCCTGGCCGCGGCCATCATTGAGCACGCCCGGAGCCTGGGGGCCTTGGTGGCGGCCACCACCCACTATGCTGAGCTGAAGGTGTACGCCATGACCACCCCGGGGGTGGAGAATGCCTCCTGTGAGTTTGATGTGGAGACCCTGGCCCCCACCTACCGGCTGCTGGTGGGCATTCCCGGCAAGTCCAACGCCTTTGCCATCTCCCAGCGTCTGGGCCTGCCCCAGGAGATCATCCAGCAGGCCGCCGCCCGGGTGAGCGCCGAGAACGTCCGCTTTGAGGATGTGCTCACCAAGCTGGACCAGCAGCGCCAGGAGATGGAGAAGGAGCAGCGCCAGGCCGCCCAGCTCCGGCTGGAGATGGAGCAGGCCGCTGCCAAGGCCCAGGAATACCGGGACAGCCTGCAAAAGGAAAAGGAGAAAAACGAGGCCCGGGCCAAGGCGGAGGCCCGCGCCATCCTGGACGAGGCCCGGCGCACCGCCGACGAAGTCTTCCGGGAGCTGGGAGACATGCGGAAAAAGGCCCAGAAGGAACAGGATTGGCAGGCGGTCAACGACCAGCGGGCCGGCCTGCGCCACCGGCTCAACGAGGCGGAGGACAAATTGGGCGTTCGGGAGAAAGCGGCGCCCCCGCCCATGCTCCGCCCCGCCCAGAAGGGGGACACGGTGACCATCCTGAAAACAGGCACCCAGGGCACCGTCCTGTCGGTGAACAAGGACGGGGTGCTCCAGCTCCAGGCGGGCATCCTGCGGATCACCGCCAAGCAGGAGGAGGTCCGGGTGGTGGAGGGGGAGACCCAGACACAAAAGGCCGCCCGCCAGTACATCCAGCGCACCGAGCACAAGCTGCGCAGCCTGGGCGCCAAGGCCGAGGTGGACCTGCGGGGCATGACCACCGACGAGGCGGAGATGACCCTCAGCCAGTTCCTGGACCGGGCCATCATGGGCAACCTCACCCAGGTCACCGTCATCCACGGCAAGGGAACCGGGGCGGTGCGGAAGGCCGTGCACACCTATCTGAAACGGTGCAAAGGGGTGGCCTCCTTCCGCCTGGGCCGGTACGGCGAGGGGGAGGACGGCGTCACCATTGTGGCGCTCAAGTGAGATTCCCGGCCTGCCGGGGAGAATCCCGGCGCTCCAGGGAAAACTATAAGGGAAAAAGACAAAAAAAGCGTGTAAATTCCGTGGAATGCCATGAAAATTGGCATTGACGGACACCCGGAAATTTGCTATTCTTATGGTAGCATTTTAGGGAAAGAATTCGGGAGGGACTATTATGTATATCAAGCAGGCAACTGTCAATAATCAGGTCGGCCTTCATGCGAGACCTGCTACCTTCTTTATTCAGAAGGCAAACGAATTCAAGAGCACCATTTGGGTGGAGAAGGACGAGCAGAGAGTCAACGCCAAAAGTCTGCTCGGTGTCCTCTCCCTGGGCATCATCAAGGGCAGCACCATCGACCTCATTGCCGACGGCACCGATGAGAAGGACGCCGTGGACGCCCTGGTGGAGCTCATTAGCTCTGACTTCGCTGACTGAGCTGACACAGTAAGGCAAAAAAGCGCCGCGTCCGCGGCGCTTTTTTTACTCCCATGGATCGGAGAGAGGAGGGAGCGGATGACCTTTGACCAACTGAAAGAGAAGGCGCTGAGCCTGCCCCTCAAGCCCGGGGTCTATCTGATGATGGACCGGGAGGGCACTGTGATCTATGTGGGAAAGGCCAAGGCCCTGAAGAACCGGGTGAGTCAATACTTCCACGACCAGGCGGCCCACACGGAGAAGACCCGGGCCATGGTGGCCCAGATCGACCACTTTGACACCATTGTGGCCGGGTCGGAGTTTGAGGCCCTGGTGCTGGAGAATTCCCTCATCAAGCGGCACAAGCCCCGGTATAATATTTTGCTGAAGGATGACAAAGGCTATCCCTATATCCGGCTGTCGGTGAAGGAGGCCTATCCCCGTTTCTCCATCCAGGGGCGGATGGCCGACGACGGCGCCCGGTATTTTGGGCCCTTTGGAGGACGCCACGACACCCAGTCCATTCTGGACGCCCTGCGGACCGCCCTGAAGCTTCCGGCCTGCGGGAAGGTGTTTCCCCGGGACCAGGGAAAGGAGCGACCCTGCCTCAACTACCACATGGGCCAGTGTGACGGCTACTGCCGGAAGGAGGTCCCGCGAAGCCAGCACCAGCAGGCCATCGAACAGGCGGTGCGGCTGCTGGAGGGAAAGTTTGGCGAGGTGGAGAAGGAGCTGAAGGGCCAGATGGAGGAAGCGGCGGAGGCCCTGGAGTTTGAGAAGGCCGCCGCCCTCCGGGACCGTCTCCGGGCCATCACCCTGCTGGGCAAGCGCCAGAAGGTGGTGGCGGGCTACCTGGCCGACACCGATGTGCTGGGCCTCTACATGGGGGAGGTCCGCAGCGGGGTGGCGGTGCTCCACTTCCAGGAGGGGGAGCTCACCGGGCGGGACCTGGAGGTCTTTCCCACGGCGGGGGAGCCGGCGGAGGAAATCTTGTCCGCCTTTCTGGTCCAGTATTACACTCCCCGGGGCCTGCTGCCCCGGCAGATTCTCCTGCCGGAGGCCATGGAGGGAGCGGCGGACCTGGGGCGGCTGCTCTCCCACCAGGCCGGGCGGAAGGTGGAGCTGGTGACCCCCCAGCGGGGGGCCAAGGCCGACCTGATCCGCATGGCCCAGGAGAATGCCCGGACCGAGTGCGAGCGCCTGACCACCCGGGAGGAGCGGACAGCCAAAATCCTCACCCTCCTGGCCCAGCTGCTGGAGCTGCCCGGGCCTCCCCGGCGGATTGAGGCCTATGACATCTCCAACACCGGGGCGGCAGACATTGTGGCGGCCATGACGGTTTTTGAGCAGGGGCGGCCCCGAAAGGGGGCCTACCGGTACTTTGCCCTGCGGGACCTGGACGGGCCGGACGACTATGCCTCCATGGACCAGGTCATCACCCGCCGCTTCCGCCATGAGAAGGAGGGGGATGAGACCTTTGCCAGCCGCCCGGACCTGCTGCTCATCGACGGGGGAGAGGCCCATGCGGCGGTGGCCCTTCAGGCACTGACCCGGTACGGCCTGGACATCCCCGTCTTCGGCATGGTCAAGGACGACCGGCACCGGACCCGGGCCCTGGTAACCCCCGACGGGCGGGAGATCGGGATTCAGGCGGTGCCGGCGCTGTTTGCCTTCATTGGGCAGATTCAGGAGGAGACCCACCGGTCTGCGGTGGGCTTCCACCACAAACGACATACCAAGAGCGGCCTGGGCTCCACCCTGGAGCGCATCCCCGGCATCGGGGAGGCCCGGCGGAAAAAGCTGCTGAAGGCCTTCGGCAGCGTGAAGGCCATCCGTCAGGCGGACCTGCCGGCCCTGGAGGAAGTTCTCCCCAAGGCGGCGGCCCGGGCGGTCTATGAACAGTTCAGAACCAAAGAGGAGGAAACGACATGCGCGTCATCACAGGCACGGCCCGGGGCCGGCGGCTGAAGGAGCCCGTGGGGCTGGAGACCCGTCCCACCGCAGACCGGGTGAAGGAGGGGATTTTCTCCAGCATTCAATTTGAACTTGAGGGCCGGCGGGTGCTGGACCTCTTCGGCGGCACAGGGCAGATGGGGATTGAGGCCCTGTCCCGGGGCGCGGCCCATGCCACCTTTGTGGACCTGCGGAAGGAGGCGGTGGGGATCATCCGGGAGAACCTGTCCCTGACCGGCTTTTCCGACCGGGCTACGGTGGTCCAGGGGGACTATCTGGCCTTTCTCACCCGATGCCGGGAGACCTTTGATGTGATCTTTCTGGACCCGCCCTACGGCAGCGGGATGCTGGAAAAGGCGTTGGAAACCATCACAACGATTGACATTGTGTCCGAAAATGGTATAATAGTTTGCGAAAATGGGTCGACTGTGGGCTGGCCGGCGGTACGGGCACCCTATCGGCTCCAAAAAGAGTACCGGTATGGGAAAATCCGAACCGCCCTGTACCGGCGCCAAGCCGATTGAATCCCGGCCCCAAGGCGGAAGACGGAAAGGACAACATGCTATGAAGACCGCAATCTACCCTGGCAGCTTTGACCCGGTCACCCTGGGACACATCAACATCATCAAACGGGCGGCGGTGGCCTTTGACAAGGTCATTGTCTGTGTCATGGTCAACTCAGAGAAGAATGGCGGCCTGTTTACCCCGGAGGAACGAATTGACCTGATGCGAAAGAGCATTCAGGTGAGCAACGTGGAGTTTGACGTAAACTACGGTCTTGTGGCAGAGTATGCCAAGGCGAAGGGCGCCCGGGTCCTGGTCAAGGGCCTGCGGGCAGTGTCCGACTTTGAGCAGGAAGTCCAGATGGCGATGATCAACAGCAAGATAAACCCCGATCTGGACACGGTCTTCTTTCCCTCCAGCGAAAAGTACACGTATCTCAGTTCCTCAGTGGCCAAGGAACTGGCCCGGTACCATGCCAACCTGGACGAGTTTTTGCCCCGGGAAATCATTGATGACGTCAAAAATAAACTGGAAATAAGGAGCGATGAGTGCGATGGCAGGCAGCGTTGAGGAATTACTGGACCTTTTATATACGGAAATTGAGGAGGCGAAAAACGCCCCTCTCAACAACGACCGGTGCGTCATTGAACGGGACCGGGTCCTGGACATGATTGACGATGTGAAGGCGGAACTGCCGGTGGAGATCAAGCGGGCCAAGGACCTGGTGGCCAACCGGAACGACTATATCGCCTCCGCCAAGCGGGAGGCCGACAGCCTGCGCCAGCAGGCGGAGGACTACGCCAAGCGGCTGGTGAACGAGGACGCCATTGTGCGGGAGGCAGAGAAGAAGGCGGATGAGATCCTTTCCGATGCGGAGGAGCAGTGCCGGATGCTCAAGGCCGCCGCCAGCGAGTACTGTGAGGATACCCTGCGCCGCATGGAGGAGGCCGTGGCCGACGCCTACGACGAAGTGAAGCACTCCCGGGCCAAGTTCCGTTCCGCCCTGAGCGCCGCCTCCGGCGGGCCCGCCCCCCGGAGCCAGCCGGCACCCCGCCGGGCCATGTATGACGCCGAGGCCGATGAGGACGAGGATTGAGCTGTGAAAAGAGACCACCCATGGGTGGTCTCTTTTTTTGCGCCTGGAGGGAATCAGGGCTCCGGCGGGAGAACCCCGCTGTCGTTAATAACCAGGGTGTCTCCGGCGAGGAGAACGGTGTCTCCCTTGGGGATGAGCACGTCTCCGCCCCGGCGGACCAGGATGATCAGACGGGTGCCTGTGGACAGGGTGGACAGGGGGCGGTCCAGCCAGGGGTCTCCTGTCTCCAGGGTGCGCTCGTAAAGGCGGACCCCCTGGATGGCCCCGCCGGCCCGGCCGCTGAGGATCAGGGTATCCCCCGGCTCCAGAACGGTGCTGCCGTGGGGGACCCACTGCTGGCCCCGGCGGAGGAGGAGGACCAGCAGACAGTCCGGGGGCAGGGAGAGGGTGCGCAGAGCCTGCCCCGCCCAGGGGTGATCCGGTGGCAGGGTACACTGGAGAAACTGGACGGGTACCTCATCGGTGTAGTCGGTGAAGGTTTTCAAGACGTTGGCCTCCTGGTCGGTCATGTTCAGCTTTTTGGCCACCACGGGGATAAGGGTGCCCTGGACCAGGATGGAAAAGAGGACGATGAAGAAGACAATGTGGTAGAGGTCCAGATTGGTGACGGCGGGACTGGTAATGGCCAGAATGGAGAACACGATGGAGGCCGCCCCCCGCATCCCCGACCAGGCGACCAGGGCCATCTGACGGGGGCTGCTGCGGAAGGGGGCCATCAGCAGAAAGACCACCGCCGGCCGGGCCACAAAAGTGAGGAAGAGGACCACGGCCAGGGCCGTGGGGGCGATGGCGGGCAGCTGGGAGGGGAAAGAGAGCAGCCCCAGCAGGAAGAACAGGAGCATTTGCATGAGCCCTGTGGCCCCGTCAAAGAAGTTGACCAGGGCTTTCTTGTTCTCCAACTGGCTGTTGCCCAGGAGGATGCCGGTGATGTATACGCTCAGGTAGCCGTTGCCCTCCAGCAGGGTGGGGACGACATAGGACAGCAGGGCCACCGCCACCAGGAAAATGGCGTCGAACCCCTCTGAGGCAAACCGAAAGCGGCGGAGAAAGGCCCGGGCCGCCAGGGCAACCCCCACCCCCAGGGCGCCGCCGTAGACCAGCTGGGCGAAGATCTGATAGACAACGGCTGGGGCGGAAATCTCCCCTGTCATCAGGGTGAGAAGAATGAGGGTGAGCATGTAGGAGAAGGGGTCGTTGCTGCCGCTCTCCACCTCCAGCAGGGAGGCGGTGTGGTCCCGAAGGTTCAGCCGCTTGGAGCGGAGGATGGAGAACACCGAGGCGGCGTCGGTGGAGGCGATGACCGCGCCCAGCAGGAAGCTCTCCAAAGTGGGAAGGGACAGAACCGCCCAGCAGAACAGCCCCACCAGCCCCGCGGTGAAGGCGGTCCCGAAGGAGGAGAGGATGGCGGCCTTCCCCGCCACAGGCTTGGCCTGGCTCCAGTTGGTGCCGAAGCCGCCGTAGAACATGATGAAGATGAGGGCAAAGGAGCAGATGTTTTGGGCCAGACCGTAGTTGTCAAAGGGAATCTTGACCACCCCGTCCGAGCCGAAGAACATGCCCAGCAGAATGAAGGCCAGCAAGGTGGGCACCCCCAACTTGCTGGAGAGCTTGTTGCACAGCACGCAGGCCAGGATGACAAGGGCGGAGAGAAGCAGCAGATGGGTCATAAGCAGTCCTTTCAGTACAGAGCGTGGGAGGGAAAAACATACCATATTACTATTTTAGTATCTCTATCATACCAAGATAACGCCGCGATGACAAGCCCGGATCGGGGTCCGGTCAAAAGGGAGAAAAAAGAGCGCCTCCCAAAAAACAGTTGCTTTTTACAGGCAACCCCTCTATAATGAAGGAACCAATGCCGGCCTAAAATGGCCGGGTTGGGGAAAGAAGACGAGTTCTTTCCTGATCTTATGAATTCACTGAGGGCCCTGCCCTCTGAGGAGCTTTTGCATCAATGAGTGGAGCATACACACACCGGCCGGTTCTGCTGGAGGAGGCCATCCAGGGGCTGGCCATCCGCCCGGATGGGGTCTATGTAGACGGCACCTTGGGCCGGGGCGGGCATTCGGAGGCGATTGTCAGGGGACTGACCGCCGGCGGTCGCCTGCTCTGTATCGACCGGGACAGCCAGGCCCTGGAGGAGGGGCGGGCCCGCCTGGCCCCCTGGGCCGGGCAGATCACCTTCCTCCACGGTAATTTTGGGGACCTGGCGGCCCTGCTGGACGGGGCCGGGGTGGAGCGGGTGGACGGGATGCTCTTTGACCTGGGGGTGTCCTCCCCCCAGCTGGATGACCCGGCCCGGGGCTTTTCCTATCAGGCGGACGCCCCCCTGGACATGCGGATGGATCAGGGGGAGACCCTGACCGCCTGGACGGTGGTCAACCAGTGGCCCCGGCAGGAGCTGCGGCGGG
>NZ_QQRQ01000032.1 GCF_003425665.1 Evtepia gabavorous
CGGCGCCCTGGTGGAGATCATCCGGGGCGCCCTGCCGGCAGCCGCCCTGCGGGAGAAGCAGCATCCGGCCAAACGGAGTTTTCAGGGCATCCGGATCGCGGTCAACGACGAGTTGACCGCCATCTCCCGGATGCTCCAGGCCGCCATTCCCCGGCTGAAGACCGGGGGACGGCTGGCGGTGATCTCCTTTCACTCCCTGGAGGACCGGATTGTCAAGAGTGAGCTGGCCGCCGCGGCCAAGGGATGCGACTGTCCCCCCTCTTTCCCGGTGTGCGTCTGCGGCAAACGGCCTCTGGTCCGGCTGGTGAACCGGAAGCCCATCCTGCCCAGCCAGGCAGAACAGGAGGAGAATCCCCGGGCCCGGAGCGCCAAACTGCGCGTGGCGGAGAAGCTGGAAGGGTAAACCCGAGGAAATCGACCAGATGAGGTGGAGCAAATCGTGACAGGCAAACAAACCCAGGGCGCCGTGGCCTACGACGGCACCGGAGCCCTGAAAATGGCCGCGCCGGAGGCGCCGGCCCAAAAGAAGAAGTTTCGGAAAAAGGAAACCAAAGGGAAAAAGGAGACCAAGGAAACGCAGCATCCCGTGGTTAAAAACGGTGCCGCCCTCTTGACCAAGGGGGCCCGGTGGACCGTTCCGGGGGCGATCCTGGCCATTCTGACGGTGGCCCTGGTGGTGGTTATCACGTTGGCCAGCTATGCCCAGTTGGTGGTGGTCAATGACAAGGTGGTGGAGCTCCGCAATGAACTCAGCGAGCTCCAGTCGGAGGAGACGCAGCTGAAGGCCCAGTATGAGCTGGCCTATGACCTGCAGGAGATTGAGAGGCAGATGCTTGCCAGCGGAGAGATGATGAAAGTCCAGAGCTGGCAGACCTATACGCTGGAGCTCTCGGAGCCCGACACGGTGGAGTATCACCAGGGCTCGGACCTTGCCCAGCAGATCATGTCCTTTGCAAAGAACCTTGTCTCCGCGGTGAAGGAATATTTCTGAGCGTGGAATACATAAGATTAGGAAAGAAAGCATGAGGGCGTGAGAAACCGATTTCTTACGCCCTCATATTGCCATCGACCAAAACAGAAAGCAGGTGGAACCGAACAATGGCTTTGAGACGAAAGACAACAAACCAAGGCGGCCCCTCCCATTCCTGGCGCCGGCTGGAGGGGAAGGGCATGCAGCGGATCCTGGTGCTCAGCGGCATTTTTGGGGTCCTCACCTTTGGCATCCTCTTTTGCAAGCTCTGGCAGCTCCAGGTGGTGCAGCATGAGAAGCTGGAGAATAAGGCCATCACCCAGCAGACCAGGGAGATTTCCTCCACGGCCAACCGGGGCACCATCTACGATGCCAACGGGGATATCTTGGCCATCAGCGGCTCGGTGCAGAATGTCATCCTCTCTCCCCGGGACGTGCTGGCCACGGTGAAGGTGGACGAAAAGGACGAGTTTGGCAATGCCCGCTCCAAAACCGCCATAGAGGCGGAGAAGGAGACCAAGGTGCAGGCCACCTATGATCTCATCGCCGACGAGATGTCCGAGATTCTGGGCCTGGACCGGGAGGATGTCATGGCCCGGCTGAAGAAGACCAAGTCGGCCTACGAGGTGCTGGCGGAAAAGGTGGAGGACGACGTGGCCGACCAGATCCGCGCCTTTATTGACGAGAACGATCTGGAGGGATGCCTCTACCTGACCGCCGACTCCAAACGATACTATCCCTACTCCACCATGGCCTCCCAGGTCATCGGCTTTGTCAACAAGGCCAACGAGGGCGCGTATGGCCTGGAGGCCCTGTACAACCTGGACCTGGCGGGCCAGGACGGGAAGATCATCACCGCCAAAAACGCCTCGGGAACGGAGATGCCTTCGGCTTACTCCAGCTATACCGACGCGGTGGACGGCTACAACGTCCACACCACCATTGACGCCACCATCCAGATGTACGCAGAGAAGACGCTGGAGGAGGGCATTCAAAAGTTTGATGTCACCAACGGCGGCTTCTGCCTGGTGATGGAACCGGACACCGGGGCGGTGCTGGCCATGGCCAGCTCGCCGGACTATGACCTCAACGACCCCAACAGCATTGTGGACGCCACCCAGGCGGCCAAGCTGGAGGAGCTGAAAAACGACCCCACCGTCAGCGAGGAGGAGTACGCCAAGGCACTGAGTGACGCCCAGCTCCAGCAGTGGGCCAATAAGAACATGCGGCTGTCCTATGAGCCCGGGTCCACCTTCAAGCCTGTGGTGGTGGCCGCCGCGTTGGAGGAAGGCGTCATCGACGACAACAGCACCTTCTATTGCAGAGGCGCGGTCACCATTGACAACTGGACCATCCGTTGCTCGGCCCGAAGCGGCCACGGCAGCCAATCCCTGCGGAAGGCCGTGATGAACTCCTGCAACCCGGCCTTAATTGATATTGGAAAGAAGCTGGGGGCGGAGAAGTTCTATGAATACTGGGAGAACTTTGGCTTTACCAGCAAGACCGGCATTGAGCTGCCCAGTGAGGAGAAGAGCACGTTCTGGGACAAGGAGCTCTTTGTCAGCCCCTCCGGTGTCACCCAGCTGGCCACCGCGTCCTTTGGCCAGCGGTTTACCACCACGCCCATCCATCTCATTACCGCCCTGTCCGCGGTGATCAACGGCGGCCATCTGCTGGAGCCCTACCTGGTCCAGTCGGTCACCGATGCCGAGGGCAATGTGGTCAGCTATCACGAGCCCAAGGAGGTCCGGCAGGTCATCAGCCAGGAGACCTCGGACCTGGTGCGCTCCTATATGGAGAGCGTGGTCAATGATCCCGGCGGCACCGGCAAGAACGCCAAGGTGGAGGGCTACCACATCGGCGGTAAGACCGGTTCCTCCCAGACCCTGGACAGCAAGGACCACATCATTGTCTCCTTCCTGGGCTTCGCCCCGGCGGATGACCCGGAGGTCATTGTCCTGCTGGGCTATGACTGGCCCCAGCCCGCGGCCCCCGGAGAGAACACCACCGCAGATGGGATTTACATCAGCGGCGGCAACATGGCCGCCCCCATGGCCGGTGAGCTCATCGCCAATATCCTGGACTACCTGGGCTATGAGAAATCCGGCAGCGACGTCAACGCCAACGGCGTCACCATTCCCCACCTGGTGGGCAAGACCCCGGAGGAGGCCCGCACTGCCCTGAACAATCTGGGCTTGAACGTGCGCCTGTCCGGGGAGGGGGCTGTGGTCACCGACCAGATGCCCACGGCGGGCAGCTCGGTGCCCAAGGGGAGCTCCACGGTGCTCTACCTGGGGGAGGAGAAGCCCGAGACGACGGTGGAGATGCCCGATCTGTCCGGCATGACCTACGACGAGGCCAAGGCGGCCCTGGAAAAGGTGGGACTCTATCTGGAGGCCACCGGCACCGGGGAGAGCGGCAAGGTGTTCAGCCAGTCGGTGAACGCCGGGACCGTCCTGGATGTGGGGACCGCCGTGGAAGTGAAATTTACCGATGACACCGCCCCGGACAACGGGGTGACCACCGGCGGCGGCTGGGCCCCCAAGGAAGAGGAGGAGTAGCCCGGCCGTCGGCCAAGGATGTGAAAGGGACGATTTCCGCCCAGGTCCCCTGGGTCCTTCCGCCGGGAAGGCCGGGGGACCGCGCGCCATGGAGGTGGACCCTTGCTGTTATCCCGGCTTATCCGGGGCATCGCCCTGACAGACCAGATTGGTCGGGACGTGGAAATTACTTCTCTCACCTGCGACAGCAGAACGGTTTCCCCCGGCGGCCTCTTTGCCGCCTTCCGGGGGGAGAAGACAGACGGAACCCAGTTTATCCAGGAGGCGCTGGACCGGGGGGCGGCGGCGGTGCTCTGCGCCCAGCCCCCGGACCGTCCCGGCCCCTGGCTGCTGACCTCCGATCCCCGGGGGGCCTTTGGTCAGATGGCCGCCAACTGGTTTGGCCGCCCGGGGGAGCGGATGACCCTGGTGGGAGTCACCGGCACCAATGGAAAGACCACCACCACATATCTGCTGAAAGGGGTGCTGGAGGCGGTCTGCCAGACCAAGGTGGGTCTCATCGGCACCAACCAGAACCTCATTGGCCAGCAGGCCCTCCCCGCCCAGCGGACCACGCCGGATGCCTATACCCTCCAGAGCCTGCTGGCCCGGATGGAGGAGGCGGGGTGCACCCATGTGGTGATGGAGGTTTCCTCCCACGCCCTGGCCCTGCGCCGGACGGCGGGGCTGTGGTTCCAGGCGGGGATTTTCACCAACCTCACCCGGGACCACTTGGATTTTCACGGGACCATGGAGGCCTATCGCAAGGCCAAGGGCCTGCTGTTCCAGCAGTGTCAGACGGGCATTTTTAACCTGGACGACGGGGCGGGACGGCAGTTTGCCCAGACAGCGCCCTGCCAGGCGGTGACCTTTGGGGAGACCCAGGGCCAGGCCCAGGTACTGGCCCGGGAGATCCGGCTGTACCCCGACCGGGTGTCCTTTCAGGTCCACTGGCCCCAGGGCAGTTGTCCGGTGACCCTGCCCATTCCCGGCCGCTTTACTGTTTACAACGCCCTGGGGGTCCTGGCCTGCTGCCTGGCCCTGGGGCTGCCCATGGACCAGGCGGCCGGGGCCCTGGCCCAGATTCCCGGGGTCAAGGGCCGGGTGGAGGTGGTGCCGGTGCCGGCGCCCTACACGGTGCTCATCGACTACGCCCATACTCCGGACGCCCTGGAGAAGGTCCTCACCGCCGCCCGGGACGTGACCCAGTGCCGGCTGCTGTGCCTGTTCGGCTGCGGCGGGGACCGGGACCGGACCAAGCGCCCTGTGATGGGAGAGATCGCGGCGGCGCTGGCGGACCTGGTGATCCTCACCTCCGACAACCCCCGCACGGAGGACCCGGAAGCCATTCTGGACCAGGTGGCGGCGGGCTTTCCCCCGGGCTTCACCGCCTGGGTCCGGCAGCCGGACCGGCGGGCCGCCATCCGGCAGGCCCTGTCCATGGGACGGGCGGGGGACGTGATCCTGCTGGCGGGCAAGGGCCATGAGACCGAGCAGGAGATCGGCACCCAGCGGGTCCATCTGGACGAAAGAGAAGAAATTGCTTCCTTTTTCCAACAGAATACGCTATAATATACGTTCGGCGCGCCCGTCCCCCTGGCGAGAAGGGGGGGCGGGCCCCAAAAAAGAGAGAATCGAAGTTGAAAAACGCGGAGGTGTAAGGGAATGGATTCCATTCTGATCAAAACCCTGGCGGCGGTGATCCTGGGCTTTGTCATCAGTGCTGTGCTGGGCAAATATTTGGTGCCCGCCCTGCGCCGGTGGAAAGCGGGCCAGGCCATCAAGGAGGACGGACCCACCTGGCACATGTCCAAACAGGGGACCCCCACCATGGGGGGGCTGATGTTTATTGCGGCGGTGGCCATTGTGGTGTTGGTGCTCAACGGACCGGCCATTCTGTCGGGGGATCTCACCAGCGTGTTTGTCCTCCTGTTTGCCCTGGTCTTTGGCCTGATCGGGTTTATTGACGACTATGCCAAGATCAAGAAGAAGGAGAACACCGGCCTGAGCGCCAGCCAGAAATTTCTGCTCCAGCTGGCGGCGGCCATTCTGTTCATTGTGCTGCTGCGCAACAGCGGAATCCTGTCCCCCAACCTCTATGTCCCCTTCTTTGGGGTGGAGTGGAAGCTGCCCTGGGTGGTGTACATGATCTTTGCCGCCCTGGTCATCACCGGCACGGTGAACGCGGTGAACATCACTGACGGGGTGGATGGGCTCTCCAGCTCGGTGACCCTGCCGGTGTGCGCCTTTTTCGCCGCCAGCTTTGGCTATGCCTATCTTCACTGGGACCGGCCGGGCAGCGCCGGCATGACGGTGTTCGCCGCGGCCCTGTTCGGGGGCCTGGTGGGCTTTTTGGTGTACAATTTTTATCCTGCCAAGGTCTTTATGGGGGACACGGGCTCCCTCTTTCTGGGGGGGGCCGTGTGCGGCATGGCCTTCGCCCTGGACCTGCCTCTGATCCTGATCCTGGTGGGCATCATTTACATTGTGGAGACCTTGTCGGACATCATTCAGATCGTCTACTTCAAGGCCACCCACGGCAAGCGGATCTTCCGCATGGCTCCCCTCCACCACCACCTGGAGATGGGGGGCTGGAGTGAGAAAAAGGTGGTATTCGTCTTCGCCGGCATTTCGCTGGTGTTCTGCATCCTGGCCTTTTTCGGGGTCATAGGGCGCTTCCCCGTCCTGTGAGACCCAGGGGCTGATCCGGGAGGGATCCTTTCGTGCCAAGACCATTTCTGAAAACCCGCGCCAAAGAAACCAGGAGTACAGCCAGACTGCGGCAGGTGCAGGGGCAGGTGGATGTGCCCTTTATGCTGCTGACGGTCCTTCTGGTGGTCATTGGCCTGATTATGCTTCTGTCGGCCTCCTACCCTTCGGCCTACTACGACCTGAAGGGAAACACCGGCGGAGACCCATTCTATTATTTTAAGCGCCAGGCGGTCTACGCCCTTTTGGGGTTTGGCATTATGTACCTGGTCTCCCGGCTGAACTACCAGGGCCTGCGGGGCCTGGCGGTGACCATTCTGGTGGTGGCCTGCCTGCTGATGCTGGCGGTGAAAATTCCCGGCCTGGGCATCGAGGTCAGCGGCGCCACCCGGTGGCTGAAATACCCGGTGCAGTGGCAGCCCTCCGAGCTGGGCAAAATGGGGCTCATCCTCTACTTTGCCTCCCGGCTGTCCCGAAGGGACCAGCGCACCCCCTTGAGCTTCCGGCGGAACACCGCCGTGGGCCGGTTTGGCAACTTTCTGGAGCGCATCGGCTTTTTTGAGCTGATCCCCTATTTCTTTGTCATCCTGGTGATGATCGGCATCCTGGCGGTGCAGCACCACATGTCCGCCACCATCCAGATGGTGGTCATCGCGGCGGCCATTCTGTTTGCCGGCGGCATCGCCGTGGGCTGGTTCGTGGCCGGCGGGATCACCGTGGGCGCGGCCCTGACGGTCATCATCCTGGGGACGGACTACATGACCTCCCGGATTACCACATGGTTGAACCCCTGGGACGATCCCCTGGACAAGGGTATGCAGGCCATCCAGTCCCTGATGGCCATTGGCTCCGGCGGGGTCACCGGCCTGGGGCTGGGCAACGGGCGGCAAAAGTTTTTGTACCTGCCCGAGGCCCAGAACGACTTTATTTTCGCGGTGGTCTGTGAGGAGCTGGGCCTCATTGGAGCCTGTCTGATCCTGCTGCTGTTTGCCCTGCTGATCATCCGGGGGTACTGGCTGGCTCTTCACGCCCGGGACAAATTTGGATCGTTGATTATTGTGGGCATCACCACCCTGTTCGCCTTCCAGGTGTTTGCCAACGTGGCGGTGGTGACCAACCTCTTCCCTGTGACGGGCATCTCTCTGCCCTTCTTCAGCTCAGGGGGGAGCGCGCTCATCATTCAGATGGCGGAGATGGGGCTGATCCTCAGCATCAGCCGGCAAAATCCCGTCACATAGCCCATTTGGGGCGGGAAAGCGAGGAACCGAATGAAGATTTTATTGACCTGCGGCGGCACGGCGGGGCACATCAACCCCGCCGTGGCCTTGGCCCGGATGTTTCAAGAGAGAATGGAAGACAGCCAGGTCCTCTTTGTGGGGGCCAAGGGCGGCATGGAGGAGCGGCTGGTGCCCAAGGAGGGATTCCCTCTGGAGACGGTGACCATCAGCTCCTTTTGGCGCAGTCTGAGCCCGTCCTCCCTCCGGCACAACCTGCGGACCCTGCGGAATCTATCGGTGTCCAAAAAGGAGGCCGCCCGGATTCTGGACGGCTTTCAGCCGGACCTGGTGGTGGGGACGGGGGGATATGCCTCCTATCCCGTGGTGCATGAGGCCGCCCGCCGGGGCATCCCCACGGCGGTGCACGAGTCCAACGCGGTGCCCGGCCTGACCACCCAGCGGCTGGCCAAGGTGGCCGACCGGGTGATGGTGGGCTATGAGGACTCCCGGCAGCACTACCATCACCCGGACCGGGTGGTGGTCACCGGGACCCCGGTCCGGGGGGAATTCTTCCGCCTGACCCGGCAGCAGGCCCGGGACGCCCTGGGCATCCGGGATGACCGGCCCCTGGTCCTGTCCTATTGGGGCAGCCTGGGGGCGGAGGTGATGAACGGCTATATGACCGATTTCATCCGCCGGGCTGTCCGGGAGGGAGCCCCCTTCCACCACATCCACGGGGCGGGGCGGAACTATGGGGCCATGCAGAAGGCCCTGGCGGGGGTCTCCCTGCCGCCGGAGATCCAGCTGCGGGAGTACATCTATGACATGCCCACGGTGATGGTGGCCGCGGACCTGGTGCTGTGCCGGGGCGGGGCCTCCACCCTGTCCGAGCTCACCGCTATCGGCAAGCCGGCGGTCATTGTGCCCTCCCCCAATGTGACCAACCACCATCAGGAGAAGAACGCCAATGTGCTGGCCAGACAGGGGGGGGCGGTGGTCCTTCTGGAGCCTGTGTGCAGCGGGGACACCCTGTACCAGACCACCCAGGACCTGCTGGCCGCGCCCCAGCGGCGGCAGGCCATGGCCCAGGCCATGGAGAAGATGGGGATTCCAGACGCGGCGGAAAAGATCTATGAAACCCTCCTTTCCCTGGGAAATGGGAAGGAGAGGGCCCCGTCCGCCGGGGCGTGACACCCATTTGACGGGGCAGGAGAGCGGCCCCGGTTCCCATATGCTCCCGGTCCTGCCGGGCGGTCCTGGAGGGAGGAGAACCAATCTCTCTCCTTCGGCATAGGATGGCCTGAACAGACAAAGACCAGGATCGGGGGAGACAATATGATGGATTATTTTGCGGTGGAGGGCGGCCGGCCCCTGGAGGGGCGGGTCTTCGTCCACGGGGCGAAAAACAGCGCCCTGCCCCTTTTGGCGGCCACCCTGCTGGCCGATGGGGAGAGCGTGTTACATAACTGCCCGGACCTCACCGATATTTCCGCGGCCCTGGGAATTCTGTCCGGTCTGGGCTGCCGGGTGAGACGGGAGGGGGCCACGGTGATGGTGGACCCCACCTGCCGCCGGGGCCACACCATTCCCGATGAACTCATGGGGCAGATGCGGGCCTCGGTGCTCTTCCTGGGGT
Organism: Evtepia gabavorous; assembly: GCF_003425665.1. Taxonomy (GTDB): domain Bacteria; phylum Bacillota; class Clostridia; order Oscillospirales; family Oscillospiraceae; genus Evtepia; species Evtepia gabavorous. The sequence continues at coordinate 9,073 of NZ_QQRQ01000032.1, forward strand.
CTTTGCTGGCCCGGGACGGGGAGGCGGTGGCCTGCTGGCCCGGGGGATGCGCCCTGGGGGCCCGGCCCATTGACCTGCACATCCGGGCCTTTCAGGCCCTGGGCGCCCAGGTGCGAAGCTGGAATGGACGTCTGTCCTTTTATGGCCCCCGGCTCCACGGCCGCCGGCTGGCCCTGCCCATCCCCAGCGTGGGGGCCACGGAAAACGCCATGCTGGCGGCCTGCGGCGCCCAGGGGATCACGGTGATTGACAACCCGGCCCGGGAGCCGGAAATCGTGGACCTCCAGGGCTTTCTCCGCTCTATGGGGGCCCAGGTCTCCGGCGCGGGGACCGGGGAGATCACCATTCAGGGGGGCTGCCGGCTCCACGCCGGGGAATACACGGTGATGGCGGACCGAATCGTGGCGGCCACCTACCTCTGCGCGGTGGCGGCCGCCGGGGGAGAGGGGGAGCTGCTGGGCACCCAGGGAGAGGACCTGGGTCCGGTGCTGGCAGCCCTGGAGGCCGCCGGCTGTGAGACCGGGCGCGCCCCCAACCGACTCTGGATTCGCCGCCGGGGCCCCTTGGGGGGCGTGGGCAGCCTGTGTACCGGGCCCTATCCCGCCTTTCCCACCGATGCCCAGCCCCTTTTGGCCGCGGCCCTGGCGGGGGGAACGGGGAAGAGCCGGATCACCGAGACCATTTTTGATCGCCGCTTCCGCTACACCGAGGGCCTGTGCGCCATGGGCGCGGCCATTCAGGTGGAGGGGGACACCGCCTACATCTTGGGCCGGCCCCTCCACGGGGCCCAGGTGGCGGCCACAGACCTTCGGGGGGGCGCCGCCCTCACCGTGGCGGCTCTGGGCGCCCAGGGGCCCAGCCGGATCTGGGGCTTGGACCATGTGGACCGGGGCTATGAGGGGCTGGAGACCGCCCTGGCGGCCTTGGGGGGAAACATTCGCCGGGAGACCGGCCCGTAAAGCGGAACAGGAAACGCCGGCCTCTGCGGACGCCGGGAAGGGGTACGGAGCGGCCGCCCTGGGACCGGGGCGGCGTTTCGGCCTGTTAAGGGGAACAGGATATGGCAAAGAAAGAAAAAGAACGCAGATATCGCAAACGGCGGGGAGGCATCGCCTACACCATTCTGGCGGTCCTCCTCATTGCCGCCTCGGTGGTGGCGGCCTGCACGGTCTTTTTCCGGGTGGAAGAGGTGACTGTGGAGGGGAATGAACGCTACTCCCAGGAGCAGATTTTGTCGGTGGCCTCGGTGGAAATGGGGGCCAACATGATCCTCACGCCGGGGGAGCAGATTGCCCAGCGGATCTACCGCGCCCTGCCCTATGTGGACCATGTGGAGGTGCAGAAACGCTTCCCCACCACCTTAAAGATGGTCATTACCGAGTCCCAGCCGGTGGCGGTGATCACCGGCGCGGCCTCGGCCTGGATTGTGGACGCCAAGGGAAAGCTGCTGGAGCAGGCCGACGAGACCCAGGCCCAGGAATACACCAAGGTGACCGGGCTGGAGCTGCTGGAGCCCGAGCAGGGCGCCCAGGCCCAGACCACCCCGGAAAACCAGGCCCAGCTGGACGGCCTGACCGCCATGACCACGGCCCTGGCCTCCTGCGGTCTGATGGAGGGGATGACCTCCATCGACGTGTCCTCCAAGACCGAGATCGTCATGGTCTATGACGGCCGGCTGACGGTGAAGGTGCTCAACAACGTGGACTTTGACCGGAAACTGAAGGCCTTAAAGCAGGTCATCGCCGTGATCGGCGAGGAGGGCCGGGGGACCATCAACATGAAGGGACAGGACAAGATTATCTGGTCCAAGGAGAATTAATTCCCCCAGGGGCAGGGGAGAAAAACCCAGTGTTTTTTCAAAAAGATCGAGAAGTTTTCCAACTTTTCTATTGACCTGCCGAAGAAAGGGAGATACAATAAAGGAAAATCTAAAATTATCGCATTGTTCAGAGAAATACACTTAGGAGGATCGATCATGGCGTTTGGATTGGATACCGGAGCAGAGTCCGTTGTAGATATTAAGGTGATCGGCGTAGGCGGCGGCGGCAGCAACGTGGTCAACCGCATGGTGGAATCTGGTGTGAAGGGCGTTGAGTTCATTGCCGTGAACACCGATAAACAGGCACTGGCTATCTCCAGCGCAAACCATAAAATTCAGATCGGGGAAAAGCTGACCGAGGGCCAGGGCGCCGGCTCCAACCCCGAGGTGGGCCGCCAGTCTGCGGAGGAGAGCCGCACCCAGATTTCCAAGGCCCTGGAGGGGACCGACATGGTGTTTATCACCGCCGGCATGGGCGGCGGCACCGGGACGGGGGCGGCCCCCATCCTGGCCGACCTGTCCAAGGAAATGGACATCCTGACGGTGGGTGTGGTGACCAAGCCCTTCTCCTTTGAAGGCCGCCGCCGGATGCAGCAGGCGGAGCTGGGCATTGAGAACCTGCGGACCAAGGTGGATTCCCTGGTGATCATCCCCAATGACCGGCTGAAGTTTGTCACCGAGCAGAAGATCACCCTGGCCAATGCCTTTGAGGTGGCCGACGACGTGCTGCGCCAGGCGGTGCAGTCCATCTCGGACCTGATTAAAAACACCGGATTTATTAACCTGGACTTTGCCGACGTGTCCGCGGTCATGAAGGACGCCGGCATGGCCCACATGGGTGTGGGACGGGCCTCCGGCAAGAACAAGGCCGAGGAGGCCGCCCGGCGGGCTGTCTCCAGCCCCCTGCTGGAGACCTCCATCAACGGCGCCCGGGGCGTGCTGGTCAATGTCACCGGCTCCACGGACGTGGGACTGGAAGAGGTGGAGATCGCCGCCAACCTGGTGCAGGAGGCCGCCGATCCCAACGCCCTGATCATCTTCGGCGCCACCTTCGACGAGAGCATGGAGGACGAGATCTGCGTCACCGTCATCGCCACCGGCTTTGATGAGACCATTATGAACAAGAAGTCCGGTTCCGCCGCCCCGGAAAAAACGGGCAAGGCCGCCGGACGGAGTGCCGCCGCGGAGAGCAAGGCCTCCGAGGAGGACGACCCCTACAAGGAAATCTTTAAGATTTTTAACCGGGAGAGATAAGGTCCCGCGATTTGTCCCATGATAAAACAGCAGCCCGCCGTGAGAAAACGGCGGGCTGCTCGTTTATTGGGCGGGGGAGACCACCGGGAGAATGACGGTGCGGACCCCCTTGCCCATGGCGTAGGAGAGGGTATTTAAGGTCCCTCCCTGGGGGATGCCGTCATAGACGGCGATGAGGAGGGAGGACCGGTCCACCATGTACCGGTTGCGCCGGTTCATACAGCCGGGGGTGTAGGTGTGCTGTACCACGGTCTCCAGGTCGCACTGATCCAACAAAGTCATGCGGCGGCGCTGGTCGGCGGCGGACCAGTGGTCGGCCTGGCCGGCAAAGGGGATGGCGGCCTCCAGGGTGACCTCCGGGTGGCGCTGCCGGAGGTCCAGAACCGCCTGGCAGAAATACAGGTCGGCTCCCTGGGCCATGCCGCACAGGAAGTGGCGGAAGCCCTGGCGGTGGGCCTCCTCCAGGGCCTGGTCCAGCCGGGCTTTCAGGGCCAGGCACCGGGGGTCGGCCTCGTTGCGTCCCCAGGGAAGCCGGACGGGGCGGTGGCCGGAGAAGCAGCAGGTGACAGCAGGGTCCAAGGGAATGCCTCCTTTCCGTGGCCTGTGGGGCCTTTTTTCTCTATGGTATAACTGGGACTGTCAAAAGTCAACGAAAATTCCTGCCAAGATTTGACTGGGGATGGTAATTTTGTGGGTTGTTTTTTGGTAGGAAGACGGTATAATAGGATTGAACAACGAAATAAGATGTCTTCAGGGCGGGGTGAAAGTCCCCACCGGCGGTAAAGTCCGCGAGCCCCTTGGCCACAGGCCCAGGAGAGCCGACCCGGTGCAATTCCGGGACCGACAGTGACAGTCTGGATGGGAGAAGACGTGCTGACACACCCCTTTTGTGTGGTGTCATTTTGGAGTGCCGCAGCGCGGGACTCTGATTGCGACGCCCCCAATGGGCCAGAGAGCACCGGGAAGACATTGGTTTTTCGGGTGTTACATTTGGACATTGGGAGTGTTTTTTTATGAACGAAAAAGTACGGAAGCTTGTCACCATGGCCATGCTGGCCGCCCTCTCCATTGTGCTGGTCTATGTGATCCACTTCCCCATCTTCCCGGCGGCCTCCTTCCTGGAGTATGACCCGGCGGATATCCCCATCCTCATCGGCACCTTTGCCTATGGTCCTCTGGCGGGGGTTCTGCTGACGGTGGTGGTCTCCGTGATCCAGGGGATGACCGTCAGCTCCGGCAGCGGTCTCATGGGCATCGCCATGCATATTTTCGCCACCTCCATTCTGGTGCTGGTGGCGGGGAACATCTACCGGGTGAAGCACACCAAGAAGGGAGCGGTGCTGGCGCTGATCTGCGGCGTGCTGGCCATGACGGCGGGCATGGTGGTGTTTAACTACTTCATCACCCCCTACTTCATCACCCCGGACCTTGCGGACACCGCGGCGGTGGCGGCCAACCGGGAATTTGTGAAGACCCTGCTGGTCCCTGTGATTGTCCCCTTCAACCTCATTAAGGCGGGGGTCAACTCCGTGGTGACCTTCCTGGTCTATAAGACCGTCTCCCGGCATCTGGTCCACGGGGAGAACTGGAAGAAGGAGCCCGGTGTGAAGCAGGCACAGCCGGAGCAGTAAACAGAACATCCCGCCGCGGTGCGCGGCGGTCAGGAGAAGGAAAAGCGGCGGGGCAACCCGGCCGCTTTTCTCCGTTTGACCGGCAGAGAGGAGGGAGGGCTGTGGACCGGGTGATTTTTCACTGTGATCTGAACGCATTCTATGCCTCGGTGGAGCTGCTGAGCTACCCGGAGCTGCGGGAGAAGCCCGTGGCGGTCTGCGGGGACCCGGCGGCCCGCCACGGGATCATCCTGGCCAAGAACGAGGCGGCCAAGGCCCAGGGGGTAAAGACGGCGGAGACCATTTGGCAGGCCCGGCGGAAGTGCCCGGCCCTGCTGCTTTTGCCCGCCCACCATGACAAGTACCGGTATTACTCCCGCCTGGCCGGGGAGATCTACCGCCGGTATACAGACCTGGTGGAGCCCTTCGGCATCGACGAGAGCTGGCTGGATGTGACGGGGACCCTGGGACTCTTCGGCGG
>NZ_QQRQ01000033.1 GCF_003425665.1 Evtepia gabavorous
ATGCGGTATTAGCACAAATTTCTCTGTGTTATTCCCCTCTCCAAGGCAGGTTCCTCACGCGTTACTCACCCGTCCGCCACTAAGGATTCCTATCCGTTGTCCGAAAACTCCGTCAAGGGTCCTCCGTTCGACTTGCATGTGTTAAGCACGCCGCCAGCGTTCATCCTGAGCCAGGATCAAACTCTCAATAAAATGGTATCTAAACAGCGGCTCTCACCGCTATTCAAATCAATTCATTGATCGCTAATCATTAGCTTCAAAGAAATAAAACGTTGCCCCACAAAGCCTTAAAGCTTCATGGACAACTTCTACTTGTCCGTTTTGGTGCTTCGTGTTTCTTACTTACGTTGTTTAATTTACAAGGTGCACACCGCTTCTGCGGGGTGAGTTATATTGTAACACAACTCCAACCATCTGTCAAGAAGTTTTTTCCTCTTTTCTGTCCGGCTTTTTGCCCCGTGTCTCGCGACAGCTTTGATAGAATACCACTCCCTCCCTGGAATGTCAACCCCTTTTTTCAATTTTTTTCAGATTTTTCGATTGCTTTCTCACCAGGCACATACAGAGAACGGAAATAGCCAGCGCCGCCAGGTTTCCCATGGGAAGCAGGTTCCCGGCAATGATCTGATTCCAATAGGCAATGGGTATACTGCCCAGAAGGACGACCCCCGTGATTCCCCAGCCCTGCTTCTTGGATTCTTTTCGGCCCAGCAGCTGCGCTGCAAGCCGCCGCAGGCACAGAAGAAGGAGCCCAAGCAGCGCCGCATCCCCCAGAACCCACAGCGCGGAGGCCAATTCTTCCAGCCGCTGAAACGCCCCCTCAAATCCCAGTCCGGAGACCATTTGGAAAAAAGGACGGTTGATCTGGGCCGCCAGGTCCGCGCCCAGCCGTCCCAGCACCAGGAGCATTCCCGCCCCCAAAAGCAGGAACAATCCTCCCAAACGGCGCATGACCGTCCCTCGGCTCTTCTCTTCCGGCCGGACATCGCCCAGCAGGAAGAGCACATAGCCGCCGGCCGCCACTGTCCCTCCCGCGGTGAACACCCCCTGGGGCACCTGGGACAGCTCCTGCCAGTTCCAGAGGAGGACCTCATCCCATTGCAGCCGGAACACGCCGAACAGAAAGATCAGGAAAAAGCCAAACCCCACCGCCAGGGCAAAGACCTCACAGGCCCGGGCAAAGGCGGGCAGCCCCCCAGAGGCCATCCATCCGGCCAGAAGCAGCGCCACGGCGGTAATCAGGATGGGGGAGGCCCGGAGAGAATCGGACAGGCGGCTGCCAATCCGGGCCGCGTGGGCAGCGGTCAGGTAAAGACCCCAAAGGAGAAAGAGGCCCGCCAGAACCCGTCCCGTCCTCTGTCCCCATCTCTGGGCAATCCGCTGCCCCAGATCTCCCTGCCCCAGGACGGGGCTTCTCCCCAGCAGCGCCACCAGAGCCACAGCGATGCCCCCCGCCAGAATGGGACACAGCCACGCCGCCGCGCCCACTGCGGACAGGCGTCCTGGCAGCTGCTCCGTGCCCAGCGGGAACAGGGCCAGGAAGAGCACCGTCATCAGTTGGCGCAGAGAGATTGTTCTGTCCGTCATACATTATCCTCCTTCTTTTCCCGTTCAAGATGGGGCCTCCCCCAACGGGGCAGGACGGCACGCCGCCCCTTCTTCTATGGTTACTACTGTCGCTCGGTCACAGTGATGGTGACAGAGACCTCCACCGGCAGGGTAGAAAACGCCGTAGGCCACTGGCTGGACAGCGCCTGCCACCGGAACGGATTCGACAGCCCCGCCCGGCCCAGCAGATCCGTCGCGTCTGCCTCGGCCCGCTGGAGCACCGCCACCGCCTGGTACATGGCCCGGGCGGTCTCTTCCTCCAGTTTGGCCACATCCCCCGGGCGGCTCTCCCAACCACCGGTGAGAACCCCCTCCAGGCGGCAGCGGATGGACAGCCCTGTCAGCCGTCCCTCCTCCATCTGGGGGACCACCCGGCAGCCTGTGCTTTGCAGCACCATGGCCTGCGCCTCCACGGAACCGGTCCAATGGACTCGGTCTCCCAGGAGAAGCGCAGCACCCAGGGCCTCTGGTCCGGTGAGCCATTGTGTGATGCCGCCCTCTTGATACAGGGCAAAGCCGGCAAACGCCAACCCCTGCTCTCCCACCTCTAAGGCAGGCAAAAGGAGGGGCTCCTTCCGGGCCAAGGCCGCCGCCGCCTCTCGGAGGGTCACTGGGCAGAACCCCTGGCGGTTTTTTCCCTGGGACTTGATGACACTCATCCGCTTGGCGGTGTCCGCCTCCCCGGAAAAGGCCTCCTCCAGGGTATCCGCCCGGACCACCCACAGCTGGGTTTCCGTGCTCTGCTGGGGCTCCTGAAAGGCATAACTGAGCAGTTCCGGCAGGGTGCCCGCCGCGTTTTGGGTGAGAAGCAGATGCTCCACATGGGCACAGCTCACCACCTGTTCTCCCCGGTTGGTCAGGCCCTCCACGGCAGCGGCCGGGGTCTCCCCCTGGCTGTCACAGCGGAAGGGCTCCTCCTCCCCCCGGCCCTCCGCAGCCGCCAAAAGGTGAATGCCCTGGCCGGCCGGCTCCACCCCCAGAACACTGACCACCGCCGTGGCGCCGCTCTCCCGACTTTGGGGGGTGCCGGCACAGCCGGTCAGAAGCAGGAGCAAAAGAAACACCAATGCCAACACACGCTTCATCCCTGCCTCCTTTGGTTTCGGGTCTTTAAGGCACTCTCCCGGAACTTCACCCGGTGGGTGGGCCAGCGGATGACGCCGTGGCCCTTCTCCCGCTCGCTGCCGGAGGCGGCGAAGGGGGTGAGATAGGGCACCCCAAAGCTTTCCAGCTGGGCCAGCCGGTACACCAGCACCGCCGCCAAGGCGGTCACCGCAAACAGCCCGCCGATGCTGGCGGCGATGGCCAGGCCAAACCGCCAAATCCGCAGCGCCGCGGAAAACTCCTGGCTGGGCACCGTGTACCCGGCAATGCCGGCGATGGCCACCACAATGAGCACCACCGGGGAGACGATGGAGGCCTCCACCGCCGCCGACCCCACCACCAGGCCGCCCAGAATGGAGGCCGTCTGTCCGATGGGGCCCGGCAGCCGGAGCCCCGCCTCCTGCACCGCCTCAAAGGCCAGCAACATGATGAGAACCTCAAACACCGTGGAAAAAGGCACGTCCGTCTTGGCCTCGGAGATGGACCAGGCCAGCCGGGCCGGAATCATCTCCGGGTGAAAGTTCACCGAAGCCACATAGAAAGCCGGCAGGAACAGGGACCCCAGCATGCACAGATACCGGAGAATCGACAGAAAGGAGGCCGCGACCCAGTTTTGGGAGCGATCCTGCCCGGTTTTGAAAAACTGTCCCACGGTTCCCGGCAGCAGGTATCCCAGGGGAATCCCGTCCACAATCACCCCCACCCGGCCCTCTACCAGACCGGCGCAGAAGCGGTCGGGCCGCTCGGTGTAGGCAATCATGGGAAAGGCCGTGTCCACCTCGTCCACAATGAGCTCCTCCAGGGAAGCCGTCTGGAGCAGATCATCGGTGTCAATGCCGGCAATCCGCCGCTTGGTCTCCTCCACCAGCTCCGGATTGGTGGTCCCCTCCAAATATAAAATGTCCACAGGCGTCACACTCTGCCGGCCCGCAAAAATCTCGGCAATCTTCAGCTCTGGGGCCCGGAGCCGGCGGCGGACCAGGGAGGTGTTGGTCCGCAGGGACTCCACAAAGGAGTCCTTGGCCCCCTTCAACGAGGGCTCGTTGTCCGGGGCGCTCACCGACCGCTTCTCCTCTGTGGCGGCAAAATAGGACACCATTTTTCCCTTCCCCGGGAAATCAAAGACCACACTGCCGTTGATCAGGGCAAAGACCGCCTGGTCCAGGGTGGTGCACACCTGGACCAGCTGGGTGTAGACAATGCCCTCCGTCATCATGCGGAAGGCCGCCTCCGGGGTGGCCTCCCGCAGCAGCTGGCTGGTGGCCAAGGGGCGGAGAATGTAGTCATTCATCCGTTCATTGCGGACCTGTCCGTTGATGAAAAAGACGGTGGTCCGCTTCTCCGGGTCCCCGCCGATGAGGACCTCCCGCTCTCCAAAGTCCGCGCAGTCCCGAAAAATGAAGCGGATGTGATCCGCCGTCAGGTCCCCCTCGAACCGGGGTTCCTGGCGGGGGTGGGGGGGAATGTCCTCCCCTTTGGGGCCGATCCAGCCCATGGAACCGCCTCCTTTCTTTTTGGTGGATGCTGGTAGTATGGACCACTGCCGCCCGGGTTATACAGCCGCCCGGCTTGACTTCCTGCCCACCTATGGTAAAATAGCCATAAACTCCTGTCGCCATTTCCCGCCCCGTTCCCGGGGCTGACATAAGAAAGGATTGACCATGAAAAAAAAGCTACTATCCCTCTTTTTGGCCTTGACCCTGGCCCTGTCTCTGGCAGCGCCCGCCTGGGCCGCCACCCCGGAGGAGGCCCAGGACTCCGCCCAGCTGCTGTACAACTTAGGCCTGTTCCAGGGTTCCGGCACCAACGAGGACGGTTCCCCCCGGTTCGCCCTGGAGCGGGCCCCCACCCGGGCCGAGGCCGTGACCATCCTGGTGCGCCTGCTGGGCGCGGAGGAGGCCGCCCAGGCCCAAACCTGGACCACCCCCTTCACCGATGTGCCGGACTGGGCCCAGTCCTACGTGGGCTACGCCTACGCCAAGGGCTATACCACCGGGGTGGAGCCCACCCGGTTTGGTTCCTCCACCCCCGTGTCCACCGCCCAGTTCCTGACCCTCCTTCTCCGGGCCCTGGGCTATGAGGATGGCAAGGATTTCACCTGGAGCACCCCCTGGACCCTGACCGACCAGCTGGGCATCACCGACGGGGACTATACCGCCCAGACCGCCACCTTCCTTCGGGCTGACGCCGCCGTGGTGTCCGCCAACGCCCTGTATGCCCCCAAAAAGGGGGAGGACAAGACCCTGCTCCAGGATCTGCTGGACTCCGGGGCCATCTCGGGCAGCACGGTGGTCATCTGGGACTACGCCCCCCTTCTCTTTGACGAGGACTTCGCCTCCTTCCTGTTCTACCCTGTGGACGGAAGCCCCGCCAGCTTCACCTCCTTTAAGTTGGATAAGGTAACCGTCAACGGCCTGTCCTGTCAGACCCTTCAGGTGACCACCCCGGAGGAGGTCTCCGCCTACCTGGCCTCCATCGGCTACGACGCCGGCGGCTTTGGCTATGTGGAGATCACCTATGACGAGGACAAGGCCCAGGCCGCGGCCACAGAGCATTACACCGACGAAAACGGAAAAACCTATCCCCTGCTGGCCTTCTCCTTCACCTACACCGCCACCCAGGCCGATGGAAGCCAGGTGAAGGGGAGCTTCACCGACAACTATTACTTAGACGAATAACCCCTCCTGCCCAACAGATTGCCGCGTTCCCACGGCAATCTGTTTCCTTACTTCCATGACGTATAAATTTGTAATCCATCCCGTTGATCTCCAAGACCACGACGGTTTCCTCTCCTTTCTCTCCCACTATGCCGGGCAGGGATACCAGGCCGTCCAAATACACCGGTCATTCACCCTCTTTCGCAGGACGGACACCCCGCCGGCACAGTACAGCATGGCGTTTTGCCCCCGGACAGACCGCCTTGCAGACGGGTTGCAGCCCATTCCAGGGCTCCACAACGGAATCCTCATCGTTCCACAGGCGGGCTCGCCCGAGGCACGAGAGACTTGGAATCAGACGGTGGTTGCGGACTACGCCGCGTTTGTCCCCTACAACCTCATCTCCCTGCTCTCCAAAATCATTCGCTTTCTTGTCCTGCCGGTGGTCGTTTTGTCCGTCTTTCTCTCCTTCGTGAAACCCATCCTGCAAGACACCGCCTCCCTTCCCATCCCACAGGCTGTCCTCTACCCCCTTCTCCTCTTTCTGGTTGCCTGGGTCTTTGCCATCGACCTGTTCGCCTACGGCATCAACACCGTCCACCGGACCGGACTCAGGCAGGCCATTCCCTCCGGCCGCCCGTACGCCACGTCTCCGTCCCTGCGGCCCCTTGTTCTCCTGAAAAACGGTCTGATGACGTTCCGGTTCCTCCCCTTGCTTCTGATTTGGGGGCTCCTGTTGGTTTCCCTTTTCGCATAATCCTGCTCCCTATTTGAAAAGATAGAGCGGCCACTCAACTGAGTGGCCGCTCTGCGTATGCCCACGGTCTCCCTTCTTTTTCATATTTATTAAAAATTATATGTTATATAAATATGCACTTTATGCAGGAATTTTTTGCTGTTCCGGCGGCTTTTTCCATTTCTCAGTCAATTCTTTGAAAATTTTTTCGCCCGGCGACCAATTTCGACAGGTCCAATCGTATTCTCTTTAGAATGTGTTTTTTCAAACCAAGACAAAGGAAGTGATCGACATGAGGCCGCCCTTGGAACGCCAGGAGGCGGAGCGGTTGGTGGAAACCTACTCTGACCTCGTCCTCCGGCTAAGCTACTCCTACCTCAATCAAACCCAGGACGCCCAAGACATCTGTCAGACGGTCTTCTTAAAGCTCCTGGAGCGGGCCCCGGATTTCGTCTCCTCGGACCACGAAAAGGCCTGGATCATCCGCACCACCGCCAACACCTGCAAGGACCTGCTGAAAAGCCATTGGCGCCGGACCACCGTGGCCATGGAGGCCGCCAGCCACATTCCCGCCCCGGAGCTGGAGGAGGGAAGCCTGTCGGCCGCAGTGAACCTGCTGCCCCCCAAGTACCGGGCCGTGATCTATCTGTATTACTACGAGGGGTACTCCTCCAAGGAGATCGCCCGCCTTTTGGGCCGCAACCCGGCCACGGTGGCCACCCAGCTCCGGCGGGGCCGGACCCAGCTGAAAGACCTATTGGAAAGTGAGGGTTCTTCATGAAAACATATCGTGACCAGATGCACGGGCTCCAGTTCACCCCAGAGCAAAAAGCGGCCATGGTGGATGCCCTTCTGGCCGCCAGTCAGGCCCCTCACCAGCGGCGCCCGCAGCCCCGCAAAGCCCTTCTGTTCGCGGCGGTGGCCGCGGCGGTGATCCTGTGCGTCGCCTGTGCCTCCGGGGCCCTTCAGGCCACGGTGGCGGCCTTTTCCGCCCTGTTTGGCATCTCCTCCCCCGCGCAGACCCAGGTCATCCAGGACCGGGCACAGGTCATCCAAACCAGCGACACCGACAACGGCGTGACCGTCTCCATGGAATCGGTCATGGGGGACGCCCACAACGCGCAGATCCTCTTCTCCATCCGGCGGACGGACGGACAGCCCCTGCTCCCCCAGCGGCCGGACCTGAGCTGGCTGATCAACCAGGACCACGCCCTTTTGTTTGAGGAGGACAGCACACTCAACATGTTTACTCCGGCAGAGGACGACCAGCCCGACAGGTATCTTCTGAGCAGCGCCCTTCACTTCGTCCCCTTTGAGGCCACCGATTCCGTTTTGTACTTCCTATTTTCCGTCTCCAGCCCAAACTATCCCCTGCCCTCTGGAGGGATGTCCCTGACCTTGCGGAATCTGTGCTCCTACGGTCCTGTGTCTGGCAAGGATGAAAAGGGGTCCATCCCGCTGGTGGAGGGGACCTGGGACCTGTCCTTCCACCTGGAATACGACACCTCCACCCTGTCCCTTCCCACGGGACAGACCTTCCACCACGGCCCCCTTACGGGCACCGTGGAGGAGATCCGCCTCTCCCCCATCTCCATCTATCTCTCCTTCCGCTATACCTTTGAGGAGGAGACCCTGGCCGCCGGCTATGACCCCGGCGCCACCGAACTGTCCAAAGAGGCGTGGCTGGAGGAGCAGAAGCGGGAATGGTTCAGCAACCTCCCTCTCTACGTTACCTTCCCCGATGGGACCACCCAAGACATCCAGCAGGACACCGTTGACCTGGGCGGTTTCTCCCAGGGCAGCGTCTACACCCTCTCCGGCGCCCTCCAGACCGTCCTTCCTTTGGATTCCATCGCCAGTTTCCATCTGGGGGATTTGACCATTCCCCTTCCCGACTAACCTTCTCCTCAGCGTTGCATACAACGCGTTCAGCCAAAAGAACACCCCCTTGGAACCATCAGCCTGGTTCCAAGGGGGTGTCTCTCATGCTTTTTCCCTTTCAGCGATAGACCGCCGCCTCCTTCCCCACAGGGGCCGGCCGGCCGGTTCTGGCCCGGCGGACCGCCTTTTCTATCTCACAGACCACCAACGGCGTCACCGCCAGCCCCAGGACGATCCCCCACTGGGGCAGGGGCATGGGGACCACGGAGAAAGCCCCCTGGAGGGGCGGCAGCAGGAGCACCAGGCCCTGGAGCACCACCCCGGCCAGAAAGGCCTTGTTCATGGCCGGGTTGGAAAAGAAGCCCAGGCGGAACAGGGAGGTCTCCTCACTGCGCACGTCAAAGGCGTGAAACAGCTGGCTGAGGGTGAGGGTGGCAAAGGCCATGGTGTTGGCAATGGCATAGTCATGGGTCAGCCGCAGCCCCAGTCCGTAGGCCAGGAGGGTCAGCCCGCCCACCATGGCCCCCTGCCAGGCCAGCCGGAGGGAGAATGCGCGGGAAAACAACGGGTCCTGCTTCCCCCGGGGCGGCTGGCGCATCACGGTCTTTTCCACCGGCTCCATCCCCAGGGCCAGGGCGGGGAGGGAGTCGGTCACCAGATTCAGCCACAGCAGCTGCACCGGGCTGAGGGGGGCATGGGGAAACGAGAACACCGTGGCCAGAAAGATGGTTAAAATCTCCCCGATGTTGCAGGAGAGTAAGTAGTGGATGGCCTTTCGGATGTTGGAATAGATCCCCCGCCCCTGCTCCACCGCCGCCACCACGGTGGCGAAATTGTCGTCGGTGAGGATCATATCCGCGGCCCCCTTGGCCACGTCGGTGCCCGTCTTCCCCATGGCGCAGCCGATGTCGGCGGCCTTGAGGGCGGGGGCGTCGTTCACCCCGTCGCCGGTCATGGCCACCACGTGGCCCTTTTTCTGCCAGGCCCGGACGATCCGCATTTTGTGTTCCGGGGTCACCCGGGCATAGACGGAAAAGGTCTCGATCTCCTCCTCCAGGGTCTCCTGGGGGAGAAAATCCAGGCCCGGGCCGTCGATGGCCTTGTCCCCCGGACGAAACAGGTTCAGGTCCCGGGCAATGGCCACCGCGGTGTCCTTGTGGTCCCCGGTGATCATCACCGGCCGGACCCCGGCCGCGGCGCACCGCTCCACCGCTGCCCGTACCTCCGGCCGGGGCGGGTCCATCATGCCGATGAGCCCCACGAAGATCAGCTCCCGCTCCAGCTCCTGGGCCTCCAGGGACTTGGGCGGCCCGCTCTGGTTGCGCTGGGCCACCGCCAGCACCCGCAGGGCCTTGGCGGCCAGGTCGCTGCCCACCCCAAGGATGCGGCGGCGGTCGGCCTCGGTCATGGGCCGGGGCCCCTGGGGGCCCTGTACCTGGGTACAACGGGAGAGCACCGCCTCCGGCGCTCCCTTCACCGCGATGAGGGTCCCTCCGGCGGGCAGGCTGTGGCAGGTGGCCATCCGCTTGCGGACCGAATCAAAGGGGGCCTCTCCCTGGCGGGGCATGTCCCGCTCCAGCTGGGCCTTTTCCAGTCCCTCCCGGGCGGCCATCTGGGCAATGGCGGTCTCTGTGGGGTCCCCCACATAGCCCCCGGGTCCCTCCTTGGCATCCCCGCAGAGGGTGCCCAGGGCCAGAGCCTGTCCCCGCAGACCGGGGCTGGGGGTCCAGACCTCTAACACGGTCATTTGATTTTTGGTCAGGGTCCCCGTCTTGTCCGAGCAGATGACGGAGGCGCAGCCCAGGGTCTCCACCGCGGGCAGGCGCTTGATGATGGCGTTGCGCTTGGCCATCCGCCCCACCCCCATGGCCAGGACAATGGTGACAATGGCGGGCAGCCCCTCGGGAATGGCCGCCACCGCCAGCGCCACGGCAGTGAGGAACATGTCCAGGATGTCCCGGTGCTGGAGCATACCCACCCCGAACATGACGGCGCACACCCCCACACAGACCAGGGAGAGCACCTTGGACACCTCCCCCATCTTTCGCTGGAGAGGGGTCTCCCCCTGGGTCTGGCGGAGAAGAAGCCCGGCGATCTTGCCCATCTCCGTGTCCATACCGGTGGCGGTCACCACCACCCGGCCCCGGCCGCCGGTGATCACCGTGCCCCCGATGACCATGTTCTTCCGCTCGGCCAGGGGGGTGTCCTGGGGCAGCCCGCCCCCGCCCCGCTTGTGCACAGGCAGGGACTCGCCGGTCATGGCCGACTCATCCGCCTGGAGGCCGGCCTCCCACAACACCCGTCCGTCGGCGGGGACGTAGTCCCCGGCCTCCAGCAGGATGATGTCGCCGGGCACCAGCTGACTGCTCTCCAGCCGCCGCTCCAGCCCCGCCCGAATCACCCGGGCCTTGGGGGCCGAGAGCTTCCGCAGGGCCTCCAGGGCCTTGCGGGCGTTGTCCTCCTGGGACACGGAGATCACCGTGTTGAAGAGAACAATGAGCAGAATAATGGCCGCGTCCAGCCAGTCCTGCCCGCCCCCGGCGAAGAAGGACAGGGCGGCGGCGGCCAGCAGCACCAGGATCATGGGATCTTTCAGCTGCCCCAGCACCCGCCGGAGCATCCCCGCCTGTTTGGCCTCCTCCAGCCGGTTCTCCCCGTGCTCGGCCAGCCGCTTCTCCCCCTCCTGGAGGCTCAGACCCTGCTCCTGGTCGGTCTCCAGCCGGCTGAGCACCTCGTGAAGGGTATCACTGTGAAATGTGTGGTCCATTGGTTTCGCGCTCCCTTTCGGAATGGTTGTCCTTGGTTTGGATGCTCTTAGCATACCGGAAGGAGACGCACGATTCTGTCAGATCTTGTGTGGGCGCAAAAATTTTCCCCGCCGGACAGAGGGCGGGGCGGCCCGCAAAAAAAGCACCGGCCCCGCTGTCCGCTGGGGCCGGTGCTGCGCTTTGGTTGGAACGCCGTCATTCCTCGGGGGTACTCTCCCCGCCGGCGTCGTCCGGGGCCTTCTCTCCCTGATCGGCGGCCCCCTCCTCCTGGGGCGCCGCGTCCTTGGACCCGCTGTCCTGGGCGCCGGCGTCCTCCTGGGTCTGCCCGTCGGAGGTCCCATCCTGGGCCGGGAGCTCCCCGCCGGTGTCCTGCTCCACCTGGCCGTTCTCCTGCTCGGCCTCCTCACTGGTGGTGTTCAGGGTCTCCCGATAGGCGGTGAGCTTGTCGTAGAAGTCCCCCACCGACAGATTGTCATAGGTCTCGGTGGTGACCACCTCCGCCTGCTCCACCCACTGGCCGGTGAGGGTGTTCAGCTGGTCCTCGTTCCACATGGTCCGCACCGGCGCGCAGGTGGGCTCCAGCCGGAGAATGATGTGGTAGCCATAGGAGCTCTCCACAAGGCCGCTGATCTGGCCGGGCTCCAGGGCCCGGGTGGCATCCTCGAACTCCTGGACCATCTCCCCGGTGGTGAAAGCGTACCCGTCGGGGTTGGCCGCCAGGCCGGTGTCCTCGCTGTTGGCGTTCATAAGCTCGTCAAACTTTTCTTCCAGCTGGGCCGGGTCGGAAATCGCCTGGAGCTGGGCCAGCAACTCCTCCGCCTTGGCCTTCTTCTGGGCGGCCTCCTCCTCGGACAGGGCCTGGCCGGTCTGGCTGTCCTGGGTCAGCAGGAGGATGTGCTTGGCCGCCAGGACATCGTTGTCCTGGGCAAACTTCTCCAGGTCCTCCTGGGTGGCCGCGCCGTC
Organism: Evtepia gabavorous; assembly: GCF_003425665.1. GTDB lineage: Bacteria > Bacillota > Clostridia > Oscillospirales > Oscillospiraceae > Evtepia > Evtepia gabavorous. The sequence continues at coordinate 11,718 of NZ_QQRQ01000033.1, forward strand.
CTTGCCCTCCTGGAACATGCCCTGGAGCATGTGGTCGTAGAGCACACCCACGGAGCTGACCTTTTCAAAGCCGCTGTCGCTGATGCACATGCTCTTCAGGTAGGTCTCATAGGCCTCCTCGCCGCCCAGCTGCTCCTTGGCGGTGGCCAGCTCCTCCTGGTAGGCGGCTTTGTCCTCTCTGCCGTAGCTGTACCCCTCCGCCTGGGCCTTGCCCGCCACCACGCTGTACAGGATCGCGTACTGCTGGGCCGCCTCCTTGATGCTGTCACCGGCGGTGACACCCTCCTGGACCTCCATGTCCCACACACTGCCTTGGTTGTCCTCACTGTCCATGGCGCTGAGATACATGTTGGCGGAGTCCGCCTGCTGGGCCAACCAGAACAGGTACTCCTCCGCGGTGACATCCCGTCCGTTGACGGTGAACATCACGGTGCTGCCCTTGTACCCCATCACATCCTTCACCGGGTCATAGGCACTGCCGCAGCCACTGAGCAGGCCGGCCGTCATGGCCAGCGCCAACGCAGAGCCCAGGATACGGCGCATCATTTTCTTCATGATTTTTGTCTCCTTTGATGGTTTTCTCCGGGGAGTTTCCCTGGAAAGCCTCCAAGCTGAACCCCGGCGCCGGGGCATGGCTCCGCCCTCCCAGCGTCCATTGGGTTTTCTGCCTTTCCGGTTTCCTGTCCCCTTTGCCGGCCCGCCGCCGGCAGGTTGCTTGTCTGGCACGGCCCGGGGCGGGCGCTATGCCATCAACAATCATCGCTTGGCAATGATTGTATCATGGCCGGCCCCATCTGACAACCATTTTCCGGGATTTCCTGTTCCGCCGGGGGAGGGAGCGGGCCCCCTCCTGTCCAATTCTGCAAAAAATCCTGCAAAATTCTCTCGCTTTTTTTCCTGAAAATTTCACGAAAATGGATGCAATCCCTTCGCCCATTTGCTATAATAAGACCAGATAAGAGGCTCTGCCAGGACCCGGCGGGGCAGGCAGCGTGAAACAATGCACTATAAAATTTTACGAATCGAGAGGGATGTAACGATGATCTCACATGGCAAGGATCTGAAGATTTTCAGCGGGAATTCCAACCGCGCCCTGGCGGAAGCCATCTGCAAAGAGCTCCGTCTGCCCCTGGGCGACCTGGAGTGCGGCCACTTCTCCGACGGGGAGTGTTTCGTCTCCATCTATGAAACCGTTCGCGGTTCCGATGTGTTTGTGATCCAGTCCACCTGTTCCCCCGTCAACGACAGCCTCATGGAGCTGCTGGTGATGATCGACGCCTTCAAGCGGGCCTCCGCCGGCCGGATCACCGCTGTGATTCCCTACTTCGGCTACGCCCGTCAGGACCGGAAGGCCAAGCCCCGCGACCCCATCTCCGCCAAGCTGGTGGCCAACATGCTCACCACCGCCGGCGCCGACCGTGTGCTGACCATGGACCTCCACGCCGCCCAGATTCAGGGCTTCTTCGACATCCCCGTGGACAATCTGCTGGGCAGTCCCCTGTTCGTGGACTACTTTAAGGCTCGGTTCGGCGACGACGCGGACAACACCATGGTGGTCTCCCCCGACGTGGGTTCGGTGGCCCGGGCCCGGTCCTTCGCCCAGAAGCTGGGCATGAGCATGGCCATCGTGGACAAGCGCCGTCCCAAGCCCAACTCCTCCGAGGTCTCCTCCATCATCGGGGATGTCCAGGGCAAGCGGGTCATCCTGCTGGACGACATGGTGGACACCGCCGGTTCCCTCTGCGGCGCGGCCAAGGCTCTGGTGGAGCTGGGCGGCGCCACGGAAGTTTTCGCCTGCGCCTCCCATGGGGTGCTCTCCGGCCCCGCTCTCCAGCGCCTGGAGGAGAGCGTCATCAAAGAGGTCCTTTTCCTCGACACCATTCCCGGCAAGCCCGGCGTAAAAAGTGATAAGATCAAGTATCTCTCCGCGGCACCCATGCTGGCCGACGCCATCAGCTTTATCTATCATGAGGACTCGGTCTCCCGTCTGTTCGTCTGACACAGCCGGCCCCGTCGGACGTCCCGAACCGGGACGTCCAGCGGGTCGGTCCTCCCAACGGATTCCGCCGCCTGTGGGCGGCGGAATTGTTTTGGGCAGAGGTTCCCTGTTTCGATTCTGTTTTTTGAGGTATTGCGCGTATGTTTTCTTGGAAGCGTCCCGGCCCCGCAGAGTGGCTGGTGG
>NZ_QQRQ01000034.1 GCF_003425665.1 Evtepia gabavorous
CCACATAAGAGAAATTATGTGACAATCAGCCCCATCCGCTCCATCTGCCGGGCATGAATCAGGCCGCTTTCCGCAGTATAAATACGGGTGGTATTCACACTGGTGTGTCCCAAAATATCCGCCAGCCGGGACAAATCCTTCTCCTGGGTATAAAATGTCCGTGCAAAGAGATGCCGAAGGTTATGGGGAAATACTTTGTCCGGTTTCACCCCCGCGCTTTTGCACAGGACTTTCATATCCCGCCAGATGTTGCTCCGGTCCAACGGCCGGCCCGACCGGGTGACAAACACCGGCCCTGCTGTAATCCCGTTCCTTTTCAGATAGCTTTTCAACAAACGGCACAGCTTTTCCGACAGGAAAATGCTGCGCCGTTTTCCCTTGTTGGCAATCTCCGCCCGGCCAGAGGCCACGGCCTCTGCGGTGATCTCACGCAGTTCAGAGACCCGAATTCCGGTGGCGCAGATGGTCTGGAGCACCAGGGAAAGGCGCTCCTTCCTCTTCCTCCGGGCGGTGTTCACCAAGCGCACATAGTCGGCCCGGGTCAGCTCCCTCCGTTCATCACAGAACAAAGCCTTCTGAATCTTCAAAAACCGGACCGTCAGTTCTCCCCATCCCATGAAGCGAAGAAAGCCGTTGACCGCCGCCAGCATGGTATTGACAGAGGCCGGGGCGTACCGGCCGGCCAGGTCCCCTTTCCACTCCAGCAGAACCGCCTTGGTCAGCGCCCTGCCCCGGAGATAGGCCAGCAGCGCAGCAAGATCATGGAGATATTTTTGAACGGTGCTGTCCGCCCGCTCCTGTTCCCGCAGATAGGCGCCATAGCACCGGATTTGTTTTGCTGATAGCTTGTAGTTTTTCTTCATCGTGAATTCCTCCTTGCCTGTAGTATGTCCGCCAGGACCATATTTGATGGGATAAAGGACAGCATAAAAAAGAAAGCGGGAGCCGTCCTCACCGGACGTCTCCCGACCCTATTCCCTTCTTTTTTGAGCGGGACACCGCACAAATTCTTCCATTTTTTCCGGCCCGTATAGGGAAAAGAATCCTGTCAATACTAAGGAATGTTCCCATTAAAATACCGCAGGAGGCATTTACTATATGAAAGCAACTGGAATTGTGCGCCGCATCGACGACCTGGGCCGGGTGGTCATCCCCAAGGAGATCCGCCGGACCATGCGAATTCGAGAGGGCGACCCTTTGGAAATTTTCACCAACGGCGACGGCGGCGTGGTGTTCAAAAAATACTCTCTCATGGGAGGGCTGGGGGATTTCTCCGCCCAACTGTGTGAATCCCTGTATAAGACCACAGGAAAGATGGTGACCATCACCGACCGGGACGCCTGCATCTCTGTGGCGGGGGGCGGACGCCGGGAGCTGACGGACAAAAACATCTCCCCCGCCCTGGCCCAGATCATGGAGGGCCGCCAGATCTACCAGCACCAGGAAGGTTCTCCCGCCCTGCCGGTGAGCGATTACACCGACCACTATGTGGTCTCCACCGCCGCCCCCATTCTCTCGGAAGGGGATGTCCTGGGCTGTGTGGTCTTCCTCTGTGAGAAGGACCACATGGCCGTGGGCGAGTCAGAGTACAAGCTGGCCCAGACCATCGCCGGTTTTCTGGGCCGTCACATGGAGACCTGATCCTCTCCCCTCTGCCGTCCCTGCCCCTGGGGCTCCCTTCGGGAGACCGCCCCAGGCGGCAGGGGCGGTTTTTCCTGGTCTATTCCCCCCCACCCCCGCATACAGTGGTGACACGGACAATGTTGGGAGTGGTGGAACTTGCGGACTGATATTGAAGAACGCGCCTGTGACCTGGCCCTTTACATCATTGAGCACCAGGCAACCGTCCGGAGTGCAGCAAAGCAGTTCGGAATCAGCAAGTCGACCGTACACAAGGACCTGTCCCAGCGGCTGCCGGCCTTTAACCGGGCTCTGTATCTCCAGGTCAAAGAGGTTCTGGACCTGAACAAAGCCGAGCGGCACATTCGGGGTGGGATTGCCACCAGGCGCAAATATAAAGGAACGTGAAAACCCGTTTTGCGGGAGAGAAAAGGGCCCTTCAGGGGCAGCGCACAGGCGCGGGAAAGGAACGTTCTTTCCGCGTCTGTGCTTGCTGTGCAGAGGGCCCCGCAGCCCTCTCCCCACCACCAAAAAGGCGGGAACCCCTCCACAAGGGGTTCCCGCCTTCCCGGACGTTTGCATTGTTCTGATCGCTGGGGTTATTCCACAGAGATCAAATAGTGGTAGACCGGCTGGCCGCCCTCCAGCAGGGTGATCTCCGCCTCGGGGCAGGCGGCCTCAAATTGGGCCAGGGCCTGTTCCGCCTCTCCCTGCTGGACGCCCTCTCCGTAGAAAATGCTGATAAACTCGCCTCCGCGCTCCTGGCTCTCCTGGGCCAGCTTTTCCAGGGCCGTTTCCATGGACTTTTCCGTTCCGAAGAGCTGGTTGTCCACCAGCAGCAGGTAGTCCCCTGCCTGAATGGCATTTCCGTCAAAGGAGGAGTCCCGGGCCGCGTACGTAATCTCCATGGTGGTGACCTGCCCCATGGCCTCCTCCATGGCGGCGGTGTTCTCCGCCTCTTCCCCGTCGGGGTTCATGGCAATCATGGCGGAAATCCCCTGGGGAACGGTTTTGGCCTGGAGGACAACCACCTTCTTGTCCTCCACCAGGTCCACACACTGCTGGGCCGCCAGAATGATATTCTTGTTGTTGGGCAGCACATAGACAATCTCCGCCGGCGTTTTTTGAATCTCCTTCAAAATATCCTCCGTGGAGGGGTTCATGGTCTGCCCCCCTTGGATCACGCCGTCCACGCCCAGATCAAAAAAGACCTTTGCCAGGCCCTCCCCGGCGGCCACCGCCACAAAACCGTATTTCTTTTCCGGGGGCAGGCTCTGCCGGGGGGCGGTCTCTCCCTCCTGCTGGAGCAGTTCCGTATGCTGCTGGCGCATGTTCTCCACCTTGACCGTCAGAAGGCCGCCGTAGGTGAGGGCCTCCTCCAGGACTTTGCCTGGATGGTTGGTGTGGACATGTACCTTGATGATCTCATCGTCGTCCACCAGCACCAGGCTGTCCCCCAGTCCATTGAGGAAGGCCCGCAGTGCCTCGGGATCTTTTTGGGTGTCCCGGGAACAGATGAACTCTGTACAGTAGCCGAACTGGATCTCTCCCGTCTCAAAGCCCCCAAAGTCCGCCTTCTCCCGCTGGGGGACGGGCGAGGGCTCCTGGTCGTCGGCAGGGGCCGGGATTCCGTGGAGTTCGTCCAGCATTCCCTGGAGGATCACCACAAAGCCCATGCCGCCGGCGTCCACCACCCCGGCCTTTTTCAGCACAGGGTTCTGGTTCACCGTGTCCGCCAGGGCCTCCCGGGCCCGCTCAAGGGCCGATCCCAGCACATACTCAAAGGCGGTGTTTTCCTCCGCCGCCCGGCCGGCCCGGTCCCCCGCCAGACGGGAGACGGTGAGCACCGTCCCCTCCGCCGGCTTCATCACCGCCTTATAGGCCGCGACCACCCCCGCGTTCAGCGCGTCGGCCAGGTCAATGCCGTCCATGGTGTCCTTGTCCTTCATCGCCCGGGAGAATCCCCGGAAGATCAGGGAGAGAATCACCCCTGAGTTGCCCCGTGCCCCCCGGAGCATGGCCGAGGCGCAGAGGGCCGATGCCTGGGCCGCCGTGGTGGGGGCCTTCTGCCGCAGTTCCGCCGCGGCGGTGCCGAGGGTCAGGCCCATGTTGGTACCCGTGTCCCCGTCAGGCACCGGGAATACATTGAGTTCATTGATCTTCTGCTTTTCCGCGTTTAGGGAAGCGGACGCGTGGACGAGCATCGCCGCCAGCGTCTTTCCATCCACTGACTGTACCATAGTTCCTCTTCTCTCTCCTCTCAGTCGATCTCCATGGAGTCCACATAGACGTCCACTGCTCGGACTTGGGCGCCTGTCATGTTCCCCACGGCATAACGGACCTCGCTCATGATGGAGCTGCTCACCGCCGTCAGATTGACGCCGGCATCCACAATGATGTGCAGCTCAATGGATACGGTGTCATCTTCCTCAAAAATCACGCGGACCCCCTTGGCCATGGACTCACTGCGCAGCAGATGGACCAAGCCGTCCTTCTTGGACCGGGCTGCCATCCCCTTTACGCCGAAACAGCTGGTGGCCACCGCGCCGGTGATGGTGGTGAAAACCTCGCTGCTGATCTGGATCTCGCCTTTATCATTTTGAAACCGCATACGTTGATACCCTTCCTTTCCGTGCCGGGCGCCGGGCGCCCCAGCCCTTCTATGAGAAAACTGTGGGAAAAAATACACTTTCGGATTGTATTTTTGCGTGTGATCAGGTAAAATACTACCATACACTACGGAAGCTGCGCAACTGTATCTTGGAGGTTTTTTGTATGAAACTCACTGACCTTATCCTGAAAATCACCGCGCTGGTCCTGGCGGTGGCCGCCATTGCCTGCCTGATCATGGCCAACATGGAGCGTATCTCCGACTGGATGGCCTGTCTGTGGGCCAAGGTTCAGGCAAAGAAAGAACTGCTCTGCCGCACCTGTCCCTGTGAGGGCTGCGAGAGCGACGATGAATTCGAGGAATGGGATATCTGACCGGCAACCCCCTGTTGCAGCAGACCGGAGCGGCACTGTCCGCTCCGGTTTTTCTATGGGGGCGGTCTCCCCTCCCTCCAGGGAGGAGAGAGGCCCGGCGGTTAGAAAGAGAGACCTGGATGCTTGGGCGGCAGCAGGATGGGGTCCATCCGCTTGACCACGGCAAAGGTAAACAGCGCCGTGGTGATCAGCTCGTCCCGGTCATTGCGCTGCTCCACAGAGACCACGCAGATCCGGCTGCCCACCTGCAGGGGGGTGGCCCGGCAGAAGAGGTAGGCCCCCGCCGCCGGGCGCAGGAAATTCACCGTGCTGCCCTGGGTGACGCACATCCGGCCATGGGGGGCCAGGCTGTGCCCGGCGATGGTGTCGGCAAAGGCCACCAGCACCCCGCCGTGGACGGTGCCGTACTGCTGCTGGTTGCTCTTTCGGATCATCATGATCCCCTCGGCGGCATCCTGTTCCATGCGGATCAAATGAATGCCGTTCTCCACCGCCCAGGGGTCCAGCCCCCGGATTTTGCCCAGCTGGGGGTCTTCCTTTACGTAATAGAGCCCTTCTTTATCCAAGGAAGCCATTGAGGATCTCCTCCTCCGCCTCTTCCTCTGTGAGGCCCAGGGTCATGAGCTTGAGAATCTGGTCCCCGGCAATGCGGCCGATGGCGGCCTCGTGGATCAGCTGGGCGTCGGGATGGTTGGCCGTCAGGGCGGGGATGGCCTGGATTTTCGCATGCCCCATGAGAATGGAGTCGCACTGCACATGGCCGAAGCCCGCGGCGTCCCCAATCATCCGGGGATAGAAAATCTGCTGGGACTCGTCCTGGGCCACCGACCGGGAGATCACCCGTCCGCTGGCCCCCTCGCCCGCCAGGATCACATCCATCTCGGACTCCGCCACCTGCTTGCCGTGGGTCAGGAGCTTCTCATTGACCACCGCTTCCGCCTCTTCCTTCACCACCACTTTGGTGTAGCGTTTGGTGGAGTCCACCCCCCGCAGCTGGGTGGTGTCCAGCTGGATGGAGGCCCCTTTCTCCAGGTAGACCACTGTCTGGGGGTTCATGATCCGCTCGCCGGTTCCCTCTCCCTCGCCGTAGTGCTTCTCCACGTACTGCACCTTGGAGTTCTCCCCCACGTAAAAGGTGTGCACCCCGTCGTGCTGGGAGGTTTTGTCTCCGGCGTTGTGGATGCCGCAGCCGGCCACAATCACCACGTCGCAGTCGGGCCCGATGTAGAAGTCGTTGTAGACCAGCTCGTCCAGCCCGGTCTCGGTGATGATGACGGGAATGTGGACCGATTGGTTCTTGGTCCCGGCCTTGATGTGGATGTCAATGCCGGACTTGTCCGTTTTGGAGACGATTTCAATATTGGCCGTGTTGCTGCGGGATTCCAGCTGGCCGTTTTTTCGGATGTTGTAGGCGCCCTTTGGGGTCCCTTCCAGGTCCGCAATCTCCCGCAGGAGACGGGTATCTATCTTGTTCATGGGTTAACCCTCCTTCGGTTGCCGGCAGTTCTTGCTGTTCGGCTGTAAAAACTGGCACATGCCCGCCGTGTCCGCCAGAATGTGGGGCATGATCTCCTCCTTGGGTCCATGGCGGACCACCTTGCCCCCGGAGATCATGACGATCTCATCGGCCAGGTCGATGATCCGCTCCTGATGGGAGATGACGATGATGGTGTTCTCCCGGGTGCCGTGGAGCATGCGGAAGGTCTCCGTCAGTTTGGCAAAGGACCACAGGTCGATGCCCGCCTCCGGCTCGTCAAAGATGAGCAGGCCGCCGGGCCGGGCCAGGATGGTGGCGATCTCAATGCGCTTGACCTCCCCGCCGGAGAGGGAGGTGTCCACCTCCCGGTCCACGTAGTCGGCCGCGCACAGCCCCACCCGGTTCAGGTAGGAGCAGCACTCGTCCCGGGTCAGCTTCCGCTTGCCCGAGGCCAGCTCCAGCAGGTCCCGCACCCGCAGCCCCTTGAACCGGGGGGGCTGCTGGAACCCATAGCTGATCCCCAGCTTGGCCCGTTCGGTGATGGACAGGCCGGAAATATCCGTGCCGTTCCAGACAATCTGGCCGCCGGTGGACTTGGCCAGGCCCATGATGGTCTTGGCCAGGGTGGTCTTGCCGCCGCCGTTGGGGCCGGTGATGACGACAAACTTATTGTCTTCAATGGTCAGGTCGATGCCCCGGAGGATTTCTGTCTTCACTCCGTTGTCCTCCACCTGATAGGAAAGTCCTTTCAGTTCCAACATATCGATAGCTCCTTGTCGCTATTGTAATCATAACACAGCTCTTTGTGGTTTTCTGTCTTTTCTGAACGTCAAATTATACCATAAAATTTGTGGGTAGGCAATAGAGTCCCCTTTATTTTCCTGTCAGCTTGCACAGGGTCATTTTCCCCTTTCTTTTCTCGTGCCACACAACTTCGTCAACATTGACAATATTTTTCTCTTTCGGTTGACTTTTCATACAATCATTGGTACATTAGACCCATATTTCATCGAGATTTCCGGCCCCTTGCCGGACCAAGAGAGAGAAATGAGGGGGAGCACAGCATTATGATCGAACGACTTGGGTTTGACAACGAAAAATACCTGGAAATGCAGTCGGAGCACATCCGCTCCCGCATTGATCAGTTCGGCGGAAAACTATACCTGGAATTCGGCGGAAAACTCTTTGACGACAACCACGCCTCCCGGGTTCTGCCGGGGTTTCATCCCGACTCCAAAATTCGCATGCTCATGCAGCTGAAAGACCAGGTGGAGATCGTGGTGGCCGTGTCCGCCATGGACCTGGAAAAGAGCAAGGTCCGGGGGGACCTGGGCATCACCTACGGCACCGACACCCTCCGGCTCATTGACGCCTTTCGGGGCTTTGGCTTCCCGGTGGGCAGCGTGGTGCTCACCCGGTTCAGTGGCCAGCCCGCCGCGGAAATCTTCCAGTCCCAGCTGGAGGCCCTGGGGCTGAAGGTCTACCGCCATTACTCCATTGAGGGATACCCCTATGACATCCCGCTCATCGTCAGCGAGGAGGGGTATGGAAAGAACGAATTTGTGGAGACCACCCGCTCCCTGGTGGTGATCACCGCCCCCGGCCCGGGCAGCGGCAAGATGGCCGTGTGCCTGAGCCAGCTCTATCACGAGCACAAGCGGGGGGTCCAGGCGGGATACGCCAAGTATGAGACCTTCCCCATCTGGAACCTGCCCCTCCGGCATCCGGTGAACCTGGCCTATGAGGCCGCCACCGCCGACCTGAACGACGTGAACATGATCGACCCCTTCCACCTGGAGGCCTACGGGGTGACCACCGTCAATTACAACCGGGACGTGGAAATTTTCCCCGTGCTGAAAACCATGTTTGAGCGGATCGCCGGCTCCTCCCCCTACCAGTCCCCCACCGACATGGGGGTGAACATGGCCGGCTACTGCATCTTCGACGACGAGGCGGTCTGCCAGGCCTCCAAGGAGGAGATCCTCCGCCGGTTTTACGCCGAGCAGTGCCGCCACCGCCGGGGTCGCACCGATGGCACCGCAGTCTATAAAATTGAGCTTCTGCTCAAACAGCTGGGGCTGAGCCCCCTCAGCCGCAGCGTGGTGGCCCCCGCCCTGGCGGTGGCCGAGCGCACAGGAGACCCCGCCGCCGCCATGGAGATGCCCGACGGAAAGATTCTCACCGGAAAGACCTCCGAGCTGCTGGGCTGCTCCTCCGCCCTTCTGCTCAACGCCCTGAAATACTTAGGGGGCATCCCCGACGAGGTTCAGCTGATCTCCCCCTCTGTGATCGAGCCGGTCCAGGATCTGAAGGTCAACGTCCTGGGCAACAAGAATCCCCGCCTGCATATCGACGAGCTGCTGGTGGCCCTGTCCATCTGCGCGGTCACCGACCCCAACGCCAAGCGGGCGGTGCAGCAGCTGCAGAAGCTCCGGGGCTGCGAGGCCCACACCACGGTCATTCTCTCTGAGGCCGACGAGGACAGCTTCCGCCGGCTGGGGGTCCGCCTGACCAGTGAGCCCAAATACCAGACCTCCAAGCTCTATCACGGCTGACCCTCCCCCGCCTTCCCCGGCCCGCCCAGTGCCCCCATCGTGATTTGAACCTCATTCCGAAAGGAGTTATCCATGATGTCCACCAAAACCTATATTCCCGAGCATTACGCCCCTCTGCTGAACCTCTATGACACCCAAAAGGCCATCGGCCTGCTCAAGCGGGTGTTCGAGGACACCCTCTGCGGCAGCCTCCACCTTCGCCGGGTCTCCGCGCCCCTGTTTGTGGAGGCCTCCTCCGGCCTCAACGACGACTTAAACGGCGTGGAGCGGCCGGTCTCCTTTGACATTCCCGCCGCCGGGCGGGAGGCCCAGGTGGTCCACTCCCTGGCCAAGTGGAAGCGCATGGCCCTGTACCACTACCACTTCCCGGTGGGGGAGGGTCTGGTCACCGACATGAATGCCATCCGCCGGGACGAGATCCCCGACAACCTCCACTCCATCTATGTGGACCAGTGGGACTGGGAAAAGGTCATCGCCCCCCGGGACCGGAACCTGGACTACCTGAAGCACACGGTGGAGGCCATTGTCTGCGCCATGGCGGACACCCAAAAGACCCTGCGCTCGGTCTTCCCCCAGCTGAGTGTCCTGCCCCAGGTCCACAAGGCGGTCTCCTTCGTCACCACCCAGGAGCTGGAGGACGCCTTCCCCCACCTCACCGCCAAGGAGCGGGAGGACGCCTGGGTGAAGGACCATCCCACCACCTTCCTCATCGGCATCGGCGGGGCCCTGCAGTCCGGCAAGCCCCACGACGGCCGGGCCCCGGACTACGACGACTGGACCCTCAACGGGGACATTCTTCTGTGGGATGACCTGCTGGGCCGGGCCATTGAGCTCTCCTCCATGGGCATCCGGGTGGACGCCGCCGCCCTGGACCGGCAGCTGAAAACCGCCGGCTGCGACAGCCGCCGGGAACTCACCTTCCACAAGCTGCTGCTGGAGGACAAGCTCCCCCTCACCATCGGCGGCGGCATCGGCCAGTCCCGTCTGTCCATGTTCCTGTTGGGCAAGGCCCACATTGGAGAGGTCCAGGTATCCACCTGGGACGACGAGACCATCCAGACCTGCCATGACGCCGGCATCATTCTGCTGTGAATCTGTCCAATAGAAAAACGGCTTCCCGCACTGGGAAGCCGTTTTTCTATTGGGTTGCATGGCGGCTGCCTCCCCTCCCTTTGGGGGCAGCGGGACAGTGGGTGAGGTCATTGCTCTGGCTCCTGGGCGGCGGCCAGCTCCCAGCCGATGCGGATGCCGGCATGGAAGCCGGCCTCGAAGTAGAGGGATTCCAGGCGGCACTCCGCATCCATGATCCCTCCCTGGAGCTCTTCCAGCACAGCCGCCTCCCCCCTCGGAGGCAGGTCGCTCCAGTCGGTGGTGAGAATCTTGTCACGGTACGCTTTCATCGCTGCCTCCCAGGCATCCTCCGCCCGGCGGATTCGCTCCCACAGGGTACCGTGCTCCACGGCCTTGGGGGAAAGCCTGCCCCCCGTGCGCAGGAACGCACACAACTGTTGTAAGTTCAATCGTTCGAAAAAATCTTTTTCATACATTGCGTAGCCCTCCTTATCCCACAATATAACATTATATATATTGTTATGTCAATGGCTTGCACGATATCTCTTGATATCGCTATAATTGGCATGATATCTAAAGGGGGTAAAAACCATGAGCGGATACCGCAACCGAACCCAATGGACAACTGCCACTGACAATGAGCTGCTGGAGAAATTTCGCCAATTATCCACGCAAACCCGCATCCCCGCCTCCCGTCTTTTGGACGAGGCCATCGAGGACCTGCTGGTGAAATACGCCGTCATGACCAAGGAAGAGAAAAAGAATCCATAAGAAAGGGACGCCACCGCTATGACAACCAAACTCTACGACCAGGACAGCCACTGCCGCACCTTCTCCGCCCAGGTTCTCTCCTGCACCCCCGTCCAGGGGGGACAGTGGCACATTGTCCTGGATCAAACCGCCTTCTTCCCCGAGGGCGGCGGCCAGCCCGGGGACCAGGGCACCCTGGATACGGTCCGGGTGCTGGACACCCGGGAGAGGGGCGACGCCATCGTCCACATCACCGACGGCCCCCTGACCCCCGGCACTTCCGTCACCGGGGAACTGGACTGGGCCCTGCGCTTTGCCCGGATGCAGTGCCACTCCGGGGAGCATGTGCTCTCCGGCCTGGCCCACAGCCTCTACGGCTGCACCAACGTGGGCTTCCACATGGGGGAGGACCAGGTGATTCTGGACTTTGACAAGGAGCTCACCCCCCAGCAGCTGACGGTGCTGGAGGACCGGGCCAACCAGCTCATCACGGAAAACCGCCCGGTCACCGCCCGCTATCCCACCCCGGAGGAGCTGGCGGCCCTGGACTACCGGAGCAAGCTGGACCTGACCGAGCAGGTCCGCATCGTCACCATTGCCGGCTGTGACGTGTGCGCCTGCTGCGCCCCCCACGTAACATGCACCGGGGAGATCGGCCTGGTGAAGCTGGTGGATGCCATGCGCCACCGGGGAGGCATCCGCCTTTGGATGGTGGCCGGCCGGCTGGCCTTGGCGGACTATCAGAGGAAGCAAACCAACATCGCCGCCATCTCCGCGGCCCTGTCAGTGCAGCAGCCCCAGGCGGCCCAGGGGGTGGAGCGGCTGAAGCAGGAGCTCCAGACCCTGAAGGAAACCCTGAAGCAGACCCGCCAGGCGCTCCTGGCGGAAAAGGCCAAAGCCCTCCCCCAGACCCCCGGCAACCTCTGCCTCTTTGAGGATGGCCTGGACGGAACCGGTCTCCGGGTCCTGGCCAACGCGGGCATGGAACGGTGCGGGGGCATCTGCGCGGTCTTCGCCGGCACGGACCAGGCCGGGTACCGCTACGCCATGGGCAGCCAAACCGTGGACCTCCGGGCCAAGGCCAAGGCGCTCCACCAGGCCCTGGGGGGAAAGGGCGGCGGCCAGCCCACCCTGATCCAGGGCGCGGTGACCGCCAGCCGCCAGGAGATTCTGGCCTACTTCCGCTGACCACCCGGAGAAAGGAGGCGCCCCATGGCGAAGAAGAATGCCCGGAACACCCGGGGGAAAATCGTGGAGGCCGCCTGGCAGCTCTTCTACGAGCAGGGCTATGAGGACACCACCGTGGAGGAGATCATCGAGTCCTCCCACACCTCCAAGGGCTCCTTCTACCACTATTTCGACGGAAAGGACGCCCTGTTGAGCACCCTCAGCGACCTCTTTGACCAAAAATACCTGGCCCTCCAGGAGGCCATGGACCCGGCCATGCCCGCCATGGACAAGCTGCTCTTTCTCAACCGCGCCCTGTTCCGCATGATTGAAAACAGCGTCTCCATGGACCTGCTGGCCCGGCTCCTGTCCACCCAGCTGGTAACCAACGGGGAAAGGCACCTGCTGGACCACAAGCGCATCTACTACCGCCTGCTGCGCCGGATCATTGCCGAGGGACAGGCCGCGGGCCAGCTCTCCCAGGGGCGCAGCGTCAACGACATGGTGAAGGTCTACGCCCTGTGTGAACGGGCCCTGCTGTACGACTGGTGCCTGTGCGGGGGGGAGTATCCCCTGTGTGACTACGCCGCCCGGCAAATGCCCCATTTTTTATGTGATTTTCTCCCTCTCCCTTCGTCTAAGAATGGTTCAGGCGAAAACCCTTGATTTTTCTCTATTTTTTCAGAAAATACAGAACACGGTATAGACTAAAGTCTATACCGTGTTCTGTATTGCGTTCTTTTTTTCGTCATGGTATGATAGAATCCTATTCTGTTTCTGGTCGTTCCCGGCGCCTTCCCACGGCCCTGGGCCGGCCGGCTATTTTTGAGGAGAGGAAAGAGAGATACCATGACAACATCCCAATTCTGTATCATTGCGACCATTGTGGTCTATCTGGTCGCCATGGTGCTGGTGGGGGTCTATTGCAGCCGGAAGGGCGGGGGCTCCAGCTCCCACGAGTTCTACCTGGGCGGCCGCAAACTGGGTCCCATCGTCACCGCCATGAGCGCCGAGGCTTCGGACATGAGCAGCTACCTGCTCATGGGTCTGCCCGGCCTGGCCTACCTGTGCGGCGTGGCCGAGGTGGGCTGGACCGCCATCGGCCTGGCCATCGGCACCTACCTCAACTGGCTCATCGTGGCCAAGCGCCTGCGCCGGTACTCGGCCAAGATCGGCGCCATCACCATCCCCGGCTTCTTTTCCCAGCGGTTCCGGGACCGGCGCAGCGTGCTCTCCTGCATCGCCGCGGTGGTGATCCTGATCTTCTTCATCCCCTACACCGCCTCCGGCTTCAAGGCCATCGGCACCCTGTTCAACAGCCTGTTCGGCGTGGACTACCACGGGGCCATGATCATCGGCGCCATTGTGGTCATCGGCTACACGGTGCTGGGCGGCTTTTTGGCCGTGTCCACCACCGACCTGATCCAGAGCATCATTATGACCTTTGCCCTGATCTTCATCGTCCTCTTCGGCATCCAGCAGGCCGGGGGATGGGAACTGGTGGCCGCCAATGCCAACTCCCTGCCCGGCTACCTGAACTTCACCCAGGGGTATGACGCCGCCACAGGACAGGCCAGCTCCTACGGCGCCCTGAGCATCGCCTCCACCCTGGCCTGGGGCCTGGGCTACTTCGGCATGCCCCACATCCTGCTGCGGTTCATGGCCATTGAGGACGACGCCAAGCTGAAGACCTCCCGGCGCATCGCCACCATCTGGGTGGTCATCTCCATGTTCATCGCCGTGCTCATCGGTATTGTGGGCCTGGCGGTCACCAAAGCCGGCAAGGTTCCCTTCCTGGGCACCAGCTCTGAGTCGGAAACCATCATCATTCAGCTGTCCAACCTGCTCAGCCAGCACGGCATTTTCTTTGCCCTGATCGCCGGTTTGGTCCTGGCAGGCATCTTGGCCTCCACCATGTCCACGGCGGACTCCCAGCTGCTGGCGGCCGCCTCCAGCGTGTCCCATGACCTGGTGCAGGACTTCTTCGGCAAGAAGCTCAACCCCAAGGCCTCCATGCTGGCCGCCCGGGGCACGGTCATCGGCATCGCCATCGTGGGCATTTTCCTGGCCTGGAACCCGGACAGCTCCGTCTTCCAGATCGTCTCCTTCGCCTGGGCGGGCTTCGGTTCCGCCTTCGGCCCGGTGGTCCTCTTCGCCCTGTTCTGGAAGCGGACCAACAAGCAGGGCGCCATCGCCGGCATGGTCGCCGGCGGGGCCATGG
>NZ_QQRQ01000035.1 GCF_003425665.1 Evtepia gabavorous
GGGACACCACGGAGCCTACCACCGACGAGGCGAACAACCAGAGCGAACCCGCCTCCACCACCGCCACCGACCTGAAGACCGTCACCGAGGGCGTGCTCACCATGTCCACCAACGCGGCTTTCCCGCCCTATGAGTCCACCGACGACAGCGGCAATGTGGTGGGCATTGACGCGGACATCGCAGCGGCCATCGCGGAAAAGCTGGGCCTGAAGCTGCAGATTGACGACATGGACTTTGACGGTGCCCTGGCCGCCGCCCAGAGCGGCAAGAGCGACATCGTTATGGCCGGCGTCACCGTCAACGAGGAGCGCCAGCTGGTTTTGGATTTCACCGACACCTATGCCAACGGTGTGCAGGTGGTTATTGTCCCCGAGGGCTCTGATATCACCTCCATTGAGGACATGCAGGGCAAGCGCATCGGCACCCAGCGGGGTACCACCGGTTATATCCTTTGCTCCAGTCCTGTGGAGGACGGCGGCTTTGGCGAGGAGAACGTGGTTCCCTATGACGATGCCATCGCTGCGGTGAAGGCTCTGAAAAACGGGCAGATCGACTGCGTGGTCATCGACAACGCCCCCGCCCAGGAGCTGGTGAAAGCCAACCCCGGCCTGACCACGCTGGAGACCGAGTACGCCAACGAGAAGTATGCCATCGGCGTGGCCAAGGGCAACACCGCCCTGCTGGACGCGGTCAACGGCGCCCTGAAAGAGCTCATGGAGGACGGCACGATCCAGAGCATTATTGACAAGTACATTCCCGCTGACGCAGGCAGTGCAGAGGCGGAATAACCTGTGATGGTTCAGAAAAGGGCGGCATGCGCCGCCCTTTTCCTTTCCTCCCGCAACCCATAGAAAGAGAGAGGTGAACGCCCGATATGGAGGAACTCTACACCACATGGAAAGCCATCGGCGTTGCTGGCGGAGACCTGAGTTTTTTCCAGGATTTCTTCGTCAAGTTTTACCAGGCCTTTATTGAGGGGGACCGCTGGCTGCAATATCTCAACGGCGTCAAGACCACCCTGCTGGTGACCGCCCTGGCCCTGATCCTGGGCATTGTCCTGGGGGTCCTGGTGGCCATGCTCCGCACCGCCCACGACCAGCAGCGCCCCGGTCACCGCAACCCCATTTTGGCGGTGCTGAATCTGATCTGTAAGGTCTATGTCACCGTCATCCGGGGCACCCCCATGATGGTCCAGCTGCTCATCATGGGCTTTGTTATCTTCGCCAGCAGCCGGAACTTTACCATGATCGGCACCCTGACCCTGGGCATCAACTCCGGCGCCTACGTCTCGGAGATCGTCCGGGGCGGCCTCATGTCCGTGGACAAGGGGCAGATGGAGGCGGGCCGGTCCCTGGGGCTGAACTACATGACCACCATGCGGTTTATTGTCATTCCCCAGGCCGTCAAGGCCATTCTGCCCGCCCTGGGCAACGAGTTTATCATTCTGCTCAAGGACACCTCCCTCATCACGGTCATCGGCGGCAAGGAGCTGCTGTATGCCGCCCAGGGCATTTACAACCGGACCTATGAGCAGATGTTCCCCCTGATCGGCACCGCGGCCCTCTACCTGGTGCTGGTCATTATCCTCAGCTGGCTTCTGGGCAAATTGGAAAGGAGGCTGCGGCAAAGTGATCGACGTTAAACATCTCTCCAAGTCTTTTGGGGACCACCTGGTCCTGGATGACATCTCCGAGCACATCCACCCGGGGGAGAAGGTGGTGGTCATTGGGCCCTCCGGCTCGGGAAAGTCCACCTTCCTGCGGTGCCTGAACCTGCTGGAGATCCCCACCAAGGGGAGCATCACCTTTGACGGCACGGAGATCACCGATCCTAAGGTGGATATCGACCGCATCCGCCGGCAGATGGGCATGGTGTTCCAGCACTTTAACCTCTTTCCCAATATGACCATCCGCAAGAACATCACCCTGGCCCCGGTTCAGACGGGCCTGATGAAGCAGGCCCAGGCCGACCAGCAGGCCATGGAGCTGCTGCGCCGGGTGGGGCTGGAGGACAAGGCCGACAGCTATCCCAACCAGCTCTCCGGCGGCCAGAAGCAGCGGATCGCCATTGTCCGGGCCCTGGCCATGAAGCCCAAGCTCATGCTCTTTGACGAGCCCACCTCCGCCCTGGACCCGGAGATGGTGGGCGAGGTGCTGGACGTGATGAAGCAGTTGGCCCAGGAGGGCATGACCATGGTGGTGGTCACCCACGAGATGGGCTTTGCCCGGGAGGTGGGGGACCGGGTCCTCTTTATGGCCGATGGGAAAATCGTGGAGCAGAATACCCCTGCGGAGATTTTCAGCCATCCCCGGGAGGAGCGGACCAAGGCGTTCCTCTCCAAAGTGCTTTGAGAAAACGGGAAACCGCTCTGCCGTGTGCTGCGGCAGAGCGGTTGTTTTTTGCCTGGGGGGCCTGCCAGGGCGGGGGCCATTGTGGGTCTTTGCGCACGCCGTTGGAACGGCAGGGAACGATGGCTTGCCCAGCCGGGGCCCCATTTCTTGGGAAGAAATAGGGCCCCGCCCGGGAGGGCACCGTTCCCGCCCGTTCCAACGGCGCAGAAAAGCCCCCAAGAAACCGGAAGCCGCCGCGAGATTCCCCCGCGGCGGCTTCTTCCATTTCTCTCTCTTTGCTGATCTGGACGAGGCTCAGTAGGCCACGCCCCAGTAGATCATTTTTTTGGCGGCCCGCCCGCAGATGGGGCAGGTGTCCCCCAGATGCTCCTGGGCAAAGGGGATGCAGCGGGAGGTCATGCCGGCCTCCTCCTTCATCTTCAGCTCGCACGCCAGCTCCCCGCACCACATGGTCTTGATAAACCCGCCGTGCTGGGCCTGGAGGGCCTTGGCCTCCTCCAGGGAGTGGGCCTCGAAGATGTGCTCCTCCAGGTTCTTCTTGGCCCGCTGGTACAGGCCGTCGTGGATGGCATCCAGGGTGGCGGGGACGGCGGTCTCCAATTCATCCAGGCTGATGAAAACCTTCTCCCCGCTGTCCCGGCGGACCAGGACGCACTGGTTCTTCTCCATGTCCTTGGGGCCGATCTCCACCCGCAGGGGCACGCCCTTCATCTCGTATTCGGCGGCCTTCCAGCCCATGGACTGGTCAGAGGAATCCATCCTGGCCCGGATGCCCGCGGCCTTCAGCCGGTCCAGCAGGGCGCTGGCAGCCTCCAGGACTCCCTCCTTGTGCTGGGCCACGGGGATGACCATGGCCTGAATGGGGGCGATCCGGGGGGGCAGGACCAGGCCGTTGTTGTCCCCGTGGGTCATGATAATGCCGCCGATCATCCGGGTGGACACCCCCCAGGAGGTCTGGTGGGGATAGTGCAGGGTATTGTCCTTGCCGGTGAAGGTGATGTCAAAGGCCCGGGCAAAGCCGTCCCCGAAGTAGTGGCTGGTGCCCGACTGGAGGGCCTTGTGGTCGTGCATCATGCACTCCACGGTGTAGGTCTCCTCGGCGCCGTTGAATTTTTCCTTGTCGGTCTTTTGCCCCTTGACCACCGGCATGGCCAGAACATTTTCCAGGAAGTCGGCGTAGATGTTCAGCATCTGCTGGGTCTCTGCCCGGGCCTCCTCGGCGTCGGCGTGCATGGTGTGGCCCTCCTGCCACAGGAACTCCCGGTGGCGGAGGAAGGGTCGGGAGGTTTTCTCCCAGCGGAGGACGGAGCACCACTGGTTGTAGAGCTTGGGCAGGTCCCGGTGGGAGTGGATGACGTTTTTATAGTGTTCACAGAACAGGGTCTCAGAGGTGGGGCGGATGCAGTAACGCTCCTCCAGGGGGTCGCTGCCGCCGTAGGTGACCCAGGCGCACTCAGGGGCAAAGCCCTCCACGTGGTCCTTTTCCTTCTGGAGCAGGGACTCCGGGATGAGCATGGGCAGGTAGACGTTCTCGTGGCCTGTCTCCTTGAATCGTCTGTCCAGCTCGGCCTGGATGTTCTCCCAAATGGCGTAGCCGTAGGGGCGGTAGATGAACATGCCCTTGATGGAGGAGTAGTCAATGAGTTCGGCCTTTCTGCACACATCGGTGTACCACTGGGCGAAGTCCACCTCCATGTCGGTGATCTGTTCGACTTTCTTCTTGTTGTCCTTAGCCATAGTTCCCATCCTTTGATCCAAAATCCCGGCCTGCTGGGCCGGTCGATCTCTGTGTTGTGAAATGATATATTCAGATAGAATCTATTTTATGTCCCAAGGGGAAAATTGTCAAGTCTCTTGTGCCTCTATGGGGGGCCGCTGGCGGGGCGGCGTGGGGTGTTTCCCCGGCGTTCGACGGTTTGCCCCAATTACCCAATTAAATCCATAGGAAAAAGGAAGCGAGGAGAAAATCTTGTGCAATCTCCATGAAAGGTGTCAAATAACCACAAAAAAACAACATTTTAGAAACAAAAGAAAGGAAAAGAATTTCCTCAAAAGGGTTCCCAGGGAAGGGGAAGTATGCTATGATTACAAAAAAGTTACAGAGTGTAACAGCCGCCTTGCCAATGGTTACAGATGGCAACAAGGCGGCCTGTTTGAGAAAGCCCGTGGATACAAAGGAGAGATTGGATGCGGAAGCGGATTCTGAGCGTGGTACTGACGGTTTTGATGCTGGCGGCGATGGTTCCATCGGCCATGGCGGCCACCCTGGAAGAGATCAACCAAGATGAGGTGTTCCTCAAGCAGCAGCAGAGAGGGACCTGCACCCTGGCCTCCACCGCCATGATGCTCAGACGGGCCGCCATGCTCAACGGCGATGAGAACTGGGCCCAGATCACCGAGGCCAGCTGCCGGGAGGCATTCTGGCTGTCCGGCCGGGGCCTGCCCTACAACTTCTCCTATGGGGAGATGACCGTGGGCCATGACCGCCTCCCCGGGGGTCAGGCCAACGAAGCGGTCCTCATTGACCTGCTGGAGGAGCACCCTGAGGGGATCATGCTCCACGCCGCCTGCGTTCCCCACGGCATTCTGCTCACTGAGTACAAGGATGGACAGTTTTACTGTGCCGACCCTTCGGAGTATGCCGAGGCCGGGATCATCCCCATTGAGGAGGCCTGGGGCACCCGGGTGGAGAACTCCAACGCCTATTGGTATGTGACCTCCCAGGTGGCACAGCCCCAGGAGAAACCGGTACTCCCCGCCCCCTCGGTGGAGGTGGAGGACTCCGTGTCTGACCTGATGGCACCTTTGGCCACGCAGGAAACCGAAACTGCGGCCTGCCTCATCGGTCAGGCGCTGGTGGAGCAGAACGGAACAAATTAAGAGAGTACATGCCCCCAGGCTGAAGCCTGGGGGCGTTTTTTTGCTTGGGGGAGAACGGCGGTCAGGATTTCCAGGATAGGGTCAGGGCACGGTCCTTGCGTTCCACCACCTGGACAGGGGAGCCGGTGGTCAGTGTGTCCGCGTCCGCTGCGTGCCAGCCATAGACTTGCTCCAGACTGGTGGCGTAGTCGCCTTGGTAGAGAATGGTCCCTTCCCGGTCATAGATCCACAGGGACAAGCCGGTGGTGAGGGTTTCCCCGTCGTAGATGCCCAGCGCCAGCTTTTCCCCGTTCCAGGCGGCCCGGGCGTTGCAGACCGGGAAGGAGAGGAGGCCGTCGGGCAGGCGCCCGGACCAGCGGTACTGATAGTGCCCTTCCGGGGTCTGAGAGAAGAAGTGGAAGGTTTCCTGCCCCAGGGCCAGAAGACAGTTCTCCCCCGGAAGCACTTGGGTTACGTCGTATTGGGTGCGGGAGAGAACCTCGTCTTCGGCAGAGACGGAGGCCTCAAGGTGCTGGGTGGGTTTGCCGGCGGGAATGGAAAACGCGGTTCGCAGGTCCATGGTCTCCGTGTCCAGGACCAAGCAGCGCGTTTGGCCTTCCTGGATGGTGACCAGGAAGAGGGTGTCCTCCTGGGGAGAGAGGGTGAGGGAGAGAACCGACACCGCCCGAGGGTCCAGGGGATAGACCATCTCCAGGCTGTCCGGGTCTATTTGGACGCGCCCCCCTTCCCCCGTCAGGAAGCGCAGCCGGTAGAGCCCATAGCCCCCGGGGACCTGCTGAAAGTCCGGGAGGGTGCTTCCCGTCTGTGTGCTGGGGGTCAGGGTGAAATAGGCGGTGTGCGCCCCGACGGTGCTGACGGTGCCGGTGAGAAATTCTTCGCCGGTGGGCGCAATGGCCAGCTGGGTCAGAAGACCGTCCTGGTCCTTGGTGACGGTGACCTTCCAACGGGTGTCCGGGGCGAAGGGGAAGCGGAAAAACGCCTGAAAGGCCTCCTGGGCGGAGGGATCAAACTGGCTCTCAAAGGTCTCCGCTTGGGAGTAGTCAGGGGATTGCCCGGCCAGGTCTAAGGTCACCTGAAGGGGATAGGCGTCCAGGAACTGACTGGGGTTCAGGATCTCCGTCCGGGTCTGTCCGGGCGGAGTACGGCGGGCCACCTGTTCATACAGGGGGCCCAGCGCGGGACTTGTGGGGAGGTTGTCCAGGAAGTATCCCGGTTCGGCGGACAACGTGGCGTCCTGGTGGGGGAAGCGGAGATAGACCCCGGCGTCGTCGTTGGCGGCGGCGGGAACGTCTCTTTGGGCAGAGAAAGCCGTGGTGCTCTGGGCCGGGCGGTCCAAGGGGATGGTCAGGTCCCAGAGAAGGGTTTGAGCATACTGGCAGCTCTGGGTGGCCACAAGGCCCTGGGCGGCGGCGGGATCTCCCTGGCGGGAGATGGCGGTGACAGCGACTTGGCCGGCGTCCTCCTGCAGGGTATGGGCCGCCAGGGCCACCCCGCCCAGCACCAGGGACAGGCAGAGGAGAAAGGCTGCGATGGCTTGTTTCATGGCAAAGGCTCCTTTCCGTTGGTCAGTTGGGTTAATGCCCGGGAAACCCGGTCGGCTTGGTAGTGATAGGCACGCTTCACATAGGAGAGGAGGTCGGCACCCGTTTCCTCCAGCGCCAGGGGGTCCAGGTCGGCCACTAAGGTTCCCTGCCGGAGCAGGAGGGCCCGGCTCAGGAAGGGGGCGGTCTCCTCCAGCAGATGGGTGGACAGGAGGAGGGTCTCTTGGGGCTCTAAAATCCCCACCAGGACCTTGTAAAAGTCCTCCCGATTGAACAGATCATTGCCGGCGAAGGGCTCATCCATGAGGATGTAGTCCGCGCCCTGGCTGAGGGCCAGGATGACCTCAAGCTGGTTCTGCTGGCCGGTGGAGAGCCGGCCCGCCGCCTTGTGCCGGGGCAGTTGGAAGAAGTCCATCAGCCCGTCATAGCGGGCCTGCCGGAACCGGGGAAAATGCCCGGCGTAAAAATCCCGGTGGGCCTGGGCGGAGAGGGCGGGAAAGAAGGAGTGCTCACTGGTGGCAAAGGACAGTTTGGCATAGTCCTTTCGGGTGAGGGGGCGGTCGTCCAGGAGGATTTCCCCCTGAAACCGGTGCAGCCCCAGAATGCACTTGAGCAGGGTGGTTTTCCCCGCGCCGTTCTCCCCCAGCAGCCCTACGATTTCCCCCCGGGGAAGGGTGAGGGAGAGGTCCTTCAGGGCGTGCCGTTTGCCGGGGTAGGATTTGGAGAGGTGTTTGAGTTCCAGCATCAGTAATACATCCTTTCTGGCCGGGCGAAGGGGAGGAACAGGTTGGCAAAGTTATCCCACAGCTTGTCCAGCTGCCCGGGGCGCAGAGCATCTTCCGGGGTCAGATGGAGGTAGATTCCGTAGAAAGCAGGGAGCAGAATGACCACCAGGAGCAGGGCACAGGCCACGGTGAGCAGGGGGATGGCCAGGCACCGGCGGGCCAGCTCCCAGCGGTCGGGCAGCCGCCGCATGAGGTAGATGCTCTTTGCCCCCCGCCAAAAGGCGTAGTAATTGCAGGGAATCAGGAGCAGTGCGGCCAGGACCACCAGCGTCAGCGGGAAGAAAACCGGAGGTGTCCAGAAAGAGGCGCTGTCGCTCTGGGCGCCGATCAGGTCGGCAAAGTCCGTCATACGGTGGAGGGAGCGGGCCGCGGTCTCCAGGCCGTGGGTCAGCGCAGCGGCGTATTTCCACACGCTGTATAAAAAAGCGCAAATCATAACCAACAGACAGAGAAGGCCTTGCAGCTCCCCCGAGGTTCCCGGCGGAACCAAGTCACATAGTTTCCAGCGTTTCATCGGCGGTCTCCTTTCGTTTCCGGCGCAGCAGCAGCCCGACCAAGAGGCACAGCGCGGCGGCCCCGGCGATCATCTGGGGGCGGCCTCCGGGCAGGAAGAGAAAACAGCAGGCGGCCAGAACAAAGAACGTGAAATTCTTTCGTCCCCGGTGGAGCCCCTCGGTGAACAGGGCCGCGGTAAACCCCAGCCCGGCCGCCAGGGCCGCATTGCTCACCCACCGGCCGGGCAGGTCCAGGGGGAGGAAGAAGTGAAAGAGGTCCAGTTCCCAGACGGTGACATAGAGGGTTTGCGTGCCCAAGAAACCTCCTTGCCGGCCGTAATACCAGCCGATCCCCACAAGGACCAGGGCCTGCACCCCCCAGAACAGGAGATAGACCAGGGTGTTGTACACCCCCTGCCAGAAGACCACCCAGCCCGGGGACAGGGGGAGCCGGGCCAGGGTGTACCCAGGACGGCGGGCGCCCCGCCCGGTGGTGGCCAGCAGAAGCAGGGCACTGAGCAGCAGAAAGGCCAAGGCCAAAAGCCCCGCCAGTGCGCCGCCGGACAGGGAGAAGGCATCGGCCAGGCCTATGGAGGCCGGGTCCGGGGAGAGACAGAGAAAGGCGCTCCACTGGGCCGCTGCCAGGAGGAGCAGCAGAAGCAGCACCTTCCAGACGGTGTGGCGCAGAACCAGATGGAAGAGTGCACGATGTGGTCTCATGGGGTCTCTCCCTCCTTCCAGAGCTGATCCACCAGGGCAAGGGCCTCCTGCCGGGACAGGCCCATGTGTTTCATGGCGGCGATGGTATCCCGGACCTCTGCCTGGAGGAGTTCCCCCCGCACCCGGCTCTGGGCCGCCTCATCGGCCACCACGGTGCTCTTGGCCCCGGTGTGGGACAGGATAAGGCCCTCCTCCTCCAGCAGCCGGTAGGCCTTCTGGACGGTGTTGGGGTTTACCCCCAGCAGGGCCGACACAACCCGCCGGGAGGGGAGTTCCTCCCCGTGGGCGATGGTGCCTCCGGCGATGCCCAGCTTGACGTAGCGCAGAATCTGCTGGTAAATGGGGACCCCGTCGGCCAGGCTTAGGTGCGAAAAGGAGAGCATGGGAACCACCTGCTTTCTCACTGTATTACAGGAATAGTACGGTTTACAACCGTATTATAAGCATAATACGGTTGCCTTGTCAAGAGGGAAGTTGCCTTTGCATGGAAACGGGCATGAAGTCAACGATAAAAAACCCATCCATGTGGAGCTATTTACTCCACATGGATGGGTTTGGATCAGAGAGGGAAGCGGCAACAAGGGCGGGGGCAAAAGGACACCCCATTATGCCATGGCAGAGGAAAGGGAGAGCGTCTTATGGTCATAGAAATACTGGAGATGAGGGGGGACCCTGGAGCCGTGGAGGGAGAGGGTGACCCGTCCCGTCTGGCCGGGGCCGATGGGGAGACCGGACGCCAGGGCTGTGGTGGTTCCCCCGTTGTAAAAGTCGCCGTTGATGACATACTCCAGCTGGGTGTTCCCCCGGAGCCAAACCTGGATATCCCCGTGAAAGGACCGGTTCTGCTGGGAGGTGTTCCCCTCCTGCTGGAGGAGCTGGATGGCGTCCACGGAGGCAAGGGAGGCGTCGGCCTCCGAGACGGCGCAGTAGAGGATCAGGCGGGGGGTATACGAGGCGGTGACGGACAGGGGGAGGGAAAGGATGCGGTAATGGGCCTCCTCTGCCGGTTCGGCATCTGTCCCGGCGGGGAATGCTGTGCGGGCCGCCTGGTAGGAGAGGCCGGCGTTTCCGGCGTACTGTGTGACCGCCTGGGAGAAGGGAATGGCATCGCTGACAGCCACGACGGAACTTTCCCCAGGTTCCCCAGCGGAAGAAGAAGAGGCATCCCCCGGGGCAGGGGAGGGATTATCCCAGGCACAGGCGGCGGTCAGGCATAGGGCAAGCAGCAAGAAGGAAAAAAGTATCGGTCTATATTGTTTCATGTAAGACAGCCTCCTTTCTTGAAATCATTCAAAAAACCCGCCTCGGAGACGTGCTCCAAAGCGGGTTTTCTGCGCGCTTAGTCAAAGCCCAACCCCAGATAGGCGTCCTGCTGGGCAAAGTATTTGGAATGCAGCCCCAGGTCGTACCACTTAATCATGCCAAAGGCCTGGGTGTAGCTGCCGGGCAGCCCATCCCAGAAGGCGGGGGTGCGGATGTGGTAGCGGGAGGCCTCCATTTCCTTGGCGATGGTCTCCACCGCCTTGCCCATCTTATCGGTGGGAATGAGCAGTTCCTTTGTCAGCAGGCGGCGCTTCTGGACATACTCAATGGCGGCGCAGCCCACCACGCCGTCAATCTCAATTTTATACAGATCGCCGTAGGCCAGGTGGCTGCCGATCTGCTGGAAGGAGATCATCTGGTCGGTATAGGTCATGTGGAAGGTGTTTTTCAGATACCCCTCCCGAATCTCGTTGTACTCCCGGGGGGAGACAGGGGTCATAACCCCGCCGCCGGTATCCCCGGAGAGGGCGGAGGTGAGAATCTCCACCTTGCGGGTGGCGAAGCACTCGTCCATTCCCACGGCCTCGAAGAACCGATGGAGGGAGGGGGAGGCGGGGACCAGGACCATGGCTTTGTCCCCTCGTTTTTGAAGAAAATCGTCGGCGTAGCGCAGCAGCTGCCGGGCGTGGCCCTTGCCCTGCATATAGGGGTTGGTGGCCAGGGCGTAAACATACCCCACGGGGACCTCTGTCCCGTCGGGAAGTTGGATGGCGCCGGGGAGCATGGCCGCCATGGAGTCCACCTCTCCATCGTCATCGACCACCAGGACCTGGTCAATGGAGCAGAACTTCTGGAAAAAGATATCCACATAAGCGCCGGGATCTCCAAAGCACTTTCGCCAGAGATCTCTCAGCTGGGGCAGTTCTTCCGGGGCAGCGGTGCGGATGGTGATCATGGGGGTGTCCTCCTTTGTTTCAGATCGGCCGCCGGCGGGCGGCCCAGGGAATCAGGGAGCGCGGCACTCCACCGCGCTGAAATTGACTTGGAGATAGTCGGGGGCGTAGGACAGCTTGGCTTTCCGCAGGCCGGGCAGCCCCATGTCGTCCTCCCGGTCCAGGTAGCGGATATGGGGGTACTTCTGCCGGATGTACCGGGCAAAGGACCGGTTCACTGCGGGGTAAGCCCCCTGAATCTCCCCCCGGGCCCGTTCAAAATGGACGTCGAAGATGGTCTCGGTGAGGGGGGCGCCCAAGGTGAAGCCTAAAAGGGTGTCCTGCCACCGCAGGACAATGCCCTCCAGCCCCAGGGCCGGCAGGTGTTCCAGGGCCAGCACCAGGGCCCGGTGCTCGTCGTCCAGGGTGGACAGGCCCCGGACGGTCTCCCGGGTCAGGGCATCCTGGTGCCAAGCGGCGTCCATGGCCAGGCAGGCGGGGATATCCGCCTGGGTGAGGGGGGCCCAGGTCCAGCCGGGACAGGCCTCGTCCAAGCGGTGGATGTGGTTGCGCTTGGCGTGGAGTTTTTTCCCGGGCAGGTCCGCCAGGCGGTCCACGGAATAGAGATAGTCAAACCCGTCCCGGGCCTCCTCAAAGCAGAAGCGGCCGGGGTAGTGGTCCTCCAGCCAGTTTTTGTGGTAGAGGGTCAGGGCGATCAGCCGCAGGGGCTGGCCCTCCGCCCGGGCGTCCTGGGTCAGGGCGTCCAGGGCGGGGGTGGGGTCCCCTTCCCCGGCGGGCCAGAGATAGGAATGGCCCAGGGAGCTGGTGAGCCGGACCAGCAGCCGTTTCCCCAGGGGGGCGTACTGAAAGCCGTAGGCGTCTTTCCAGCAGAAGAGAACGGGAAAGCTGTAATCGCACAGGGCCAGCCCCTCGGACTGTAAAAGGGGACGGACCCAGGTGCTGTCGCTGGCGTCAGGGGAATGAAAGGGTATCAGCATAAATGATTGGAAAAAGCCTCCTCAAAGGGTAATGGTTTTCACGTCGTACTGGTTGTTGCGGATGATTTCGTCCAGGCGGACGTCGTCGGTGACGGAGGAGATGAGGTTGTAGGCCGCGCCCTGGTGCTTGGCCCGGCCGGTCCGCCCAATGCGGTGGACATAGTATTCCCCCTCTTCCGGAATATCATAATTGATGACCCCGTCCACGTCGTCGATGTCCAGCCCCCGGGCGGCCACATCGGTGGCCACCAGGACCCGGAGCTGGCCGGCCCGGAAGAAGGAGAGCACCTTTTCCCGGACCTTCTGGCCCAGGTCGCCGTGGATGCACTGGGCGGCGATCCCCCGCATCCGCAGCAGGCCGGTGATCCGGTCGGTGGTGTTTTTGGTGTTGCAGAAGACGATGACCCGGTCCAGGTGTTCCCGCTCCAGGATGGCGGCCAGCAGGTCCACCTTGCCCCCCATGTCCACCTTCAGCCGGTACTGGCTGATCTTGGGCCGGTTTTCCTGGACGGGCCGGACCACGATTTCCACCGGGTCCCGCTGGTAGACCCAGGAGATGTCCATGACTTCCCGGGAAATGGTGGCGGAGAACAGGCCCAGGTTCCGGCGGTGGGGGATCTGCTTGAGGATGTGGGTGACATCCTTGATAAAGCCCATGTCCAGCATCCGGTCGGCCTCGTCCAGCACCACGGTCTCCACCTTGTGCAGGCGGACGGTCCGACGCTTCATGTGGTCCATGAGCCGGCCGGGGGTGGCCACCACGATCTGGGGGCGCTTTTTCAGCTGGGTGATCTGCCGGTCAATGGGCTGGCCGCCGTAGAGGCAGGCCACCCGGATGCCGGGCAGGAAGGCGCACAGCTGGCGCAGCTCCTCCTGAATTTGTAGGGCCAGCTCCCGGGTGGGGGCCAGCACCAGGCCGGTGACCTCGGTGCCCTCGGGGTCGGTGTGCTCCACCATGGGGATGCCGAAGGCGAAGGTCTTGCCGGACCCGGTGGGGGCCTTGGCCATGACATCCTTCCAGTCCTTGAAGCAGGGGATGGCCCCGGCCTGCACGGGGGTGGCCAGGGTAAAGCCCTTTTGGTCCAGTGCCTTCAGAATGCCCTGGGAGAGGTTCATTTCACTGTATCGCAGGTCGACATCGACCTCAATGCCATTGATTTCCATAAAACAATCCTTTGCCCGCCGGGCAAAGGCCGGCGGGTCTCATTCAAATACTTTAATTCA
>NZ_QQRQ01000036.1 GCF_003425665.1 Evtepia gabavorous
CCGCGGGGGAAAGAGTTTCTTTCCCCCACACCCCTTTTCTCTGGACTGTTGTAGAAGCGGCGTGGGTTTTCTGTCGGCCTACCTGGCCTGCGGCCTCCAAGACCAACGCCTCATGGCCCGCCCACCAGCTCGGGCGGGCGGGAGAAGTGGTTTGTTGACGGGAGGAGAAAGCGGGAAACCAAACGGTTCCTCTCTGCCTTCTCCCAAAGGGTACCTATCCACGTTCCCAGCCCGCCCAGCCGGTGGGCGGGCCGTTACGGGCCTTTCGCTGGGAGGGCCGCAGGCCAGGTACTAAGACAGAAGTACAGCCTCCCCCTCCACAACCCCACCAGAGAAGGGGGTCCCGGGGGAGGAACCTCCTCCCCCGGGGGTTCTTTCCCCCATTTCTTCCCAAGAAATGGGGCCCCGGCTGGGCAAGCCAAGGTTCCCTGCCGTTCCAACGGCGTAGGAGAAAGACCACAATGGCACCCCACCCAGGCGGCCCCCGTCCCCGCCCGTTCCAACGGCGCCGGAAAAAACCAAGGCGGGAGACAACCTTTTTCTTCCCTACCAGCTTGATCTGTGTTATACTATGGGGCTGAACAAAAGCAACCGCGGGGAGGCTGAGCGCGTGGGGTATGGGAATTGTCTGGATTATCTCCAGCGGCGGGGGGTGCTCCCCTTTCGGGTGGCCCCCTTCTGCCCGGTGGACGATTTGATCCTGTCTCTGTGCGCCTACCTCCCCTTTGAGCAGGTGCTCCCCGGCCCCCGGCAGGGGGACTGGGTCCCCTTCCCCCAGGCGGTGGAGGCCCTGACCCAGCGGCCGGGCTGGGACGCGGTGGGGCTCATCATGGCCAAGGACACCCCCGCCCTGGTGCGCCAGGCCGCCCGGAGTCCCCGGTTCCAGACCCTGGGCCTGGGCTGTGCCGCCGGGGTGCTGGACCAGCAGACCCAGTTTGCCGCCCTCACCTTCCGCCTGCCCGACAGCACCCTCTACCTGGCCTTCCGGGGCACCGACGACACCCTGGTGGGGTGGAAGGAGTGCTTTGCCATGAGCTATGCCTTCCCCGTCCCCGCCCAGGCCCTGGCCCAGGACTACCTGGTGCAGGTGGCCCAGCGCCACCCGGGCAGGCTGCGGGTGGGGGGACACTCCAAGGGGGGCAACCTGGCCGTGTGGGCCGCCCTTCACGCCCCGCCCCTTCTCCGGCGGCGGATTCTGCGGGTGACCAGCCACGACGGCCCCGGCTTTGGCCAGGACCTCACCCGCACCCGGGCCTACGGAGCCCTGGCCCCCCGGCTGGTCACCTATATCCCCCAGGCCTCCCTGGTGGGGACCCTTCTCCACCAGGACCCCCGGGCCCAGATCATCCAGAGCCACGGGGTGGGGACGGTGGGCCAGCACGACCCCTTCTCCTGGACGGTGCGGGGGACCGGCTTTGTCTCACTCCCCCGCCGCTCCCGGCGGGGCGACCGGGAGAGCGCCGGGTTCCGGGGCTGGGTGGACGCCCTGTCCCCGGCGGAGCGGGAGGAGTTCACCCAGGTCTTTTTCGACCTGCTGGCCGCCTCCCGGGCGGAGACCCTCTCCGAGTTCTCCCAGAGCTGGGCGGACAGCGCCCTGGCGGTGGCGGGGGCCTATGCCGCCCTGCCCCCGGCGGTCCGGCGGGATATGCTGGACTATCTGTGGCGGTTTTTGGTGAATATGGGCACCGGGGGGAAGGGGTAGGAGGTCCTGGGGCCGTTGGAACCGCTGGCCTGCCCGGGCGGGGGGCCCTTGTGGGTTTCTCCCTACGCCGTTGGAACGGCAGGGAACTTTGGCTTGCCCAGCCGGGGCCCCATTTCTTGGGAAGAAATGGGGGAAAGAACCCCAGAGGGAAGAGGTTCTTCCCTCTGGACTCCCTTCTCTGGTGGGGTTGTGTGGGGGGAGGCTGTACTTCTTACGGGATACCCGGCCTGCGGCCCTCACAGCGAAAGGCCCGTAACGGCCCGCCCACCGGCTGGGCGGGCTGGGGACGTGGGTAGGTGCCCTTTGGGAAAAGGCAGAAAGTAACCGTTTGGTTTCCCACTTTCTCCTCCCGTCAACAGACCACTTCTCCCGCCCGCCCGAGCTGGTGGGCGGGCCATGAGGCGTTGGTCTTGGAGGCCGCAGGCCAGGCCCATACCGCCCCAACCACCTTCCCCCGTTCCTCTCACCAGAGAATGGGGTTCCAAGGGGAAGGAACCTCCTTCCCCTTGGTGTTCTTTCCCCTATTTCTTCAAAGAAATAGGGCCCCGCCCGGGAGGGCTCCGTTCCCGCCCGTTCCAACGGCGTAGGGGAAGAACCCCACAACGCCCCCCAGCCCCCCACCCACGCACCCCTCAAAAGGAGGATTTTATGGATCTTATCGAAACCTTCGGCGCCAAAATCGGCGCCTTATCAGAGGAAAAGCCCCAGCGGGCCCGGCAGCTGCTCACCGCCGGTTTCCGGGCCAACGGGGTGAAAAACAAGCTGGCCTCCAAGCGGAGCTCCAAGTCCGACCGGATGCTCTTCCAGCTGGTGAACCGCGCCATGGTCACCTGCCTGGCCAAGCCCCAGTCCAACGTGATGGTGAGCCTCTTCACCCCCTGTGAGATGCTCCACCTCCAGGGCCTGCACCCCTACTCCTGCGAGGGGTTCTCCAGCTACCTGTCCGGGGCCATGGCCGAGCAGCCCTTCCTCCACCAGGCGGAGGACACGGGGATTCCCAACAGCCTGTGCTCCTATCACAAGGTCTTTATCGGGGCCGCCCAGATGGGTCTGATGCCCAAGCCCCGGTTCATTCTCTCCACCTCCCTGGCCTGTGACGCCAACACCCTGACCTTCCGTCACCTGGCCCAGTTCTACGACGTGCCCCACTTCAACGTGGACATCCCCTTCGAGTCCTCCCCCCAGGCGGTGGACTACGTGGCCGGGCAGCTGCGGCAGATGGGAGAATTCCTCACCCAGCAGACAGGCCTCCCCCTGGACGACGGCCAGCTGGCCCGCACCGTGGCCCGCAGTCAGCGGACCATGGCCCTGTACCACCGGGGCCTCCGCCTCCGGGCGGGGCGGCAGGTGCTCAGCGACCTGACCAGCGAGCTGCTCCGCACCGCCGCCTTCCACTTCCTCCTGGGCACCCCGGAGACCGAGGCCTATGCCCGGCAGCTGCTCCGGGAGATCACCACCGCTCCCCCCGCCCAGGGCAAGCAGCTGCTCTGGATTCACACCACCCCCTACTGGGTGGCCCCCCTGCGGCACCTGTTCGCCCAGAGCACCCGGGTCCAGGTGGCCGCCTGCGACATGAGCTATGAGGGGATTGTGGAGGCCGACCCCACAAAGCCCTATGAGGCCATGGCCCGCCGCCTGGTCTACTCCCCCTTCAACGGCCCGGCCCAGCGGCGGATCGACCGGGCCCTGGAGATGGCCAAAACCGTGGGGGCCGACGGGGCGGTTTGGTTCTGCCACTGGGGCTGCAAGCACACCCTGGGCGGCGCCCGGCTGGGCAAGAAGGCCCTGGAGGAGGCCGGCCTGCCCACCCTGCTACTGGACGGGGACAGCTGTGACCGGGGCTTCGGCGGCGAGGGACAGGCCGCCACCCGGATGGAAGCCTTTTTGGAAGTATTGGAGGGCATGGCATGAGCATCACCTATCACGTCTGTAAATACACCCCCACCGAGCTCCTCACCGCCCTGGGGGGCCAGTGCGCCCTGCTGGACGAGGCCCCGGAGAACTTTGACCTGTCCGACCAGGTGGCCCACCCCAACCTGTGCGGCTTCGGCAAGTCGGTGATCCAGGCGGCCCTGGCCGGGCAGGTGAAGGAGCTGGTGCTGGTCAACTGTTGCGACACCATCCGCAGCGCCTACGACATCCTCAAGGAATTCGGCAACCTGGACTTTCTCTACCTGCTGGACATCCTCCACAGCCAGGAGGGATGTTCCGTCCAGCACGCCCGGGACCAGCTCCTGGCCCTGGCGGAGGCCTACGGGGCCTACAAGGGCACCCAGTTCGACCGGGCGGCTTTCTTCGCCGCCTTCCAGTCCCCTCCCCCGGTCACCGGGCCCCACATCGCCGTGCTGGGGGCCAAGATGGGGTCCCACCTCTTCTCCCTGGTGGAGGAGACCATGCCCCTGCCGGTGGAAAACGCCACCTGCGCCAACAACCGGCGGGTGGCCCCGCCGGCGGACCAGGGGGACTTCGCCGCCCTCATGGAGGACTACGCCCGCTGTCTGCTGGGCCAGCTGCCCTGCATGCGCATGACCGACAACACCGCCCGCCGGGCCCTGTACAACACCCCCGGCCTGGAGGGGGTGGTCTACCACACCCTGCAATTCTGCGACTACTACGGCTTTGAATACGCGGGCCTGCGGCACCAGCTGCCGGTCCCCCTGCTGAAAATCGAGTCCGACGGCACCACCCAGAGCCGGGAGCAGCTGCGCACCCGGCTGGAAGCCTTCGCCGAGGGCTTCGGCCCCCAGAAAGGAGACCCCACCATGAAGAAACACGGCTATTTCGCCGGCATCGACAGCGGCTCGGCCACCACCGACGTGGTCATCCTGGACCAGGACCGGACCATCGTGGCCAAGGTCATCCTCCCCACCGGGGCGGGGGCCTCCAACGGGGCCCAGCGTGCCCTGGACCAGGCCCTCCAGCAGGCGGGCCTCACCCAGGCCGACCTCACCGCCACGGTCACCACCGGCTACGGCCGGGGGGTCATCCAGACGGGGGACAAGTCGGTCACGGAGATCACCTGCCACGCCAAGGGGGCCCACTTTCTCCACCCCGCGGTGCGCACCGTCATCGACATCGGCGGCCAGGACAGCAAGGTCATCCGCATCGAGCCCGACGGCAGCGTGGCCAACTTCGTCATGAACGACAAGTGCGCCGCCGGCACCGGACGCTTTTTAGAGATGATGGCCCGGACCCTGGAGCTCTCCCTGGAAGAGATCTCCACCATCGGCCTGCAGTGGAAGGAGGAGATCACCATCTCCTCCATGTGCACCGTCTTCGCCGACTCGGAGGTGGTCTCCCTGGTGGCCCAGAACAAGGCCCTGCCCGACATCGTCCACGGCCTGAACCAGTCGGTGGCCACCCGGGCCGCCGCCCTCTTCCGCCGGGTGGGGGGGGAGAACCCCTGCATGATGACCGGCGGGGTCTCCCGGAACCGGGGGGTGGTGGCCGCCATCGAGGAAAGATTGGGGCAGCCGCTGTTCATCCATCCCGACGCCCAGCTGTGCGGGGCGCTGGGGGCGGCGCTGTTTGCGCTGGAGATGCCCTGACAGGGGGTTTTCTGTTCCTTTCTTTCGCCGTTGGAACGGCAGGGAACCTTGGCTTCCCAGCCGGGGCCCTATTTCTTGGAAGAAATAGGGGAAAGAACCCCCGGGGGAGGAGGTTCCTCCCCCGGGACCCCCTTCTCTGGTGGGTGTGTGTGGGGGGAGGCTGTACTTCTGACGGGATACCTGGCCTGCGGCCCTCACAATGGAAGGCCCGTAACGGCCCGCCCACCGGCTGGGCGGGCTGAGGACGTGGGTAGGGACCCTTTGGGAAAAGGAGAAGAAAAACCGTTTCGTTTCCCACTTTTTCCTCCCGTCAAGGAACCACTTCTCCCGCCCGCCCGAGCTGGTGGGCGGGCCATGAGGCGTTGGTTTTAGAGGCCGCAGGCCAGGTAGACCGATCGAAGAACCACGCCACTTCTACAACAGGCCAGAGAAAAGGGGTGTGGGGGAAAGAAACTCTTTCCCCCACGGGGGTCCAGGGGGCAAAGCCCCTTGGTGCTCTTTCCCCCATTTCTCCAGAGAAATGGGGCCCCGCCCGGGAGGGCACCGTTCCCGCCCGTTCCAACGGCGCCGGGGAAAGCCCACAACGGCCCCCACCTGGGAAGCCCTCGTTCCCGCCCTTTCCAACAGCGCCGGGAAAAGCCTCTCCCACCCCCCTCTCCCCCAAAAGAGGGGGCTTTTTTTCTCCCCTTTTTGGGCACTTTCACACCCGCCGTTGACTTCCCTTCCGGTTTCTGGTACAATGGCTAACATAGTTAGTGATCGTGGGAGTGTCAATGGATATGATGGCAAATTATGAAGGCTTAGCCACAGAATTGCTCCAGGTCAATGAGGACCTCCTCCGGGTGCCCGCCCGGCACCTGATTTCCAAGCTCACCCAGGGGGAGCACTTCGTGCTGAACTATCTTCTCACCCACCGCCACCAGGCCCACCCGGTGGACCTGAGCCGGGGGCTGGTGGTCAGCACCGCCCGGATCGCCGCCCTTCTCAACCGCATGGAGGACAAGGGCCTGATCTCCCGCCTCCCCGACCCCCTGAACAACCGTCAGGTGATCGTCACCCTCTCCCCCCAGGGGCTGGAGGCCATTCAAACCTTTCGTTCCCAGGTGATTCGCTCCGCCGCCCAGATGCTGGCGGACCTGGGCCCGGAGGATGCCCGGGAATTCATCCGCATCCAGAAAAAGCTTCTGGCCAACCAGCGGCCCACCGGCTAACTTGACCCATATTGGATTACCGAGGTGAACCCAAATGACAGATCGAAACCAAGGGGGCGCCCTACGCACCTTCTCCCCGGAGCAGGCGGACAAGCTCTTCCACAGCCCGGCGCTGCGGCACCTGTTCCAGGAAAATGCCTCTGATGAATATGCCCTGATCTGGCTGCTCTCCAAGCATACCAAGGACACCGGCAGCGAGAAGATTTACCTCAAGGACATCGTCCGGGAGCTGAACCTGCCCATGCCCAAGGTCTCCGCCATCGCCCGCTCCCTCCAGAACAAGGGCCTGGTCCGCTGGACCCACGACGGCAACGGGGAGGAGGGGACCTATATCCTGCTCACGGACACCGCCGTGACCTCCGTCCAGGCCCACCGTCAGACCCTTCGCGCCTACCACCAGCGGGTGGTGGCCGCCTATGGAGAGGAGAAATTCCTCCACCTGCTGGGGGAGATCGCCCAGCTGGAGGAGATTATGCGGCAGGAAGCCGAGAAAGTGGGAGGTGCCCATGACCAAGCGTAATGTGGAGGCCTACGCCGCCGCCCAACAGCCCCTGTGCGTCCAGAACGACACCATCCCCGAATCCCTGTTCCAGGAGTACGGGGTCAACCGGGGCCTGCGGGACGCCAATGGCGTGGGGGTCCTCACGGGCCTGACCAACATCTCCAAAATCGTCTCCTTCCAGAACGTGGGGGGCAAGCGCATGCCCTGCGAGGGGCAGCTGTGGTACCGGGGGTACAACATCAAGGACCTCATCGGCGGCCTGGGGCCCCAGGAGTTCGGCTTTGAGAAAATCGCCTACCTGCTGGTCTTCGGCCAGATGCCCACCCCGGAGGAGCTGGCGGAGTTCACCGCCGTCCTGGCCGACTGCCGGACCCTGCCCACCAACTTCACCCGGGACGTGATCATGAAGGCCCCCTCCCGGGACATCATGAACTCCATGACCCGGAGCGTGCTCACCCTGGCCAACTACGACGACCAGGTCAACGGCGGCCTGGGCAACTCCATCCGGCAATGTATCCGGTTGATCTCGGAGTTTCCCATGCTGGCGGTGTACGCCTACCACGCCTACAACCACTATGAGAACAACGACAGCATGTACATCCACCGGCCGGACCCCAGCCTGTCCACCGCGGAGAATATCCTGCGGATGCTCCGCCACGACATGTCCTACACCCAGCTGGAGGCCAAGGCCCTGGACATCGCCCTCATCCTCCACATGGAGCACGGGGGCGGCAACAACTCCACCTTCACCACCCGGGTGGTGACCTCCTCGGGTTCGGACACTTACTCCACCATGGCCGCCGCCCTGTCCTCCCTGAAGGGGCCCCGTCACGGCGGCGCCAACATCAAGGTCATCGAGATGATCCAGGACATCAAGGGCCACCTGTCCGACTGGACCGACCCGGAGGAGACCAGCCATTACCTGCGGAAAATCCTCAATAAGGAGACCTTTGACCACAGCGGCCTCATCTACGGCATGGGCCACGCGGTCTACTCCATCTCCGACCCCCGGGAGCAGATTCTCCGCTCCTTCGTCAACCAGCTGGCCCTGGAGAAGGGCCGCCAGGACGACCTGGCCCTCTACCGGAACATTGAGGTGGAGGCCCCCAAGCTTATCTCCAACAACCGGCCCATCTTCAAGGGGGTCAGCCCCAACATCGACCTGTACAGCGGGTTCCTCTATGACCTGCTGGGCATCCCCATGGAGCTCTACACCCCCCTGTTCGCCATCGCCCGGATCGTGGGCTGGAGCGCCCACCGGATCGAGGAGCTGGTGTGCATGAACAAGATCATCCGCCCCGCCTACATGAGCGTCATGCGGGAGCGGGGATAAGAAGATTCCGCCGGGTTCGACGATCCGTTTGGGAACCATCGGGACACAAGATGCTGCAAAGATTGTGCAAATATCCCCAGATGCCTGAAACGATTCTCCGAAAGGTGATGTAACATGACGGAAAAAGAAATGCTGGAACTCATGAAGCAAGCCCTTGAACCTGTCCATGAAAAATTGACGGTTCTGGATACAAAGATGACTTCCCTGGATGAAAAGGTGAATTCTCTGGATGCCAAGGTGACTTCCCTGGATGAAAAGGTGAATTCTCTGGATACTAAGGTAGCCTCCTTGGATGCTAAGGTGAATTCCCTGGATACTAAGGTGGCCTCCTTGGACGCTAAGGTGAATTCCTTGGATGCCGACGTGCGCGGGATCAAAGTCGTCTTAGAGAACGAAGTCCGCCGTGACCTGAACC
Organism: Evtepia gabavorous; assembly: GCF_003425665.1. Classification (GTDB taxonomy): domain Bacteria; phylum Bacillota; class Clostridia; order Oscillospirales; family Oscillospiraceae; genus Evtepia; species Evtepia gabavorous. The sequence goes on from NZ_QQRQ01000036.1 coordinate 8,712, forward strand.
TTCTGGCGGAGGGCCACGCTGCCATTTTGGAGCGGCTGCCCTCCCAGGAGGAGAAGGAAGCCTTGGAAGCGCGGATGGACGCCATGGAGGCGGCCATCCGCCTGCACAGCAAGCAGATTCGAGAGTTGAAAAAAGCGCAATGAGGCGTCCGGACCGGCAGAGCACCCCGGACGCCCCCGGCGGCGCTTGCGCGCCGGGACCCCGATCGTTTGGACAAAAACAGACAGGCGGAGACCGCACCCGATAGCGGTCTCCGCCTGTTGCTCCTTTTCTCCAGTTACAGTCCCTGGCAGCGCCATGTCTCCAGCAAGGTCCGGGTCACCTCCTTGGCAATCCAGGCGGCTTTGTCACAGTTCTGCTCAAAGCACGCCGCGCCCCGCTGATCGGCGGTGTCTGTAAGGGTCCGAACCGCCAGAAAAGGGACCTGATTGACGTAGCAGACATGGGCAACGGCGGCCGTCTCCATATCCACGGAAAGCGGGTGCCAGGCGGCCCGGATCGCCTCCCGTCCGCCCTCGTCCGCCAGGAAGGTCTCCCCTGTGACCATCCGTCCAAACACCACAGGGTGCTCCCCCCGGGCGGCCGCCTGGCGGGCCAGGGCCAGCAGCCTCGCATCCGACGGGAACACGGGGGCCGGCAGCCAGGGGTGAAACTCCGTCAAAATCTCCGGGCTGACATCGTGGTATCCGGCCTCCGTGGCGATCACCGTGTCAAATATCGAAAGGCCCGGCGCCAGGGCGCCGGCGGTCCCCACGTTGAGGACCGCCCCGGCCTGATAGCTGTCAATGAGAATCTGGGTGGCCAAGGCCGCGTTGACCTTGCAGACCCCGCTGAACAGCGTGACCACATCCACGCCGTGGAAGGTCCCCTCATAGAAGCGGAGCATGGCCTTTCGGGTCTCCGTGACCCCTTCCATGTCCGCCAGAAAGGGCGCTGCCTCACTGTCGCTCGGGCACAAAATCCCAATTTTTTGCTTCATTTCCTCGGCTCCTTTCCTACTCTCTTTCCCGGTCTGTCCCACGCCCCGCCGGTGTCACCAGGCTGTGGGCCATCCATCGTCCGCTGCGGTAATACCACAGGAGCACCCCGCTGCACACCACCCAGCCCACCGGATAGCCCAGGGCCACCGGCAGCAGGGTCCCGGCCACCTGGTAGGTGACAAAGAGATAGAGCTGCCGGAAGACCACAAAGGACCCCAGCATGATCACCATGGGCACCTTGGCGTCCCCCGCCCCCCGCAGGGCCCCGGCGTAAATCTGATTGAAGTTGGCCACCAGATAGAAGGGGGAGATCAGGCGGATAAAATACACCCCGTACCCCAGCACCTCCGGCTCCTGGTTGAACAGGGTGCACAGGGGCTGGGCAAAGACCATCAGCGGGACCAAAAGGACCCCCGTCACCACCGTGGCCATGGCCAGGGCACAGCGAATCCCCTGCTTGGCCCGGTCCCAGTTCCCCGCCCCCACGTTCTGGCCCACAAAGGTGGTGGCCGTCACCGACAGCGTGGTCATGGGCAGGATGACGAAGGCGTCGATCTTCTGATAGGCCGCCCACCCGGCCATGCAGGAGGAGGCGAAGCGGTTGACATAGGACTGCACAAACACATTGGAGAAGGAGGTGATGGCCAGCTGCAGGGCCGAGGGCACCCCCACCACGAAGATGTTCCGAAGAATCCCCCGGTGCATCCGCATCCCCCGCCACTGGATGCGGTAGCATCCCCGGGACCGGGTGAGTACCCCCAGCACCAGCCCTGCCGACAGGACCTGGGCCGCCACCGTGGCAATGGCCGCCCCGGCGATGCCCCAGTGGAACACCGCCACAAACAGCAGGTCCAGCCCGGTGTTCACCCCCGCCGAGAAGAGGAGAAAGTACAGCGGCCGCCGGGCATCCCCCACCGCCCGGAGGATGCCCGCCCCCAGGTTGTAGAGCATCAGCCCCGACACCCCGGCGAAGTAGATCCGGAGGTACCGGGCCGCCTGGGGAAACACATCCGCCGGCGTGGCCATGAGCCGGAGCATGCCGGGGACCATGGCAATCCCCACCGCCGTGAATACCCCGCACAGCAGCAGCACCAGCAGCAGGCTGGTCTGGACCGCCTGGCCCACCTTCTCCTCCTCCTTGGCCCCATAGAACTGGGAGATCACCACCCCAATCCCCGCCGACAGCCCCAGAAACAGGCCGATGAGGGTGTTGATGATGGGGGTGGTGGTCCCCACTGCCGCCAGGGCGGCCTTGCCCACAAAATTGCCCAGCACGATGCTGTCCACGGTGTTGTAGCACTGCTGAAAAAAATTCCCCGCCAGCAGAGGCAGGGAGAAGAGAAGCAGGGCACGGAAAATGCCGCCCTGGGTCATGTCCCGGTCCGCCGTTTTTGTCCTGGCCATCTGCCGCCGCCTCCTTTCCGCCCGGTTGGAATGCCTCCATTATAGCACCCTCTTTCCCCCTGTCAACCGGCCCCGGGGTTGGCCTTTTGGGGGTTTTTTGCTATAATGAAGAAAATAACCACGAACCCCCAAGAGGTGAACCACCATGAAACAACTCGTCATCGGCATTCTGGCCCACGTGGACGCGGGGAAAACCACCCTGTCCGAGGCCCTGCTCTACACCGCCGGGGCCATCCCCGCCCTGGGACGGGTGGACCACCGGGACGCCTATCTGGACACCCACGCCCTGGAGCGGGACCGGGGCATCACCATCTTCTCCAAGCAGGCCCTGTTTCAGACCCCGGCGCTGGCGGTCACCCTCCTGGACACCCCCGGCCATGTGGACTTCTCCGCCGAGATGGAGCGCACCCTCCAGGTGCTGGACTACGCCATCCTGGTCATCAGCGCCACCGACGGGGTCCAGGCCCATACGGAGACCCTGTGGCGGCTGCTCCGGCGCAACCAGATCCCCACCTTCCTCTTTGTCACCAAGATGGACCTGCCCAACCCCGGCCGGGAGGCTATCCTGGCCGGGCTCCAGCGGCAGCTGGACGAGGGGTGTGCCGACTTCACCCGCCGGGACGGGGCCTGGGCCGAGGGGGTGGCCCTCCGGGACGAGGGGCTGCTGGACCGGTACCTGGAGACTGGCCGCCTGACCCCCCGGGACGTGTCGGGGCTGGTCCGCCTGGGCCGGCTCTTCCCCTGCTACTTCGGCGCGGCCCTCCGGCTGGAGGGGGTGGCGGACTTTCTCCAGGGCCTGACAGACTACACCGAGGCCCCGGTCTATCCCCCGGACTTCGCCGCCCGGGTCTTTAAGATCGCCCGGGACAGCCAGGGCAACCGCCTGACCTACGCCAAGCTCACCGGGGGCACCCTTGCCGTCCGGGCCCCCCTGTCCTACCTCCCCCAAACGGGCGGGGAGGTGCTGGAGGAAAAGGTCACCCAGCTGCGCCTGTACTCCGGGGCCAAGTACCAGACCGCGGAGGCGGTTTCCGCCGGCCAGGTGTGCGCCCTGCTGGGGCTCACCCAGACCTACCCCGGCCAGGGCCTGGGGGCCGAGCCCCCCGCGCCGCCCCCCCTGCTGGAGCCGGTGGTCACCTACCGCCTGGTCCTCCCCCCGGACTGTCCAGCCCAGGTCCTGCTGCCCAAGCTCCGGCAGCTGGAGGAGGAGGACCCCCAGCTCCACCTGGTCTGGGACGAGCACAGCCAGGAGATCCACGCCCGCCTCATGGGCCAGGTGCAGATCGAGGTCCTCCAGCGCCTGATCGCCGACCGCTTTGACGTGGCGGTCCAGGTGGACGCCGGGCGCATTCTGTACAAGGAGACCATCGCCGCCCCGGTGGAGGGGGTGGGCCACTTTGAGCCCCTGCGCCACTACGCCGAGGTCCATCTCCTCCTGGAGCCCCTGCCCCAGGGCAGCGGTCTGGTCTTTGACAGCCGGTGCAGCGAGGACCTGCTGGACCGGAACTGGCAGCGGCTCATCCTCACCCACCTGGCCGAGCGGACCCACCGGGGGGTCCTCACCGGCGCCCCCATCACCGACCTGCGCATCACCCTCCTCTCCGGCCGGGCCCACCCCAAGCACACCGAGGGGGGCGACTTCCGCCAGGCCACTTACCGGGCGGTGCGCCAGGGCCTCATGCAGGCCGAGAGCGTGCTGCTGGAGCCCTGGTACGCCTTCACCCTCACCCTCCCCGCCGAGCAGCTGGGCCGGGCCATCAGCGACCTGCAAACCATGGCGGGGACCTTCGACCCCCCGGAGAGCGACGGGACCTGGGCCACCCTCACCGGCACCGCCCCGGTGGCCGCCATGAAGGACTATCCCCTGACCGTGGCCGCCTACACCCGGGGCCGGGGGAAATTCGCCTG
>NZ_QQRQ01000037.1 GCF_003425665.1 Evtepia gabavorous
CGCACAGTTAAAAACAGAGTATGCCGAACTGTCTCCGCAGCACAAGCCACTCCGGGAGGAAGTCATACGGCTACGGCAGGTGCAGAACGCCGTAGATACCGCACTGCGCCGGAGGGAGCAGCCACAGGCAGTACAGAGAAAGAAACATGAGATGGAGCTATGATATAACCGGCAGCTTTACCGCTACCAGTATTTTTATGGAGGGAGCATTTGAATGTATTTGAAGCGGTGAAACAGTCTGTTACCACCCGGCAGGCTGCTTCATTCTATGGAATCCGGGTGGGGAGAAACGGCATGGTCTGCTGTCCATTCCACAATGACCGCACGCCCAGCATGAAAGTGGACAGCCGCTTTTACTGCTTCGGCTGCGGGGCTTCCGGGGATGTGATCGACTTTGCCGCTTTGCTGCATGGATTGGGGAAACGGGAAGCTGCGGTCAGGCTTGCGGAGGACTTCGGCGTTTCCTATGAGAAATCCGGCAATGCGCCGCCAGATAGGAAGCGTCACAACAGGTCACAGCCCCGACAAAAATCAGCGGAGCAGAGATTTCAGGAAACGGAACGGTATTGTTTCCGGGTGCTATGCGATTATCTGCGCCTGCTGGAGCATTGGAAAACAGCACACGCCCCACAGCCGCAGGATGCCATCTGGCATCCTCTTTTTGTGGAAGCGTTGCAGAGGATAAGCTACACAGAATACCTTTTGGATATTTTGTTATACGGAGAAATAGAAGAAAAAGCGGCATTGATCGCCGCACAGGGAAAGGAGGTGTTGCGGCTTGAACAGCGAATTTCAGAGCTTGCCGCCGGAAACGCAGGAAGCGGTCAAAAGGACGATGGACACAATGGAACCGGCGCAGACACCGGCAGAAATCCGGGAAACATTAGAGGGGACGCAGAAAGGCGGCGTGAAGAACAGCATCCGAAACTGCCTGACGGTGTTCCAGCGTGACCCTCTGTTTCGCGGGGCGCTGCGCCTGAACCTTTTGACGGAGCAGATTGACATTGTGAAGCCGCTGGGCTGGGAGCGCACCAGTACCACGCTGACCGACATGGACATGAACTACCTGCTTTTGTATCTGGAAGAAAATTACGGGCTTACCAGCGAGAAAAAGGTGCAGAGCGCCATCAAGATTGTTGCCAATGAAAACCGCTACCATCCAGTCAGGGATTACCTGAACAGCCTGCAATGGGACGGCACAGAGCGCATCCGTTACGCCCTGCATCACTTTCTGGGAGCCGATACGGACGAATACACCTATGAAGCCTTGAAACTGTTCCTGATGGGAGCCATCCGGCGGGTATTCAGACCGGGGAGCAAGTTTGAGGTCATGCTCTGTCTGGTTGGTGGTCAGGGAGCCGGGAAATCTACCTTTTTCCGGCTGCTGGCAGGCAGGGACGAATGGTTTTCAGACGATTTGAAAAAGCTGGACGATGAAAATGTGTACCGCAAGCTGCAAGGGCATTGGATTATCGAGATGTCGGAGATGATTGCCACAGCCAACGCCAAGAGTATTGAGGAAATCAAGTCATTCTTAAGCCGCCAGAAAGAAACCTACAAAGTGCCGTATGAGACACATCCGGCAGACCGGCTGCGGCAATGTGTATTTGGAGGGACGACCAACCGGCAGGACTTTTTGCCCCGTGACCGCACCGGCAACCGGCGCTTTCTCCCCGTGACGGTGTACCCGGAACGGGCGGAGGTTCACATACTGGACGATGAAGCGGCGGCGAGGGCGTATATCGAACAGATGTGGGCGGAAGCCATGACGGTTTATCGCAGTGGGAAGTATAAGCTGTCATTCAGCATGGAAATGAACCGATACCTGAACGCCCACCAGCAGGACTTTATGCAGGAAGACACACAGGCCGGCATGATCTACGCCTATTTGGAGGACTACACCGGCGACAGGGTATGTTCCAAGCAGCTTTATGAGGAAGCGCTGGGGAACTTAAATTCCCCGGCAGACTGGGAGACACGGGCAATCTGCGAGATTATGAATACCGGCATTGCGGGCGGCATCATACAGGGCTGGGTAGCCTACAAAAGCCCGAAGCGGTATAAGAAATACGGTTCTCAAAAAGGCTGGGAGCGTGTCAACCAAGCTCCGCCGGAGGGGGACGGTTTTCAGGAAATCACGGAAGAAGAAGCCCGGCAAATGGAACTTCCATTCTGAAAAGCCACCGGTTGACAGTTTGGTTGACGCTTTGGTTGACAGCCGGTTGACGGGGAAAAGCCTGATATTTGGGGCATTTCTCTCCTTTGTCAACCATGTCAACCAAGAAATCAAAGAAAAAGTAAAAAGTAATAATAGAGCGCCTATGGATTGTTTTCAAAGTCTTTTCTGCCGGTTGACACGGTTTGGTTGACACGGAGACAGTCTGCGGCTGTACACCTGTCTGACATTCCCTTGTCGGGCATATTTCATTTATGGAGGTAACTGCCTATGGCAAAAAGCAAAAACGAGAGCAATAACAAAAACAGCGGCACCCTGCTTACCGAAAAAGACGGCACCCAGTATTTTGTCATGGGGAAAGTCCGTATCAAGGTATCGGAGCATTTCGCACAGGATGGGAAGCCGCTTGACAGCCTGCTGGAAGATGTGATCCAGCACGCTGCCGCCGCTTCCTGAAAAAATACGGAATAACGACTGTCAATCAGCCCACGCTTATGATATACTTGTACCAGCGAGTATTGTATAAGCGTGGGTTGTTTCTTTTAGAAGGAGGATTTTTAACCGTGAAACAACCATACAATACAACGATTTATAACACTGCACTATATTTGAGATTGAGCCGTGACGATGAATTACAGGGGGAAAGCGGCAGTATCCAGACCCAGCGCATGATGCTTAGACAGTATGCCGCAGAGCATGGGCTGACCGTTGTAGACGAGTACATTGACGACGGATGGAGTGGGACAAATTTCGAGCGTCCAAGTTTCCAAAGGATGATTGATGACATCGAAGACGGGAAAATCAACTGCGTTGTCACAAAGGACTTATCCCGTCTGGGAAGAAACTATATCCTGACCGGTCAGTACACGGAAATCTATTTCCCCAGCAAGGGAGTACGCTACATTGCCATCAATGACAATGTGGACACCATCAACGGAGAAAGCGAGCTTGCACCGTTCTTAAACATCCTGAATGAAATGCACGCCCGACAGACCAGCAAAAAGGTCAAGGCTGCCATGCACACAAGATTTGCCAATGGCGCACACTATGGAGCCTATGCACCGCTGGGCTATGTAAAAGACCCGGACAAAAAAGGTCATCTTCTGATCGACCCGGAAACACGCTGGATTGTAGAGAAGATTTTTGACCTTGCTGTACACGGGCGTGGAGCCGCCAGCATTACACGGATTCTGGTGGAGGAAAAAGTACCTACCCCCGGCTGGCTGAACTATGAAAGATACGGGACTTTCGCCAATATCTACGCCGGTGCGCCCGCAGAAAAAGCCTATGCGTGGACGATAGCACAGGTCAAGAGCATTTTGAAAGAGGAAACCTACATCGGTCACAGCATTCACAACAAGCAGAGCAACATTTCATTCAAGAACAAGAAAAAGGTGCGGAAGCCGCAGGAAGAATGGTATCGTGTGGAAAATACCCACGAAGCCATCATTTCTGAAGAAGTGTTCCAAAAAGTTCAGGAGCTGATTGCAAGCAGACGCAGGAAACGCAGAAACGGTACGACACAGATTTTCGCAGGATTGATAAAATGTGCAGACTGCGGATGGTCTTTAGCCTATGGGGAAAACAAGCAGAATAAGAACCCATACGGGTACTACCATTGCAGCAAGAACGGGCAGGGATTACGCCAGTGTTCCATGCACTATATCCGCTATGATGTACTGTATGCCTATGTGCTTGCAAGACTGCAATACTGGTCTATGCTGGCACAGAAAGACGAGGACAAGCTGCTGAAACGCCTGCTCAATGCCAGCGACAGGGAAAGAAACTCTGCGAAGAAAAAGCAGGCTGCGGAGCTGAAAAAGGCAGAGAAGCGTAAAGCCGAGGTTGACGGGCTGTTTGCTAAAATGTATGAGGACTGGTCTGCCGGACGCATAACCGAGTATAACTTCAATATGCTGTCCGAGAAGTACCAGAACGAGCAAAAGGAGCTTGAAACAAAAATAAGACAGCTTCACGAAACGATGGAAGCCGCCGTACAGACCGCAGCGGATGCTGAAAAGTGGATTGCCCTGATGAAACAGTATGTCAACCCTGTGGAGCTGACCGCCGAACTTCTGAACACTCTAATTGAAAAAATAACCGTCCACGAAGCTGTCAAGGGCGAGGACGGAAGCCGTGAGCAGGAAGTAGAAATCTACTACCGCTTCATCGGCAAAATCGACTGACTTTTCTTTTTTACCCAACAATATCTTTAATTAAGGGAGACGGGGGAGAGCTTTCCCGAGATCACCCTTCTGCCCGCCCTGGCCCGGCTGCTGGGGACGGACCTGAACGGGCTGTTGTCCTTTCAGCAGGAGATGGGCCGGGAGGAGATCGCGGCCTTTCTGGGCCGCCTGGTGCAGGCGGCGGAGGAGGGGCCTCAGGCGGCCTTTGCCCTGGCCCGGGCCCAGGTGGGGCAGTTTCCCCGCTGCGACAGCCTGGCCCTCAACGTGGCCCTGACCCTGGAGGGGGTGCTGACCATGGCGGGCCGGGAGGGATCGGCGGAGGAGAGGGAATGGATACAGGCCCTCTACCGCCAGGCGGCGGAGAGCCGGGACCAGGCGGTGGCCTGCCAGGCCCAGGCCATGCTCTTTGGCCGGGCCATGGAGGAGGGAGACTTTGCCCAGGCGGAGGCTCTGCTGGACCGGCTGCCCCCCCAGCCCCTGTACGACCGGGCCCAGATGGAGGCCCGCCTGGCCCAGGCCAAGGGGGATGGGGACCGGGCGGGACAGCTGCTGGAGCACCAGCTGCTCCAACAGGCCAGCGGGGCCCAGACCACCCTGCTGGCCCTGCTGGAGCTGGCCGGCCGGGAGGGCCGCCGGGGGGATCTGGCCCCTCTGGCGGACAAGGCCGTGGCCCTGGGCCAGCTGCTGGAGCTCGCCCCCTACGGCGGCTGGTCGGTCCGCCTCCAGCAGGCCTGTCTGACCCGGGACACGGACGCGGCCCTGGCGGCGCTGGCGGGGCTGCTGGGGTCTTTGGAGACCCCCTGGCCCGGGGGAACCTCCCCCCTCTGCCGCCACCTGCCCCGGAAGGACGGGGCGGTGCTGGGGGCCAAGCTGCGGCCGGGCATCCTCCGGGAGCTCGCCGACCCTGACAACCCCACCTATGCCTTCCTCCGGTCCGACCCCCGGTTTTGGGACCTGGTGGGGGAGGCCCCCGCCGCCCCCTGAAAAAGCCGCCCCCGCCTGGGTCCCAGGCGGGGGCGGCTGCTCTTAGAAGTAGTCGGAGATGTAGGGGGTCTGCTGCTCGATGGCGTCCTCCAGCATGTCGATGGTGGCCTCGCTGGTGGGCAGGCGGCCGATCTTGGCCAGGTAGTCCGGCCGTTTGTAGCCCATGAGCATGGTGGTCATGGTCTGGATGCTCACCCTGTCCGGGCAGGGACCTGGGATGGGCACGGCCCGCCCCCGCCCGGCCTGGGAGATGGTCAGCCGGAAGCTCCCCTGGTTCCAGGGCAGCAGGGGGTCGGTGAGGGTGAAGGACCAGCTCCGGTCCACCGCGTCGGGCTTGAAGGGGTAGGCGGCGATGAACTGGGGAAAGTCCACGATCCGCCCCATGTAGTAGGGGGAGATGGTCTCGGTGATGCTGGCGTCCTCCAGGAGGAAGGCCAGGGGCTCATCGGTGTAGGTGCTCCCCTCCACCCGGGTGATCATGGAGAAGTGGGCCGAGACGAAGTTCCACAGCCCCGCCCGGGCGGTCTCGTTGTTGAAGATCATGTCCTTGATGTGAAAGACCTCGTTGGCGATCCAGTAGATGACGTATCCGTCGGGCTGGTCCTGCTCGTTGTAGTAGATGGCCGCCATGATGTCGTCCGGGTCCCAGAGCCAGTACTCATTCCAGGCCAGCTCGTCCCGGAGCACCGCCCCGTGGGTGTGCTGGGCAAAGCGGGCGTAGGTCTGGTTGAGGGCCTCGCTGTCGGTTTTCACCCGCCGGACGTAGCCGGGCACCTGGCGGGCCTTGGGGAGCTGGAAGTCCTGGATCACGTAGGAAATTTTGTCGGACACCACCTCCCACCCCTTCCGCCGGTAGTAGGGGATGGAGTAGGGGTAGAGGTAGGAGAGATACTGCCCCCGGGCCCGCATGTTGGTCAGGGCCTGCTCCAGCAGCTTGTGCATCAGCCCCAGGTTGGAATACTCCGGGTAAGTTCCCACCCCGGTCAGGCCGCCCATGGCGTAGGTTCTGCCAAAAATGCGCGCCTGCATGGGGTAGACCGCCACCTGGGAGACCAGGGTGTCCCGGTCAAACCAGCCGATCACGTCGGCCTTTTCCATGGTGGGGAACTTGGCGCGGATGAATTCCTTCTCCTGCCAGCCCACGGAGCTGAGTTCCTGGTCGGTGACCTGGAAGACGTAGCGCAGCAGAGCATTGTACTGCTCCAGGTAGCGGCTGCTGACGGGCTGCATGTGTAACTGTTTTTGGTTCATCCGTTCCATCCTTTCTTTGGCCTACTGGGAAAGGCCATTCTTTATTGTAGCAGATTTCCGGGCGTTTGGCAATTTCAGGCAGAGGAGGAATCGGGTCGGAAGAGGGGAGCGGGGGGAAAATTTCCCCGGGAAGAATTGCAATGGGGGCCCAAAGTCCGTATAATAACCAGAGAGAAAACGGGGAACCCTGTCCCCAGACTGGATTGAAGGAGGCCGTCCCATTGCACGAGATTCCTGCCCTGATCATTGACCTGACCATCATCCTGGTGATCGCCGCCGGAACCACCCTGCTGTGTAAGAAAATCCACCTCCCCTCGGTGCTGGGGTACATCCTGGCCGGGTTTTTGGCCGGGCCGGTGGTGGATTTTCTGCCCACCATCCAGGACCGGGGCGGCATTGAGGTCTGGTCGGACATCGGGGTGATCTTCCTCATGTTCGGCCTGGGGCTGGAGTTCTCCCTGCACAAGCTGGCGGAGGTGGGGGGTCCGGGGCTTTTATCCGCCGGCATCCAGGCGGCGGGCATGGGGGGCGTGGGGGTCCTGCTGGGCCTGGCCCTGGGCTGGGGCCCCATGAACAGCCTCTTTCTGGGGGTCATGCTGGCCATGTCCTCCACCATGATTACCATGAAGAACGTGGAAGATTTGGGGATGAAGGAGGAGAAGTTTGCCGGCCTGGCCATGGGCACCCTGGTCATTGAGGACCTGCTTGCCATCTTCGCCATGGTGGTCCTGTCCACCATCGCCGTCTCCCAGTCCATCAGCGGCTGGGCCCTGGCCCAGCGGATCGGCCTGCTGGTCCTCTCCCTGGCCCTGTGGCTGATTCTGGGGATTTACCTGGTGCCCACCCTGATGAAAAAGCTGGTGGGGCTGATGAACGACGAGGTGCTGCTGGTCTTCTCCCTGGGGCTGTGCTTCCTCATGGCCCTGCTGGCCCAGGAGATCGGCCTGTCCACGGAGCTGGGGGCCTTTCTGGCCGGCTCCCTGCTGGCGGGCACGGTCCATGCCGAGCGGGTGGAGCATTTGGTGACCCCCTGCAAGCATCTCTTCGGGGCGGTCTTTTTCGTCTCCGTGGGCTTTATGGTCCAGCCGGCCATGATCGCCCAGTATATCGGGCCCATTCTGCTGCTCTCGGGGGCGGCCATTATCGGCAAGCTCCTCTTCCTCACCCTGGGGGGCCTGGCGGCGGGGCAGCCCCTGGGGGTCTGCCTGCCTGCGGCGGCGGCCCAGACCCAGGTGGGGGAGTTCTCCTTCATTCTGGCCGGCCTGGGGCAGTCCCTGTCGGTGACGGGGGCCTTCCTCTACCCGGTGATTGTGGCCGTGTCGGTGATCACCACCTTCACCACCCCCTTTCTGCTGCGGCTGGCCGGTCCCCTCCAGCGGGGGCTGGAGCGGGTTCTGCCCCAACGGTGCCTGGCGGCGCTGGACCGGTACTGTCAGGCCCGGGGACGGGAGAAGGGGGAGGAAGGCCGGGACTGGACCCGGTTCCTCCAGGGATATGGCAGGGCCTTTGCCCTGTACGGGGTCCTGGCCGTGGGGGTCATCCTCCTGGGGACCCAGCAGCTGCTGCCCCTGCTGGGGGACTGGCTGGCGCCCCGGTGGTGGCTGGCGGAGCTGCTGACCGCGGGGGTCATTTACCTGGCCCTGGCCTTCCTCCTGCCGGCTATGCTGCGGATGAAGAAGCGGTATTTTACAGCCCTGTGGCTGGAGAAGGTCTCCAACCGGGTGATCCTGTCGGGGCTCATGGCCCTCCGCCTGGGGGCGGCGGCCCTGCTGGCGGCGGCCCCGGCGGTGATCCTCTTCCAGGCCAGCCCCCTGTGGATGTCGGTGGCGGCCCTGCCGGTGATCTGGATGGCCACCCACTCGGACCGGCTGGCCGGGCGCTACCTGGAGGTGGAGGCCCGGTTCCTGGCCAACTTCAACGAGCGGAAGCTGGCCCAGCGCTTTGGCCAGGGGGAGGAGGAGGTCCACCTGTGGCTGACCCAGCAGCTCTATGTGATCCCCCTGGTCTGCCCCCCGGACTGGGCCCAGGGGGGAAAGACCCTCCACGACCTGGACTGGGGCAGGCGGGACCACGTGAGCGTCCTGAAGGTCCGCCGGGGCCAGACCCACTGGAACATCCCCGAGGGGAACGTGGCCTTGGCAGGGGGGGACCAGCTGGTGGTCATGGGGAGCCAGCGGCAGGTGGAGAACTTCTGCCTCCAGCGGGCCGAGGAGGGCCTTACGCCGGCGGGGGAGCTAATGACCCTCAAGGACTACATCGCCTCCCAGCAGGATATCCCCGAGGCCAAGCAGCTGCTGTGCTGCGGGGTGAGCCTGGACAAAACCATGCCCCAGGCGGGGAAGAGCGTCCGGGACAGCGGCATCAAAGGGGACTGGAGCGCCCTGCTCATCGGCCTGGAGCGGGACCTGCTGCCCATCCCCAGCCCCGACCCCAGTCTGACCCTCCGGGACGGGGACCTGCTGTGGGTGATGGGCTCCCAGGAGATGGCCGGCAAGCTGCTGCGCCTGGGCCTGCTGGACTGAAGAAAAGACCCAAAATCGGGACACCCCCCAGCCGGTACGAAAGTACGGACTGGGGGGTGTCTTTTTGTGCACAATTTTTTGGGGGAAAGGTGTACGCCGACGTCCCCCTTTGGACGGGGTTTCCCCCAGGGTGAGAGGAGGAATGTCTATGAAAGACTATCCATATCCCATGCAGGCCCGGAACGAAGCCCTGTGTCCCTTCACCCGGGACACCCAGCTCAGCGGCTTTCTCACCCTGCCCAAGAGCCTGCTCTGCTGGGGGCTCTCCCCGGGGGCGCTGCTGGTGTACGGCTTGCTGCTGGACCGGGGAAAGCTCTCCCAGCGGTCGGGCTGGACGGACAAGCAGGGGTGGGTGTACGTGATCTTCCCGGTGCGGGAGCTGGCCCTGGCCCTGGGGAAGGGGGTCACCACCATCAAGCGGTGGCTGCGGGAGCTGGAGGAGCGGGAGCTGATCTTCCGCACCGTCCCCTTCCAGGGGGAGGCCGGGTGGATCTTCCTGCGGGTGCCCCGGTGCGGGGTGGAGGGGGAGCGGGAGAAGGCCCTGGGCCTGCCGCCCCCCGCCCCCGCTGTCCGGGACCCCTGGGAGGAGCGGGCCTGGGCGCCCCGGGAGGGCGGGCTGGACCCCACCGACGACGTTGGCCGGATGCTGGCGGCGCTGGAGCGGAGCGGCGGGCAGTTTTCCACAGCCCCGTCCGGTTCCGGCCCCGGGTCGTCTCCGGGCACCCCCGGTCCAATTCCGGACGGGGGAGGGGCCGGATTTGGGCCATAAGTAAAATAATTAGTCAATCTAAGAGTCAATCCAATCCTATTATGGGCGGCGGGGGGAAGGGGCGTTTTCCACCGCCTTGGTTTGGGTGGGGGCGCTGGGGTTTTTCCCCGGCGCCGTTGGAACGGCGGGGAACGGGGGCCTGCCCGGCCGGGGCCCCATTTCTTGGGAAGAAATGGGGGAAAGAACCCCCGGGGGAGGAGGTTCCTCCCCCGGGACCCCCTTCTCTGGTGGGGTTGTGTGGGGGGAGGCTGTACGTCTCACTGGTTACCTGGCCTGCGGCCCTCACAGTGAAAGGTCCGTAACGGCCCGCCCACCGGCTGGGCGGGCTGGAGACGTGGGTGGGTACCCTTTGGGAGAAGGCAGAAAGTAACCGTTTGGTTTCCCGCTTTTTCCTCCCGTCAACAAACCACTTCTCCCGCCCGCCCGAGCTGGTGGGCGGGCCATGAGGCGTTGGTCTTTGAGGCCGCAGGCCAGGTAGGCCGACAGAAAACTCACGCCGCTTCTACAACAGTCCAGAGAAAAGGGGTGTGGGGGAAAGAAACTCTTTCCCCCGCGGGGTCCAGGGGCACGGCCCCTGGTGCTCTTTCCCCCATTTCTCCAGAGAAATGGGGCCCCGGCTGGGAAGCCAAAGTTCCCCGCCGTTCCAACGGCGTCGGGAGAAACCCACAATAGCCCCCGCCCGGGAGGGCACCGTCAACGGCGATGGGAAAGCCTCAGCCCCTCACACCCGCCGCAGCCCATCCATCAGCGGCACCAGCAGCGCATGGGGAATCACCTTCGCCCCCAGCCGGTGCAGGGTGCAGACAATCCCCGGCGTGGCCACCCACAGGTTCAGGGCGCTGGCGGCCAGGGAGAGGGAGACCACCGACCGGCTCCGGGAGGCCAGGGGAAAGTGGCGGAACTGCCCAGGCTTGCCATCCTGGGCCAGGGGGATGAACTCGGTGTCCTTCACCCAGTAGGGGCAGACAGCGGTGACGTGAATCCCCCGGGGGAGGAGCTCGTAGTGGAGGGTTTTCGTATAGCTCTGGAGAAAGGCCTTGGTGGCCGCGTAGACCCCCAGGCCGGGCATGGGCTGGAAGGCGGCGGTGGAGCACAGCTCCAGCACCCGGCTGCCCCGGGTGAGGTAGGGCAGGCACAGCTGGGTCACCCCCACGGCGGCCCGGCAGTTGAGGTCGATCATCCCCAAGCTGTCCGCCGGGGAGACCGCGTCGATCCGGCCCATTTTGCCCACGCCGGCGGCGCACACCAGCCGGGTGACGGTGGGCTTCTCCCGGGCCAGCAGGTCCCGGAGGGCATCCAGGGACTGGGGGTCGGTCAGGTCCAGGGGGACCGGGCGCACCGGGCAGGCGCACAGGGACGCCAGCTGGCGCAGCCGGTCCTCCCGCCGGGCGACGGCCCAGACCGCCTGAACGTGGGGGTCCCGGCTGACCTGGCGGGCGAATTCCCGGCCCAGGCCGCTGGAGGCCCCGGTGATGAGGGCAATGTTCATACAGCCCACCTCCTTCTTTGGGGTAGTATGGCCGGGACAGGGGTCAGGAATCCCTGCTCAGCCGGCCTTTTTGGTTCAGGGTTTGGAGGACCTGGTCGATCTGCCGGCCCACCCACTCCACCTCCCGCCACAGCTCGTCGGCGGACAGGCGCAGGACCCCCGCCCGGAGGGCGGAGAGCTGGATGAGGCCGTCGGAGGTGGCCACCCGGACGGTGTAGTTTCTGCCGATCTCCTGGAGGAGCTTTTCGATGAACATGTCCCCTGTCTCGTCCTGCTTGGTGTAGACCACGTGGATGTGGTGGTAGTCGAAGGTGGTCCCGGGGTTCCCCTTCACCTTGTACCCGTCAAAGACCAGCACCAGGCGGCACTGCTTGTAGCCCTGGTAGTTGCTGAGAATGTCCATGAGCCGCTGGCGGGCCGCGTCCAGGTTCTCCCGGGCCAGGTCCTTCAGGGCGTCCCAGGCGAAGATCATGTTGTAACCGTCCACGATGAGATACTGCTGCTTGGGGGGCGCGATGGTCCGCCGGGGAGCGGCGGGGGCGGCCTGACCCAGGAACTGGTACTCCCGGCGGCGCTGGGGGCCGAAGGTCCGCAGGAAGATGGCCTCCAGCTCCTTCTCGTCCAGGTCCAGGTTCCGGGTGTACACCCGGGGGACCGGGGCGGGGTCCTCCCCCCGCTGCTTTGGCAGGGCGCTCTCCAGGTGCATGTACTGGGGGACCTGGTCCCACTTCACCGAAAAGCCCCCGCCGTGGGCGCAGAAGACCGAGTCGGGGGTGTGCTCCAGGTCGCCCTCCGGGTCATACCCGGCGGCGGCCACCACCTGCTTCTGGTTGTGGCAG
>NZ_QQRQ01000038.1 GCF_003425665.1 Evtepia gabavorous
ATCGGCGGGTACGAGGATGGTTCTTATCATCCTGAGCGCAACATTAAGCGGTCTGAGATCACCAAGATGATCTGTGTGGCCCTCAACGGCGGCAAAGAGCCGAATCTGGCTACCCCCGGTACCCCCACCTTTTCTGACGTGCGCGGCACCACCGCTGCCTGGGCAGAGAAGTACATTGAGTCCTGTGTGTCCCAGGGCATCGTGTCCGGTGTGGGCGGCGGCCGGTTCAGCCCCGCTGGCAACGTGACCGCCTCCCAGCTGGCCAAGATGCTGCTGGTTTGCCTGGGCTATGACGCAGACATTGAGGAGTTTACCGGCAATGCTTGGGACACCAATGTAAACGTGGTTGCCACCCAGAAAGGCATCTACGAAGGGCTGTCCGGTCTGGATGTCTCCGCCGCACTGACCCGCGACAACGCGGCCCAGATGGTGTGGAACGCACTCCAGGCCACCGAGGTCACTTATAAGTACACTCTGGTCAGCGAGAACGGCCAGCTGGTCTCCAAGGTGGAGCTGGTCGACAAGACTGGCGAAAAGGGCAACAAGATCACCCTGCTGGAAGACAAGTACAGCGGCGCCGGCATCTACGAAGGCATCCTGACTGGCGCCGGCGAACTGGGCACCGCCGGCAAAGACAAGATTGGAATGCTTGTTGTTGACAAGCTCAACGGCGCCACAGTGGATGACACGAAGGATCAGATCTGGACCTACTCCGACGATGTGACCAACCTGTACATGCAGTATGTCAAAGTCCTGGTCAACAACAAGGGCGACGCTTACGGCGTGTTCCCCGTGGCCAAGGAAAATACTGTGGTCACCGACATCTTTGCCAACGTGAAGCAGGATGGTGACAAGATTAAAATTGGCGGAACTTCTTATAACTATGACGTCAACAAAACATCTGGCAAAGAATCCGGCATGGTATATGGCGTGAAAAATTCTTCTGGTGGCCCCCTGTACATCAACGAAATCGCGGCCGAAGTCCGCTCCGGCGATCAGATCACCTTCATCTCCAACGACGGCGACAACAAGTTCGATCTGGCCATTGTGAATCCCATGACCAGCTTCGGCAAGGTCACCTATGTGGACTCTGAAAAGGTCAACGTCACCGGCGTGCCCGGCGCCTTCGAGGAGGACGACATCATCCCTGACGGCCTGGTCAAGGGCGACTACGTTGCCGTATACAAGGATTCGTTCACTGGCAACGACAAGCTGGTGAAGGCTGAAAAGGTGACCGGCAAGGTGGATGCCACCAAGGGTAATGGCAGCACGATTACTGACGTGGAGATTGATGGCAACTGGTATACCTTGGGCAATAAGAATGCCAACGAGCCCTTCCAGAATGCTGTCGTTGCCAAGGGTGACTCCGTTAACGGGACCGGTGATACTCTGACCCTCTATGTGATCAACGGAGTGGCTTACCAGGTCACAAAGGAGGCCGGTGGCTCCACCGACACAGCGTTTGTGATCCGTAAGACCAACAGCATCGACGCGGACGGCAATGTCCAGATGCGCGTCCTGTTCGCGGACGGTTCCGAGAAGACCATTGCCGCGAAAGATACCTCTGCGCTTAGCAGCATCAACAACGGCGATTTGGTTACCTACGAGATGGAAGGCTCTGCTTATGAGCTGACCAAGGTCGCAGACGGAACAAACGAGGCCGGCGGCGATTCTGTTGTGAGCGATACTTCCAATGGCAAGTTTGTCAAAGCTGATAAAAAGATCACTGTCGGCGGCAAATCCTACCGTGTATCCAGTGACGCTGTGGTCTACATCCAGTATCAGGAGACCGGCTCCAACGATGTGAAGTACCGTGCAATGACTGGCGCAGAGCTGAATAATCTGGGCGGCGACTTCACAGCAGATAAGGGTTGCATCGCCGTTATCGATGATGGCTTGGCTTCCGTGGTTGTGCTGAAGAGCTCCGCATACCTGCCGGGCGCAAACGCGGATAAGATGTACGGCTACGTGACCGATGCTGGCACCACCCGCGAGGACAGCAACGGCAAGTACCGTGAGTTCACCGTTTGGACCAGCAGCAACGAGGAGCAGGTTGTGAAGATGAAGGCGACCGGTACAAGCATCGTGAAGGGCGATCTGATCTCCTTCGACATGACGTCCGACAACTTCATTGAGGGCGTTCTGTCTACCTCTGACGGTACGAACAAACTGACGGTTGCTACCGGCGCGATTGACCAGTTCGGCAAGGACTACATGGTTCTGTTTAACGGCGAAGACCTGACCTTCGACGATGACGTGAAGTACATCTACGTCAACGGGGAAGAAGGCGTGGCCGGCGACGGTCTGGAACAGGCGTATGAGACCGCTGATGGCAATCGTTACAACAACGTGAAGTATGTTGTTGATTCTTCCACCGGCGACGTGGTTATGGTTGCTCTGAACACCGCTGCTGACGGCTGGGATAACAGTGTAACGGTTCCGAGCAAGGACGTTGCCAATGTTGTTGGAAACGTTGCTACTGGTGCCAAGGCAACTGTATCTGTTAAGGGCACTACAACTACCATTAACCTGGCTGGTGAAGTGACTAAAGGCGTTCCTGCTGCTCTGAACAATGTGTTTACTGGCAAGGAAGGCAACGATACTGATCTGACTGCCGTTACCCTGAAAGGCATTATCCCAGAGAGCGGTAGTGTGACCATCACGCAGAAGAACGATGCACTGAAGGTGTACTATTCGACTTCCTTCTCTGATGGCGAGAAGATCGGGACCTACGATCGTGTGAACAGTAATGGCGGCGAGACGAATGGCGATTATTCGCTCCTGATTCAAGAAGGTAAGACCGCTACTGTAACGGTTTCGGATGACACTGGCGTTATTGCAACATATGTTGTAACTACCACTGGCCTGACAGTTAAGGAATAATACCGAGGGAGACCTACCTATCATACCCTCCAAACAACCCCCGGACGGGAACTTCCCGTCCGGGGGCTCTTCTTTCATGCGATTCAACCTTGGAACAAAACAGCAAAGAAGCTCCCGGGGTATCCCCGGGAGCTTCTGCTATCTTCTGTTGATTACAGTCAAACAGGCAAAATTACTTTGCAAAGGAAATGCCAGAGGTATCAATGGTATAAGTCACAATGCCTTCTTCTTTCCCAAAAGCAGTGTTGTTCGTTTCGAAATCATCACCATAGGTACCTTTCGCGTTGCTCACAACTTCAAGCTTCACATTCTCGCCCTGCATCACAACAACGGAAAGCTCAAGGATGTCGCCTCTGATGTCAGTGTACCCTGCCACCTTAACACCATCGCTGACTCTGCCATCGGTAGACGCACCGGCCAGGGCCTTGTTGGTCTGACGAATGGCAACCTTCTCGCCGCTTACGGGAATCTTTACGGTTACGGTAGTAGCCGCTTTACCTTTTAAGCTATCAAGGTCAAACCCGCTAAACAATCCACCGTTTACATTCCCGATATTCTTGCTGGTCAATTTTTCCACATTTTCTGCAACGGGGTAAATCGTAGAACTGGTGGTAGGCAGAACCTCGTCCACAGTCAATACCCCTTCCGCACTCACAGTGGTTTTCACAACCGGCTCAGTACCCTTCAGCTCGTTGTTGGTGTCCACAAAGAGGACCAGCAGTTCATCCTTGTTGTCGGTGTCGACAACATAAACCACGTTCTTTTCGAAGCTGCCATCCTGGTTGTGGTCGGTTGCCTCCGCGATGGAGCCACCTTCTTCTCCTGCCACGGCCTCGGTGTCCACATAGATCACTTTGGTGTCGCTGGTAATCTTGTACTCAGTGGAATTCCCGATGAAGGAGACGGTCTCTTCATCCGTGGCTGCCACGGCTGCTGCGGAGGTTGCCAGATTCAGCGCGGAAATCTCGTCCCCGGAAACCTTCACGAAAGAGCCCTTCTCAATGTCGCCCTTCACATTACCGGTCTTAACCTTGATGGTCTCGTTCTCCGCCCCAGTCCAGACGAGGAAGGAAGTGTACTTTGTGTTGTCCTCCTGGGTCTCACCAAGGGTCTTTACCACGTAGCCATAGATGTCGCTGTACGCGGAACCGGGTACGTCACCTTCAACAGTAATGGCAGCCAGCTCGACGTAGGCATAGCCGGAGGTGTTATTGGCGTAGGCAACAACCGACTCCCGAGCTGCCTCACTCCAGGCCTTGACATCGGCGCCAGTCAGCACAGTAACGTCACCCTCGCCATCTTTCACAAAGACAACTGCGTTATCATTGACGCGCAGGCCGCCGATCCGGTCATCACCGACAGTTTTGTTGTTGGTGGTGGTGTCGAAGTTCGCGTCATCACCCACAGAGATGGTCTTCAATTCGTACTTGTCGCCGTCCATCTCAAAGGCCCACAGACCATCGTTGACCTCTATGACGGTCGCCTCGTCGTCGCCCTTTGTTACAGCATCGCTACCATCCACAGACTTAATCTCAATCTCAGCTGTCTCGCCATTGGCAAAGACAGCTCTGGCCATCAGCGTAGTCTCGCCGTAGCTGACCTTTTTCTCCGTGCCATTGATATAGACAACATCATCCATAGAGATGGAACCGGAAACCAGCTCCGCAGCGAAAATGTAGCCATTCACCACGACAGCCTCGACATCGTTGCCCAGTTCAAGATTGGTGTTAGAAACACCGCTCGCCAGTGTATAGACTTCGCCGTCAATGGTGTAGTCATCTCCGTTCACCACAGTGACCTCACCGGAAACAACCTCTGCCTTGGTCAAGGTGTCCTTCCCGTCAGCGGTATTGGTGCCGGAAACGATGACAGCGTAGTCGTCTTTGGCAATGCCGTCGTAGATGTTGCAGTCCTCAAACTCATACTTTCCGCTGGCCTGGATATACTTGGAGCCAACGTAAGTAACCTCTGCCACTGTGAAGGGCAGATAGACCACGCAGTCCACCTCGTCGTCACCATCCAGGTCAATCACGCGGACGGTGTAGTAGTTCTGTGCATCAGTAGACTTCTTAGCAGTATAGGCATTTTCAGCATAGTATTCAACACCATCCAAGCCCTTGTCATCATCGACCTTGTACTTCACCCCATCAATTTTGATGGAATCCTGGTCATTGGTCTCAATATCTCCGGCAATGCCTTCATAGAGAACCTGGGAGTCTTCTGCATAGATGCCGTAGACAGGCTTATCTGTGGTGTTTTTATAGACAACATTAACCTGCTGCGCAAACAACGCAGTATAGTCGGCAGCGCTGGAGAACGTATGTTCATTATTCTCGTCGTCCGTGAACGTGTAGTCATACTCGCCGTTCTTGTCGTTCCACTTATACTTAGTCATAGTGAGGGTGTCATAAGTGTCGGCATCATTGGTCATCACGGCCTTGTACTTGTCGTACAGCAGAGTGTAATCATACTTATTGCTGCCAACCGTGGCGGGTGCCTTATCCTGCACAACCACCTTGGAGACCAGCTGGCCGTTCTCGGTGACCAGGGTGTAGGTGTACTCCACCTCCACAGCCTGGAGCGCATTCCAGATCATCTGGGCCGCGTTGTCACGGGTCAGCGCAGCGGAGACATCCATGTTCTCCAGACCCTCATACAGGCCCTTCTGGGTGGCAATCACGTTGACGTTGGTGTCCCAGCCGTTGCCGGTGAAGTTGGCCTCATCGGCGCGATAGCCCAGGGCCACCAGCAGCATCTTGGCCAGCTGAGAGCCGGTCACGTTGCCAGCGGGGCTGAATCGACCGCCACCCACACCGGACACAATGCCCTGGGCTGCGCAGGATTCAATGTACTTCTCTGCCCAAGCGTCAGCGGAACCGCGCACGTCAGAGAAAGTAGGCGTTGCGGGAACAGCAAGGTTAGGCTCCTTGCCGCCGTTGAGGGCCACGCAGATCATCTTGGTGATCTCAGACCGCTCAATGTTCCGTTCCGGATGATAGGAACCATCCTCATACCCGCCAATAATGTTCAGCGCAGTGCACATATTGACGGCCTCGGTGTTCTCGATCTTGTCCTGATCCGAGAACGCCGCCCCGGCGCCCATGACCATGACAGACAGCATCACAGCCACACAGAGCACCAGGCTCAGAACCTTCTTCTGGGGGAATCCCTTATCCATCAATGCTTTGCTCCGCAATTTCCCACGGATTTTACACGGAACTCCCACGGATTTTTTTCGGGTTCAACTTCTTCCTATTGCCCTAAAAATGTGCCGGTGGAGCACACTGCTTTGTATCCGGCGGAGGAAAAATTTTCTCTGATACAGAGACAATGACGTACAATATTTTGAAAGTTTGCCTTGATAAAAGTGAGAAAAAAGGGAAGAAAAATTGATAGGTTGACAATTTTCGAGCGCAGAATCACCAAAAAAAACAGGGCGCTTCCCGGGGAAACCGGCAAAAAGGGAGGAAGCGCGGAAAAGTTGTGTTGACACTTGAAGATTCTAAATAACCGTTGTATAATACAAAAAACGCAAAAAATCCATGAAAAAGATACAATCTTTGGTTTACATCGAAAAAAGTTGACAAAAAGTCAGATACACGAAAGCGGCGTGAATCATTTGATTCAGACAATGCTTTTTGTATAAGAAATGAAAAGGAGAGAAATGACATGAAGAAAAAGTTGCTTTGTACAGCCTTGGCCGCTGTGATGGTCCTGGGCTTGTGCGCCTGCGGCGGTGATGAGCAGCCCGCGGGAGACAACAACGGTGAGAGCACCGCCACGGGCGCTGCTTTCAAGCTGGGCGGTACCGGTCCCCTGACCGGCTCTGCGGCAATCTACGGCGTGGCCGCCAAAAACGGCGCCCAAATTGCAGTGGACGAGATCAACGCGCTGGGGGGAGACATCCAGTTTGACCTCCGTTATGAGGACGATGTCAACGACCCTGAAAAGGCTGTCAACGCCTACAATACCCTGAAGGACTGGGGAATGCAGATCTCCCTGGGTTCTGTCACTTCTAAGCCCGGTGAGTCCACCTCCGTGGAGAATAATGCGGATCGCATCTTTGCGCTGACGCCCTCCGCTTCCTCCGCAGCCAACATTGAGGGGAAGGATAACGTCTTCCAGATGTGCTTTATGGACCCCAACCAGGGTTCCGCTTCCGCCCAGTACATCTCTGAGAAAAAGCTTGGCACGAAGATCGCTGTGATTTGGAAAAATGACGATGTGTATTCCAAGGGAATCCATGAGAACTTCCTGGAAAAGGCGGAAGAACTGGGCTTGGAAATCGTCAGTGACACCACCTTTGCAGACGGCAACGACACGGACTTCTCCGTCCAGCTGGCCGATGCCCAAAACAAAGGCGCGGACTTGGTGTTCCTGCCTATGTACTATCAGCCTGCATCCCTGATCCTGGCCCAGGCCAAGAATATGAACTATGCTCCTGCCTGGTTTGGCGTGGACGGCATGGACGGCATCCTGACGATGGAGGGCTTTGATGCAAGCCTGGCAGAGGGTGTCATGCTGCTGACCCCCTTCAACGCCGACGCAGAGGATGAAAAGACCCAAGCCTTTGTGAAGACCTATCAGGAGAAGTTCGGTGAGGTTCCCAACCAGTTTGCAGCCGATGCCTATGACTGTGTTTACGCCTATTATCAGGCGCTGACCAACGCCAAGGCCACCCCCGACATGGACGCGGAAACCCTGTGCGACCTGATGAAGAAGGAATTCACCTCCATGACCTTCGATGGTCTGACCGGCGTTCAGGTGACCTGGGATGAGACCGGCGCGGTCTCCAAGGATCCCAGAGGCATGGTCATTCAGGACGGTGCTTACGTCGGATTGGATTGATCCTCCAACGAATTGGCATACTGCGGCTGGGGCGGCTTATCACAAGCCGCCCCGGCTGTCTTCCAAAGGACAGCGCGGATCGGAAAGAGGCTGCCTTGTCCGGCCGCTTTCCGATCCGCACTGAAGCATTCTCCAAGTGCTGACGATGAAAAAACTGAAAGATATGAGGGAACCAATATGACCTTTCTGAGTTTTCTGATCAGCGGGATTAGCTTGGGAAGCATTTACGCCATCATCGCCCTGGGCTATACCATGGTCTACGGCATCGCCAAGATGCTGAACTTTGCCCACGGCGATGTCATCATGGTGGGCGCGTACATCTGCTTCTATGCCACTTCCCGCTTTGAGCTCCCCGCTGTGGTGGGCGTCATCCTGGCCGTGATTGTCTGTACGATCCTGGGGATCGTCATCGAACGGCTGGCCTATAAGCCCTTGCGGGCCGCGCCGATTCTGGCTGTGCTGATTACAGCCATTGGTGTGAGCTATTTCCTCCAAAACGCCGCCCTGCTGCTGTGGTCCTCCAATCCCAAGGTGTTTCCCCCTGTGGTGGCCAACGGGAACCTCTCCCTGTTTGACGGGCAGCTGACCATTCCCTACGTGACGCTGGTGACCATTCTCGCCTGTGTGGTCATTATGATCGCCTTGGTTTGGTTCACCGGCAAGACCAAAATGGGCAAGGCCATGCGGGCCTGTTCAGAGGACAAAGGGGCAGCGCAGCTGATGGGCATCAATGTCAATGGGACCATTTCCCTGACCTTCGCCATTGGCTCTGGTCTGGCGGCCATTGCCGGTGTGCTTCTGTGTTCGGCGTATCCCACCCTGGTGCCCACCACCGGCGCTATGCCCGGGATCAAAGCGTTCACCGCGGCGGTGTTCGGCGGGATTGGTTCCATTCCCGGCGCCATGGTCGGCGGCATCCTGCTGGGTATCATTGAGATCTTTGCCAAGGCGTACATCTCCACCCAGTTGTCTGACGCCATCGTGTTCGCGGTACTGATCATCGTGCTGATTGTCAAACCGGCCGGTCTGCTGGGCAAGCAGATCCGAGAGAAAGTTTGAGGTGGCAGCCGTGAAAAGAACATTGCGTTTGAACAAAACCACCCGCAACAATTATGTGACCTATGCCGTTGTGATTCTTGCCTTTCTGGTGATGCAGATTCTCAGCAGCACAGGCGGCCTCTCCTCCACCATGGAGGGAATGCTGGTGCCCATTTGCGCCTACGTGGTCATGGCCGTTTCCCTGAACCTGACAGTGGGTGTGCTGGGAGAACTCTCCCTGGGCCATGCGGGATTTATGAGTGTGGGGGCCTTCACCGGCGTCACCGCGGCGGTGGCGCTGGGGAACCACGTCTCCTCCGGGCCTGTCCGTTTGATTGTCGGTATGATTGTGGGCGCCCTGTTTGCCGCTTTGGTGGGCTTTCTCATTGGCATCCCTGTCCTGCGGCTGAAGGGGGACTACTTGGCCATCGTGACCCTGGCCTTTGGAGAGATCATCAAGGGGATTTTCAACAACCTGTTTGTGGGCATCGACAGCAGCGGGCTGCATGTGAGCCTGCTCAGCGACAAGACCAACCTGGCGGAGGACGGTCAGTTGGTGATCGGCGGTCCCATGGGCCTGCAGTCTATCCCCAGATTGTCCAACTTTGTCATCGGTGTGATTCTGGTCCTGATCACCTTGATTATCGTGTTTCATCTGGTCAACAGCCGGTCTGGCCGGGCCATTATGGCGGTGCGGGATAACCGGATTGCGGCGGAAAGCGTTGGAATCAATGTGACCAAGTACAAGCTGATGGCTTTTACCGTGTCCGCAGCGTTGGCTGGCGCGGCCGGTACCTTGTTCGCCATGAACTATACTACCATTGTGGCCAACAAGTTTGACTTTAACACTTCCATCTTGATCCTGGTGTTCGTGGTGCTGGGCGGCCTGGGAAATATGCTGGGTTCCATCATTGCCGCTACCGCCTTGACTATTTTGCCCGAGGCGCTGCGTGAATTCTCGGATTACCGGATGCTGGTGTACGCCATTGTGCTGATTCTGGTCATGCTGGCCACCAACAATGATACCTTCAAATCCTTCCTGAGACGGCTGAAACCAGGACAGAAGAAGAAAAAGGAGGTTGTCTGACATGGCATCGAAGCTGGTGACGATCCCTTCCAACAGTATGATCCCGGAACGGGACATTGATAAAAGCCCCATTTTAGAGTGTATCAACCTGGGGATTCAGTTTGGCGGCCTGAAGGCCGTGGACGATTTCAACCTGACCATCGGCCGGACGGAGATTGCCGGCCTCATCGGCCCCAACGGCGCGGGAAAAACCACGGTTTTTAACCTGCTGACCAAGGTGTATCAGCCCACCAAGGGAACCATCCTGCTGGACGGCAAGGACACCCATGGCATGAACACCATGCAGGTCAACAAGGCAGGCATTGCCCGAACCTTTCAGAACATCCGTCTGTTCAATGCCATGTCGGTGGAGGACAATGTCAAAACAGGCATGGAAAACCAGATGAGCTACGGCATGTGGAGCGGTATTTTCCGTACCCCCAAGTATTGGAAGCAGGAAAAGATTGCCCATGAGCGGGCGATGGAGCTGCTGTCCATTTTCCACATGGAGGATATGGCGCAGATGAAAGCGGGCTCTCTGCCCTACGGCGCCCAGCGCCGGCTGGAGATTGTCCGGGCATTGGCCACCAATCCCTCCCTGCTGCTGCTGGATGAGCCGGCGGCCGGCATGAATCCCTCCGAGACGGCGGAACTGATGGAGAACATCCGGAAGATTCGGGACACCTTCCAGATCGCGGTGCTGCTCATTGAGCACGACATGAATTTGGTGATGAACATCTGCGAGGGTCTCTGCGTTTTGAACTTTGGCCGGGTTATCGCCAAGGGAACCCCGGAGGATGTCCAGGCCAATCCCGCTGTGATTGAGGCCTATCTGGGCAAACAGAAGGAGGCTTGAGCATGGGAACGATTCTGAAAGTAGAGGACATCAACGTCTATTACGGCAGCATCCACGCCATCAAGGGCATTTCCTTCGAGGTGCAGGAGGGAGAGGTTGTCACGCTGATCGGCGCCAACGGTGCGGGGAAGTCCACGACACTGAATGCCGTGTCCGGTCTGCTGCGCAGTAAAACCGGTTCCATCTCGTTTTTAGGGGAGAGCTTGGCCAAGGTGCCCAGCCATAAAGTGGTGGCCAAAGGCCTGGCCTTGGTTCCGGAGGGCCGGCGGATCTTTTTGCAGATGACGGTCCAGGAAAACCTGGAGATGGGCGCATTTACCCAGAAAGGCAGCGGCATTCAGCAGGACCTGGAGATGGTGTACGAACTCTTTCCCCGGCTGAAAGAGCGGTATAAGCAGATGGCCGGAACCCTCTCCGGCGGCGAACAGCAGATGCTGGCCATGGGCCGGGCGCTGATGAGCCATCCCAAGCTGCTGATGCTGGACGAGCCGTCCATGGGCTTGGCTCCCATTCTTGTGGAGCAGATCTTTGAGATCATCCAAAACCTCCATAAAGCGGGGACGACCATCCTCCTGGTGGAGCAAAACGCCCAAGCCGCCCTCTCCGTGGCGGACCGAGGATACGTACTGGAGACCGGAAAAATCGTGACCACCGGCACCGGCGCGGAACTGCTGTCCAGCCCTGCCATCAAAAAGGCTTATCTGGGAGGCTGAGGAGCGTTCCCTCTTGAGAAAATATCGTCTTTTCAGACCCGGTCTGTGGATTCTCCACAGGCCGGGTTTTTGCCGCCTGGTGGGCCCGCCAATCCGCACGGTAGAGACAGTGTACGAATTTTGTTCCGGGAGTTTCCTTGCTCTTTGTTGCGAAAATTAGCTTATGTTTGCTCAAAATATTGCGTGGGAACGCCGTGTAAAATCCGTGGGAAATTGCGGAGCGAAGCATTGCGGGGCAAGGAGTTCCCCCAGAAGAAGGTTCTGAGCCTGGTGCTCTGTGTGGCTGTGATGCTGTCTGTCATGGTCATGGGCGCCGGGGCGGCGTTCTCGGATCAGGACAAGATCGAGAACACCGAGGCCGTTGATGCGTGCTCTGCGCTGAACATCATCGGCGGGTACGAGGATGGTTCTTATCATCCTGAGCGCAACATTAAGCGGTCTGAGATCACCAAGATGATCTGTGTGGCCCTCAACGGCGGCAAAGAGCCGAATCTGGCTACCCCCGGTACCCCCACCTTTTCTGACGTGCGCGGCACCACCGCTGCCTGGGCAGAGAAGTACATTGAGTCCTGTGTGTCCCAGGGCATCGTGTCCGGTGTGGGTGGCGGCCGGTTCAGCCCCGCCGGCAACGTGACCGCCTCCCAGCTGGCCAAGATGCTGCTGGTTTGCCTGGGCTATGACGCAGACATTGAGGAGTTTACCGGCAATGCTTGGGACACCAATGTAAACGTGGTTGCCACCCAGAAAGGCATCTACGAAGGGCTGTCCGGTCTGGATGTCTCCGCCGCACTGACCCGCGACAACGCGGCGCAGATGGTGTGGAACGCACTCCAGGCCACCGAGGTCACTTATAAGTACACTCTGGTCAGCGAGAACGGCCAGCTGGTCTCCAAGGTGGAGCTGGTCGACAAGACTGGCGAAAATGGCAACAAGATCACCCTGCTGGAAGACAAGTACAGCGGCGCCGGCATCTACGAAGGCATCCTGACTGGCGCCGGCGAACTGGGCACCGCCGGCAAAGACAAAATTGGAATGAGTAACGTTGACAAGCTCAACGGCGCCACTTTGAAAGAGGACGAGGTAACCAATCAGATCTGGACCTACTCCAACGATGTGACCAACCTGTACATGCAGTATGTCAAAGTCCTGGTCAACAACAAGGGCGACGCTTACGGCGTGTTCCCCGTGGCCAAGGAAAATACTGTGGTCACCGCCGCTTTCTCCGATGTGGAGCTGGTGTCTAAGGCGACCAGCACCGCAGACGGCAAAGTGAAAATCGACGGCACTGAATATAAGTTTGCTTGGATCGATGGCGATCCTGGTGCCGCCGCCCCCATCCAGGGCCTTACTAATAAGACGATGAATGACCTCAAGAAGGAGGCTTCCAACTCCGCCGACGTCATCACCTTCATCTCCAACGATGGCGACAACAAGTTTGACCTGGCGATTGTGAACCCGATGATCGAGTTTGGCAAAGTTACTTATGTTGGCGAGGATGAAATCACCGCTGCTGGCGAAACCTATGACCCGGCCGAGGATATCATTCCCGACGATCTGGCCAAGGACGACTACGTTGCCATTTACAAAGACCTGTATACCGACAACTATAAGCTGGTCAAGGCTGACAAGGTCAGCGGCAAGGTGACCGGCACCAAGGGCAATCCCGCCACTGATGTGAAGGTGGACGGCACCTGGTATGCTCTGGCTGCTGAGAAGAATGGATCGTTCGATGGCATGGTCGGAATCGCTGGTAAAGAGGCCAGCAACGGTGGCACCTATGATCTGTACTGCATCAACGGCGTTGCCTACTATGTGGATGAGAAGCAGGCTGGTTCTACCGACACCGCATACGTTTTGGCTGCCCCTGGCTCCATGGACACCGATGGAAACTATCAGGTTAAACTGCTGTTTGCTGATGGTTCCACCAAGGTGATCGGTGCGGACCAACCCTATAACTCAGGTTTTGTTGGCGAGTTGGTTACTTATGACATCAACGATGGTGCTTATGAACTGAAGAAAGTAGCATCTGGTAACACGGCTGGCGGGGACAGTGTCGTTACTCTGAAAAGCTTTGACAAGACCAAAAAGAAAGTAACTACCGATAGCGGCGATTATCGTGTTGCAGACTCCGCTGTTGTCTACGTAATCTACAAAGACGGCGGGGACAAGCAGAAGGTGATCTCCGGCGAAACCCTGAATGCTCTGGGCGCCAACTTTGGCACCAGCGGCACTGCCGTGATCGATGACGGTCTGGCCACCGTTGTCCTGCTCAAGTCTAACTCCTACCTGCCCGGTTCCAACGCGGATAAGCTGTATGGCTATGTGACCTCTGATGTTGTCTCCAACAAGGAGGACGATATCTCGTTCCGCTCCTTTACTGTGTGGACCTCCGAGGAGGAATCCATTGAGGTGAAGGTGAAGAGCGAAAGCGCTGATATTAAGAAGGGCGACCTGATCTCCTTCGAGATGACAGAGGATAACTTCATTGAGAGCGTTAAGTCCGAGAGTGAAGCGGATATAGGCTATCAGCTGAACGTGTCCGATCCTGTCGCCATCAAGGACTTCACCGCTTCCTGGGTGAGCTTCTACTACGACGGTGACTACGACCTGGCCGACGACGCGAAGTATCTGTACGTCAACACCGCCGACAGCAAGGGCGTCAAGGGCGGCTCCCTGTCCGAGGCTTCCGAGACAGCCAACGAGGGTGTCTACTATGCGAACGCCAAGTATGTGCTCAACGATGACAAAGAGATTGTCCTGATTGTTGTTGACACCAAGAACAAGTGGGATGACGCCGAAACGGTGAAGAAAGATGCTGCGGCTCCGAAGAGTATTTCCCTGACTGCTGGCAGCGGTAGCGGATTGACTGTCAACGGCTTCACCTACGATGCTGCTAAGAAGACCTACGAAGTGACTGCGAGTACTTTCGCTGCAAGCTCAGCCGATAAACTGAAGCTGACTGTGACGACTGCGGAGAAGACTAAGGATAACATCACTGTTTCTGGTGACCCGGTGACTGCCGGTGAATACACTTCTGGCAGTGACCTTACTCTGACTAAGGCTGGTAAGGTGACGTTCAAAGTGACGATTTCTCAGGATAACTGCAATGACGTTGTTTACACAATTAATGTCACTGTCTCCTAAGTTGTCGTCTGACGATTTGAACTGAAGGATTGAGTAAAAAAGGAAAGCCCCCTCGAAATTCGAGGGGGCTTTCCCTTTTCGTCAGCTGATGGCCGCCATGCAAATAGATTGGTGGCTGCCTTACAGTTTCTCATCTTGCCATAGCACGCAGTCGCCCACATCTCTCAGGGAGTCCGTTCCAGGCAAGCCGCAAAAGAGAGTTTTGGATTATTTCTGGACCTTAATTGTGAAGTTAATGGTCTTGGTGGCCAGACCGTCGCCGGTAATCACAATTTTACCTGTGATGTTGCCCTCGCCAGTCACTTCAATATCTGCCTTATTCCCAGTCGCGATAACCGGACCATTCTTCAGGATGTTGCCCTCCAGCGTCATAGTTGCACTCGTACTGCTGGCTGCGGTCAGCTTTACATCGAACTTATTAGCAGTTCCCGAATAACCAGTCAGAGTTATTGTCTCGCCGTCAGTGATATTAATAGAGGAGCCAGTGACCGTCAAACTCCCAGCCGAAGTAGTCGCAGTAGCAACCTGTGCTTTTGTCGGAGTAGTCGCCTCACGCTGTGTGACAGTTACATCCGTTGTACCGTTGTTCCACTTTCCCGTGGTATCAATGACAACCAGCAGAGCCTCGCCGCCCTCTACATAGTAGGACACGTTCGCATAGTACTCGTTGGCGATTCCAGTCTCAGAGGCTTTCTCCAAGTTGGCCTCGTTGCCAATGCCCTTGACGTCCTCGGTGTTGACCTCCAGATACTTCACATCATCATCCAGGTTGATGTTTGTCGCTTTCCCGTTGCTGCCGAGCACAACCAGATAGTCGTCACCATAGTTGAGCAGAGCACCTGCGTTCGTCTCGATCTCACTCAGCTTCTGAACACCCTCCGCGTAGTTGTCAGAGGTCAGATTCAGTTTGATGAAGTCGCCCTTTTTAACCGAGGTGGTTGCCTTCTGCTTGACCCCTTCCACCAGCTTGCCGTCGGTGGTGTAGACGTCATACTGCTTATACTTCACGTTGTTGTCGTTGTTTTCAGAGACAGAAGAGACCACATAGCCGTACAGCTGGGTGGCGTTGGCGCCAGGCAGATAGCTGTCGGAATCAATGTAGGCCAGGGAGATCAGACCGTCAGTGAGG
Organism: Evtepia gabavorous; assembly: GCF_003425665.1. Classification (GTDB taxonomy): domain Bacteria; phylum Bacillota; class Clostridia; order Oscillospirales; family Oscillospiraceae; genus Evtepia; species Evtepia gabavorous. Next base: position 15,678 of record NZ_QQRQ01000038.1, read on the forward strand.
ACGTAGTAGACGTTGCCATTCAGGTCGCCGCCCAGCCCGTTCAGCTCGTTGCCGCTCAGAACGGTTTCCTTGTCCTTGGTGCCGTCTTTATAGGTGACATAGATCACAGCGTCGCTGGCAACCTTCTTTTCGGCCAGAGTCTTATCTGCTTTCTCAAAGCCCGTCGTGCTTTCAGCATAGACATCGCCGCCCGCCTTGTTCACAGCGGAGACAGCCTCCAATTCATACACATCGTCGGAGACCTCCCAGGTGACCAGCTTGCCTTCCAGACCGTCATACTTTTGATCGGCGGGAACAACTTTCGTTGTCTTATCGGAGAAGAGCAATTTCACCTGATAGTTGCCGTTTGTGTCCATGGAGCCAGGGGCAGCCAGGACCAGAGCGGTGTCCGTAGAGCCAGCGGTCTCTGCGTTGGCGTAGTAAATCACGCCGTTGACAACATAGGCGGTCACGGTGGAGTTGAGTTCCACGGCGTCACCCTTCTTCATCAGAGCCTGATAGAAGGGGGAATCAGGGGTTGTATTGCCAACCTTGTACCAGTTGTCTCCGATCTTAACTTCCTTACCAGAATCTTTAGTGGAAGTCACTTTGCCAGATACCTTGTCTGCCTTGATAAACTCTTTGTCGCCGGTGTAGGTGTTTTCATAGTAGGCAACATAGTCCCCTTTGGCCAGGTCGTTGGGGGCGATGACGTCGTCGAATTCATAGGAATTGCCGCCAGCCACAAATTCTGTCTTGGAAACGTAGGTCACCTTGTCCAGGGAGGAGCTTGCAGACTTCATGGGGTTAACGATGGCCAAGTCGATCTTGGAGTCACCGTCATTGGAGATGAAGGTGATCACATCGCCGGAAGCGACTTCAGCATACTTGGTGCCGGTGAGCTCACTGATCTTCAGCTCGGTTCCGCTGGTCTTTTCAATGCCCTCAATGGCACCGTCATTGTAGTTGTAGGCGGTGCCGTCCACAGAGATCTTGGTGCCGTCGATTTTTACCTTGTCGAAGGTAGCGGAGGCAACCACATTCTGGTCTGCAACGGGGAATACACCGTAGGCGTTGGTCTTGTCATCCACCAGAACCTTGATATACTGCCCCATCAGGTCAGTGATATCGTTGGCGTACTTGAAAGTAGACTCACGGGCAGTGGAAACAGAGGCGCCATTGACGGCTTTCACCTGGAGTGTCAGCTTATCCTTGCCGGCGCTCTTGCCCTGAATACCATATTCACCGGAAGCCACCAGAATGCCTTCGTAAACAGAGGCCTCGTACTTGTCGCCCAGCAGAGTGACACGGACAAGCTTATTGTCTTCGCCGATGGCCTGCTTGTCTTCCGCCACGTTCTGGGTGATCAGGTTGCCATTTTCGTCGGTGACGATGGTGGTTTTGTACTCCACCTCGTAGGCATTCATGGCGTTCCACACCATCTGGGCCGCACTGTCGCGGGTCAGAGCGGCAGCGGTGTCCATGCTCTCCAGGCCCTCGTACAGGCCCTTCTGGGCAGCACGAACATTGACATTCGTCTCCCAAGCGCTGCCCACGAAGCCCTCGATGCCAGCGTCATAGCCCAGGCAGACCAGCAGCATCTTGGCCAGCTGGGTGCCGGTCACGTTGCCGTTGGGGCTGAACCGGCCGCCGCCCACACCAGACACGATGCCCTGGGCCACGCAGGCCTCAATGTAGCCCTCCGCCCAGGCAGCGTTGGTGCCGCGCACGTCGTTGAACGTGGGCTTCGAGTTGGTGCTCACATTGGGCTCCTTGCCGCCGTTCAGGGCCACGCAGATCATCTTGGTGATCTCGGACCGCTTAATGTTCCCTTCGGGCTTGTAGGACCCGTCGGGATACCCGCCGATGATGTTCAGCGCAACGCAGGCATCAACGGCCTCAGTGTTCTCGATCTTGTCCTGATCCGAGAACGCCGCCCCGGCGCCCATGACCATGACAGACAGCATCACAGCCACACAGAGCACCAGGCTCAGAACCTTCTTCTGGGGAAAGCCCTTATCTCACAACGCTTTGCCTCTCAATTTCCCACAGGTTTTCCACGGCGTTCCCACAGCTTCTCCAGGTTTTTCCGTTCCAGTGATTTGCTCCCGAATTTCCTGTTGTTCATAAAAATTCAGTAGACAACTGCCTCTGATGTGAGTACAATAAAACCATTCCACAGAAAAGGACAAAAGATATGAAAAAACTCCTTCGTTTCCTCTTGATCTGTACTCTGACCATCGGCCTTTCCGCCTGTGAGAGCAATGCCTCCAATCCCCAAACCACAGGGAATGCGGATGCAGACTATTTGGGGAAGTACCTCTGCACGGGAATTACATTGGATGGTCTGACCATGAACCCCAACGGGAAATGGTTGGAGCTGAACGCAGATGGGACCGTGACCACATTTCTTACAGAGGAAGCGGACGAAGCGGAATGGAAATTGGAAGGGGAAAACTTTACGATGACCATCGCTGGCAAGATGGTAGGAGCTGGTACACTCCAGGGCAACGAACTCTCGTTGGAAATGATGGGGATGGAATACACGTTTGTTCAGGAGGGAACCGGTCAGGACGGGCAGGAGGCATCCTCCAGCAGTGGTTCTTTTGCCACGTTTACCTGCTATGGAAACCTGTATGCGGTTCGGTATCCCACAGACCTTTTCCAGCAAGATCCAGCTGGATTGTCTGATCTTTACACAGAAGACGGCGTCAAAGGCTGGATCACAAAGCTGGATACGGAAGAACGGGTGACAGAATGGTTGGCCGGTTTTGATGAAAAAGAAACCAACGAGAATGTACAGGATTATCAGACCATGGAATACACCGTCGCGGGCTATCCTGCTCGGGCAATTGTATATCAGGACGCAGAGGGCTGGCACAGTGAGGTGATCGTCAACTTTGGAAAAGACATGGGCAATGAAACCTACTCCATGTATGCGGCCTATATTTACTTTACAGGGGATACGTATGTATCCGTATGGAATGAAGAGATTCAAGGAATGATCAACAGTTTAAGCATCGATGGATAATCGCAGGAGGATATCAATGTTTTTCAAGCGACGTTTTCTCTCCCTTATTCTCGCCCTTTTTTTGCTGGCCGGGCTGACTTCCTGTGGAGGACCGCCCGAAGATGCCGGCTCAGGTCCTTCTGCAAGTGATCTGGGACAAGAAGCGCAGCCGAGCGACCAGCCAGAAGATCCCTCCCTTTCCCAGCTCAGGCGCGAGTTGGATGAGGGCGGATATTTCTGTGGCATTGCTTTCTTGGGGAACCTCCCAGACGGTGATCCGGAGGCTCTCCCCCGTGTCATCCGTGAGGCAGGGTATCTGGAGGACTACCCCTTTTTAGAAACCCTTCCCAAAGAGCAAATCATAGCGTATGAAGGTTCTGAAGCCTATTGCCTTGTTCCCCGGGATCAGAAGGCAACCCTTACCGTACAGGCCTTTCTCTCAAACGAAAGCAATCACTACCAAGGGGAACCCGGTGAAATCCTATACGAAAGCCAGGATGGACGCCCTGTGGTTCTCATCGGAAATGTCAGTGATATCATCCCGAATCTGTTGGTCACACTCACGGGGGCAGACGGGGAAAAAATGGAGTATCATCCCGCGCTGAGTCTTTGTGATGGTACGGTAGCACGCCCGGTTTCGCCCAATGTGTATGACTTCAGCCGATACCAGGCGGAGGATTCTCCCATATCCGCTGACTTTTTAGGGCAATGGGAATCAGAGGATGGAGGGGTGGTCTTCTCCTCGGACGGGACCATGTCTCTCTGGTCCGGTTCCTCCATGGACCAGGCAACCGATCAAAAAAGCGGAACGTTTTACGTTATCTCCAATTCAACCCAATACCCGGCTGGAGCTGTATTGTTCGAACTGACAGATGACCATGATACCCCTGCTTTTTGGGGGATTTTTACCCTTGCCGTTGACGGAGCAACCCTCACCGCAACACACGTCAGTGGGGATTTATTGTGGGGAAAGGAAACGGTACTGTTTACACAATAAGGAGACCGTCCTCCTGCAAAAGACATATCCCGGTGCTTTACCATAGGCACCGGGATCGTTTTCATTGGGCCTTTTTCATTACATAATAACTGCAAAGTTTTGTGGGAGTTCCGTGTAAAATCCGTGGGAAATTGCGGAGCGAAGCATTGATGGATAAGGGATTCCCCCAGAAGAAGGTTCTGAGCCTGGTGCTCTGTGTGGCTGTGATGCTGTCTGTCATGGTCATGGGCGCCGGGGC
>NZ_QQRQ01000039.1 GCF_003425665.1 Evtepia gabavorous
CCCGCCGGGGCTTCTTGGCCGGGCGGACCGGCAGGTCTTTGGTTCTCCCCTGTTTTCTGGCCTGGCAGAATGCCTCCGCCGGGCATTGCTGGCACAGAGGCGCCCCGTTGGGCAGGCAGACCATAGCTCCCAGGTCCATCATGGCCTGATTGAACTGGCCAGGGAAATCCAAGGGGATAATCTCCTGCAAGGCCGCCGTAAAATGGCGCTTGCCCTGGGTGGTGGTAATATCCGTGTCATCCCCCATCACTCGGGCGGCCACCCGCAGCAGATTGCCGTCCACCGCGGGGACAGGCTGGCCAAAGGAGATGGAGGCAATGGCCGCGGCGGTATAGTCTCCCACCCCGGCCAGGGAACGGATGTCCCCATAGTCTGTGGGAAATACCCCGCCAAAGGTGTCCACAATCTGCCGGGCGGCTTTCTGGAGATTTCGTGCCCGGCTGTAATAGCCCAGCCCCTGCCACAGCTTCATCAGCTGGTCCTCCGGAGCCGCCGCCAAATCCTGTACCGTGGGAAAAGCGTCCATGAACTTGGCAAAATACCCCAGCACCGCCGCCACGCGGGTCTGCTGCAGCATGATCTCCGACACCCACACCCGATAGGGGGTGGGCTCCCGCCGCCAGGGCAGGTCCCGGGCATGTTCCCCATACCATTGGAGCAGGGGGATGGGAAGAAAAGATAACGTATTGAGCATCTCTATTTCTCCTGTTACTTTGCAATGAGCAGCGCAGACAGTGCCGCTGGCAGAGGGGACGACAGGGCAATCTCCTCCCCGGTGACGGGCTGGCGCAGCCGAAGGGCGGCCGAGTGGAGGGCAAACCGCTGGGGAAGAGCCTCCAGCTCCGTCCCATAGAGGAAATCCCCGGCCAGCGGGCAGCCTAAAAACGCCATGTGCACCCGGATCTGGTGGGTCCGCCCGGTCTCCAGGCGCAGCGCCACCAGGCTTCGCCCGGCGCCGGTTCGCTCCACGGCATAGTGGGTCCGGGCCCGGGCGCCCTGGGGGCATACCTGCCGCTTCAGCACCGACCCCGGCAGCCGGCTAATGGGCTGGTCCACACAGCCCCGGCGGGGCACCGGCACCCCTTGGCATACCGCCAGGTAGGTGCGCGCCAGCTCCCCCGTCCGCAGCTGGTGCTGGAGCCGCTCGTGGGCGTGGGCGTGCTTGGCCACCGCCATGAGGCCGGAGGTTCCCCGGTCCAGCCGGTTCACCGGATGGAAGGCCGCCACCAGCCCCTGGTCCCGGTAGTGGGCCAGCAGAAAGTTGGCCAGCGTGTCCCCATGGTGCCCCTGGCTGGGGTGGACGGGGACGCCCCCCTCCTTCTCCACCACCACCAGGTCCTCGTCCTCATAGCGGATGGTCAGGGGACCGGGAACCGGCGGAATCTGTTCGCTCCCCGCCACGTCCCCCACCGCCACCGAGAGAAGCTGTCCCGCCCGTCCTGTTTGGTTGGTGAACACAGGCTGCCCGTCCAGCAGAATGCCGTCCGGCAGGGTCTTGGCCCGCCGGACACTGGCGGCGGACAGCAGAAGCTCCTGCCGGAGCAGGGTGTGAACGGTCCTCCCCGCCTGGGCCTCTCCCAGGCGCAGGGTCAAACGGCGCATAGACAGACCTCCTCTCTTTTCTCTGGCGTTGCCGCGTTTTTTGTGGTACACTTTCCTTATGACAGCATCCCAAAGGAGGTTATCCGATGAATGGCATCATTCTCTATGGCAGCCGCTACGGCGCTGCCCGGCAGTATGCCCAAGCACTGGAGGAGAGGACAGGCCTCCCCGCCGTTTCCTACGCAGAGGTAAGGGACTTCGGCCCTTTTGACACCATTGTCTATGTGGGCGGTCTCTACGTCGGCAAAACCACCGGCCTGGCCAAAACCGCCAGACGCCTGCCCACAGACCATCCCTTCCGCCTGTTGGTGGCCACCGTGGGCCTGGCGGACCCGGCCAACGAGGACAATCTGCTCTCCATTCGGGAGTCCCTGGCCAAGGAGCTCTCCCCCGGCATCTTTGTCCGGACCGCTCATGTCCCTCTGCGGGGGGCCATAGACTACCAGGCGCTGAGCACCAAGCACCGGCTGATGATGAAGGGGCTTTGCGCCATTCTCCGCCGCCAGCCCGTGACCGAACGCACCGCCGACACCCAGGCCCTGCTGGATAGCTATGGAAACGCCGTCAGTTTTATCGACTTTGATACCCTGGCCCCCATTGAGGCCTGGCTGAAAAAAGGATGAAAGCGGGTTGATTATACCACCAAACCAGGGTCTCTGGCAACTCCCACCCCGGGCCTGACAGGGGTGTTTTTCTCCCTCGCCCAGTTGGCGCCGCCTGGTTGACGAATCGCCCTTTCTGTGCTATGCTAAACCCATCGTATGGAAAATGAGAGGGGAACCCATGATTCAAATTTCTTGCTAATCCAACGGAATCCGCAGCATGTCCAGGGAAAAAAGGGCTTGCTGCGCCAAAAGCAAGAATGTGAAGAATCTGCTCCCCGGACCTTTCCCTTCCCCACCGCTCTGGTGGTGTTTTGTATTGTCCTGAGCCGCAAGAAGACTTCCTTCTTGCGGCTCTTATTTTTTGCGGATTTCCCCTCTTCAACGGCCAGAGAAAGGAGTGCTGCGCCTATGTCTATGATCAAAGTGGAAGATCTCACCTTTTCCTACCCGGCAAGCCATGACCGCATTTTCGACTCGGTGTCCTTTCAAATCGACACCAACTGGAAACTGGGGTTTGTGGGCAGAAACGGAAGGGGAAAGACCACCTTCCTCCAGCTTCTGATGGGAAACTACCCCTATCAGGGGACCATCGTCTCCTCCGTCCCCTTTGACTACTTTCCCTACCCCGTGGCCGACCAAACCCAATGGACCCAAGATGTCCTCCAGTCGGTCTGTCCCCAGGCCCAGTCATGGGAACTGCTCCGAGAGCTGTCCTACCTGGACGTGGACCCCGAGGTCCTTTTCCGTCCTTTTGCCACCTTGTCCAAGGGAGAGCAGACCAAGGTTCTTCTGGCGGCGCTCTTTCTCAAGGAGGGACATTTCCTGCTGATTGACGAACCCACCAATCACTTGGACACCCAGGCCCGGGACTTGGTCTCTGCTTACCTGCGAAGAAAGCAGGGCTTTATCTTAGTCTCTCACGACCGTCACTTTTTGGATGGCTGTGTAGACCACATTCTATCCCTCAACCGCGCCAACATCACCGTGCAAAACGGGACCTTCTCCACCTGGCTGGAAAACTTTAACCGGCAGCAGGCCTTTGAGCAGGCCCAAAAGGAAGGGCTCCAGAAGGACATCGCCCGCCTGCGGAAGGCGGCCCGGCAGACCTCCGTCTGGTCTGACCGAATCGAGGAGAAGAAATACGGCGCCGGGCCGGTGGACCGCGGATACATCGGCCACAAGGCCCAAAAGATGATGAAGCGCGCCAAGGCCATAGAAGCCAGGCAGCAGCAGGCAATCCAGGCCAAATCCGGCCTTTTGCAGAACTGGGAACCCTTGGAATCCCTCAAACTCTCTCCCCTGCCCTGCCGGGGAGACCGGCCTTTGGCGGTCTTTTCCCAGGTCAAAGTCCAGTATTGCGGACGGGATGTCTGCGGCCCGGTCTCCTTTGCCCTCCATCCCGGAGAACGGGTGGTTCTGGATGGGAAAAACGGGAGTGGGAAAAGCAGCCTGCTCAAGGTCCTGCTGGGGGAATCCATCCCACACAGCGGCACCATCACCACCAGTGCCGGCTTGGTGGTCTCCTATGTCCCCCAGGACACCGCCCACCTGAACGGGCTGTTGTCCCATTTCGCGGAAAAACACCATTTGGACGAGAGTCTCTTCAAAGGGATTCTGCGAAAAATGGGGTTTGAACGGGTGCAGTTTGAAAAAAAGATGGAAGATTTCTCTGCGGGCCAGAAAAAGAAGGTTCTGCTGGCCGCCAGTCTCTGTCAGCCCGCCCATCTGTACGTGTGGGATGAGCCCCTCAACTTCGTGGATCTCCACACCCGGCTCCAGATTACCTCCCTGCTCCGGCAAGCCCAACCCACCATGCTCTTTGTGGAGCATGACCGCGCCTTTCAGGAGGAGATCGCCACCCAAAAAATCTCCCTGTAATCCTTTCTTGCCATCTGTGCCAAAGATGCGTATAATAGGTGTGGATTCACGCAGGATTGGAGTGATCTTTGTGGCCAACACCTTTGGCATCTATATCCACATTCCCTTCTGCAAGAGCAAATGCGACTACTGTGACTTCTACTCCCTGGCCGGTCAGGAGGAGCAGATGGACCGCTACCAGCGGGCGCTGCTGACCCACCTGCGCTCCTTTGGCCCCCGGATGAAGGGCTGGGTGGCGGATACCGTCTACTTTGGCGGCGGCACCCCCTCCTACTATGGGGAAAAACGCCTGCGGGAGATTCTCTCCCTGATTCAGCGGTTGTTTACCGTCAGCCGCCAGGCGGAGATCACCGTGGAGTGCAACCCAGACAGCGTGGACTGGCGCTCCATGGCCCGTCTGCGCCGCAGCGGGGTCAACCGCATCTCCCTGGGGGTGCAGTCCGCGGACCCCCAGCAGCTTCGGTGCCTCCACCGCATCCACTCCCCCAAGCAGGTGGTCCAGGCGGTGGCGGACATCCGGCAGGCCAAAATCAACAACCTAAGCCTGGACCTGATCTACGGTCTGCCCGGTCAGACCATGGCCTCCTGGGAGGACACGCTGCACAAGGCCATGAGCCTGTCCCCTGAGCATCTCTCCTGCTACGGCCTGAAAGTGGAGGCGGACACGCCCTTGGCCCACCAGGTCTCCCTGGGGCTCTCCCTGCCCGACGGGGATGCCCAGGCCGATCTCTACCTCCGGGCTGTGGAGCTTTTGCAGCAGGGAGGATACCGGCAGTATGAAATCTCCAACTTTGCCAAGCCAGGCAGGGAGTCCCGGCACAACCTAAAGTATTGGACAGGCCGGGAGTACCTGGGCTTCGGCCCTGGGGCACACTCCTATTTCGGCGGTCAGCGCTATGCCTATCCCCGGGACCTGGAGGGATACCTCCAGGCCATCGCCGCCGGCGCGGCCCAGCTGGAGGAGATTCAGCCCATCACCCCGCCGGAACAGGCCCGGGAGTACCTGATGCTCCGCATGCGCACTCTGCGGGGCATCGAGGAATGGGAATACCGCCGAAAGTTCGGCCTGAATTTTGAGCCCATCGCCCGGCGGCTGGAGTTTTTCGAGAGCCATCACTGGGCTGAGCAGTCCGATCACCGGTGGCATTTCACCCCCCAGGGCTTCCTGCTCTCCAACACCTTGATTTTAGAGCTTTTAGATGCCCAGTCGGGCACCATCCAAGAGCAAACGTACTGGAAGGAACTCATCGGCCAGCCCGATTCCGACCAGGACCCATAAATTTTCCATCCCGGAAAGGAGAACCCATGAAATACATCTTGATCATCGGAGACGGCATGGCTGACAATCCCGTCCCCACCCTGGACAACAAAACCCCCCTTCAGCACGCCGCCATCCCCGTCATGGATGGGTTGGCCGCCAAGGGTGAGGTGGGCAATGTGGTCAACTGCCCCGCCGGTCTGCCCGCCGGCAGCGACACCGCCATTCTGTCCATTTTCGGGGCAGACCCCAATGTCTGCTACACAGGCCGCTCCCCCTTGGAGGCTGCCGCCACAGGCATCCAGCTCCAGCCCGGAGACATTTCCTATCGGTGCAACATGGTCACCTATGAGGACAGCGACCTCCCCTTTGAGGAAAAGCGTATCCTCTCCCACTCCGGCGGTTCCATTGAAGGGAACCAGTCTATCCAGCTGATTACCGACCTCTTCCGGGACCCCGCCTTCCAGCAGGCCGCCCAGCAGGCCGGCATGGTGGTCCACCCCGCCGCCTCTTTCCGGCACATCGCCGTGCAGTCCGGGGCCTCCATCACCGGGATCTCCCTGCTTCCCCCCCACGACCATCTGGGGGAGGTCATTGGTCCCCTGCTCCCCTCGGGCAACGACAACGCCCAAGTGCTCAAATCTCTCATGAAGCTGGCTCACCAGGTCCTGGACCACCACCCCATCAATGAACAGCGCCGGGCGGAGGGAAAGCGCCCCGCCAACGGCGTATGGTTCTGGGCGGAGGGCAGCGCCGTGGCCCTGGAATCCTTCTGGGAAAAGTACCACAAAACCGGCACGGTGATCTCCGCGGTGCCCCTGTGCTTCGGCATCGCCCGTCTGTCCGGTCTGGATATTCGGGAGGTCCCGGGCGCCACGGGAGAACTGGATACCAACTATGAAGGCAAGGTTGCCGCCGCCCTGGAGGAACTGCGCAGCGGCAAGGACTTTGTGGCCGTCCACGTGGAGGCCCCTGACGAGTGCACCCACAACGGGGACCTCCCCGGCAAACTCCAGGCCATCGAGTGGCTGGACAGCCGGGTGGTGGGGCCCTTGACCCAGGCCCTGGCGGAAGAGGGCACGGATTACCGGCTGCTCATTCTCTCCGACCACAAAACCCTCACCGCCACCCGGGGACACGACGCCGACCCCGTCCCTTATCTGCTCTATGACAGCCGGAAAGACACGGGTCTGGGCCTTCCCTACTGTGAAGAATCCGGCCAAAAGGGTCCTGCCTACCCCGCCGGCGCCCCGGTGCTGATGAAAAAACTCTTTGCACTGTAAGTCCCTATCCTACGACATACCCGAATCACTATCACGAACGGAGGAACACCCCTATGCATGAAACCGCCTTTTCCCCGGCCAACATCCTGCTGCCTCAGGACTGCGGCCTGACCAAATGGGCCGTGGTGGCCTGCGACCAATACACCTCCCAGCCGGAATACTGGGAGCGAGTAGACCAATTCGTCGGTGACGCCCCCTCCACCCTCCGGCTGATCCTGCCGGAGAGCAAGCTGGAAAGTGAGCACGTGGAGGAGGAGATTCAGAAAATCAATCAGACCATGGAGCAGTACCTGGAAGAGGGCCGCCTGCGGGAGCTGGAGGATGCCATGATCTTTCTGGAACGCAAACTCTCCAACGGGAAAACCCGTCTGGGCCTGATTGGCAAGCTGGATCTGGAGCAGTACAGCTACGAGAAGGGGTCCGGCACCCCCATTCGCGCCACCGAGGGCACCGTTCTCTCCCGCATCCCCCCCCGGATGAAGGTCCGGAAAAACGCGCCCATCGAATTGCCCCACATTATGGTCCTCATCGACGACCCCAAAAAAGAAATCATCGAGCCCTTCCTGCGGAAGGAGAGCAAGAAGCAGATGCAGATGATTTACAGCACCACCCTGATGGAACAGGGTGGCCGGGTCTCTGGGTATCTTCTCTCCAAGGAACAGGCCGACAAGGTGCAGAAGCAGCTGGCCGGCCTGGCAGACCCGGCCCGTTTCGCTCAATTCTACCACGCCGAGGGCAAGCCTGTGCTGACCTACGCCATGGGCGACGGCAATCACTCCCTGGCCACCGCCAAGGCCTGCTGGGAGGAGCTCAAGCCCACTCTGTCCGAGGCGGAGCGCCAAACCCACCCCGCCCGTTACGCCCTGGTGGAGCTGGTCAACCTCCACGACGACTCCCTGGAGTTTGAGCCCATTCACCGGGTCCTCTTCGGGGTCGATCCCAAGCAGCTTTTGGCGGACCTGCTGGCGGCATATCCCGGCGCCCACTATGGGGCAGGGGAGGGCCACCAGATCACCTATGTCCTGCCCGGGGAAAGGGGAATCCTTACCGTCCCCCATCCCACCGCTCAGTTGGAGGTAGGAACCCTCCAGACCTTCCTGGACCAGTATCTGGAGGCCCATGGAGGCAAAATTGACTACATCCACGGCGAGGACGTGGTGGAGCAGTTGGTGCAGCAGCCTGACAGCATCGGCTTCCTCCTCCCCGGCATGGGAAAAGACCAGCTTTTCCCCACCGTGATCTTCGACGGCGCGCTGCCCCGAAAGACCTTCTCCATGGGAGAGGCCCACGATAAACGGTTCTACCTGGAGGCCCGGAAAATCAAGTGAGCTCTCTCACCCTCTCCGCCCCCGCCAAGCTCAACCTGACCTTGGATATTTTGGGGACCCGGCCCGACGGCTACCATGAGATGGAGATGGTGATGCAGTCGGTCTCCCTGTGTGATGAAATTCATCTGCATTTGGGCTTTCCCGGAGGCATCCGGGCGGAGTCCGGCCTGCGCTTTCTGCCCAATGACAAGGGCAACCTGGCCGTGGCCGCTGCGGTGGCCTTTCGGCAGGCCACCGGCCAGAGCTGGACGGATCTGCGGATTTCCATTGAAAAACGCATCCCCGTCTGCGCCGGCACCGCCGGCGGGAGCAGTGACGCCGCCGCCGTTCTCCGGGGGCTCAATCTCCTCACCAACGCGGGCCTTTCCCTCCAGGACCTGGCCCGGATTGGCGCGGCGGTGGGCTCCGACGTCCCGTATTGCGTGCTGGGCGGCACCGCCCTGGCCCAGGGACGGGGGGAAACGTTAACCCCGCTGCCCGCCCTGCCCGCCTGCTTGTTCGTCCTATGTAAGCCCCGGTTTTCCATCTCCACCCCTGCCCTGTTTCGGGAATGGGACAAGAAAAGGCGCCATCTCCGCCCGGATACCAAGGGAACCCTGGCCGCCTTGGCACAAGGGGACCTGCTGGGGATTGCCCGCCGGACGTTCAATGTCTTTGAGGGAGTTCTTCCTCCCCACCAGCACCGGGAAATCGAAGCAATCAAACATACCATGATCCAAGCCGGTGCGCTGGGCGCCGCGATGAGCGGCAGCGGTCCCACCGTGTTCGGGATCTTCTCTCAGGCATCCCAGGCCCAAGAGGCTTGGGCACAGCTGCGGGAGGACTACGACGAGGTCTTTCTGGCAGAGCCCCTGGTGCAAAACAGCATACCTTGAGCGCGTCGTGAAAAAATTTTTTCTCCATGCGTTTCCCAGCGGAATGGGACCTGCCCGTGTATAAAACGAAAAAACACCGTCCATACTTTCAGCAAATACGAAAGTGGACGGTGTTTTTTTATGAAAGCATTACATAGTTTTTCCTTTCCTTGGCGTCGGGTGCTGGCCTTGTTCTTCGCCTTTCTCGTGTGTACTGCCCTTTGGGCCGAGGCCACCCAAGCTCAGTTGGCGGAAAAGGTAATTCGTCTCCATGTCCTGGCCAACTCAGACAGCCAAGCCGACCAGACCCTCAAGCTGCAGGTCCGGGATAAAATTCTGGCGCAAACGGCCTCCCTGCTCTCCGGCCAGGAATCCGCAGCCCAAGCCGCCGCCATTTTACAGGACAACCTGGACGCACTGGCCCAGACCGCCGCCCAGGAAATCGCCGCCCGGGGCTATCACTACCCTGTAAAGGTCTGTCTGGAGGAAACTTGGTTCCCCACCCGGCAGTATGAAAATGTCTCCCTTCCCGCCGGAAATTATCAGGCCCTTCGGGTGCTCATTGGTGAGGGCGCAGGAAAAAACTGGTGGTGTGTGGTCTTTCCCTCCCTCTGTCTCTCCGCTGTCACAGAGGAATCTCTGCAAACCGCCGGTCTGTCCCACCAGGAGTATGCACTGATCAGTGAGGAATCTCAGCCATACACCATCCGATTCAAAGCTGTGGAATGGTGGGAGGCCTGTAAACATTGGTTTTCCAGAAACGAATCGTAACACGCTCTTGCCGGGATGGCACTTCTATGCTAAACTAAAGACAATCCCATCATAGGCAGAGAGGAGTGTTTCTATGACCTTTTCCTGGGCCACCATTCGTGTACGGAACCTGGAGGACAGCCTTGCCTTCTATCACAACCTGCTGGGACTGCCCATCCATGATCGCTTTGGTCCTCCTGGACATCAAATCGTCATGTTAGGCACAGACCCCGGCACGAAACTGGAACTCATTGAAAGCGCCGAGCCCCTGCCGGAGGTTCCAGCCCCCGGTCTCTCCCTGGGATTTGCGCCAGAAAACATGCGCAAGCTTCTGTCCACCTTGGAGGCGGCCGGAATCTCCTGCCCGCCCCCTATGTCCCCCAATCCATCCCTTCGTTTCTACTTCATACAAGATCCCGACGGGTATGTGATTCAGCTAGTGGAGACACTCTCCCCTTAAACAGACACCCAATCAAAAAGCACAGGTCGTTTTGACCTGTGCCTTTTCTTTGTTCATCCATGGGCTCGCCCGCTGAGCTCCACCACAGTTAAGCAGAACACGCAGGTCCTGTTGAGTACCGCTTCCGGGAACGTCCAATCTGTCCGGTCAGAATAGTGCTTCATAATAACCTGCAAGCCCGCTGTCTTTTCTTCCGGCGTCTTCAGTTCTGTAATCGTTCCTTCCCCCACCACACTTTGATAGGCCACCGAAAAATCACAGGGCTTTTCATCTGGCTTCAGCTGACGATTGGTGTCCAATTCAAATCCCGCATAGCCCAGCTTCCGGCATAGCTCCACCTTCCGCCCTGCTGCTGCACTGTGAAAATAGAACTTGGACACGCCGTCCTCCCGGTGATATCCAAAACTCAGGGGTACAATATAGGGATGGGTGCCATCCGCAAAGGCCAGCCGAACACAGTCGCAGCTTTGAATGATGGCGTCGATTTGTTCTTTCTCCGTGACCGCTAAGTCCTTTCTTCTCATTTCCATGCCATTTCCTCCCACAGCCAAACAATTTTCTTTATTATAGCAATAAAAAACAGGACAGTCAACTGACTGTCCTGTTTCCTATGTTGGCGTTACCTATTTTTCCAGTTCGTCTCCAAACAAGTATCTTCGGCGCAAGTGAGCTTAACTTCCGTGTTCGGGATGGGAACGGGTGGACCCTCACTGCAATCAACACCAACTCGCTGTCGCAATAACAGCTTATCAAATTTTTCGCGTCTTGTCAACCAAAACGTGGTGACCCGTACGGGAATCGAACCCATGTTTGCGGCGTGAGAGGCCGCCGTCTTAACCGCTTGACCAACGGGCCGTTGGTACACCTTCAGGGACTCGAACCCTGGACACCCTGATTAAGAGTCAGGTGCTCTACCAGCTGAGCTAAAGGTGCATACTGACTCAGTTTCATTCCCTTGCTTTCTTTTCCCTCAAGAAAAGGTTGTGGCAATATCCACACCCTCAAAACCGAACAAAGTAACCGCCATACCCCAAGCAAGCGCCTGCACTTCTTACTCTTAACCTGAGACTCAGGTCAAGCCCTCGGCTGATTAGTACCGGTCAGCTCCATACATTACTGCACTTCCACCTCCGGCCTATCTACGACATAGTCTCTGTCGTGCCTTACTCCTCGAAGGATGAGAGATCTTATCTTAGGGAAAGTTTCACGCTTAGATGCTTTCAGCGTTTATCTCGTCCGCACTTAGCTACCCTGCTATGCCGTTGGCACAACAACAGGTGCACCAGAGGTGCGTCCATCCCGGTCCTCTCGTACTAAGGACAGCCCCCTTCAAATCTCTTACGCCCGCAACAGATAGGGACCGAACTGTCTCACGACGTTCTGAACCCAGCTCGCGTGCCACTTTAATCGGCGAACAGCCGAACCCTTGGGACCGAGTACAGCCCCAGGATGTGACGAGCCGACATCGAGGTGCCAAACCTCCCCGTCGCTGTGGACGCTTGGGGGAGATCAGCCTGTTATCCCCAGGGTAGCTTTTATCCGTTGAGCGATGGCATTTCCACTC
Source organism: Evtepia gabavorous (assembly GCF_003425665.1). GTDB lineage: Bacteria > Bacillota > Clostridia > Oscillospirales > Oscillospiraceae > Evtepia > Evtepia gabavorous. The sequence continues at coordinate 11,583 of NZ_QQRQ01000039.1, forward strand.
ACATACCACCGGATCACTAACTCCAACTTTCGTTACTGCTCGAGCCGTCACTCTCGCAGTTAGGCTGGCTTATACGTTTACACTCACCGCACGATTTCCGTCCGTGCTGAGCCAACCTTTGAGCGCCTCCGTTACCTTTTAGGAGGCGACCGCCCCAGTCAAACTGTCTGCCTAACAGTGTCCCCCGACCGGATTCACGGCCGCAGGTTAGAAACCCAGCAATCCAAGAGTGGTATCCCAAGGGCGACTCCATACGACCTGACGACCGTACTTCCATGTCTCCCACCTATCCTGTACATGAATTACCGAATTCCAGTATTAAGCTGCAGTAAAGCTCCATGGGGTCTTTCCGTCTAGTTGCGGGTAACTGGCTTCTTCACCAGTACAACAATTTCGCCGGGTGGGCTGTTGAGACAGCGCCCAAATCGTTACGCCATTCGTGCGGGTCAGAACTTACCTGACAAGGAATTTCGC
>NZ_QQRQ01000004.1:0-197500 GCF_003425665.1 Evtepia gabavorous
ACCACATAAGAGAAACTATGTGGTCAAACGCCGGAAAGAAGAACAATACAAGGAGGTAACCATGACATGAAACGAAGGTTATTGGCAATGGCGCTTTCGCTGGTTATGCTGGTGGGGTTATTCCCAACGGCGGCGATGGCGACGGACGATCCAGGTGGAGGAAACAGCAGTTCAGTCTCAGCCGACACCTCCACGCTAACCACGTGGGAAGCTGTCTTTGGCGGCGATACCCTCTCCACCAAGGATATCGGCCGTATTTGGACGGATAAGACGGTATCCGAAGAAAATATCACCTTGAGCGGTGATATTGGGAGCAGTGTGACAATCGATAAGGAGACAAGCGCTGATTTCCTTGTAGGGCTTTCCGCCTTGGGTTCCGCTGCGGACATTACGGATGTTACCAAAGTCCCAACGGATACTGTGTTTGTGCTGGATTTATCCAACAATATGTGGGAGGATGACCAGATCAATACTATGATTCAGGCGGCGAACGAGGCGCTGAAAATGCTGCTGAATGCGAATCCGCAGAACCGGGTGGCTGTGGTGGGGTATTCCACCCAGTCCTCCGTTCTTCTTCCGTTGGAGCACTATGAGAGTAGTAGTACATTCCTAACAAGAGACAACAACACGTTAAAGGCAACAGCAGTGGTAAGAGGTGAAATAAAGGAAAGCTCTTTTGAACGCCTCACGAATACCTCCCACAAATATACGCAGCACGGCATTTACACAGGAATGCAGTTGCTGCAGAGCGAGGAGGAAACTACGGCAACCGTCGGTGGCACAACCGTCACCCGTGCACCGGTCATGGTGCTGATGGCAGAGGGCGAGGCAAAGTACGGCTCGGAGAAATTCATTGATCCGCCCGAGGAAGCCACCATTGAAGAGGTTGGCCAGCGAGCGACAAGCCGTTATGCCCAGTCCTTTGTTGCCGCCATGACCGCTGCTTATATGAAGGAACAGGTAACAGCGCATTACTATGGGGACAGCGGTCAGTCTGCCCGGGTTTATACGATTGGTGTGGATGTGGACGAGTGCGATGCCCCGGCATTGGCTTATGCTTATCTGGACCCCGCGCAGACAGTTCCAAGCCATTTTTCAGCAACGGACGGGGATAAAAAAGACCCGACTGCATCTTGGGCACTCAACTATTTTAAAGAAAAGTTTAATGATTACAATACCGGCGGCACGGCTGCTATTCATACTGGAAGTTATGACGGCGGAAATTTGGGATGGAAAGAAACCAAGATTACAAAAAATGACAATGAAAATGTCACGGTAAGTAAGTTCGAGTACAACGACCAGTACTACGATGTTACCGATGCCAACTGGGGTACTATTTTCGACCAGATTGCCGATGATGTGAGCAATCAGGCGCCGACGGCCCCGACCGATGTAACCGAAGGCGCTGAAGGTACCGGCGGTGAGAGCGGTAAACTGGTTTTTACCGATCAGCTGGGAAAGTACATGAAGGTGACCGGTACCCCGACCATCGTCTTTGCAGGAAAAAAATATGCAGCCAAAGGTAGCCCTGAAACCAAAGACAATGTCACCACTTATACATTTGAGGGGACTGTCGAAGGAAACCCGGTTTACGGCAGCGCAAGCCTGTCCGCTATTAAGCTGACCGTGACCAACGGTGATGAGGGACAGACTTTGGTGTGGGAAATTCCGGCGAATCTTCTCCCTCTGCGTACTGTGAAGGTACAGGGTGATACAGATGAGCAGGGAGAGACCTCCTATACGATCAACTTGGACAAAAACGCCTATCCGATCCGTCTGTTCTACTCTGTGGCCAAAGAGGATGAACACAATTGGAGTGAGGCAGATAATGACTATCTGAAGAGCCGCTCCAAGAACGGCCAGACCAATTATTATGAAGCGGTATGGGATCAAGAGAATGGCGAATACGGCACCACCACCGCCGTGTTCACCCCGGCGGAATCCAACGCCTTCTACCACTATACCGAGGACACCATCCTCTACAATCTGGTGAACACAGGAAATCAAGATATCTATCTTTCTGAGGAGGACGCCGAGGCTGCAGAGGTAACGACTATTCTGCCAGGTGCAGGGACAGTACAAGTTGGCGGAATTGCTTATCGGCTTGAAGCAGCCGAAGGATATGTGTCTGGCCGTGCCTATTACTATCAGCATGTTTACTATCAGGCAGAAGACAGCTCTGACACCGCTGCCCAAAAACGAACCGACTATCACATGCTGCAGGATGGCAGCCGCATTGTTGTAGGTGGTAATGATAGCAACGCCGATATCGACAACGGTGTCCTCAAGATCAAGGCCGGAACCAATAAGCTTTCCCGCGTATCCGATGGGGATGGTGTCAAGGTCAAAAATACAACCCAAACGGCCGGTACCTATCGTCATCCGGTGTTCGAGCTGGGGGAAAACGAGAAGGTCACCGTCTATCTGGGGAACAACGGTCTGTTGAAAGAGGCCACGCCTACGGGAAGTCTTACCGTGACCGTAGGAACTACTGAGGGAGATGGCGCAAATTCAGACCAGGAATTTATATACAAGCTTATCTTAGCTAACCTGAATGGTTATGATACCCTGACTGGCGAATACACAATCAAGATTGGAGGTGAGAGTTCGGGCCAGAAGATCGGCAATAATGGGACCTTCAAGCTGAAAGCTGGCCAGTGTGCAACCATTGAGGGTCTGCCTGCAGGCAGTGTATGGCAGTTACAGCAGGAGAATGTCCCTGGCTATACGCCTGCTTTTACCGGAGATGTGTATCAAGAGGGGGCGCAATCCGGTGCGATCCTTTACAAAGAGAAAGCTGGCGCTGCAACCTTGGATAAGAACGTGACTGTCACAAATACATACAATCCTGCCCAAGTGTCGTACCTGCTTACTTATGATGGAAACGCGATCAGTGGAAGCTTGCAGGCCCCCCCGCCCCAAGCGCAAAGTGTAAATAGTGGTGCCAGCGTTACGCTCCCCTCAAGTGCACCGACCCACCAGGATGTGGATGGAAAAGCGGTTGCGCTGATCGGCTGGACAGAAACTGCGACAAGTAAAATATACAGCTTGGCAGACAAATCGGAGTTCGAATCCCTGGGCGAGGACTTCCATGAAAAAGGCGGAAACTACACCATGCCGGCTAAACTCACAACGCTCTATGCGGTGTGGGGCTATGACACCGACGAAGATGGCACCGCCGATGTGAAGGAGACTACTTACACGCTGACCTACAACGCCAATGGCGGTAAATTCACTGAAGAAAAGGAGACCAAAGAGGTCACCGTAGTGGCGCAGGACGGCTATAAACTGCTGGCATCTGGCGAGGAAGGGCTTCCCACCCATGCGAAAACGAATTGGAATGGCACGGAGACCGCTGTCGTGTTCATGGGTTGGTCTACTACCAAACTCGAAAAGATTTACAGCGTCAACGATGAACGGCCTGTGACAGTCTCTGAAATAGATATTACTGAAAGTGAAACCGTCTACGCCGTTTGGGGCTACGATGCCGATGGCAATGGCACCGCAGATATCAACGACAATACTCATAAGATCACGGTGAGCACCGGTGACAACGGGACTGCCACAGTCGAGTATAGCATGGATACCACTTCCACCCCTGTAAACGCTTTGACGAAGGCAGGCTCCAACGATTACTATGTGGTGGACGGCCAGAATCTGACGGTAAACATCACGCCGAATAGCGGCTATGCAGTGGACACCATCACGGTGGACAATAATGAGTACAAGAATACCGCAGGTGCAACATCCCCGAATGGTGAGGGCTATACTTCCAACAGTTTTAAGTCCGTTAAGTTCGAGAAAGTGACAGCTGGCCACACCATCAGCATCACCTTCGCCCCGGTAACAGGCGACGGTGAAATCCCCGACAAATACAACCGCACGCTGACTTATGATGCCAACGGTGGTAAATTCGGGGATGCTGTTACGGGAACAGATACCAAGGTTATAACCGGACTGGAGGAAAGCAAGTCTTACAGCTTGTCCAATTCCCCGGTGAAGGTGGATGCGCCGACACACGAGAAGGAGAACGGTATTGCGGTCTTGTTCCTTGGATGGCTGACAGAGGATAACAGCAAGAAGATCTATGGTGCGGAGGACAAAGAGGTTCTCGAGCAACTTCAAAGCAAGGTAACGATCTCCTCAACCGGTACAACCCTCTACGCAGCCTGGGGCTACTCCAGCGACGGCACGACGCCGGATGTGGAAAAAGACACTGTTACCGTGACTGCTTCGGTGAATGGTGACAACGGCTCGATCAGCCCTGAAAATAAGACAGTCATCAAAGGCAGCTCTGTTGAGTTCACGATCACCGCCAATGAGGACTATGCACTGGATACCATCAAGGTAGGCAGTGATATTGTTCTCACCAATGATGGTGACAGCGAGTATACCGCAGACGAGAACCGCCAAGGCAAGTGGACTTTGAAGAATGTCCAGGCTGGTACACAGGTAGTTGTCAGCTTTGCTGAGGACAAGGACAGAGACGGTATCCCGGATAAGAATAAACCAATCGAGCCTGACCCGCAGCCGGAGTCCTACGCTTTGACCTACGACACCAACGGAGGCTTCGGCGGGCCGGGCAAGGTCGAAGTTAAGGCTGACGCAGCAGAGGACTATACTCTGGAAACTACAAATGTGCCCAAGCACGCGCCGGATGAGGACAACGGAACCGCTATGATCTTTATCGGCTGGACCACGGAGAGGGACACCAAAATTTACAGTGCTTCTGACGAGAAAGGTCCGACAACCGTTGAAACCCTTACCCTGACTGCCGACGATGAAGTCTACGCAGTCTGGGGCTATGATGCCAACGAAGATGGTACCCCAGATGTGGAGGAAACAGACAAGTACAGCCTGACCTATGATACGAATGCCATGGAAGGCGATACAGTCAGCGGTTCTGTAAGCGATGCCAACAAGTATGTCTCCAAGCAGACTGTGGCGCTGGCCGATGGCAGCGGCCTGTCCTATCAGGAATCTGGAGCGGAGAATGCAAAGGTTATGTTCCTCGGTTGGTCCACGACCAAGACGGATAGAATCTTCAGCAGCAGCGATGAAGATAAGACAGCTTTCGCGGAGGTTACCATTGTTCCTGCTGTGACCTTTGACAGCCAAGACATCGAAGTCTATGCTGTCTGGGGTTACGATAAAGACAAGGATGACCGCCCAGACGTGATAGGCGAAGACTATGTGATCTATCCCTTCGCCGGTCCTAACGGCAGCATTTCTCCGGATACGGCAGCCACCGTTGAGAAGAACGGCGACCAGGCCTTTGCCTTTGCACCCAACAATGGGTATGCAGTAGATCGGATCGTCATTGACGATACCACATACCTGAACAACGGCAAGTTGGAATTGGAAGGCTATGATACCGCGCAAAAGACCTATACTTTCTCGAATGTTCAGGATGACCACAGCATCATCGTGACCTTTTCTGCGGATAAGGACGGTGACGGCATCCCGGATAAGTATGACGACCCAGAGGCGCAGACCTGCACGGTGACTGCCAGTGTAAGCGGTGCCGGCGGCAGCATTGCCCCGTCTGGAACAATGAAGGTGAACTGCGGCGAGAGTAAGCACTTCACCATCACCGCTGATTCCGGCTATCACATTGCCGATGTCACCGTAAATGGCAAGAGCGTGGGCGCAGTGAGCGGCTATACGCTGCAGAACATCACCGAGAATACAACCATCGTAGCCAGCTTTGCCCGCAATAGCAGCGGCACCACCCGTTACACCATCACGGCCAGCGCCGGTGCCGGCGGCAAGATCAGCCCCAGCGGCAGCGTGCGCGTGAGCCGCAACAGTGACAAGACCTTTACCATCACGGCAAATGAGGGCTATGTGATCTCCGACGTGCTGGTGGACGACAAGAGCGTGGGCGCAGTGGAGAAGTACACCTTTGAAAAGGTGCGGGAAAAGCACACCATTGAGGCGGTCTTTGCCCTGGCAAGCGGCGTGGCCGACCCGGAGGATACCGGGGTGTCCGACTGGCTGAACACCAAGGACCACACCGCCTATCTGAGCGGTTACGCCAACGGCTCCTTTGGCCCGAACAAGAACATGACCCGGGCGGAGGCCGCACAGATGTTCTATAACCTGCTGCTGAACCAGGAGGTTTCCGGAGCGGTCAGCTTCACAGACGTGGCCGCAGACGCATGGTATGCCAAGGCTGTGCATACACTGGCCTCTCTCGGCATCCTCCAGGGGGTGGGTGACGGCCGGTTTGCCCCGGACCGTGCCATCACCCGGGCGGAGTTCACGGTCATTGCCATGCGGTTTGCCGACCTGGATACCAGCGGCGAGAACATCTTTACCGATGTGAATGCCGGCGACTGGTTCTATGACCAGGTGGTTGGCTCGATCCGGTATGGCTGGATCAACGGCTATGAGGACGGGACTTTCCGCCCGAACAACACCATTACCCGTGCCGAAGTGACCACCATCGTCAACCGGATGCTGGGCCGCGCGGCGGACAAGGACTATGTGGACAGCCACAAGGACCAGCTGCGCCAATTCCCGGATGTGGCGCAGACGAATTGGGCTTATTACAACATAGTCGAGGCCACCAATGCCCACGACTATGAAAAGTCCGGCGGGACGGAGGACTGGACCGGTCTGGCGGACTGATTGACCCAGTGGGCGCGGCGGAAAAAACCGCCTGTGATGCCCCCCATCCAAACAAGGGGGCAGAGGAAAACAGCAGCGGTGCCAGACACAATGGGCGCGAATGTCAAGTGAGACATTCGCGCCCATGTTGCGTCTGCGGGAGGGAAGGGCAGACCGAGGCGGAATGGTGCAGTGGGCCGCGCCCGGAAAGCATGACAATGCGGGATCGGAACACGGTCCGGGGAAACCGGACTGTGTTCCGATTTCTTTTCTTGTAGAAGGGATTCCCTTCCGGGATAACCGTATAGAGCCGCTTTGGCAAGATAAAATATGGATATTACTTTGTCAATGGAGGCTCTGCACGATGAATCAATATAACCTGACAATGGAACAAATCACGGCCTATCGCACATGGCTGTCTGGGGAGGAGAAGAGCGCGGGAACGATTGAAAAATACCTGCGGGACATTGGCGCCTTTGCCCGCTGGCTGAAGGGTGCCCCCGTAAGCAAAGACCGGACATCGGAGTGGAAAACGCATCTTCTGGCGCAGGGGTATGCGCCTGTCACGATCAACTCCATGCTGGCGGCGCTGAACGGCTTGTTCCATTTTTTGGGGTGGGACGAGTGCCGGTCCAAGTTTTTGCGCATTCAAAGGCGGTTGTTCCGGGAAGAGCGCCGGGAGCTGACCCGCGGGGAGTATGACCGCCTGTTGGAGACCGCCAGGAGCCTGGGGCGGGAGCGGCTGGCGCTGGTGATGGAGACCCTCTGTGCCACTGGCATCCGGGTGTCCGAGGTGTGCTATATCACCGTGGAGGCGGCCCGGGCCGGACGGGCGGAAATTTCCCTCAAGGGGAAGATACGCACCATCCTATTGCCCCAAAAGCTGTGCCGGAAGCTGCGGAAGTACGCCCGTAAAAATAAAATTGCCTCTGGCGAGATCTTTCTCACCAGAAGCAGGAGCGGGCTGTCCCGGAAACAAATATGGGCGGAAATGAAGGCGCTGTGCGGACAGGCGGGGATTGCGCCCACCAAGGTTTTTCCCCATAATCTTCGGCACCTCTTTGCCCGGACGTTTTACAAGGTTTGCTGTGATGTGGTGAAGCTGGCTGACCTTCTTGGTCACAGCTCTGTCGAGACGACCCGCATCTATCTGATTTCCAGCGGTGCGGACCATGCCCGGCAGCTGGAACAGTTGGGGCTGGTTCGTTAAGGATAAAATCAGCAGTTTGTCTCCAAAAGATTTTTTGGTATCCCTAAAATATCTATATCTGCCATAAACATTCCCCAGATTTTTTCCGTAAAGCTGTGAGGAGACGCACTTTAACAGGCCGTCCGAGAAATAAGCTCTTGACGGTCAAATTTGTTATGCCGCAAATGAACACACCCTCTTGAAAAACAAGGTTTCTTGTGATAAACTGACTATAAATAATATGTAGTTTAAGTAAGGGCCTGCGGCGCTTTATAGACAAACTGCTGATTTTGTGGCAATGCAGGCAGCGAGAGCAAATCCAGCGGAGCATCCTGAACAAAGATGGGGAAGGGGAGTTGGTACACCACGGGTAACACACATTACGTTGGAACTGATTCTCGATAGGGGATTGGTTAAATTTATCTTCACGAAGGGAGACAAACCCAATGAAAAAGCAGTTACTTTCCATTTTAACAGCCGGCTGCCTGATGGCAGCCATGGTGCCCGCAGCGTTTGCGGCGGACGCCAACGATTTGCAGGCGCAGATCGACGCTGCCGAGGCCGGCAGCACAATCAAGCTGAACGAGAACACCACGATTACCACGCCGCTGAACATCAACAAGAGCATTACCCTGGATGGAAATGGCTATACTCTGACCTATACGGGAACCGGATACGCCATTCAACTGAATACAAATGATGCTGTGACGTTCGACGACCTGGATTTGGATGCCACCAGCAGCGGCGGGCGCGGCCTCGAAATTGTCAGCAACAAGCCCAACTTTAAGCTGAATGACAGCCTTTGGAATGTCAATAACCGCGGGATTGGTTTTGGTAGCAACGGTACGGTGGCTGGCGCAACCGTTACGATTGATAGCTCCATCATCCAGGACAGCAAAAAGCCTGAGAATAAAACCTATGAGAATTGGTCTGACCAGGCCGATACCAGAGGCATCAGCCTTTGGAACAACAAAGGACTGGAGCTGAACATCATTGACAACAGCGCGATCCTTGGCTTTGGCTATCCCATCAATATGGCGGGTGATATTGTAGACGGTGTTCGGGATATGGCTGATTCCGTCATTAACATCACCAACTCTAATATTTGGGGCTGGTGTGCCATGAACATCTGGACCATTGATACCACTTTCAACATCAAGAACTCTAATCTGAAGGGCTTTGTTGAGACGGACAATGCTTGGAACAGCTTTGCCACTATTGTTCTAAACGAAGACATCTACAAAGGCGTCACCGATTCCAGCAAGGCCAACGTCTTTAATATTTCTGGTGGGTCTGTTTCCTCGACCTGCGTTTCCAATGTCGAGGAAGTGTATCATTGCCTGTTCCGGCTGGACAAAGAGTTCATGTCCGAGTTTAATTTTGCACAAGCAAATCGGAAGAAAGTTGCTCTTACCTGCACCGATCCGTTCAGTGCTTTTTTAGCCACCTATGAAGGAATGGACATCCCTGATTTTGAGGATTGGGCAGAGAATAAGCTGACTGGCGCTGCAGAGAACACCACTTATAACTGGGGGGCTATTGCTCCTGGTGTGGATGCACCTATTCCTGGGGTTCTTTCTATCCAGTCGGTTGATGATGTAACTCTGACTGGCGAAATAGGCCATGAAGGAGGGTTCAATCAATGAGAGGAAAGAAGCTCTTATCCCTGCTGCTAAGTACCACCCTTATTGGGACTATGCTTCCAACGGCGGCGCTGGCCACAGTGGATAGCGGAGCGGACAGCAGCCCCCTCGTCTGTACCACAGACGAGGGGGGTGCGGCAGAGAATCACGAGGAAAACACATTGGTGTCTACTCCGGCAAATACTAAGGGCGATAAAACCACCCCCGGCTGGGAGGACAACAATGACGGCCATCCCAAGCGGATTCAGGAAACCTTTGACTTTGTTGTAGACGGTATTGCCTACAAAAAATTGGATGATACAACAGTAGAGGTTGCTCCGTGGTATTGGAAGTGGACCCATAGCTGCAACGACGGACATACTGAAACTGTGTTTGCAGGAACCGAGTACAGCAACCGTAGCGATGGTTTGATGATCCCCAAGGAGATTAATCACGAGAATCAAGCATATCAGGTAGTGGGAATCGGCGACAACGCGTTCTACAATATGACTGGCACCGAGGTCACCCTTTCCGAAGGACTCACCTATATCGGGGCCGGGGCGTTTGGCTACTCCACATGCAAAACTATTGAGATTCCTGCTTCTGTGACCCGCCTTGATAAAGAAGCGCTCCACGGGGATTTTACCTCTATTACCTTTGCAGAGGGGAGTAAGTTGGAGAGCATTGGAGACCGGGCATTTCGTGGCTGTGATATTACCAGCCTTATCCTGCCAAGCACCGTAAAGTCTCTGGGTCATAAAGTTTTCCAAGCCTGCGACTCCCTGGTGTCCGTCGAAATTCCCGCCAGTGTTACGGAAATCCAGACCGACACCTTTGACGAGTATTTTGATGCGGACGCAAATGAAGGCAGCGGGAATGTCACCTTTGCAGAGGGCAGCATCTTTAAGTTGCAAGACGGCGTTCTCTATGATTCCGAGAACCTGATCCGTGTGCTGGACTGGCAGGAGAATGTGGTGGTGCCGGAGGGCATCAAGTACATTGGTGCGGATGCGTTTAATGCTTATTCTACGCAGACCCCCAACAATATGGAAACTCTGAAATCCATCACTCTGCCAGAGTCTTTGGTCAGCATTGGTAAAAACGCTTTCCAAGCCTGTAAAGCCCTTGAGAGTATCACAATCCCTAAAAACGTATCCGAAATCGGTGGCGGAGCATTTTCAAACTGTTCCAGTTTGGCTACGGCCGAAATTCTGGGTCCCGTCAAGGAACTCACGGGAACTACCGGGGTCTTTTTGGGGTGTGCCGCGCTGAAAAATGTGACGCTGCCCGATACATTGACCAACATCGGAACTGGAACTTTCAACGGATGTGCTTCTCTTGAAAAAATTGATTTACCGGCGGGATTGACTGAGATCGGCAGGGAGGCTTTCAATGGATGTGAGTCGCTCAAAGAAGCGATTATCCCCGACGGAGTAACAGAGATCCCCAGCTATGCATTTACTGGCTGTCTCGCTTTGGAAAAAGTAGAACTTCCCGAAGGTATCACTTCTATCGGCGAGTATGCTTTTGACTTAACGGCCGAAAATGATAGCGGTGAATATGTTAATGAGAATCCCAAGTTGGAATCCATCAACATTCCATCCACAGTTACTTCTATCGCTGGCAATTTCTTAGGCGGTGTAAAAGCTAACGGCGAAACCGCTCTGATTTTCGAGGGTGAAAATCCTCCGACCTTTGGATTGGGCGCGCTTGACGGAATCAGCGGAGCAAGTTTCAATAAACCTACTGTTTACTACCCCGCCGAGGCCGTAGATGCTTATACGTCGGAGGACAGCGACTTGGTTACGAACGGCCTTGTTTCTGCACCCGTGGAAGGTGAGGAAAATAGCAACCAGTATTCTTTGGCTGTTTCCCCGTCTGCAACCAGTGTATATGAGAATAACACCATTAACTTTACCGTGGAAAGCACGCTGCCCCAGGATGCGACGCTTATGGTAGAGAGTAGCAATACTAAGGTTGCAACGGCAGCACTTTCCAGCGATCAAAAGAGCGTCACAGTTACGGGCGTGAAGGAAGGAACTGCCACAATCACGGTCAGCATTAAGCTGAGTGACGTAGTTCTTGCGTCTGAAAATGTCACCGTTACTGTTGACGAGCGCGGCTCCTCTGGTACTACCCGGTACATGGTAAGCGTGGAGGATGCGGACAACGGCACCATCAAAGTCAGCCCCACCCGCGCCTCCAAGGGCAGCACCGTGACCATCAACGTCACCCCGGACGAGGGCTATGAGCTGGACAAGTTGGTTGTCACCGACAAGAATGGCGACACCGTGAAGTTGACCGACAAGGGCAGCGGCACATACACATTCAAAATGCCTGCCTCCAAGGTCACGGTAGAGGCCACCTTTACCCAGATTGCCACTGAGCCGGAGACGCTGCCCTTCACCGATGTGAAGACAGGGGATTGGTTCTATGAGGCAGTCCAGTACGTCTACGACAAGGGCATGATGACCGGCGTGTCGGCGGACCGGTTTGCCCCTGCCTCCACCACCACCCGCGGGATGATCGTCACCGTCCTCTACCGGCTGGAGAACGAGCCCGCCGTGTCCGGTGATCTGCCCTTCACCGACGTAGAGCGCGGCGCCTGGTATGCCGATGCCGTTGCCTGGGCGGCGGCCAACGACATTGTCAACGGCACCAGCGCCACCACCTTCGCCCCCAACAGCCCCATCACCCGGGAGCAGATGGCGACCATGCTGTACCGGTTTGCCCAGTACAAGGGGATGGACGCGGTTACCCTTCAGGAGAACCTGACGGGCTATCCCGACGGGGGTCAGGTCAGTGACTACGCCATTCCGGCCATGAACTGGGCGATTGGCCAGGGCCTGATTGCCGGGATGGAGAACGGGACCCTGGTTCCCCAGGGCAGCGCCACCCGCGCCCAGGTGGCCACCATCCTTATGCGCTTTTGTGAGAGCATTGGATAACATCGCCCGAGGACACGATACGGTATTATGAGGCCCATGAGAAACGCGCAGACAACCAACAGGTTGTCTGCGCGTTTTTTCTCTTTTGGCTGATGTCCCACCCCTCTCTCAGGATGTCTGCCGGGAACGGATGATGTACGAAGCAATGATTTCAATGAACTCGGAAGCGGTAGGCGCGGCGGTTAAGGGATAGCCAGCCATCCGGCAGAGCAAATCCGGGTTGACCTGCCAAGCCCGGGAAACCACTGTTCGGAGGTTGCGCTCTACCGCGGTCCATTTACATCCGAAGTGGTCGGCGGTTTCCCGATAGATTTTCTCTGTGATCTCTTCCAACCGATCCTCTTCCATGACGGCAAGATGAATGGCATAAACTGTGAGGGGAAATCCCTTGTAACACCTGGTGATCCCAAAGGGGCGCAGCGTTTCCAGAATGGTTGTCATAGACATATCCTCCTAAATGAAAAGATTTAAGAAGATAATAGAACGAAAAACAGGAAAATCGCTGGTTGTCGCTGATATTCGACACTTTGGGTTTGAAAAGGACAGGATTTCTTTGCAGAACATGTCTTCCTGATGGGCCGGTGGATTTCCTTGGGAATAACCGCCCGGCTCAGGGCATGGAACAGCGCCGCCCGGATTACAGGGCGGCGCTGGGGAGATGGCGGACAAAGGCATCCATGTGTTCTACTTTGTCCAGCTGGGAGAGAATGGCCTCTTTTTGGCCGGGGGTGCAGGCGTCGAAAAAACGGGCCGCCTCCCGGTTTCTGCGGAGGCAGGACTGAAAAACCAGTGTGGCATTTGGCTGCATCAAGATCACCTCTCCGGTAGCATGCCCGGAAATCAGGGGACCATCCCCGCCAAAAGAAGGAACCGCGCCGCTGCAGGGGGAAAAGAGCGGCCCGCTTATAAAAAGGGCTTCATCTGCTCTACGTTGGCCTGCTCGGTGGACAGCAGTTTTTCGGCCAAGGACCGGACCTGCCGGTCGTTTCCCTCATAGTCGTGGAGATGCTTGAGCCCCTTGGTGATGCCCATGTTGTTGCCCTTAATGGTCATCTCCGCAATTTTGGAGTCGGAGGAATCGGCGAGGGTCTGCATGGTGGACATGACCTCAGAGGAGAGGCGGGCCATCAGGCTGGGGTCCTTTGGGGCGGTGCCCTTGGCCTGCAAGAGCTTGGCGGCCTCGGATGCAATGGTTTGATATTCTGCAATCTGCCCCTGGAGGGATTTTTTCAGCTTGGCGGTTTGGACCTGGCCCACGATGTCTTGCAGGCCGAGAATCCCCATTTCCGCGGTTTCATGGACGTACTGGAGCAGTTCAATGTCTTTCATTTGGATCACCTCATCGATAGTATGCCCCAAAAAACAAGGGGAATGGGAAAGACTGCCTGGAAAAAAGAAAAAATTTTTTGGAAGCGTGTATACAAACGTCCCCCTCGCGGGGGTGTTTCCCCAAAGAGTGAGGGCAAAAGAAAGGAGGGATCGTATGGGGACAACTGGACAAATGCTCATCACCGCGGGGGCGGTGCTGTCGGCGGGCATCCTGTTGCTGACCACCTATAACCGGGTCTACCGTTGGACCCTGCGGCAGAAGGCGCAGGACAGGGAACTGAGCGCCATTCGGAAAGAGAATACCCTGCTGACCTATGGGGTGCTGGCCTGCCTGAAGGGGCTGGAGGAGCAGGGCTGCGACGGCCCGGTGCATGAGGCCATTGACAAGATTGAGCGGGACCTGAATCTCCGGGCCCACGACCAGGAGGGAAACTGCGGATGAAACAACAGGGATGGAAGAGGTGGTGGCGCGCGGCAGGCGTCCGGGCCATCAAAACCATGGCGCAGACCGCCGTGGCGACCATTGGGGCGGCGGCTGTTTTGTGTGAGGTCTCCTGGGATGTGGTGGGCTCTGCTGCGGTGCTGGCGGGGCTGCTGTCCCTGCTGACCAGTCTGGCTGGGCTGCCGGAGGTAGAGGGGTAAGCGGGAAGGTATCCCCGGGACAGGCACCAAAATTCCCTTTTTTTCTACGATGGAATGGGGGGAATGGGTGAAAGATACGGGGTTGGGGCCGAGAGGGAGAACCCCGTTCAGACTATGATTTGATCCAATCCAGGGAGGGAATGTATATGGCGGAAATTACGGAGACCGTTCTTCAGGCGGGCGATGAGATTCCAGAAAGCATGTTGGATGAAATGACCAACGGGAAGGGGGAGGCAGGCGATGAGCAATAGTCCTCTGGTCAGCTACACGAAGCTCTCCCCCAATCATTCCGGGCGGCGCAACCATGTGATTGACACGATTTCCATTCACTGCATGGCAGGCAATGGTTCGGTGGAGACCTGTGGGGCGCTGTTTGCCGACCCGGCCCGCAAGGCCAGCAGCAACTACGGCATTGGAAGCGACGGACGGATTGCCCTGTATGTGGAGGAGGCCAACCGGTCCTGGTGTACCTCCAATGCCGCCAACGACCATCGGGCCATCACCATTGAGGTGGCCAACAACGGCGGGGCGCCGGACTGGCCGGTGTCAGACAAGGCCTACGCCGCATTGCTGGACCTATTGACGGATATCTGCCGGAGAAATGGGATCAAGAAACTGCTGTGGCAGGGAGACAAAGCCCTGATCGGCCAGGTGGAACAACAGAATATGACAGTTCACCGGTGGTTTGCCGCCAAGGCGTGCCCGGGAGACTATCTGTACAGACGCCATGGCCAAATTGCCGCCGAAGTGAATCGGCGGCTGGAAGAGGAGGAGGAAACTGTGGATATTGCGAAGCTGATCGCGGAGATGACCAACGAGCAGGCTTATCAGCTGCTGCAAAAGGCGGAGCTCCACGCCAAGACCGTGGCCGAGCCCGCCTGGTCCCAACAGGAGGGTCATTGGGCAAAGGCCACGGCGGAAGGGGTGGTGGACGGCACCAGCCCGGAGCGCCCCATGAAACGGGATGAAGTGATCGCGGTGTTGGGCCGGAAGGGTCTGTTATAAGGCTGAAAAAATAAGGAACGCCCTCTGGCGCTTGGCCAGAGGGCGTTCCTCATTCTAAAGGGGTTAAGGGGAATTGGGTTTTCAGAATTTCTTCCACCGCTTGGGTGAACTCTCGGTACTCGTCAATCAGGCGTCTCAGGTAGAGACGGCCGTTTTCTGTGATGGAGAAGTAAATGCGGGTCCGGTTTTCGTCAGAAAGCTCCTCAAAGTCTTTCCGAATAAACTGAAAATCCTCCAGACGATAAATAGCGATGTAAAGATTGGTCAGAGAAATTTTCCCGTCGCTCATCAGCTTGATGGTCTGCATCATCTCATAGGTGTACATGGGCTTTCTCTCCAAGAGAAACAGAACCAGCATTTCTGTGGTTGCTTTTTTCAGGGATTCTCGAATCCCAGCTGGAGTGCCCGCCACTTTATCTCGCTTGAGCTCTTTTCGCTTTTTCATGACATCACCCAGTTTTGATACTTTTTATTAATCATATATCAGGAAAAGTAAATTGTCAATAAGAAATACTTGGTAGATACATCACCAATAGAATAATTTATGAATACTGTTTTGTGCCGAGGGAAGGCAAAATTGAGCAAAAAGAACAAAATAAAAACGCTGCCCCATGGATAGGACAGCAAAAATTGACAATCCGCGGCGCGGCATGGTATGATGGATGTACCCCAAAAGGGGTCAGAAAGAGGCGCTGTTACATAGACGGCGGTTAGCCACTTCCCTGCGAAGGGAGGTGATGCTTGGATGGGAAACTTTCTCTGGAAGTTTTTTGTATGCTTGGCCTTTGCGGCCTACATACTCTCCATAAAAGCGTGCTGACCGCTTGGATGGTACCCAAACGGTCAGCATAGAACATATGCTACTCTGATGGGCTAACCGCAGTAGCAGCGCCCTTTCTGTTTTTCATTATACCATCCCGCCCCGGTTTGTCAAGAGAACAGGCCGGAGCTTTACCGTACCTGGAATGAGGGGGCATAGAGCGGAGAAAAGAAGGAAATGTGGAAACGCTGGCAGAACAGCGGCGGGGCAGAGCGGGACGGTTGAGATACGGCAACGGGGAATACGTCAAGGCATGTCAAGAAAGAATCAAACAAAAAAGTTCCGAAAATCACCCAAATAAGATGATTTTCGGAACTTTTGGTCCGAGTGTTGAGATTCGAACTCAAGGCCTCTTGAACCCCATTCAAGCGCGATACCAAACTTCGCCACACCCGGATGCCGTTTCAAACAGCTTAGTAATAATACCATGGGGAGAAGAAAAAAGCAAGAGGGTTTTGAAAAAAAGAGGAAAATATATGCACAATTTCTTTGCTGTATTTCGAAGCAAAATTGGGTGATTTATACAGCGTTGGGGGAGATCACCTCTTCCAGCACAATTTGTGACCAAGTTTCCAGACGGTCAAATACCGCACTGAGTTCCTGAGGAGAAGCCCAGGAGCCGGACATTTTTTCGGTCTCCCGGACGGTGACCTCTCCTGTGGTTTCCAGGAGATAGACCAGGGCGGTGTGGTAGTCACTGACGCCGCCGGTGGTTTCATTGATCAGACCCACGCAGGTCAGGGAGGTGATCTGAGAAAGGGTGACCTCCTCTGAGAGCTCCCGCCACAGACCGGCGGCAATGGGGTCGTCGTCGGCTTCCTCCGTGGGGTTGATGTGGCCGCCCACCCCCAGGGAAAGCTTTTCATGGAGGCGGGTCTCCGTCTGCTTTTTCAGGCGGCGCAGAAGGAAATAGTGCCTCCCCCGGCGCAGAATGACATAGGGGATGATCTGCCTGACGGTATTGTCATACTCCGCCTGTTCTCGGGGGAGAAAGGTATGATGGTCCAGAATGAACTGACGGATGGTCTCGAGATTTTGGGAGAGGAAGGGACCGGGGCCCAGGCGGGCTTCCAAGGCGGCGCGGTTTACAACGAGGACTTGCTCCATGGCAGTCACCTGCTTTCTGTGGGGTGTTGTGTTTATTGTACCAGAAGTGGTCCAGCCTGAAAAGGCAAACTTGCCCGAAGGGGCTTCGGCAAGGAAGGGTTATAGGGTGTCTCCCTTTCGTGGCGGGAGAACGAAGATAAAGAGCAGGGAGCTGATGAGAAGCAGGAAAGGGTAAAACAGATTGGGGATGACCTGGAAGGCGGACAGTTCATGTCCCAGTTCACTGGCGGCGGAGAGGGCCACCAGCATCTGGGCGCCGTAGGGGAGGATACCCTGGAAGATGCAGGAGAAGGTGTCCAGCAGGGAGGCGGTCTTTCGGGGGGAGATGCCGTAGTCCTGGGACATCTCCTTGGCGATGGGATTGGCCATGACGATGGCGACGGTGTTGTTGGCGGTGGCGATGTCCATGGTGCCCACCAGCAGGCCCATGCCCAGCTGACCGCCCTTCTTGCCGTGGAAGACCCGCCGGATGCCGTTCAGAAGGGCGTCAAAGCCGCCGTGGGCCCGGATCAGCGCGCAGAGGGCGGAGACCAGGATGGCGACCATGGCGGTCTCATACATCCCAGCGGCGCCGGAGCCCATGTTGGCCAGCAGCTCTGTGGGGGCGGTGGCCCCTGTGGCCAGCATGATAACAGCCCCGGACCCAATGCCCAGCAGCAGGACGAGAAAGACGTTGGCCCCGAGAATTCCCCCCACGAGAACCAGAAGGTAGGGGACCATCTGAATGAGGCTGTACGGTGCCAGGACCAGGGGCCCGGTGGACTGCCCGAAGGAGAGAACCAGGATGAGCAGGAGGGAGACCAGCGCCGCCGGCAGGGCGATGGCGAAGTTGACCCGAAATTTATCCCGCATGGGGCAGCCCTGGCCGTTGCAGGCGGCGATGGTGGTGTCGGAGATAAAGGAGAGGTTGTCCCCAAACATGGCCCCGCCCATGACAGAGGCCACACACAGGGGAATGGAGAAGCCGGAGGCCTCTGCCACAGACAGGGCGATGGGGGTGATCAGGGTGATGGTTCCCACCGACGTGCCCATGGCCAGTGCCACAAAGCAGCTGACCACAAAGAGAACCGCCACGGCGAACTGGGCGGGGACCAGGGAGAGCAGAAAATAGGCCACGCTGTCGGCGCTGCTCCGCCCCACCACCCCCACAAAAATGCCGGCGGTGAGGAAGATGAGAATCATAATGATGATGTTTTTGTCCCCCACGCCCTTCCCCATAAGAAGGAGCTTGTCATCCAGGGAAAGGGCCCGGTTCTGGAGGCAGGCCACCAGCAGGGCTGCCAGGAAGGCCACCACAATGGGGATGTTGTAGAAGCCCATGGGGATCTGTAAACCGTACTCAAAGAGGATGCCAAGGCCCAGGTAAAGGATCAGAAAGACGCCGATGGGGAGCAGTGCTTTGACGTTGCCGCGCTTCATAGAAAGAACCTCCGATTTTCATGTCTCTCGGACGGGAGCGAGGCTGGTCGATCCGGGGAGGCGCCCCTGGCCGCCTGAGGCAAACAAGAAAAAGCTACAAGAAATACGGGGAAATGTCAAGGGGATTTCCGGGGCGGGCGGGAAAACCTTGCAATTGATACTTGCAATTTGTTCCGCGACCTGATAAAATATACGGCGTCTATGGAAAAAGGGTGGTCCTCTGGGGCATGCACCAAGGGCGTGCATAGGAAATTTCCCCATGAACACCTGTATTACAGGAGGAAAAAGACAATGGATCTCATGAAAAATTTTATTGAGAAGAACATGCCTGAGAAGGCAGCCCCCGACGTCACAGTGGGTGACACCGTCCGTGTCCACCTGCGGGTCAAGGAAGGCAACCGGGAGCGGATTCAGGTGTTCGAGGGAACGGTCATCGCCAAGAAGCACGGCGGCATCAACGAGACCTTCACCGTGCGCCGGATCTCCTATGGCGTCGGTGTGGAGAAGGTGTTCCCTCTTTACAGCCCTGTCATTGAGAAGGTGGAGACCGTCCGGAAAGGTAAGGTCCGCCGGGCCAAGCTGTACTATCTGCGCGACCGCGTGGGCAAGGCGGCAAAGGTCAAGGAGAAGCTGTAATTCCAACGAGTTTCCGAAAAGGGGAGCGCTCCGGCGCTCCCTTTTTTGTTGGACGCGGGCCCGCCGGAAAACCAGGGAGCAGGGGCGTTTTTCCAGGGGGTTTCCCCGCTTTTTTGTGGAAAAGCCTTTTCAGAACGGGGAAAGTCGTGTATACTAATCAGTTATGAAATAACACCGTTCCAGGGCGGGCAGCTGCCCCGGCAGGGAAGGGAGAGGATAGGAACGTGAACATCCAATGGTACCCGGGCCACATGACCAAAACCCGGCGGATGATCGGGGAGAATCTCAAATATGTGGACGTGGTGGCCGAGGTCATTGACGCCCGGATTCCCATTGCCAGCCGGAACCCGGACTTGGACGAGCTGGTGGGGGGGAAGCCCCGGGTGGTCATTCTCAACCGGGCCGACCAGGCGGACCCTGCCGCCAGCAAGGTCTGGGGGGCGTACTTTCGGGCCCAGGGAATCTCGGTCTTGGAGTGTGACGCCCGCAGCGGCGCGGGGGTCAAGCAGTTTTCCCCCGTGATGCGGGCGGCGCTGAAAGAGCAGATCGCCAGGTGGAAGGAGAAGGGCCAGGTGGGCCGGCCGGTCCGGGCCATGGTGGTGGGCATTCCCAATGTGGGCAAGTCGACCTTTATCAACAAGGTGGCCAGGAAGAAATCCGCCAAGGCCGGGGACCGGCCCGGCGTTACCCGGGGAAAGCAGTGGATCACGGTGGACCAAGGGCTGGAACTGCTGGATACCCCCGGAATTTTGTGGCCCAAGTTTGAGGATGAGACCATCGGGTTGCATCTGGCCTTTACCGGCGCGGTCCGGGACGCCATCATGGACGTGGAGACCCTGGCATGCCATCTGATCCAGCTGCTGGCCCAGCGAAAGCCCGAGTCTCTCGCAGCGCGCTTTAAGCTGGTTCCGGAGGAAGGGATGGACGGCTGGGCGCTGCTGGAGGCCGGCGCCCGCAAGCGGGGCTTTTTGATCTCCGGCGGCGAGGTGGACTTGGAGCGGATGGCCCACATTCTCCTGGACGAGTTCCGGGGGGGGAAGATGGGCCGGATCACCCTGGAACTGCCGGAGGACCTGGAGAGAGGAGCGGACCCAAGTGGAGTGCCCTGACCTGTGGGAAATTGAGAACAGCCTGTTTGCCCAGGGCTGCGGGTGCCTGTGCGGGGTGGATGAGGCGGGGGCGGGCCCCCTGGCCGGCCGGGTCTACGCCGGGGCGGTGATTCTCCCCCGGGGCTGGGGCCACCCCTACCTCAATGACTCCAAGCAGGTGACGGAGAGGCGGCGGGAGATTCTCTATGACCGGATCTGCCAAGAGGCGGTCGCCTGGTCCGTGGCCTGGGCGGAGGTGGAGGAGATCGACCGGATCAACATCCTTCGGGCCCGGCTGCTGGCCATGGAACGGGCCATACAGGGCCTGTCCCGCCGGCCTGATTTGGCCCTGGTGGATGGGAACCGGTCCGAGGGCATCACCGTGCCCTGCCGGACGGTGGTGAAGGGAGACCGGAAAAGCGCCTCCATCGCCGCGGCCTCCATCCTGGCCAAGGTCTCCAGGGACCGGTACATGGGAGAGATGGCCGCGGTCTATCCGGTCTACGGCTTTGAGCGGCACAAGGGGTACCCCACCCAGCTGCACTACCAGCGGCTGCGCCAGTACGGCCCCTGCCCCATCCACCGCCGGACCTTCCTGAAAAAGCTGTGAGGGGCGGGGACCGAACCAGCCTGGGGCTGTGGGGGGAGAAGCAGGCCGCCCGGTATTTGAGGAAGCAGGGATTCCGGGTGTTGGAGAACCGCTTCCGCTGCCGGGAGGGGGAGATCGACCTTGTGGTCTCCCGGGGCCCCTACCTCTGTTTTGTAGAGGTCAAGCTCCGCAGGAATGCCGAAATGGCCGAGGCCCGGGAGTTTGTCACCCCGGGAAAGCAGCGGCGGGTCCGCACCGCCGCCCTCTATTACTTAATGGAACATCCCTCCCCGCTGCAGCCTCGGTTTGACGTGGTGGAGGTTTACGCGCCCCAGGGAGAGAGCACCCGCAAGCCGGTGGTCCGCCACTGGGAGGGCGTGTTTTGATGGAAGCGCCCGGCGCTGCGGTGCCGGGGTCCATAGAATTGTTTTTGCGCGCCCGGAGCATGGGGCGCGGCATTGTCTCTGGAAAGGTATGTGAATCACATGAAGTATGTCAGCACAAGAAATCAGTCTGTTCGCCTGCGCGCCAGCCAGGCCATCGCCCAGGGCCTGGCCCGGGACGGCGGCCTGCTGACCCCGGAGGTCTTCCCCAAGCTCACCCCCGCCCTGCTGGAGGACCTGCGGGGCAAGACCTACGGCCAGCGGGCCGTGGCGGTGATGAAGCTGTTTTTGGAGGATTTCTCCGAGGAGGAGCTGACGGCCTTTACCCAGGCCGGCTACTCTGGGGAAAAGTTTGACGATGCCCGGGTGGCGCCGCTGGAACCCCTGACGGAGGATACCTATTGCCTGGAGCTGTGGCATGGCCCCACTTCGGCCTTCAAGGATATGGCCCTGCAGATCCTGCCCCATCTGCTCTCGGCCTCTCTGGTCAAGAATCAGGAGGACAAAACCGTGTGCATCCTGGTGGCCACCTCCGGGGACACCGGCAAGGCCGCCCTGGAGGGGTTCAAGGATGTGGACCGGACCAAAATCCTGGTGTTTTATCCCAAGGACGGCGTCTCTGCGGTCCAGGCCCTGCAGATGCAGACCCAGCAGGGGAACAACGTGGGCGTGTGCGCCGTCCACGGCAATTTTGACGATGCCCAGACCGGGGTGAAGACCCTCTTCTCCGACGAGAAACTCCGGGAGGACCTGGCCCGGAGAGGGTATTTCCTCTCCTCGGCCAACTCCATCAACTGGGGCCGGATTCTGCCCCAGCTGGTCTACTATATCTCCGCCTACTGCGACCTGCTGAACCTGGGGAAGATTACCATGGGGGAGAAGGTCAACTACTGCGTGCCCACCGGGAACTTCGGCAATATCTTGGCCTGCTGGTATGCCGGCCAGATGGGGCTGCCTGTGGGCAAGCTCATCTGCGCCTCCAACAGCAACAACGTGCTCACGGACTTTTTGGCCACCGGCACCTATGACAAAAACCGCCCCTTCCATACCACCATGTCGCCCTCTATGGACATCCTGGTCTCCAGCAATTTAGAGCGTCTCCTCTTCGCCCTGTCGGGCCAAAACGACCAGGAGGTGGCCGGCTATATGAAGCAGCTGGGGGAGAAGGGATGCTATACCGTCTCCGAGGAGATCAAGGCCAAGCTCCAGGCGGATTTCTACGGCGGCTTCTGCGACGAGGCCAAGACCAGCGCCATCATCGCCCAGGTCTGGAAGGAGCATCACTATCTCATTGATCCCCACACGGCAGTGGCCTATGGGGTGATGCAGGACTACCGGGAGGCGACCGGGGATGACCGGAAGACGGTGTTTGTCTCCACCGCCAGCCCCTTTAAGTTCTGTGACAGCGTACTCCACAGCCTGGGCGTTGCCCAGGTGCGGGAGGGCCTGGGCGCCCTGGATCAGCTGGCGGAGGTCTCCGGCCGGCCCGCCCCTGTCCCCCTGGCCAGCCTCCGGGACAAGGCGGTGCGCTTTGAAGAGAGCGTGGACAAGGAGAAGATGATGGACGTGGTCCTGGACATGCTGCGATAAGCGCGGGGGGAAGCCAGTGGCACTGTACACCATCGGTGACACCCACCTGTCCCTGGGCAGCGACAAGCCCATGGACGTGTTCGGCGGGGCCTGGGAGGGCTACGTGGAAAAGCTGGCCCAAGGGCTGTCTGTTCTGCGGCCGGAAGATACCCTGGTTATCGCCGGGGATATCTCCTGGGGGATGAGCCTGGAGGAGTCGGAAGCGGATTTTGCCTGGCTCGATGCCCTGCCGGGAAGAAAGATTTTAATGAAGGGAAACCACGACTACTGGTGGAACACGGCGGCGAAGATGACCCGTTTTTTTGCCGAAAAGGGGTTTTCCACCTTGCACATCCTCCACAACAACTGCCACTTCTATGGGGACTTGGCCCTCTGCGGCACCCGGGGTTGGTTCTATGAGGAGGAGAAGCAGGGGCAGAATGAAAAGGTGTTTCGCCGGGAGCTGGCCCGGCTGGAGACCTCGCTCCAGGCCGCCGGGTCCCGGGAGAAGCTCTGCTTTCTTCATTACCCCCCTTTTTACACGGGGTACTGCTGCGCCCCCATCCTGGAGCTGCTGGAGCGGTACCAGGTGAGGGCCTGTTACTACGGCCACCTCCACGGCGCCAGCCACCGCCTGGCCCTTCAGGGAAGGCGGGGCGGGGTGGAGTACCGTCTGGTCTCGGCGGATTACCTAAAGTTTCGCCCGGAAAAAATCTTGGAATGAGGAAAAAAAGTCTGGTAATTCTGGAAAGAATCTGATAATATAGCCTATATATACTGCAATACAATGCCTTTTCAGGCTCTCAAGGGAGCAAAAAGGGCGTTTCACAGGAGGAAAAAGGACATGAATGTCAAGAGCGTTGTAGAAAACAAAGAGAAGTTTGAGGTCGAACTGACCATTGAAGTGGGTCAGGAAGAGTTCGAAGCCGGCCTGGACAAAGCCTATCGCAAGAACCGCGGCAGCATCTCGGTCCCCGGGTTCCGGAAGGGCAAGGCCCCCCGTAAGGTCATTGAGGGGATGTACGGCGCTGGAGTATTCTATGAAGATGCCATTGAGGAGATCTATCCCCAGGCATGCATGCAGGCCATTGAGGAGAAGGGCCTGGATTCCGTTGCCCCTCCCCGGGTGGAAATCACCGATCTGGGGAAAGAGGGCTTCACCTTTAAGGCCATTGTCACTGTCCGTCCCGTGATCACCCTGAAGCAGTATAAGGGCCTGGAGGCCGACAAGGTTCTGCCCACCGTCACCGACGCGGCGGTGGACAATGAGCTCAAGCAGTATGTGGACCGCGCCACCCAGCTGGAGCCGGTGGACCGGGCCGCTGAGATGGGCGACAGCATGGTCATGGACTATGAGGGCGTCAAGGATGGCGTGCCCTTCGAGGGCGGCTCTGCCAAGGGCTATGAGCTGGCGCTGGGCTCCCACACCTTCATTCCCGGCTTCGAGGAGCAGGTGGTCGGCATGAAGGCGGGGGAGGAGAAGACCATTGATCTGACCTTCCCCGAGGACTATCACGCCAAGGATCTGGCCGGCCAGCCGGTCCAGTTCAAAGTAAAATGCGTCGAGGTGAAGGAGAAGAAGGTCCCCGCCATCGACGATGAGTTTGCCAAGGATGTCTCCGAGTTTGAGACCCTGGCTGAGTTCAAAGAGGACCTGAAGCAGAAGATCGTGGACCGGAACATGGCCCAGAGTGAGGCGAAGTTCCGCCAGGCCCTGCTGGCCCAGCTGTGCGAGCAGGTGGACATTGAGCTGCCCGAGGCCATGGTGGAGACCCAGATCGACCGCCTGATGGACAGCTATGCCTCCCGCCTGGAGCAGCAGGGCATCAGCCTGGAGCTGTACCTGCAGTACATGCAGATGAGCACCGACAAGCTCCGGGAGGACCTGAAAGAGGCCGCTGTGACCCAGATCAAGCAGCAGCTGGCGCTGGACGCCGTGGTGGCTGCCGAGGAGATCGTGGTCAGCGACGAGGACGTGGAGGAGGAGGTCAAAAAGGCCGCCGCCAACCTGAACGTTCCCTATGAGCGGGTGACCGAGGGCCTGGATCGGGAAGCC
Organism: Evtepia gabavorous; assembly: GCF_003425665.1. GTDB lineage: Bacteria > Bacillota > Clostridia > Oscillospirales > Oscillospiraceae > Evtepia > Evtepia gabavorous. The sequence goes on from NZ_QQRQ01000004.1 coordinate 25,015, forward strand.
CTGAAGGTGGACCTGGCCCGGGACCGCGCCATGGCCGCTGTGGCTGTGGCTGCCAAGCCCAACCTGATCGCGGCGGATGCCGAAGACGGGGAGATCAAGCTCACCGAAGTGACCAAGGATGAGGAGAAGGCGGCGGAAGAAACCGAGGCCAAGCCCAAGAAGCGCACCACCAAGGCCAAGGCGAAAACCGAAGAGACCGCAGAGGACGGTGAGGAGAAGAAGCCCGCCGCCAAAAAGCCCAGAGCAAAGAAGACCACCGCAGAAGGGGAGGAAGCTCCCAAGAAGACCACCACCCGCAAGAAAAAGGCAGAAGAGCCCAAGGGTGAGGAATAATTTTCCGTGGGGCGGGCATACTGTGCTCTGAATGGAAAAGGAGATCAAGCTATGAGTTTAGTGCCCTATGTAGTCGAACAAACCAACCGGGGAGAACGGTCCTATGACATCTTCTCCCGCTTACTCAACGACCGGATCATCTTCCTGTCCGAGGAGGTCAACGATACCACAGCCAGCCTTGTGGTGGCCCAGCTGCTGTATCTGGAGTCCCAGAACCCGGATCAGGATATCCAGTTCTATATCAACAGCCCAGGCGGTTCTGTCACGGCGGGAATGGCCATTTATGACACCATGCAGTACATCAAGTGCGATGTCTCCACCATCTGCATTGGCATGGCTGCCAGCATGGGTGCCTTCCTTCTGGCCGCAGGGACCAAGGGCAAGCGGATGGCGCTGCCCAACGCGGAGATCATGATTCACCAGCCCTCCGCCGGAACCCAGGGACAGATTACGGACATGGCGATTCACCTGAAGCGCCTGGAAGTGATCAAGAAGCGGATGAACCATATCCTCTCGGAAAACACCGGAAAGCCCCTGGATGTGGTCACAGCCGACTGTGAGCGGGATAATTTCATGTCCGCCCAGGAAGCCATGGAGTATGGCCTCATTGATAAAGTGATCGATAAGCGCTGATAGGACAAGGAAAAAAGGGGGGCTGGCGTCCCCCTTTTTCCTGCGTTAGAAAGAGGTGAAATGGTTTTGGCCAAAAACGACGAAAAACGAGCCATCCGCTGCTCCTTTTGCGGCAAGCATCAGGATCAGGTGACAAAGATCATCGCCGGACCCGGTGCGTACATCTGCAACGAGTGTGTCCAGCTGTGCATGGACATTTTAGATAATATGGCGGCCCCGGAGGAGCAGCTTGTGAGCCCGGATATGCCGGAGATCATTCCCAGCCCCAAGGAGATCAAGGCCTATCTGGATGAATATGTCATCGGGCAGGAGACCGCCAAAGTGGCCCTGTCCGTGGCGGTTTACAATCATTATAAGCGCATTTACTTTGGCGGCGGGGACGATGTGGAGCTGCAGAAGAGCAACATCCTCCTGCTGGGCCCCACCGGCAGCGGAAAGACGCTGCTGGCCCAGACCCTGGCCAAGATTTTGAAGGTTCCCTTTGCCATCGCGGACGCCACCACCCTGACCGAGGCCGGCTATGTGGGGGATGACGTGGAGAACATCCTGCTGCGCCTGGTGCAGGCTGCCGACTATGACATCGAGCAGGCGGAGCGGGGGATTATTTACATCGACGAGATGGATAAAATCGCCCGAAAGAGTGAAAATACCTCCATCACCCGGGATGTCTCCGGCGAGGGCGTGCAGCAGGCCCTGCTGAAAATCCTGGAGGGCACGGTGGCCAATGTCCCCCCCCAGGGCGGCCGGAAGCACCCCCATCAGGAGTTTATCCAGGTGGACACCAAGAATATCCTCTTCATCTGCGGCGGCGCCTTTGACGGAGTGGAGAAGATCATTGAAAAGCGGGTCAATCAGAAAGGCATCGGCTTTGGCGCCGAGATCATGAGCAAGGCGGAGCTGGAAAAGCGCAATATTTTAAGCCAGATTCAGCCCCATGACCTGCTGAAGTTCGGCATTATCCCGGAGCTGGTGGGACGTCTGCCGGTGATCACCTCCCTGTCCCCGCTGAGCCGGGAGGATTTGGTGAAGATCCTCACCGAGCCCAAGAACGCCCTGGTCAAGCAGTACCAAAAGCTGCTGGAATATGATATGGTGAAGCTGGTCTTCACCCCCGGGGCCCTGGAGGCCGTGGCCGATAAGTCCATGGAACGGGGGATCGGTGCCAGAGGCCTGCGGGCGGTGCTGGAAGAGGTGATGTCCCAGATTATGTACGACATCCCTTCGGACAACTCCATTGTGGAGGTGGATATCACCCCCGAAAGCGTCCGGGACGGGGCGGAACCGCAGCTGATCCGCGACCCCAACCGGCCGCCTCGCCCCCACTTGGGCGCTGCGGCCCTCCGGGCCCAGAGCGGCGGCCTGGCCCGCCAGGACGGTACAGCCTGAGGGCGAGACAATCCAATTCCATGCAACTGACAGGGCGGAGGGGGAAACTTCTCCGCCCTTTCCGTCTACTCCAGCGCGGCTGCGCTGGAATCCAAGTTCCAGTTTTCGTTGAAAGGAAGTGAATCGGTTTGCCAGAGGAAGAAAAGACTGAAACCGTGCCAATGCAAACCATGCCCGCCCTGGCCCTGCGGGGTCTGACGGTATATCCGAAAATGATGGTCCACTTTGATGTGGGTCGGGAGGCCTCCGTGAAGGCCATTGAAGAGTCCATGTCTTCCAACCAACCCATTTTCCTGGTGGCCCAGAAGGACATCCGGGTGGAGGAGCCGGACCGAAACCATCTTTTTGCCATGGGGACGGTTTCGGTGGTCCGTCAGATTCTCCGCCTGCCGGGGAAGACCATCCGGGTGATGGTGGAGGGGCAGATCCGGGCCCGCCTCCACGAGCTGACCCAGACCGATCCCTACCTGGTGGCCCAGGTAGAGCCGGTGGAGACCAGCGAGCACTATGAGGGAAAGACCAATTCCCTCCGGGCGGAGGCGGCCATTCGCCAGGCCTATGAGCTCTTTGACCGATACAGCGAACTCTCCCCCAAGAACGCCTCGGCGGAGATGCTGATGAATATCATGTCCAGCGAGGACGCCGGCTATATTGCCGACTTCCTTGCCCAAAATGTCTCCATGCGGGTGCTGGACAAGCAGTCCATCCTGGATGAGCTCCGGCCGGTCCAGCGGCTGAATAAGATGAACCGCCTCCTCCGCCGGGAGGTGGAGATCCTGGAGATGGAGCAGAGCATCCAGCGCCGGGTCCAGGAGAACATGACCCAGAACCAAAAGGACGCCTTTCTGCGGGAGCAGGTGCGGGTGATCCAGGAGGAGCTGGGAGAGGACGGCGACAATGAGCTGGCCGCCTACCGCCGGCAGATTGCCGATGCCAAGTTGCCGGAGGAGGTGGAGACCAAGCTGCTCAAAGAGGTAATGCACCTGGAGAAGCAGCCCTTCGGTTCCGCGGAGGCCTCGGTGCTGCGGAACTACCTGGATGTGTGCCTGGAGCTGCCCTGGACCAAGACCTCCAAGGAGAGGGTCAACGTCCAGGCGGCCCGGAAGATTCTGGACGCGGACCACTTCGGCCTGGAAAAGGTGAAGGAGCGGATTCTGGAGTTTCTGGCGGTCAAGCAGCTGGCCCCGGATTTGAAGGGGCAGATCCTCTGCCTGGTGGGCCCTCCGGGAGTGGGAAAGACCTCCATTGGAATGTCCATGGCCCGGGCACTGAACCGGAAAATGGCTCGAATTTCCTTGGGCGGCGTCCATGATGAGGCGGATATCCGGGGCCACCGGAAAACCTATGTGGGGGCCATGCCCGGCCGGATCATCAATGCCGTCCGCCAGGCGGGCACCAGAAATCCTCTGCTTTTGCTGGACGAAATCGACAAGCTGGGCAGCGACATGCGGGGCGACCCCGCTGCGGCTCTGCTGGAAGTGCTGGACGGGGAGCAGAACAGTACCTTCCGGGATCACTTTGTGGAGCTCCCCTTTGATCTGTCCGAGGTGCTGTTTATCACCACGGCCAACACCACCTCTACCATTCCCAAGCCTTTGCTGGACCGGATGGAGGTCATTGAGCTGCCCAGCTACACCGACGAGGAAAAGCTCCAGATCGCCAAGCAGCATCTGCTGCCCAAGCAGCTCAAGCGCCACGGCCTAAAGAAGAATCAGTTGAAGATCACCGACGACGCCATCCGGGAGGTCATTGTCTCCTACACCCGGGAGTCTGGCGTCCGAGTATTGGAGCGAGAGCTGGGGGCCCTGTGCCGGAAGGTGGCCATGGGCATTGTCTCCCAGCGGTATAAGCAGGCCCATGTCACAGGGGACACCCTGGAGGAGTTCCTGGGGCCCCGAAAGTTCCATCCAGAGAAGAATGGCCTGGAGAACCAGGTGGGGCTGGTCAACGGGCTGGCCTGGACCTCCGTGGGGGGAACCCTGTTGGAGGCGGAGGTCAATGTGGTGCCCGGCTCCGGCAAAGTGGAGCTCACAGGCAACCTGGGCAATGTGATGAAGGAGTCAGCCCGGGCGGCCTTCACCTATATCCGCAGCCGGGCGGTCCAGCTGGGGGTGGAGCCCAACTTCTACAAGGAAAAAGACATTCACATCCACTTCCCCGAGGGCGCAGTGCCCAAGGACGGCCCCTCCGCCGGAGTGACCATCACCACGGCCATGGTCTCGGCCCTCACCGGAATTCCGGTTCGGGGAGATGTGGCCATGACGGGAGAAGTCACCCTCCGGGGCCGGGTTCTGCCCATCGGCGGCCTGCGGGAAAAATCCATGGCGGCGCTGCGCAACGGCATCCACACGGTCATCATCCCCAAGGACAATGAATCCGACCTGGAGGAGATCGACCAGACGGTCCGCGGCGCCCTGCAGTTCATTCCCGCCTCCCATGTGGACCAGGTTCTGGCCAACGCCCTGGAGCATCCCCCTTTGGCGCAGCCTGCGGAGGACGCGGGGGAGGCCCCTCTGGGCGGTCCCGGGACCAGTTCCCAGGCATCCATTCCGAGAACGTGAGAGGAACGCTGATGAAGCTCAACACACAAAACGCGGAGTTTGTGCTCTCCGCGGCGAGGCTGGCAGACTGTCCCCGGGACAGTCTGCCGCAGATCGCCTTTGCAGGCCGGTCCAACGTGGGCAAGTCCTCTGTTATCAACCGCCTGCTGAACCGAAAGAACTTTGCCCGGGTGGGGTCCGCCCCAGGTAAGACCACCCACATCAACTATTTCCGCATTGACCGAAAGGTGTACTTTGTGGACCTGCCGGGATATGGCTATGCCAAGGTTTCCAAGCAGGAACGGGCCCGGTGGGGCAGGCTGATTGAGCAGTGGTTTGCCGACGCCAGCCTGCTGACCCTGGGGATTCTGTTGGTGGACCTGCGCCACAAGCCCACCGCCGATGACTGCGTCATGGCCCAGTGGTTTAAGGATTCCGGCAAGCCCTTTGTGGTGGTGGCCAACAAACAGGATAAGATCAAGAAAAGCGAGTGGGAACCCAACCTGGCCCGCATCCGAGAGACCTTGGCGCTGGATGCACAGACCCCGGTGATCTCCTTTTCCGCGGAAAAGGGACTGGGAAAAGAGGAACTGCTGGGGGTTATTCTGGACCACATCAGCGCCGACACAGCCCAGGAGTAAGAAAGAGAGCGCCGGCCCGGAGGCCGGAAGGGGAGGAAATGGACATGAAACGAGTGGGGGGACTGTTCCTCTACGCCATTCTGGCCGGCTTTTGCATCGGCCTGGGGGGCACCGTCTTTTTGAAACTGAAGGATGCCTTTCCCGGGGGCAACGTGGTGGGGGCGCTGCTGTTCACCATCGGCCTGTTTACCGTCTGCACCCGGGGATATGCCCTGTTTACGGGAAAGGCGTGCTACCTATTTGACAATCCGCTGCCTGCCTATCTGCTGGATCTGCTGGTCTTTTGGGTGGGAAACCTCCTGGGGGCCATGCTGATTGCCGGTCTGGAGCATCTGACCGGTATGGTGGGGGGAGAGACCGGCATCGACGCCACCGCCGCCGCCCTGGTGGAGGGAAAGATGGGGGCCACCTATCTGGGCCTGTTTGTGCTGGGCATCTTGTGCAACATCTGCATTTTCATCGCTGTCAACGGCTATGCCAACAACCCCCACCAGGTGGGAAAGTACTTAGCCCTCTTTCTGGGCGTGTCCGTTTTTATCCTCTGCGGCACCGAGCACAGCGTGGCCGACATGTATTATTGGTCGGTCTCCGGGGTGCTTTATGCGCAGCCGGGGGAGTCGGTTCTCCGCCTTTTGATAATCTCCCTGGGCAATGTGGTGGGGGGTGTGTTTTTCCCGCTGATGGAGAAGGGAAAAAGACGCCTGGACCTGCCTGAAGCGCCATAAACCACCCAAGCCGGGGCCCTTTGGACCCGGCTTTTTTCTTGTAGAACGGCAGTGGGAGAAAACCGCAGCCTTTTTGCCCTCAGGTCTCCGGTGGCGCCGGAAGAGAAAGGAGAGAGACCCATGGTGGGAAAAGAAGACATCTACCGCATGCTGCGGGAGGAAGAAATCTGGCATGAAATCACAGAGCACCCGGCGGTGTATAACATGGAGGAGATGGCCCAAATCAAACTGCCCTATCCCGAGGCGGACGCGAAGAACCTGTTCGTCCGGGACAGCAAGAGGCGGGACTACTATCTCATTACCGTCCGGGGAGACAAGCGGGTGGACTTGAAGCAGTTCCGGCAGCAGAATCAGACTCGCTCCCTAAGTTTTGCCTCGGCGGAGGAGCTGGGAGAACTGTTGGGTCTGATCCCGGGGGCGGTCACCCCGCTGGGCCTGCTCAACGACGGGGACAGACGGGTTTCCTTCTACCTGGACGCATCCTTTTGCCGGCCGGAGGCACAGAAAATCGGCGTTCACCCCAATGACAATACGGCCACCCTCTGGCTGCAGGTGGAGGATTTGCTCCGCCTGATTCGGGCGCATGGCAATCCCGTGCATGTGGTCCCAATTTGACGGGAGGCAAAACACCGGAAAGAGAGAGGAGTGTCCCCTGTGCCGTATTTTGTTCAGGGCCTTACCATGGGCCTGGCCTATGTGGCCCCCATTGGGGTCCAAAATCTGTTTGTGATCCATTCTGCCCTGGCCCATCCCCGGCGCCGGGCCTTGGCCACGGCGGGGATCGTCATTTTTTTCGATGTGACCCTGGCGCTGGCCTGCTTTTTTGGAGTAGGGGTGGTGATGGAGACCTTTCCCGTGGTCCGAATGGCCGTTCTGCTGGCAGGCAGCCTGGTTGTCCTGGCCATTGGCGTGGGTCTGCTCCGGACCAAGGAGGCGGGGGCGGAGGGGAGGCCCCTCCCTGCCACAGGGTCCAAAACGGTGTCCACCGCCTTTGTGGTCACCTGGTGCAATCCCCAGGCGCTCATTGACGGCACCATGATGCTGGGGGCCTTTCGGGCGACCCTGCCTACCGCCCAGGCGTCCTCCTTTATCTCCGGGGTGGCCCTGGCCTCCTGCCTGTGGTTTTTGGGGGTGACGCTGGTGGTCTCCCTGCTCAGCCGCCATTTTACCCCGGGGGTGATGGTGTGGATCAACCGGGTCTGCGGGGTGGTGATTCTCTGCTACGGGGGAAGCCTGCTCTGGTCCTTTCTGACCATGCTGGGATAAAGGAGAATGTCTATGAAAACCATTGCAATCATTGAGGACGACCAGCCCATTGGGGACCTGTTGGAGGAGGCGCTGGGCCAGGCGGGCTATGCTACCTTGCGGGCCTATTCCGGCACCGAGGCTCAATACCTCTTGGAGCGGGCGAAGCCCGACCTGATTCTGTTGGATCTGATGCTCCCCGGCTTGACCGGGGAGGAACTGCTGCCCTGTCTGGGGGAAATCCCGGTCATTGTGGTCAGCGCCAAGGTGGGGGTGGACGACAAGGTGAACGCCCTGCTGACCGGGGCGTGAGCAAGCCCTTTGCCATGCGGGAGCTTCTGGCCCGCATTGCCGTCCAGCTTCGGGGGCCCCGGGGCGAGGAGGTACCTTGTCTCGCCTTTGAGGACTTGATGCTGGACCCCGCCACCCGCCAGGTCACTGTGGGGGGCGTGCCGGTGCATCTCACCAGGACGGAATATGCGCTCTGCCATCTGCTGCTCCAGAACCCCGGGCGGGTGTTGTCCAAGTCGGCAATTCTGGAGCGAATCAGCCGGGACACGCCGGACTGCACGGAGGGTTCCCTGAAGCAGCACATGAGCAACCTCCGCAAAAAGCTGCGGGCAGCGGGGGGACGGGAGTACATTGAGGCGGTATGGGGGATTGGATTTCAGTGGAAGAAGGAATCTTGACCAAATCTTGACCAAATTCTTACCCATTTCCTTGACGGCTACATGGTAGGCTGTAGCCAGACAAAGGAAAGGAGAAATCGACATGGAATACTGTCTGACCACCGAGGCCTTATGTAAAACCTACCGACAGGGCAAGGCTCTGCACAATGTGACGATGCATGTCCCCAAGGGGGCAATCTATGGCTTTGTGGGAAAAAACGGGGCCGGGAAGACCACACTGATCCGCCTCATCTGCGGCCTTCAAGCCCCCACGGCGGGGGGCTACACCCTCTATGGCGTCCGGAATACAGACCCGTCTATTCACCGGGTCCGCCGCCGGATGGGGGCTGTGGTGGAATCCCCGGCGATCTATCTGGACCTGACCGCAGAGGACAATCTCCGCCTTCAGGCCCGTCTGCTGGGGCTGCCCTCGGAGGAGGGGATTGCCCCGCTGCTGGAACTGGTGGGCCTGGGGGAGACGGGGCGAAAGAAGGCCCGAAACTTTTCCCTGGGCATGCGTCAGCGGCTGGGGATTGCCGTGGCCCTCTGTGGAGAGCCGGATTTCCTGGTGCTGGATGAGCCTGTCAACGGCCTGGACCCCCAGGGCATCATTGAGATGCGGGAGCTTATTTTGAAGCTCAATCGGGAGTACCAGATCACGGTGCTCCTCTCCAGCCACATCTTGGACGAGTTGGCCCGCCTGGCCACCCACTACGGTTTTTTAGACCAGGGAACTTTGGTCCGGGAGGTCAGCGCCCAGGAATTGGAGGCTGCCTGCCGCAGGTGTGTCCGACTGACAGTCACCGATGCCAAGACCCTTTGCCGGGTGCTGGATGGCCGGGGGCTGGAGTACCGTCTGGCCGGAGAGGGGGAGGCCGACGTCTATGAGGCCCACGACCTTTCCCAGCTGATTCTGGACCTGCACCAGGCGGGCTGCCAGGTGACCGGGCTCCACCAGCGGGACGAGACTTTGGAGAGCTACTATATGAATCTGGTGGGAGGTGGCAGGGATGTCTAACCTCTTTTCTCCCGGCTCCTTGCGGCCGCGCAGGGACCGGCGCTTTTGGGGCGGCCCGGCGGGAAGCACAGGGGGGACCGTGTCATGAGAAATTTATGTTCCGCCCATTGGTTTCATCTGCTTCGGCATAAGGCATTTTGGGTCTCGGTCCTCTTCATGGCGCTCTATGGAGGGATGGAGGCGGTGGGGTTGTACCGCCAGGGCGCGGAGAAACTCTCCGACGGCCTGTTTGCCGGACTGACCTTTCTGGGGGTGGTTCTGGCGGCCTTTTGCAGCCTCTATCTGGGCACAGAGTACCAGGATGGCACACTGAGGAATAAGGTGACCGCCGGATACCGGCGGGAACAGATCTATTTCTCCTGTCTGCTTGCCTGCTTAGGGGGCGGACTGCTGATCTGGGGGTCCTACCTCGCGGCCTATCTGGCCGTGGGACTTCCTCTGCTGGGCGGGAAGATGGGGGATTGGGCGCTGGTAGGGGGAAGCTGTCTGGGGACGCTGCTTCTGCTTATGGTGTATGTCTGCCTGTATACCTGTCTGGTGAGCTGGCTCCAGGCCAAGGCCACGGCTGCCGCCGCCGCTATTTTGCTGGCCTTTGCCATGCTGTTTGGCGGGCTGTATCTCTACAACCGTCTGGACGAGCCTCCATCTTATCCTGATTCCTATCGACAGGAGAATGGGCAGATGCTCCAGCAGCCAGGCGGGGTGAACCCCAACTATCTGCAGGGGAAACAGCGGGTGGTCTATGAGATTTTGTATGACCTGCTCCCCGATGGACAGGGGATGCAGATTCTCAGCGGAGAGGTGGCCTCCCCCCAGGCACTGGGGAGAAATGCCGGGGCCTCCCTGCTTTTGATGGGTCTGACCACGGCCCTCGGCCTGGGAGAATTCCGGCGGAAGGATTTGCGATAGAGGAGGGAGGCGTATGGTACCTTGGCTGCTGTGTGCCCTGCTGGGGGGATGGGGGCTGTATCTGCTGGGCAGGCTGTACTGCCTGCACCGGGCCATGGAGGCGCTTGCCGGCCAACTGACCGACTGGCTGGACCGGGACACCAACACCCTGCTCACCCTATCCCTGTCCCGGGACCCCTATGTCCGGCGGCTGACGTCTCAGCTCAACGGGCAACTGCGGCGTCTGCGCCGGCAGCGGCGCCGGTACCAGAATGGAGACCGGGAGCTCAAGGAGGCGGTGACCAACCTCTCTCACGATCTCCGGACCCCTCTTACTGCCATCTGCGGCTATTTGGAGCTGCTGGAACAGACGGAGCAGTCCTCCGTTGCCGCCCGGTATTTGGCCCAGATTCAGAATCAGGTGGAAAGGATGAAGCAGCTGACGGAGGAGCTCTTCCGATACTCTCTCCTCTCCACCGCCCAGCCTCTGGAGCGAGCGGATGTGATGCTCAACCAAGTCCTGGAGGAGAGTCTTTTGGCCCACCATGGGGCCCTAACCCAGCGGAACATTGTTCCGGACCTGGACCTGACCACTGTACCAGTGCGCCGTCAGTTGGACCAGGGAGCGCTCAGCCGGGTGTTTGCCAATATCCTCAGCAATGTCCTCAAGTACAGTGAGGGGGACTTGGCGGTGCGGCTGACTTCTGAGGGAGAGATCACTTTTTCCAATGCCGCTTCCGGTCTCACCCCCGTGATGGCAGGCCGCCTGTTTGACCGGTTCTATACGGTGGAGTCCGGCCGCCATGCCACAGGACTGGGGCTGACCATTGCCAAACACCTCACCGAGGCCATGGGGGGACGCATCCGGGCGGACTGCCGGGGAGGGCGGCTGACCATTGCCCTGTCCTTTCCGGCGGAACCTTCGAAAAGGGAGGGCGCCTCTTGTTCCACACCCTATTTCTGTGATACAATGTAAAAAACACCCTTGAGGAGGCGTGTGCCATGTATCAGCTTTCCAATTTCATCGACAACGACGACATCCGTACCCTGGCCCAGCTGGGACCCTTTCAAGTTATTGAATACCAGCGGGACCTCAGTGTCAGCCCGGACAGCGCCCAGACCGCTTATTTTAGCAGCGTTATGCATGTGCGCCGGCGGCAGGTCCTCTGTGATCTGAAACAAGCCAATATCACCCTTCAGGCCGGCGCCATGCAGTGGAGCGTGGGCAACGTCAACGCCACCACAGGGGTCAAGGGGGTAGGAGACCTGTTTGGGAAAGCCCTCCGGGGCAAGGTCACAGGGGAGTCCGCCATTAAGCCGGAGTACACGGGAGACGGCCTGCTGGTGCTGGAGCCTACCTACAAGCACATTCTTCTCCTGGACCTGGCCGACTGGAATGGCTCGATTGTCCTGGATGACGGCCTTTTTCTGGCCTGTGACGCCCGGCTGAAGCACAAGGCGGTGATGCGGTCCAACCTCTCTTCTGCGGTGGCGGGCAATGAGGGCCTGTTCAATCTGGGCATCACTGGCAACGGTGTGCTCTGCCTGGAGTCAGACTGTCCCCGGGAGGAGCTGGTGGAGATCACCCTCCAGGACGATGTCCTCAAGGTGGACGGCAACCTGGCGGTGGCCTGGAGCGGCAGCCTGAGCTTTACCGTGGAGCGGTCCGGCAAGACCCTGATCGGGTCTGCTGCCTCCGGGGAGGGGCTGGTCAACGTCTATCGGGGCACGGGGAAGGTCCTGCTTGCCCCGGTGTCTCCCACCGGCAGGGGTTAAGTGGAGAGCACAGCGGCGTTCGTGGGAACGCCGCTGTTTTTTTGAGGGGAAAGCAGACCCGCTGAAAAAAATAGGAAAGAGGGCTTGCACCGCTGGCCCGGTACGGTATAGAATAAAGAGGATATAAAGAAATCGGAATGAATCATAGGAGGGAGTGCTCTGCCAGGCAGAGGAGACAGATGAAAGGAACACATGATTTACGGCACGGGGTCCTCTGGAAGCAGATCCTGTTGTTTGCCCTTCCCATCGCCGCCACCAGTATGCTGCAGCAGCTCTTTAACTCTGCGGACGTGGCGGTGGTGGGACAGTTTTCTGCCCAGAAGGAGCTGGCTCTGGCCGCGGTGGGCAGCACCAGCTCCATTGTCAATCTCTACATCACCATTTTTACCGGCCTGGCTGTGGGAGCCAATGTGGTCATCGCCCGCCTGATTGGGGCGGAAGAGGAGGGGGAAGTGCGAAAAGCGGTCCATACCTCTCTGGTGGTGGCGGTTCTTTGCGGTGCGGTGCTGATGGTGGTGGGGGAGTGTCTGGCTGGACCATTGCTGCGGTGGATGGATACCCCGGAGAATATCATTCATTTGGCCCGCCAGTATCTGCAAATTTACCTGCTGGGCGCCATATTCCAAATGGTGTATAACTTTGAGGCGGCCATCCTGCGGGCCAACGGAGACACCCGGCGCCCCTTGCTCTGCCTGCTTCTCTCCGGCGGAGTGAATGTGGTGCTGAACCTGGTATTTGTCCTGCTGTTTCACATGGATGTGGCGGGGGTGGCCCTGGCCACGGTGATTGCCGACGGGGTGGGGGCGGGCCTGCTCTGGCACTATCTGCGCCGGGAGACCGGGCCGATCCGGGTGGAGCCCGCCTTGCTGCGCCTGGACAGGAAGCTGCTGCGGGGCATCCTGTATATTGGCATCCCGGCGGCCATTCAGGGGATGATGTTCAACATTGCCAATGTGATCATCCAGTCGGGGATCAACCGGCTGGGCTCGGATGTGGTGGCGGCCTCCACCATTGGCGTAACTGCGGAGATCTTTGTCTACTATCTGCTCAACAGCTTTGGCCAGGCCAGCATGACCTTCAACGGCCAGAATTACGGGGCGGGGAATCTGCGCCGGTGCCGGAGTGCCACCCGCTGGTGCCTGCTGCTGGGGGGAATCCTGTCGGAGGCCTTTGCGCTGCTGCTGGTGGTTTTTGGTCTGCCCTTTGCCGGGATCTACACTTCGGACGCGGGCATCGCCCTGCTGGCGCTGACGCGGATGCGCTGGGTGCTGCCTTTCCAGTTGTTCAATATGGTCATTGAGGTGATGTCGGGGACCCTGCGGGGGCTGGGGTACTCCTTCGTTCCCACCATCCTCTGCGCGGTGTTCGTCTGTGGGCTGCGTATTTTGTGGGTGGCCTTTGTCTTCCCCTTGATGCCCACCTTCCAGGGTCTGCTGCTGGTCTACCCTGCCAGCTGGCTGGCGGCAGGGGCAGCGGTAACTGTGGCCTACTGGGCGCTGAAGCGAAAGCTGCTGACGGAAAAACCGCCCCAGGCTCCGGTGGTGCCTTGACAAAAAAAGACCAGGAACCCACAAAGGGGTGTCCTGGCCCATTAGGATTCCTCTTTCAAGAATTCCCGCCGCAGGGTTTCGACGATGCTGCGTACCGTTTCCTGCTGACTTTCCGAGAGATCATCAATGTAGAGGGCGGCACGGTGCTCCATGCCCAAGATATAGTCAACGGAGGTCCGGTAGAGCAGCGCCAGATTCTCCAAAACGTCAATGCGGGGCGTGGCGATGTTTCGCTCATACGCACTGATCGCGGCGCGGTCCACCCCCAGCCGGTCGGCGACTGCTTTTTGCGATAATCCGCGCTTTTTTCTCAGGGCCTTTAGCCGCCAGCCACGATCGTAGATTTCCATTTTGGGACCTCCTGCGCTTGGGTTTTATCGTTGCAAATTATTGTACGGCACAGAGAGGAAACTATATGTAGCAAATATATGTATAAAAAGAAAATTATATTTTCTGTCCGAAGGAAGGAAACGTGAGGATTTATGGTAAAAATACTTTTCGTCTGCCACGGCAACATTTGCCGCTCTCCCATGGCGGCCTGCTTGTTTTCCCAGATGGCAAAGGCGCGGGGGCTGGACTGTGTGGTGTCCTCGGCGGCCACCAGCCGGGAGGAGATTGGAAACCCCATGTATCCCCCCGCCAGGCGCAAGCTAAAGGAAATGGGGGTGCCCTTTGGCCATCATCGGGCGGTGCAGATGACCAGGGAGGACTATGGAGCCTATGATTTTCTGCTGGCCATGGACTCTGCCAACGTGAAGAATATGAAGGCCATCGCGGGGGGAGACCCGGAGGGGAAGATCCGCCGTCTGCTGGACGGTACGCCCCACCCCAGGGACATTGCCGATCCCTGGTATACAGGAAATTTTGACGCCACCTATGCGGACTTGGCAGAGGGCTGTCAGGCGCTGCTGGACCGGCTGGAGAAGATGTCATATCTGAAAAATCCGTCTGAGTAAGTGCGTTTCCAGCGGCGAGAATGGAGGGCGCAGGAGGAGAACAGACGTATGATTTCCAGCCAATGTGACACACTATCCCGGTAGGGCGCAACCTGCGCCGGGAAGGAGTCTTGTCCCATGAAGGTGACAGTAACCGACGGCTGCATCAGCTGCGGCCTGTGTGTGGAGAGTTTCCCAGACCTGTTCCATTGGAATGAGGAGGGAACTGCGGAGGCTGTGGGCCAGGTGCCAGCTGGACAGGAGGATCAGGCCCGCCAGGCGGTGGAGGACTGTCCTGTCAGTGTCATTGCCGCGGCGGAATGAAAAAAACACCCCGCTTCGCCAGAGAATCTGGACGAAGCGGGGTGTTTCTTTGGGGTCAGTCCTGGAACATGGGGGTAGAGAGGTAGCGGTCGCCGGTATCCGGGAGGAGGACCACGATGGTTTTGCCCTGGTTCTCCGGCCGCTTGGCCAGCTGGATGGCGGCCCAGAGCGCCGCCCCGGAGGAGATGCCTGCCAGGACACCCTCCCGCCGTCCCAGTGCCCGGCCGGCAGCGTAGGCGTCGGCTTCGGTGACGGGAATGATCTCGTCATAGATTTCCGTGTTGAGCACGCTCGGCACGAAATTGGCGCCGATGCCCTGCAGGCCGTGGGGACCTGCCATGCCCTTGCTCAGCAGGGGAGAGGCGGCGGGTTCCACCGCCACCACCTTCAGGTGGGGATTTTGGGCCTTGAGGTATTCCCCTGTGCCGGTGATGGTGCCGCCGGTGCCCACCCCGGCGACGAAAACGTCCACCTGTCCGTCGGTATCCGCCCAGATTTCCGGGCCGGTGGTGGTCCGGTGAGCGTCGGCGTTGGCGGGGTTGTCAAACTGCCTGGGGAGGAAGGCGTTGGGAATCTCCCGGGCCAGTTCCTCCGCTTTTGCAATGGAGCCTGCCATCCCTTGGGCGCCCGGGGTGAGCACCAGCTCAGCGCCGTAGGCGGACATGAGCAGGCGGCGCTCCATGCTCATGGTGTCGGGCATGACGATGATGGTGCGGTAGCCCCGGGTGGCGGCGACTACGGCCAGGCCAATGCCCGTGTTGCCGGAGGTGGGTTCGATGATGACCGCGCCGGGCTTGAGCAGCCCCTTTGCCTCCGCGTCGTCGAGCATGGCCTTGGCCACCCGGTCCTTGGCGGAGCCGGCGGGGTTGAGATACTCCAGCTTGGCCAGAAGGGTGGCGTTCAGGCCCTCTGCCCGCTGGATCTGGCGGAGCTCCAGCAGGGGGGTTCCCCCGATGAGCTGCTCCACAGAGGTGTAGATAGTTCCCATAGTAGACCTCCTGATTGCAAAGGTTTGCACTTGCATGGAATACAATAGATGATATCATCATAGGCCACAGGGGATGGTTTGTCAAGGCGGCGTCAGGTTGTCCTTGACAGACTGGGGCAGGGGACTTACAATGAAGGAAAACAGGTTGGGTCCGATGGGACGGAACATACCGGCGGAGGTGGGAGGCATGTCTGTGGAGTATCAGGTGCAAATGGTTTACCGGCAGGAGGATGTGGCCGCGCTGGTTAAAGTGCTGGAGTTCCGCCGCCGACCGGAAAAAAATCTGCGTTTGGCGCGCAAGATCGGCTACCCTATTTTTGGGTTGCTGCTTCTGGGGGTGGGGGCCAGCATCATTGCGGGCATTGTCACCACAGGGGCCTTTGCCCCCATTACCATTGTCACCTTGGTGCTCTCTGCGCTCTGCATTCTGGGGGGCATTGCCCTTCTGCGCCGGTCGGACAGCAGGGGAATGGCCCGACGGTCCTGGGCCCGGTACCCCAACAAGGGGATGACCTTGACCTATACCTTTTACAAGGACCATTTTGAGGAGACCGATGCGGCCTCCGGACAGCACACCTTCCCATACATCAGTATCAAAAGCGCCAATGAGGATGCGGGGCATTTTTTCCTCTTTACCGTGACCAACGCGGCGCACATGCTGTGCAAGGAGAGCTTTGTGCAGGGGGACCCCGCCACCTTTGCCGCCTTTCTGCGCAAGAAAGCGGCGGTGACCATGGACCCGGTGGAGTGAAGGACGCCTGGTCCGGCGGAAAGAGGAGGAGAATAGGATGAGTATTTTCAACAATGAGAGCATCTTAGCTTGGCTCAAATATTTTTCCGACCACTCGGAAATTGATTTGTCCACGGTACGCATTTTGGACATCACCGGGGAGAACCGGAACCTGCTGCCCACGGTGCAGGCCAACCGCTCTGTGCTGGTGTTCACCGACGGGAACCACCCGGAGATTTTTTACAGCATGTGGGACGAGGGCATGGGGGACTGTGAGATTTGGTACAACGAGGGCTCCGAGCCCCAGGGCCCTATGAAGCACAATCTCCTCTCAGAGATGATTGACCGGGGGGTGAACGTCTCCGCGGCCATGCTGATCAACAACCCCCGGGCCCACTCAGGCTACCGGATCGGCCTGGACAACGACAGCTTTTCTCCCGGCACCATCCGGTACGTGGCGCCGGAGATTCGGGCGGTCATTCTGAAAAAGCTCTGCCTGGATGAGAAGGAGACCATTTGCTGTGTCTCCGGGGAGAGCATCGCCGTGGAAGCGGCCATCGCCGTCCGCCGGGGCCATGTGGTAGCGGTGGAGTATAAGCCGGGAGACCGCCAGACCATGGAGGAGAATGTGGTCCGCTTTGGTCTGAACAACGTGCTGATCGTGGACGACATGGAGAGCTACTCCCACCGGTGGCCGGTGCCCGACGTGGCGTTCCTGGTGGCCTCCCCCAAGCTGGAGCTGGAGCTGCAGACGCTGGTGCGGGTCAACCCGAAGATTCGGGTGGTGATCTATACCTTGGAGTTCAGTTTCATGAGCCGGATTCCCGGGATGCTCTGGGAAAACGGCATCCAGCCCACGGAGGTGATGCAGCTGGAGGTCTCCAAGGTGGGCCGGAAGGACGAGATCGAGGTGCAGCCGGCGCCCTGGATTTTCTCTGGCCAGGCGGGGCAGGAATAACGCACAAGAAAAGGGCCCTTTTTTCGGGAAAAGAGGGGAATTTGTGCCTTGACAAGGCCCCGGCCAGTGCGTATAATATCCTCAATTAAACAAAGCCAATCACAATGGCGATGATGGAGACAGTAGGATCTGCGGAACCCTGCAGCGATTCGGGGATGGTGAGAGCCCGAAGGAAGTAGCGCGGAAGTCTGAATATCCCTCCTGAGCTGCAGGCCGAACACCAAAGCGCGGAAAGTAGGCCCTGCCGGTGTCCCCCGTTACAGGGAGCGCGTATGTTGGTACGCAGGTAACAGGTGGTACAGCGAAGTGTTTTCTTGGCCTTCGTCCTTTTACAGGGACGAAGGCTTTTTTCTTTGCCCGCCCTCCCCACGGGGCGGGGGACTTCCGGGCACAGGCGGTGCCCATATTCCAAGGAGGTAAGTTCCATGAAAGAGAACGGTTTGGTAGAATTCCGGTGGCATGGCCGGGGGGGACAGGGGGCCAAAACGGCCTGTCTCCTCCTGGCGGACGCCGCCTTCAGCTCGGGCAAGTTTGTCCAGGGGTTCCCGGAGTACGGCCCTGAGCGGATGGGGGCTCCCATTACCGCGTATAACCGCATCAGCGACACCCGGTGCAGCATCCACTGCAACATCGACTGCCCAGACTATGTGGTGGTGGTGGACGAGACCCTGCTGGACACGGTGGATGTCACCAAGGGCCTGTCCCCGACGGGGGCGGTGATCGTCAACACAGCCAAGTCCCCCGGGGAGATTCGGGGCAAGCTCCGGCATTGGACGGGGCCGGTGTGCACCATAGACGCCCGCCGGATCTCCGAGGAGACCTTGGGCCGGAACTTCCCCAACACCCCCATGCTCAGCGCGGCGGTGCGGGTGAGCGGTGTGCTGGAGGAAGAGAGGTTTAAGCAGGACATGGAGGAGAGCTTCCATCACAAATTTGCCGCCAAGCCCCAGGTGGTGGCCGGAAACATGGCGGCCCTAATGCAGGCGTGGGAGGAGGTGCAGGTCGGATGATCCGTCCCGCAAGAGAGATTGACGAGCATACCCCTTGGCAGGAGATGACCCTGGGGGGAGAGGTCTATGAACCGGCCACCGCCCGGTATGTGAACACCGGCGCCTGGCGCACGGACACCCCGGTGCTGGACCGGGAGAAATGTCGCAACTGCCTGCTGTGCGTGCCCTACTGTCCCGACAGCTCCCTGCCGGTGGCGGAGGGAAAGCTGGCCGGCATTGATTACCTGCACTGCAAGGGCTGCGGCATCTGCGCCCAGGTCTGCCCCTTTGGGGCCATCACGGTAAAGGAGGGTGGAGAGGCATGAATTACAACGAACGTCTTTCCGGCAACGAGGCCATTGCCTTTGCCATGAAGCAGATTGACCCCGACGTGATGGCGGCCTTTCCCATCACCCCCTCCACGGAGATTCCCCAGTATTTTGCCCAGTACGTGGCCAACGGGGAGGTCAACACGGAGTTTGTCCCGGTGGAGTCCGAGCACAGCTCCATGTCCGCCTGCATCGGCGCCGAAGCCGCCGGGGCCCGGGCGGTGACTGCCACCTCCTCAGCGGGCCTGGCCCTGATGTATGAGATGATGTATGTGGCGGCCTCCAGCCGGCTTCCCATCACCCTGGCCTGCGTGAACCGGGCCCTCACCGGCCCCATCAACATCAACAACGACCACTCGGACTCCATGGGCATCCGGGACGCGGGGTGGATTCAGATTTACGCGGAGAACAACCAGGAGGCCTATGACAATTTCCTCCAGGCCATGCCCATCGGAGAGCACCCCTCCGTCCGTCTGCCGGTGATGATCTGTCAGGATGGCTTTATCACCAGCCACGCCTTGGAGAATATTGTGCTGCTGGATACCGACTCCGTCAAGGCCTTTGTGGGGGAGTACCGCCCGGAGCATTTCCTGCTCAAGGCGGAGAATCCCCTGGCCATCGGTCCCTATGACCTGGGCTGCCACTATATGGAGCATAAGGTCCAGCAGGCCGAGGCCATGAAGGGGGCCAAGAAGCGGATTTTGGAGGTGGCCGCCCAGTTCGCGGCCCTGACCGGACGAGAATACGGCCTGTTCGAGGCCTACCGCATGGAGGATGCCGAGATCGCCCTGGTGCTCATCGGCTCCTCTGCGGGCACCGCCAAGGTGACGGTGGACGCGCTGCGGGCGCGGGGGATTCCGGCGGGCCTGGTAAAGATTCGGGTCTTCCGCCCCTTCCCGGCGGAGGAACTGGCCCAGACCCTGAAGAACGTGAAGGCCCTGGCCATTCTGGACAAGGCGGAGAGCTTCTCTGCCCAGGGCGGCCCCCTGTTTGCGGAGGTCCGGGCGGCCCTCTACGATCTGGAGCCCCGTCCCCGTACCGTGGGATATGTCTACGGCCTGGGGGGCCGGGATATCACCCCGGCGCATTTTGCGTCGGTCTTTGCCCGGCTGGAGGCCATTGCGGCCGGGGGCGAACTGGGTCCGGTCTATTCACATCTGGGACAAAGGGGGTAAACGGCCATGGAAAACACAGAGAGAACCTATCATTTCAAAAAGACCCTGGAGAAAAAAGAACGCTTTGTGGGGGGACACCGCCTCTGCGCCGGCTGCGGGGCGGGCATTGCGGTCCGGGGCGTTCTGCGGGCCCTGCGGGAGGAGGACCGGGCGGTGGTGGGCAACGCCACCGGCTGCCTGGAGGTCAGCTCCTTCCTCTATCCCTACACCGCCTATGAGGACAGCTACATCCATACGGCCTTTGAGAGCGCCGGCGCCTCCCTGTCCGGGGTGGAGGCGGCTTATAACGCCCTGAAGCGGAAGGGGAAGGTCCAGGGGGAGGTCAAGTTCATCACCTTCGGCGGGGATGGCGGCACCTACGACATCGGCTTTCAGTCCCTGTCCGGAGCCATGGAGCGGGGCCACGACCTGACCTATGTCTGCTACGACAACGAGGCCTATATGAACACCGGCATTCAGCGCTCCTCCTCCACCCCCCGGTTTGCCAAGGCCACCACCTCTCCGGTGGGGTCGGCCATCCCCGGGAAGCTGCAGAACAAGAAGAATCTCACCGAGATCATCGCCGCCCACCATGTGCCCTACGTGGCCCAGACCACCTTCCTTGGCAATTTCCGGGACCTTTATACCAAGGCCCAGAAAGCGATCTATACCCCCGGCCCCAGTTTTCTGAACATCATGGCCCCCTGTCCCCGTGGCTGGGAATATCCGGCGGAAAAACTCCCGGAGATCTGTAAGCTGGCGGTGGAGACCTGCGTCTGGCCGCTGTTCGAGGTCATTGACGGGGTGTGGCACCTGAGCTACCAGCCCAAGCAGAAGCGGCCGGTGGAGGAGTATCTCCGGCTTCAGGGCCGCTTCCGTCACATGTTCAAACCGGGCAACGAGTGGATGATCGAAGAGGCCCAGCGAAACGTGGACGAGAACTGGGAAAAGCTCCTGGCCAAATGTCAGGGGTAAGATGTAAGATGATCCGGCTGAAAAATCCTTGAGGGCAAGAGATGCCCCCAAAAGGTGAGACAACGATGGAACGACAAATTGTTTAAGCAGCCGAAAGGGCTTACCGTCTGAAAAAAGCAGGCGGCAAGCCCTTTCTTAAAAAGATAGCCGGGTGCTACTCGGTGTGGGCGCCGGAGCCGGCGGCTTCCTGCTCTCTGCGTTCCACTTCTGCCAGATGGTTTCGCAAGATCACTTCAATGTAATTGGTCATAGATCGCCGGTCTTTGCTTGCCAACCGGCCGATTTGATCGAAGACTTCGTCGGGAAGACGAAGGGTAAACACACGTCTGATTGTAGCCATGGTAACCTCCATGTGACAGGGTTTCCTCTTTTTTCGGCTGTTCCACTGAGGAACTATGCCAGATCATTTCAGACAACAGGCTGCTGCAGATGCTCAGGGAGGAGAAATCCATTCGCATGCCGGGGGGCCTGTACCATGAACTGCAAGTGCGGATGACCTACAACTCCAACCACATAGAGGGCAGTAGGCTCAGTGAGGACCAGACAAGACGGATCTTTGAAACGAACACCATCGATGCGGGGGAAGGAATCCCTGTGGATGATATCATCGAAACCGTCAATCATTTCCGCGCCATTGACTTTTGTATTGATGTGGCGGAAGCGCCGCTCACGGAGGAGATCATCAAAGAACTGCACCGTATTTTGAAGCAAGGGACAAAGGATGCCTCCCTTTCATGGTTTGCCGTTGGGGATTACAAAAAACGGGCGAATATGGTCGGCGGCCATGAAACGACAAAACCGAAGGAGGTAGCACAGCACATGAAAGAGCTGCTGTCCCGGTACGAAGCTGAGACTGCGGTTACGATCCACGATATCATCCGCTTCCATTACGAGTTTGCGTGCATCCACCCATTTCAAGATGGCAACGGCAGGGTCGGCAGGCTGATTGTGTTAAAGGAGTGTCTGCGCTTTGGATTGATTCCCTTTATCATCGAGGACGCCAAGAAAGGGTATTATTACCGGGGACTCTCTGAATGGGAAGGAGAACAGGGATATCTGACAGACACCTGCCTGGACGGGCAGGATACCTTTCGGAAACTGATGGCTCTGTTCGATATTCCGCCGGAAAGCGATCTTTAGAGCTTCCTTTGCTGGTCAAAGCCTTCTCCTGCACTGAAAGCATTCTCGGTGGGGCAAATGGAACCATGACGGGATACCTCCAATACAGTTTCACTTAGTATAGAGGGAAGCATCTTATTTTTTAAGGGGATAAAATCCCCAGATGGAACTGGTTGCGTTGAACAAACACCCCTTATAAGGAGAAAGGATTTTCTCCTTATAAGGGGTGTTTTTGTGAATACATGTATGTTTCTGCGGCGGTTAAAAGGTCAGCACCAACCCGGTGGAGAGGGGCTGCACCCGGCTGCCCAAGACCTGGGTCAGGATGTCCAGGGCCTCTGGCCCGGTGCAGTGTCCGGTGATTACTTGGGTTACCCCGGTCTCCCCCAGCCGGTGGGCGAAGGCCCGGACCTCCTGGGCGGGGGTGTCGTACAGGTGGAAGCCCCCCACAATGGCGGAGATGGGCTGGCCAGGGAAGGTGTCCGCCACTTCCCGGACGATGTTGTCCGCGCCCCCGTGGCAGCAGCTGTTGAAGATCACCAGGCCCTTGGGGGTGGAAAAGACCAGACTCTGCTCGTGGGAAAAGTCATCGGGAAGCCACTGGTCCCCCACCTTTCGGTACATGTTGGCGGCCAGGCCCCGCTGCGCCAGGCCCGGCGTCTTGTGGGGCAGGAGGGTGACGCCGGGGAGGGGAGAGAAGTCCCCGGTGACATAGCGGATACGGGGGGCAAATGTGGTCAGAAGGCCCCGCTGAAGGCCTTCGTACCGCCAGCCCTCGGGGGTTTTGTCATAGCAGGTCTCCCCGCAGCCCTGGCGGAGGTAGAAGGGGGCGGTGGGGTTGCGGGCAAAAAAGGTACCCATCCCGTTCCCGTGGTCCCAGTGGGCGTGGGAGAGCACGCCGAAGGAGACCGTGGACAGGTCGATCCCCAGGGTATCGGCGTTTCGGGCAAACCGGTCACTGGCCCCGGTGTCCAGCAGGATGGCGTGACCTTGGTATTCCACATAGATGGACAGCCCCCACTCGGCCTCCAGCCCCCGGGCGGCAAGGTTGTCCACAAGAATGGTGACGCGCATAGCGATTCCTCTCCTTCTCTCATTGTGTTCCTCTTATTATAAGGAAGGAAACCGTTTTTGGCAAGGCGGGCGTTTTTGAACGCATAGGGTTCGGACAGGCGTGCATAGAATGGAGACAACAACAGGAGGTGACAGACGGCATGGAAGGATGGGACAAGGTGGTGCCGCAGTTTCTCCGGGAGATGCTGTCCAGCCTGGACCCCAAGGCCCGGGACGCGGTGGAGGAGCTCCGGCTGCGAGAGGGATTTCCCCTGGCGGTGGTCCAGGCGGGGGAGGAGTGGACCCACCCCGCCTGGCGGGGGCGCCCGCTGACGGAGGAGGCGTTGCGCCGGGTGCTGGAGACCGCGGGGCGGGGATCGGTCCATACAGTGCTGGACCAGCTGCGCAGCGGCTATGTCACCGCCGCCGGCGGGGTGCGGGTGGGAATCTGCGGCGAGGGGGCCACCCGGGAGGGAGAGCTGCTCTCCTTTCGTCGGATTACCTCTCTGGCCCTTCGGGTGCCCCACGCTCTGCCGGGGGTGGCGCGCCCTTTGCTGCCCCAGCTGGCGGAGGGGGGAGAACTCTCCAATACCCTGATCCTCTCCCCACCGGGGCTGGGAAAGACCACGCTGCTGCGGGACCTCATCCGCTGTGTCTCCCTGGGGGAAGGGGTGCGTCCCCGGCGGGTCGGGGTGGCCGACGAGCGGGGGGAGCTGGGCGCGGGCGCCCTCCGCCGCCATCTGGGCCCCCGGACCGACGTGCTGGAGAACTGCCCCAAGGCCGCAGCCCTGCTGATGCTCCTGCGGGGGATGGCGCCCCAGGTGCTGGCGGTGGACGAGATCACCGCCCCGGAGGACCTGCGGGCCATACAGGAGGCCGCCGGCTGCGGCGTGACCCTTTTGGCCACCGCCCACGGGGGAAGCTGGGAGGAGCTGCGGCTGCGGCCCCTCTACCGGGAACTGCTGGACCAGGGGATTTTTCGGACCTTTGTGGTGCTCTCCCTGGCCCAGGGCAAGCGAGTCTATACTGTGCGGAAGGAGGGCATGCCATGACCGCGCTGTTGGGAAAGACCCTTCTCTTTGCCGGCTGTACAGCCTTTGGCCTGCTCCGGGGCAGCCGGCTGCGCCAGCGGACCGCCTGTCTGGGGGAGTTTCGCCGGACGCTGGCGGGGCTGGCCCGGGAGCTGGCCTTTTCCCTGCGCCCTGTGTCGGATTTGATGGCCAGCGCGGAGGCGGGGACCCAGGGGCCAACGGCGGCCTTTTTTCGGACCTGCCGCCGGCGGTTTGCCGAGGGCGGCCAGGAGAGCTGGGCGGAGAGCTGGACAGCGGCTCTGGAACAGGTGGCGCTGCCTCTGGAGGAGGCGGACCTTCGCCTGCTCCAGGAGGCCGGGGATGTGCTGGGCCGCTACGATGGGGAGAGCCAGCGGCAGGCCCTGGAAGGCCTTCTCCGGGGGCTGGAGGGACAGGCGGCGGAGGCGGCGGAGACGGCCCGCCGGCTCTGCCGGGTCTATCTGGCGCTGGGCCTTGCAGCGGGGCTGTTTTGCCTGATCCTCCTATAAAACTTCCTGGCATAGACAAGCTGGGCTGCGCATAGATTGGAACCAACGGAACAGCCAACAGAGGAAACAGGGACGAGTCCCTCGTCCCGGGGAAAGGAAGTCGGGAATGGACGTAGATCTGGTGTTTAAAATCGCCGCGGTGGGCATCTTGGTCTCGGTGCTGAACCAAGTGCTCACCCGGTCCGGCCGGGAGGAACAGGCCACCATGACCACGCTGGCGGGACTGATTGTGGTGCTGATGATGGTTGTCCAGAAAATCAGCGACCTCTTCGAGCTGGTCAAGACCCTGTTTGGACTGTGATGCGCTATGGATATGATTGCACTGGGCGCGGCAGGGGTGGTGGCGGCCCTCTGCGCGGTGGTGGTGCGCCAAAAGACCCCGGAGATCGCGGTGGTTTTGGTGGCGGCGGCCTGCGTGCTTCTGCTGTGGAATACCCTGCCTCTGCTGGAGACCATTCGGGATGTGATGGAGGAGCTGGCCGATTTGGCCGACATCTCACCCACCGTTCTGCGGCCCATGCTCCAGACCGTGGGACTGGCCCTGGTGACCAAGCTGGCCGCCTCCCTCTGCCGGGACGCGGGCGAAGGGGGCGTGGCATCCTTTGTGGAGGTGGCCGGCGCGGCGGCAGCGGTGCTGGTCTCCCTGCCCCTGCTGAAGATGGTGCTGCAGTTGGTCATGGGACTGCTGTGAGGCGCTGGGTGCTCCTGGTGGTCCTGGCTGCGGTCCTCCTGATGCCCACGGCGCTTGCCCTGGACCAGGAGGAAATCCTGCAGGACCAGAGCCAGTCCCTGGGCATTGAGGACCTGGAGGAGGCGGGAGAGGCCTACACCGGCCAGCATGACATTGAGGATGGCCTGGACGTGGGCGCCTCCTTCCGCCACATGGCCGAGACCGGCAAGGAGGCCCTGGGGGGCGTGGTGAAGCGGTCGGTTCGCAGCTGTGTGCTCCTGCTGGCGGTTACCCTGCTCTGTGGGCTCACGGAAGGGGTCAAGGCGGGGACGGGAGGCAGCGGCCTGGGGGTGACCACACTGGCGGCCACCCTGTCCATCACCGCCATCGCGGTGGGGGATGTCAACTCCCTGCTGTCCATGGGGGAGGAGGCCATTTTCAATATGGAGACCTTGGGGGACGTGCTCCTGCCCACGGTGTCCATGGCCACCGCCGCCAGCGGAACCCCAGCCATGGCGGTGGTGAAGCACGGGGCCACCATCCTCTTTTCGGACTTCCTGATCCGCCTGATCGACACCCTGCTCATCCCGCTGTGCTACGCCTTTGTGGCGGCCAACGTGGCCTGGGCGGCCCTGGGCAACGATGGGCTCAAGCGGATCGGCGGCCTGCTGAAGTGGCTGATTACCATTCTCCTGTCCGTGGTTCTGCTGGCCTTTGTGGGGTACCTGAACCTGTCGGGCGTGATCTCCGGCGGGGCGGACGCGGCCACGGTGAAGGCGGCCAAGTTCACCATCTCCAACATGGTGCCGGTGGTGGGCGGCGTCATCTCAGACACGGCGGAGACCCTGCTGGCCGGCGCCTCCGTGCTGCGGAACGCCGCGGGGGTGTTTGGCATGCTGGCGGTCATCGGCATCTGTGTGGTTCCCTTTTTGAACCTGGGGGTGCACTACTTAATGTATAAATGTACCGCGGCCCTGGCGGCCACGGTCTCCGCCGACGGACGGATCACCGGCCTCATTGAGGCCCTGGGCACGGCTTTCGGTCTGATCCTGGCCATGACAGCCTCCTGCGCGGTGCTGCTGGTGGTGGCCATGGTCTCCACGGTGTCGGCGGTGGTGGGATAGGAGGCAGCGATGGAGATCATACGAACCTGGCTGCTCAGCGTCACCGTCTCGGCCATGGTCATTGCGGCGGCGGAGGCCCTGATGCCGGCGGGGGCGGTGAAGCGGGTGGGCAAGCTCACCGGCGGCCTGATTCTGGTGCTGGGCATCCTGCAGCCCCTGGTAACCATGGATTATGAGGACCTTTATGACATGGTGTCCTCCCTCCCGGCCGGCGCCATCAGCCAGGAGACCTTGGAAGAAAAAACC
Source organism: Evtepia gabavorous (assembly GCF_003425665.1). Lineage (GTDB taxonomy): Bacteria > Bacillota > Clostridia > Oscillospirales > Oscillospiraceae > Evtepia > Evtepia gabavorous. The sequence continues at coordinate 51,570 of NZ_QQRQ01000004.1, forward strand.
TATGAACCCATGAAAGGAATCATAGAGGAGGAATTGAGTGCATACATTGTGGACAAAGGGGAGCAGCTGGGGGCGTCCTGCTCGGCCCAGGTGGTTTGTGCCCCGGGGGAGGGAGAGCTTCCCGTTCCCATCCGGGCCACCGTCACAGGCCAGCTGACCCAGGGGCAAAAGCAGGACCTGTCCCACTACATGGAGGAGGAACTGGACATTCCTCGTGAGGCACAAATCTATCGGAATGAGGAACTACCATGAACGGGAGAGAAGCCATGGGCCGCCTGGCCCAACGAGTGAAGGCGTCGATGGGAAGATACCGGCTGGTTTGGCTGGTGATTCTGGCAGGGCTCATCCTGCTGCTCCTTCCCACCGGGGAAAAGGAGGGAGAGGCACGGGAGGAAACCGAGCAGACGCAGTCGGCCTTCGACCTGGCCGCGACCGAGGCCCGCCTGTCCCAGGCCCTGTCCAAGATCCACGGGGCGGGGGAGGTTACGGTGGTGCTCACCGTGGCCAATGGACCCCGGCAGATCCTGGCGGAGAATGTGGACCGGGACGGGTCCCAGGGGGAGGAGAAGACGGAGACCGTGGTCCTCTCCCGGGGCAGCGGCAGCCAGGAGACCGTCACCGTCCAGGAAATTTACCCCCGGTATCAGGGCGCTTTGCTGGTCTGCGCCGGGGGAGATGACCCCACTGTGCGCCTGCAGCTTACCGAGGCCATGTCGGCCCTGACGGGCCTGGGCGCCGATAAAATTTCGATCAGTCAAGGAAAGTGAGGAAAAACCTATGAAACTCTGGAAACGCAATGCCATCGCCGCGGCCATCGTCCTGTTTGTCTGTGGGGCGGTCTATTTGAACTGGAGCTATTCTCAGGACACCGCCGCCGGGAAAAACCTGGGGGAGGCGGCCCTGGTGGGCAGTCAGAATGATCCTCTGCTGGAGAAGCAGAAGGAGGGGGCGGCCGCAGAGGAAGGCGCCGCCGGGGAAGAGGGGGCCAAGACCGAGGAGGGCGCCGCGGCCCAGGAGGGCGCGGACGCCGAGTCTGGTACTTACTTCTCCACAGCCCGCCTCAACCGGCAGCAGGCCCGGGACAACGCCCTCTCCCTGCTCCAGGAGGCCGCAGAGGATGAGAAGGCCGACCAGAGCTCGGTGGATCAGGCCAACGCGGCCATCCAGACCATGGCGGACTATACCATGACCGAGGCGCAGATTGAGAACCTCATCACCGCCAAGGGCTATACCGACTGCGTGGCCTTCCTGGGGGAGGACAGCATCAGTGTGGTGGTCTCCGCCATGGAGAACGGCATGACCGACGCCGACGCGGCCCGGATTGGAGAGATCGTCATGGAACAGACGGGTCTGAAAGCCGATCAAATTAAAATCATCGAAGCGGAATAATCCAGCATAAGCCCCTCCCTTACAGCCGAATCCCCTGTAAGGGAGGGGCTTGTTCCCGTTCTGCCCCCCTGTTATAATGGAGAAAACGATGGATGCCCAGGGAAAGACACCCCCGAAACCCATCTGACAGGAGGAACCCACCATGCCCAACCCGATGAAAACCCTGCTCCCCTTGGCCGCCGGCCTGGTGCTGGGGACGTGGTTCGCCAAGCGGCCGGTCCCGCCCCAAGCCCGTACCCTCTGCCCGCCCGCCGGCCAGGCCGGCATCCGCCGGCAGATGGAGCAGCTCAAACGGGAGTATGAGAAGCAGGATCGGATGCGCCGGGACTTTACCGCCAACGTCTCCCATGAGCTCAAGACCCCCCTGACTTCCATCTCCGGCTATGCGGAGATCATCCGGGAGGGGATGGTGAAAAGCGAGGACGTGGGGCGCTTCGCCGGCAAGATTTACGAGGAGGCCCAGCGCCTGATCACGTTGGTGGAGGATATCCTGAACCTCTCCCATCTGGACGAGGGCGCGCCCGGGCAGGAGCGCCGCCAGGGGATTGACCTCTACGCCCTGTGTGAAAGGGCTGTGGCCAGCCTGGCTGAGGCGGCCCGGCAGCGGGGGATTGCCATCTCCCTGACCGGGAGCCGCCAGCGGGTGGACGGCGCGGAAAAGCTCCTGGCGGAGATTATTTTTAACCTCTGTGACAACGCCATCAAATACAACCAGGAGAATGGCCATGTGGCCGTCTCGGTGACCCGGGAGGGGGACCGGGTGGTGCTGACGGTCCAGGACACGGGCATTGGCATCCCGCCTGGAGAGACGGACCGGGTCTTTGAGCGGTTCTACCGGGTGGATAAGAGCCACTCCAAGGAGATCGGCGGCACGGGCCTGGGCCTGTCCATTGTCAAGCACGCTGCCGCCTATCACGACGCCAAAATTCAGTTGGATAGCCAGCTGGGCCGGGGGACACGGGTGCGCGTGCTCTTTCCCTTGAGCCAGAGGGAGGCGCAGCCATGATGGGGACCATTGCCCCCCCGGCGGCCCGGGCCCTGGCACGGCTCCATGAGGCTGGGTTTGAGGCCTGGCTGGTGGGGGGATGTGTCCGGGATATGCTGCTGGGCTGTGCCCCTAAGGACTATGATCTGGCCACCTCCGCCCGGCCGGAGGAGACCAAGGCGGTGTTTCAGGGGGAGACGGTCCTGGAAACCGGCATCCGGCACGGCACGGTGACGGTGCTGCTGGAGGGCATGCCCCTGGAAATCACCACCTATCGGGTGGACGGAGCCTACTCCGATGCCCGGCACCCGGACGGGGTAACATTTGCTGACAATCTCCGGGCTGACGCGGCCCGCCGGGATTTCACCATCAATGCCATGGCTTATGCCCCGGGGCGGGGGCTGCGGGACTATTTTGGGGGGCAGGCCGATCTGCGGGCGGGATGCCTGCGGGCGGTGGGGGACCCCGGAACCCGGTTTCAGGAGGATGCCCTGCGGATTCTCCGGGGACTTCGCTTCGCTGCGGTGCTGGATTTTTCCCTGGAAGAGGAGACCGACCGGGCGGCCCGGCGGTACGCCCCCCTGCTGACCAAGGTGTCCGCCGAGCGGTGTGCTGCGGAGTTGGGAAAGCTCCTCTGCGGCCCGGCGGCCGGCCGGATTTTACGGGCCTACCCCGCCGTGCTGGGGGTGGTGATCCCGGAGCTGCTGCCCATGGTGGGCTTTGCCCACCGGAATGCCCACCACTGCTATGACGTGTGGACCCACACGGCGGTGGCAGTGGACCATGTGCCCCCCCGGCTCCCTCTGCGCCTGGCGATGCTGCTGCACGACATGGGAAAGCCAGATACCTTTTCTCTGGGAGAGGATGGGCAGGGACATTTCTACGGGCACCCCCGGCGGAGCGTGGAGCTGGCGGAAGGAATCCTCACCCGGCTGCGGTTTCCCCGGCGGACCCGGGAGCAAGTGCTGTGCCTGGTGCGCTACCATGACGCGGTCATCGAGGAGAGCCCCCAGCGGGTGCGCCGCTGGCTCAACAAATTGGGGCCGGAGCGCTTTTTTGATCTGCTGGAGATCCAGCGGGGGGATGCCTCCGCCCAGGCCCCGGCATATTGCACAAGGTTGGACCACCTCCGGCGCCTGGAAAAGATTGCCGGGGAGGTCCTGGCTGAGGCGCCCTGTCTGACCGTCAGGGAGCTGGCGGTGGGGGGAAGGGAGCTGTTAGCGTTGGGTTACCAAGGCCCGGCGATTGGAATGGCTCTCCGCCGGCTGCTGGATTGTGTGCTGGAGGGAACCCTTCCCAATGAGAAAACCGCCCTTCTGCAATATTTAGAACAAATTGATGCAAAAAAATCAGAAGGAAAAAGAAACAAATCCTCGGGCGAAACCTAAAAAAGAAAGTGAAAAATGTTCCTACCTGATAATTTTGCTAAAAAACTAAATTTTCTCTTTATTTTTTCTATACAGTGTGATATAATGAAGCCACTCAAAAGGTCTGTGGCTTCGTCAAAAAGACGAAAAAACAGATGGGGAGTACGGCTCAACCTGAACCCAAAAGGAGGGATGCGGTGACCCGGGAGGGTGCGTGAGAGGCAAGAAAGAAGGAAAAAAATAGAGTGAATTTTCCTCAAATGCAGGAAGACATTCGAAGAAAGCACACTCGAAACAAAAGAAGAAGTTCGGCCTGGCGCATGAATGAGCCACCCGCCAGACCGGAGACCGCGTGCGAATGATAGTTGAGATGATCCAATTAGAGTTCAACAAGAAACGAGGTAAAATGTATGAGTAATCAGGGAGAGAAAAAAGGCGTAAGCGCTATTGACTTTTTCTGCATTGGCTTTGGCGCAATCGTGGGAGTCGGCTGGGCCGTCTCCATCAACAACTGGATGAGCGGCAGTGGCGGCCCCATTCCTGCCGGTCTCGGTTACATCGCAGCACTGATCATGATGGTTCCCATCGCGCTGTGCTACTGCGAACTGGTTCCCGCCCTGCCCGTCGCCGGCGGCGGCATGGCATTCGCATTCCGTGCGTTTAATGACAAGGTCGCCGTGATTTCCGGCTGGGCGGCCTTTGGCGGGTTCGTATCCATCATTCCTTGGGAAGCCATTCAGATCACCGACGTTCTGGGGTATCTGATCCCTGGGCTGACCGACGGTGAACCCCTCTACTATGTGGCGGGCACCGGCATCCATCTGACCACCATCATCATTGGCGTGATTTGTTCTTTCCTGCTGTTCGCCCTGAACATGCGTGGCCTGGCTGCGGCGGCAGGTGTGCAGAAGATCCTGTGCTTCATCCTGATGGGTTCCGCTGTCGTCGGCGCTGTGGCCTCTCTGCTCCACGGCAGCCCCGAGCACTGGCAGCCCCTCTATGACACCAGCAACCCCATGATCTATGGTGACCCCAGTCAGGGTTATGTTGAGGCAACCAATAGCAGCATGTTTGGCGGTATCCTCGCCATCATGTCCTCCGCTCCCTTCTTCCTGGCCGGGTTCGAGACCATTCCCCAGGGCGTTGAGGAAGCTGGCGGCGACATCAAGTCCGTTGGTAAGACCGTGGTGCTCTCCGTTACCCTGGCCTGCGTGTTCTATGCGTTCCTGCTGTTCTCCTTCGGCTTTGCTTGGGATTGGCAGGAGTTCGCACAGCCCACTGCGGTCGGCGGCATCATGACCAACCCTGCGGCGGCAACCATGCTGAGATTGAGCTACGGCGGTGCTGCCGGTGAGTTCTTCTACTGGCTGATCACCATCGGCGCCATTGCCGGTCTGTTCACCACCTGGAACGGCTTCTTCATGTCCTCGGCCATGCTGCTCATGGGCATGTCCCGTGGCCTGCTGATGCCCAAGATCTTTGCCAAGCAGAACAAGAACGGCATCCCCGTTCCCGGCCTGATCGTCTGCCTGGGCCTGTCCCTCATCGGCCCCTTCCTGGGCGCTGGCTTGATCGGCGACATCACTTCCTTCTCGGGCGCAGCCTTCGTGTTGTCCTGGGGCCTGACCTCCTACTCCTTGGCGTTCCTGCGGAAGAAGGAGCCCAACCTGGAGCGTCCTTACAAGGTCCCCGGCGGCGCCGCAATGGGCTGGTTTGCCGGCATCGTGTCCACGGTTGTCTTCATCCTGTTGTTCATCCCCGCCAGCCCCATGTACATGAAGAGCACGGCTTGCATCATGTTCGTCGGCTGGATGATCATCGGCTTGATCCTTTACCTGGCCGCCAGCGGTCAGCGCAGAGGCAAGTCTCAGACAGAGCTGAAGGAAGGCGTGTTCCACGGCATGGAAGAGAGAAAGCAGGCCTAAGCCGGATTCTCTTAGTCCGTTCGGTTAATTCTGTGATTTGCTAATTTACGTTTTCAAAGGAGTACCCCATGAATGAAGCAGCGGCGGCCAGCAAGGCCTTAGAGGATGTTGCCAACAACCAAGTGATTATGATGGAGTTGGTTCTGTATGCGATTATCAGTATCGTGTTGATTCTCCTCATGGATCTTTGGGCAGGAAAAGTGATTGGAAACAAGCAATCAATGGAGTATAAGGTGTTGAGGATTCCGAAGTATATTTCTCTCTTCATCATCTGTGGCTTTACGGTGATTGTTGGAATCATGTGCCTGTATAACCAGGACTTTTCCGTGACCCGCAGCACCTTGACCTACTTTGGGGTGCCGTACTTCATCGGGTTGTTCTACTACCTGATTAAAATGTTGCGCAGAGTGCGTTCCGTGCAGAAGCGGCGGAAGCTCTGAGCCATTGGAAAACGAAACAAAGCGCCGGAGTGAGATCACTCCGGCGCTTTTCTATGGGGAGAACCGGCACCCGCGCGGAACGCAAAAAACCGAACGCAGAGGCGTTCGGTTTTTTGCAGTGTATTTAGGAAGAGAGAGAAAAGAGAGAGGTAATGTTGATTGACTTCTGTTTACATGCTTAGGATAGCATACGGGGGGAGAGAAGAAGTGGATAATTTACTAACTTTAAGTGAACAAATTATGAACATAAGGATCAAAAGAGAGGCGTCACTCCACCGCCACGAAATCGGCGGCGACATAGCCGACCTGATCGCCGAACTGAATCAGGTACCAGCCATAGTATTCGTTAATGACCGTCACCTGGGCGCCGTCGTAGAGTTGGGCGATGGGCGGCGTGTCAAAGTCAGGCCGGCTGTAAACATCCAGGGCGCCCAGCTCCGCCCGGACTTCCCCGGGCAGGGGATAGCTGTCAGGGAAGAAGGGAATGCCGAAATATTCTGTGAGGGAGAGCACGATGCTCTCCGCCATGGCGTCGATGTGGGTGACGATCCATTGGGCGTCGTCCGGGTTGTCGTGGAACCCCAGCTCCAGCAGGACCGCCGGCGCCCGGACCCGGCGAACCTCGCCGATGGTGGTGGTGGGTTCCGTGCGGACCAGGTTGGGAAGGGGGTAGATGGCCTTGAGGCCATCGGCTAAGAACTGGGCAGCCCGCATTCCCCGGGCACTTCCCGGGAAATAGAAGGCGATGATCCCCCGGTTTTGGCCCGCCTGGTCTTCGCCGGAGGCGTTGGTGTGCAGGGCCAGGTGCAGGTTGTAGTTCCCGGCATTGGAGGCCCGGATGGAGGAGGCCGCCGTCATGTCGGGGGTGTTGCGGGTGTATTGAATCCCCGAGGCAAAGAGCATGGGCTCCATGGCGTCTGCCAGGCGGTTCATCCACTCCTCCTCATTTCCCAGGCCGTTGACATATTCATTGTATTCTTGGGTGGAAGGTGACAAATAGATAATGGGCAAAATAATCCCTCCTTTTTTCTCATCCTATGCGCGGCAGAGATGGCTGGTCACCTCTGTGCTGCGAAAGGGAGCGGGGGCCCGGACGTGTGTGCCATTGCAATCCCGGCGGGCCTATGCTATGATGAAAAAAATGCCCACAGGAGGTATTGCCAATGGATCTGTGCAATCCCAAAGAGATTAAGGCCCTTTTGGGCCGCCATGGGTTTCGGTTTTCCAAGCAGATGGGCCAGAATTTCCTGATCCAGGAGTGGGTCCCCCGGCAGACTGCGGAGGCCTCAGGCGCAGCCCCTGGGGTAGGGGTGCTGGAGATCGGTCCCGGCATTGGCCCGCTGACCGCTCAGTTGGCCCGGCGGGGCGAGAAGGTGGTGTCTGTGGAGCTGGACCGCACCCTCCTGCCCATTCTGGCGGAGACCCTGTCAGACTATGACAACGTGGAGATTGTCCCGGGGGACATCTTAAAGACGGACATTGCCGCCCTCTGCCGGGAGAGGATGCCCGGCCTGCCGGTGGTGGCCTGTGCCAACCTGCCCTACAATATCACAACCCCGGTGATCACAGCCTTGCTCCAGGCCCAATGCTTTCAGGCGGTGACGGTGATGATCCAGCGGGAGGTGGCACAGCGGATCTGTGCCCAGCCTGGAACGCCGGAATACGGGGCCTTCACCCTTCTCTGCCAGTATTACGCCGACTGCGCGCTGCTGTATGATGTGCCTCCCTCCTGCTTTCTTCCCGCTCCCAAGGTGACCTCCACGGTGATCCGTATGACAATCCGGGAAAAGCCCCCGGCGGTGGTGGAGGACCCGGACCTCTTTTTTCAGGTGGTCCGGGCGGCATTTGCCCAGAGGCGGAAGACCCTTGTCAACTGTTTGTATCCTCTTTTGGAAAAAAGTGTGGAAAAGCAGACCCTGAGTGGTCTGCTCCATGCCTGCAATTTGACGGAGACCATTCGTGGGGAGCGCCTTACTTTTGCGGACTTTGCCCAATTAACGGGAAAACTAAAAGAAATCAGGGGAAGTTGAAGGATGTCACTTGCATAAAAAGTTGCAAAGAGATATAATGGAAAGAAGCTAAGGGTGGCTCTAAGGAGGGCATTTTACATGGAATTGACAAAAAATCGAGCCGTGCTGGATTGGATTGACCAGCAGGTAAAGCTGACCCAGCCAGACCAGGTCATTTGGATCGACGGCAGTGAGCAGCAGCTGGAAGCGCTGCGGAAGGAGGCTTGCGCCACGGGAGAGCTCCACGAGCTTAACCAGGAAAAACTCCCCGGCTGTTATCTTCACCGGTCCGACCCCAGCGACGTGGCCCGGGTGGAGAGCCGGACCTTCATCTGCTGTAAGAAACAGGAGGATGCCGGTCCCACCAACAACTGGATGGACCCGGAGGAGATGTATGCCAAGCTGCATCGCCTGTACGATGGTTCTATGAAAGGCCGCACCATGTACGTGATTCCCTATTGCATGGGTGTTGTGGGCTCTCCCTTTGCCAAGTATGGCATTGAGCTCACGGATTCCATTTACGTGGTTCTGAACATGGCCATTATGACCCGGGCGGGCCAGAAGGCTGTGCCCTACCTGGATGAACAGTTTATCAAGGGCCTCCACGCCCGGGCCAACCTGGACCCGGAGGAGCGGTATATTGTGCAGTTCCCGGAGGACAATGTCATTATGTCCATTAACTCCGGCTACGGCGGCAACGTGCTCCAGGGAAAGAAATGCTTTGCCCTGCGGATTGCCTCCAACCTGGGCCGGCAGGAGGGCTGGCTGGCGGAGCACATGCTGATTCTGGGGATTCAGAATCCCCAGGGGGAGGTCCGTTATATTACAGGTGCCTTCCCCTCTGCCTGCGGCAAGACCAATCTGGCCATGCTGATCCCCCCGGAGGGCTATCAGAAAAACGGCTGGAAATGCTGGTGCGTGGGGGATGACATCGCCTGGATTCGTGTGGGAGAAGATGGCCGGCTGTGGGCGGTGAACCCGGAGAAGGGCTTCTTTGGCGTAGCCCCAGGCACCAATGCCAAGTCCAACCCCAACGCCTTGGCCACCACCCAGAAGGGGACCATTTTCACCAACGTGGCCCTGAATTTGGACGACAACACCGTGTGGTGGGAGAAACTGGACAAGCATCCCCCAGAGCATGCCCTGGACTGGCGGGGCAATCCCTGGAGCCCGGAGACCGCCCAGGGACCCGCGGCCCATCCCAACTCCCGCTTTACCGCCCCGGCGGAGAACTGCCCCTGTATCTCCCCGGAGTTTAATAACCCCCATGGGGTGCCCATCTCCGCCATCATCTTCGGTGGCCGCCGGGCCAAGACGGCGCCCCTGGTCTATCAGTCCCGGAACTGGCGGCACGGGGTTTTCGTGGGCTCCATTATGGCCTCGGAGAAGACTGCCGCCGCAGAGGGTACGGTGGGAGAGACCCGGCGGGACCCCATGGCGATGCTGCCCTTCTGTGGCTACCACATGGCCGACTATTGGCAGCACTGGCTGGATATGGAGCGGGACATCGCCCATCCGCCGAAGATTTTCAATGTCAACTGGTTCCGCACCGATGAGAAGGGCGAGTTTATCTGGCCCGGCTTCGGGGAGAATATGCGGGTGGTGGAGTGGATTCTCAAACGCTGCTTCGATGAGGTGGGCGCCCGGGAGACCGAGATCGGCTACCTGCCCAACCCGGAGGACATCAACCTGGAGGGCATCGACGTGAGCCGGGAGACCTTGGCTGGCCTGCTGTCTGTGGACCGGGACCTCTGGCGCAAAGAGACAGAGGGAATCCACAGCTTCTACGCACAGTTTGGCGACAAGCTGCCCCAGGCGCTGCGGGAAGAGCTGGCGGGCCTGGAGGACCGTCTGAAGGATTGACAGAAACAACAAAGCTGCTGGCCGGAGGTCTGGTCAGCAGCTTGTTTCATGGAATGGAGGAGGGAACGGCAGGGGGAATTCTGCCCTGCGGGAACGCATTGGGATTCTCCTGGAGGCGGCGGCGCGAAAACAGAGGTGACCGGGTTGCACCCCTCCGGATTCCTATGCTATAATGGGTGCCGAATGCAGCAGAGGGGAGGAAAGAATGTGCGGATTCTTGGCATCGACCCGGGGTATGCCATTGTGGGATTTGGCATTTTAGAGGCACAGCGGGGACAGGCCCGCTTGCTTCGGTGCGGGGCCATCAATACCCAGGCAGGGGTCCCCATGCCCCGGCGCCTGCTCCAAATCCATGAGGATTTGGAGACATTGATCAAGCGGTTTGCCCCGGATGTCATGGCCATTGAGGAGCTCTTTTTCAACACCAATGTGACCACCGGCATTGGCGTGGCCCAGGCCCGAGGCGTCATCCTCATGACCGCAGCCCAACTGGGGGTCACCGTGTATGAATACACACCCTCCCAGGTGAAGCAGGCTGTGGTGGGGTACGGCAAGGCGGAAAAACGCCAGGTGATGGACATGACGAGACGGCTGCTCCATCTGGCAGCTGTGCCCAAGCCGGACGACGCGGCCGACGCAGTGGCCATCGCCCTGTGCCACGCCCGGTCCCACACCTCCCGGCTGAGCCGGCAGTGACAGGAAGGAGAGAGTTCCCGTGTTTTACTATCTCAAGGGCAGAGCGGCCCACTTGGCCCCCAACTTGGCGGTGATCGACTGCGGCGGCGTGGGCTATGCCTGCCGGACCACCAGTTATACCCTCTCTGGACTCCAGATGGGACAAGAGGTAACCCTCTATACCCATCTCAATGTCCGGGAGGACGCCATGGAGCTCTACGGTTTTGGAACGGAAAAGGAGCGCAACTGCTTTCAACTGCTCATTGGCGTCTCCGGTGTGGGGCCCAAGGCCGCGCTCTCCATTCTCTCCGCCACCACCCCGGAGGGATTGGCCACCGCCATCATTACCGGCGACGAAAAGGCCCTGACGGTGGCCCAGGGGATCGGGAAGAAGATTGCCCAGCGCATCCTTCTGGAGCTGAAGGACAAGCTGGCCAAAGGCCAGCTCCCCGCCGGAGAGGAACGCTATGGGGGCACAGGGGTGACGGTGATCCCCCAGAACAAGAGCTCGGAGGCCACGGCGGCGCTGGCGGTGCTGGGATACAGCCCGGCGGAAATTGCCGTGGCGCTGAAGGGACTGGATTTGGAGGGGCTCTCCTTGGAGGAGATTGTCCGCCAGGCCCTGCGGAAAATGATCAAGTGAAGGGAGGCAGGGCGGCATGAGCATCGACTTTTCCCAAGAGGAGGCCCAGACGACCCCTCTTATGACCACATCCCTTCTGGGGGAGGACGAGGGGGAGGGTTCCCTCCGTCCCAAGCGCCTGACAGAGTATATTGGCCAGGAAAAGGCCAAGGAAAACCTGTCCGTATTCATTGACGCGGCCAAAATGCGCCAGGAACCCCTGGATCATGTGCTCCTCCATGGCCCCCCGGGACTGGGCAAAACCACGCTGTCGGGGATCATCGCCAACGAAATGGGGGTCCATATCCGCATTACCTCCGGCCCGGCCATTGAGAAGCCGGGAGATTTGGCGGCCCTTCTGACCAATCTTAACGAGAATGATATCCTGTTTGTGGATGAGATTCACCGGCTGAACCGGTCGGTGGAGGAAATTTTGTATCCGGCAATGGAAGATTTTGCCATTGATATTATCATCGGCAAGGGCCCTTCGGCCAACTCCATCCGGCTGGATTTGCCCCGGTTCACCCTCATCGGCGCCACCACCCGGGCAGGGCAGCTCTCCGCCCCTCTGCGGGACCGGTTTGGGGTGATGCTGCGGCTGGAGCTCTACACCCCGGAGGAGCTGGGCCAAATTGTCACCCGCAGCGCGGGGATTTTAGGGGTCCCCATTGAGGCAGCCGGCGCGGCGGAAATTGCCCGGCGGGCCCGAGGCACCCCCCGGATTGCCAACCGCCTTCTCCGGCGGGTGCGGGATTTTGCCCAGGTCCGGGCTGGCGGCGTGATCACCCAGGGGGTGGCGGACCAGGCGCTGACGGCGTTGGAGGTGGACCAGCTGGGCCTGGACGCAGTGGACCGCCGCATGCTCCGCAGCATCATTGCCCACTATGCCGGCGGACCGGTGGGGCTGGAAACGCTGGCCGCCACAGTGGGGGAGGAGGCGGTGACTCTGGAGGATGTCTATGAGCCTTACCTCATGCAGATGGGCTTTCTCACGCGGACACCCCGGGGACGGTGTGTTACCCGGTTGGCCTATGAGCATCTGGGGCTTCCCTTCCATGGACAGGAGCAGCTGAAGCTGTGAGGCGGCGGAGATGAAGGAAAAAATGCAAAAGCAAATGGGGAAAAATACACAAAAATGACGGAGATTTTTTGTAATTTAGCATTAACTTGATAATTTGCTTGACTTTTCCTTCTTGTTACATTATAATAAAAGTGAAATTTATATGAACGCTGAATATGGAAAAAACACCAGTATTACAGACGAAACTCTCTGTGCACGGGCCGCGTCAGGGGACCGTGCCGCCGAGGAAACCCTCGTTCTCCGCTACTCCCGCTTGGTGCGTGTCTGTGCGCGGCCCTTTTTTCTGGCTGGGGGAGACAGCGAGGATTTGATTCAGGAAGGCATGTTGGGGCTGCTCTCGGCCATTCGGGAGTTTCGCTCAGACCGGGGCGCCCGGTTCCGCACCTTTGCGGAGCTGTGTGTCCGCCGCCGGATCATCTCTGTGGTGCGGGCCGCCGCCGGCGGAAAGCACTCACCGTTGAACGATTATGTTTCCCTCGATCCATCCCTCTTTTTGGCTCACCAGGATTTTACCTTCTTTGGCACGGCATATCATCAGCAAAGAAACCCCGAGGACGTTGTCATCCATGAGGAGAATCTCAGCACGCTGGAGGAGGCGATCCGCAAGGGTTTGACTGGGCTGGAGGCCCAGGTTCTGGCCTGTTATCTCCATGGCCTGTCCTATGCCGAGATCGCGGAAGAGGTACAACGGTCCACAAAGTCGGTGGACAACGCTGTGCAGCGGATTCGACGCAAGATTGCACAGTATTTATCCCGCGGCGAATACAGCGAAAGCTGATCGCATATTTTTATCCGACCCAAAGAAACCTGGGTTACAATGTCAAAGAGAGGGTTAACAGCATGTACGAAGACAAGACTTTAGTATGCAAAGAGTGCGGCAACGAGTTCGTGTTCACCGCTGGAGAGCAGGAATTCTATGCAGAGAGAGGCTTCCAGAATGAGCCTCAGCGCTGCAAGGCTTGCCGGGATGCCCGCAAGGCCGCTGCCCGCGGCCCCCGGGAATATTTCACCGCGGTGTGTGCCTCTTGCGGCGGAGAGGCGAGGGTTCCGTTCGAGCCTAAGTCTGATCGTCCCGTCTACTGCAGCGAGTGTTTTGCTCGGATGAGAGAAGCTTAATTTCTTAGAAATTACGCCCACCACGAACGGCGTCAGAGGAATCTGACGCCGTTCGTTTTTTCTTTGTGGGCAGGAACGAGGCGGTTCCCGGAGGGGGAGTTGGCCGGGAAAAGGATTGGAATGGGAATAAAAGGTTAAAATAAGGGAAAAGTTTAATGAAAAGATGGAAAAACCCTTGCAAATATGGAAAAATAACGATATAATGAAACCATTCGTACAACAAATCAAACTGTGGAGGAGTCGAAAGCCGAAGTACATAGGAGACCGATCGGGAGGTGAGGTCAATGTTCCGGATAGGAGATAAGATCGTCCACCCCATGCATGGCGCGGGAATTGTGGACCAGATTGTGACGCGGAAAGTCAATGGCGTCTTGCGGGACTATTACAGCCTGAAGCTGCCCCTGGGGGATATGCTGGTGATGATCCCCACGGAGAGTTGTGGGGAGATCGGCGTTCGCTCTATCCTCAGCGGGGATGAGACGGAGCGTGTCTTGGGAAAGATTCCCGACCTTCAGGTGGAGATGGACACCAACTGGAACCACCGCTACCGAGAGAACATGGAACGCCTCAAAAGCGGCGACCTGCTGGAGGTGGCCAAGGTGGCCAAAGGTCTCATGTTGCGGGACGCCCGGCGGGGCCTGTCCACAGGGGAGCGGAAAATGCTCCATTCGGCCCGGCAGATCTTGATTTCAGAAATTGGATTGGCCCAGTCCATCAGCTACCAGGAGGCGGAAGACCGCATGGACCGGGCCCTTCACTCATAACATGTAGGATACAGAGAACGTGGAATTGAAAAGGAGCCTGACAGGCTCCTTTTTGCCGTGGAAAGGAGAAGAATATGGATTTGCTGCGGAGATTGTTTCATCGGGAAGAGGCGGCGGCTTCCTTTTGCTCAGCGGTGATTGTGGCCGGGGGCCGGGCTTCCCGAATGGAGGGGATCGACAAGATTCTCTGTCCCATGGGAGGGGAACCCCTGCTGCTGTATACCCTCATGCCCTTTCAGACCTCCTCTCTGGTGGATGAGATTGTCTTGGTCACCCGGGAGGACCTGATGGTTCCCATTGGAACGCTGTGCAGCCAGCGGGGAATCACCAAGGTGCGCCGGGTGGTCAAAGGAGGGGAGAGCCGGACCGAGTCGGTTCTGGCGGGGCTGCGGGAGACCGATCCCCAGGCGTCACTCATTGCCATTCACGACGGCGCCCGGCCGTTTCTGCCCTTGGAGGTGTTGGAGCAGACCATAGAGACTGCCCGGCAGAGAGGAGCCGCCGCCCCTGCCCTTCCCGTGAAGGACACCATTAAGGTGGCCCAGGAAGGGGTGGTGCAGCAGACGCCGGACCGGGCCCGGCTCTTTGGCGTGCAAACGCCCCAGGTGTTTGAGGCCTCGCTCATCAAAGGGGCGCTCACCAAAGCCTGGGAAGAGGGCGCGGCCCTCACAGATGACTGTTCCGCCGTGGAGCGGATTGGGTTTCCCGTCTGTTTGACCCAGGGCAGTGAGGAGAATATCAAGATTACAACCCCCAGGGACCTGACCTGGGGAGAGGCTATTTTAGCGGAGAGGATGGGACGATGAGGATCGGACATGGATACGATGTACACCGGCTGGTGACGGGCCGGAAGCTGATTTTGGGCGGGGTGGACATCCCTCATCATCTGGGACTGCTGGGCCATTCGGACGCGGACGTGGTGACCCACGCCTTGATGGATGCCCTGCTGGGCGCGGCGGCCCTGGGGGACATTGGGCAGCATTTCCCGGATACGGACCCGGCGTACCGGGACATCTCCAGCCTGGACCTGCTGGGACGGGTGATGGCGCTGCTGGCAGCGCAGGGGTGGCGGGTGGAAAATGTGGACCTCACCATCCTGGCCCAGCGCCCCAAGCTGAAGGACTATCTCCCCCAGATGCGCCAGAACTACTCCCGGGCAATGGGGCTGCCGGTCACGGCCATCAGTGTGAAAGCCACCACAGAGGAGGGGCTGGGCTTCACAGGAACGGAACAGGGGATTGCCGCCCACGGGGTGGTCCTTTTGGAGCCGTTGGGAAAATAGAGGCTTCCTGCCGCAGAGAGAGGCATTTGGTCGGGGACAGCACCGCCCTCGACACAGTTCCGCTTCCCGCGCATACACTGGTGCGGGAGGAGCTTTTTATGGTATATCTGATTATGTGCCGATCCCTGACCTACGCACAAAGGGTGTCCAACGCCCTGGAGCGGGCGGGGATCCCCGCCCGGGTCCTCCGGTCTCCAGGGGAGATCTCACCCACCGGATGCAGCTATTCGGTGAAGATCGCCGCCCGGAACCTGGCCCGGGCTCTGACCATCCTGAACGGAACGCGGCTGCCCTATCTGGGCATCTACGTGAACGCGGCGGGATATGGTTACCGGGAGGTGGAACTGTGATCTATTTGGACAGTGCCGCCACCACGTATCAAAAGCCCCCTGCTGTATTCCGGGCAGTCCGGGGGGCCATGGCATCCATGACCAGTCCGGGACGAGGGACCTATGGCCCGGCGGCCCGGGCCTCCCGAACGCTGCTGGCCTGCCGGGAGGAGGCCGCCGCCCTCTTCCAGGTGGGGCAGCCCGAGCGGGTGGTGCTGACCTTCAACGCCACCCATGGGCTGAACATTGCCGTGCATTCCCTGGTAAAGCCGGGAGCCACGGTGCTCCTGTCGGGATATGAACACAATGCGGTGACCCGGCCTTTGGCGTCGATTGCCGATGTCCGCCTGCGGGTGGTCCGGGCCCCGCTCTTCTGTCCCAATCTGTTTCTGGAGGAACTGGAGCGGCGGCTGACCCCGGAGGTGGATGTGGTCATCTGTACCCATGTGTCCAACGTGTTCGGCTATGTGCTGCCGGTGGAGGAGGTTGCCGCCCTGTGCCGGCGGCGTCAGGTTCCCCTTATTGTGGACGCCTCCCAGTCGGCCGGGGTGCTTCCTGTGCGTATGGAGGACTGGGGCGCGGCCTTTGTGGCGATGCCTGGTCACAAGGGGCTCTATGGTCCCCAGGGAACCGGGCTGCTCCTCTGCCAAGCTGGAGGAGAACCCCTGATCGCGGGAGGAACGGGCAGTCTGTCCCGACAGCCGGAAATGCCGGATTTCCTGCCGGACCGGCTGGAAGCGGGAACCCACAACGTCCCCGGGGTGGCCGGTCTGCTGGAAGGGCTGCGGTTCCTCCGGCGGCGGGGAATCCATTCGCTGTTCTGCCACGAGGCGGCGCTGGTCCGGCAGGCGGCGGAGGGGCTGGCCCAGCTGCCCAGGGTCCAGGTCTACTCAGCGGGAGAGAAGGGCTGCCAGAGCGGCGTGCTCTCCTTCCGGGTGGCCGGCCGGGACCCAGGCTGGGTGGCGGAGGAACTGGGCCAGCGGGGGATCGCGGTTCGCGCGGGACTCCACTGTGCTCCGCTGGCCCATGCCACGGGGGGAACCGAGGCAACCGGCACCGTGCGGGTGAGTTTTTCTGCCTTCAACACCGGCCAGGAGGTGGAGCGGTTCCTGAAAACAATGCGGCGGCTGGGATAGGTGCCCACGAAAAGCGCCCTGGATTTCCAGGGCGCTTTTCTCAGAAGAAAAGGTGAAATTTCCTCTGCCGGCGGGGTTGTAAATGGGAGGGAAATACAGTATAATAACTTGAATTACCATAGAAAACTTGGCGGATTATACCCTAAAGGAGGTGGGAGCGATGACCTCGTTTTTGCAGTACTGCGTCAACACGTTGGGTTATCTGCGGTTGATGACAGTCTCTGATCTGATCGACATCGCCATCTTGTCCTTCCTGTTCTATAAATGCATCGGGATTTTCCAGCGGACCAACGCGGCCAAGGTGGCCAAGGCGCTGCTGCTGATTATCGTTGCGATGTGGATTTCCTACCAATTTAACCTTAATGCCATCAGTTTCATTTTGAATAAGGCGGTGGAGCTGGGGCTGCTGGCCCTGGTGGTCATTTTCCAGCCGGAGATTCGCCGGTTTTTGGAGCGCATTGGCAGCAACAACGTCTCCCGAATCTCCCGCTTTTTCCGGAATGAAACCCCAGTCAGCGATGTGGAGGAGGCCATTCAGGAGACGGTGGAGGCCTATGGAGAGATGTCGAAAAACCGGGTGGGCGCCTTGATGGTGTTCGAGCGGGAGACCAATCTGTCCAACATCATCTCCTCGGGCACTCCCTTCCAGTCCACGGTGACCAGTGAACTGCTGAAAAACATCTTTTATCCCAACGCGCCCCTCCATGACGGCGCAGTGGTGGTCCGGCAGGGGAAGATCGCGGCGGCGGCCTGCATGCTCCCCATGTCGGAGAGTATGAATCTAAGCAAAGACCTGGGCATGCGCCACCGGGCCGGTCTGGGTATGAGCGAGCGTTCTGATGCGGTGGTTGCCATTGTCTCCGAGGAGACAGGGGCCATTTCTGTTGTGGTCAACGGTAACCTCCGCCGGCACTTGTCCCCGGAGACGCTGGGACGGATTCTGCGCAATGAACTGCTGCCCCGGGAGGAGAGCGCCTCCGGCAAGCGGCGCAGACCTTCCCTGCCGTTCTGGAAAGGAAGGGGAGGAGAATCGTGACCAACCCGAAGAAAAACCGCAAAATCTTCAATATCGTCCTGGCCATTGTGCTGGCGGTGGGTGTGTGGATGTATGTCATCAACGTGGAAAATCCCTCCGGCACCGGTACTGTCCGGGAAATCCCGGTTACCGTGGTGGGAGAGGACAGCCTGGCTGAGCGAGGGCTGATGGTGACGGAACAGAACCGGGACCATGTCTCTCTCAAACTCTCCGGTCGAAAAAAGACCCTGATGAAGCTCAATCGGAAAAACATCACCCTAAAGCTGGATGTCTCCTCGGTTACCTCGGAGGGGGAGCATACGCTGAGTTGTAAGGTGGACTTCCCAGATACCGTGGGCGACAATGTCTCTATTTCGGATTGGGAGGACCTGCATGTCACGGTGACGGTGGAGAAACAGGCAACCAAAGAGATTCCGGTTCGAGGAGAGTTCATCGGGACGGAGGCGGACAACTGCCTGGCCGGTGCGGTGACCACCGATCCTGAGACCCTGGTTCTAAAGGGCCCGGCAAAGGAGCTGGAGGGCATCTCCTATGCCCTGGCAACGGTGGGGGGAAAAGAGGTTCGGGATACCATAGTGGAGCAGTCCAGTGTGGTATTCATGGGCCCGGACGGAACCCCCGCCAGCCGGAAGAATGTGACCGCCAGTGCGGAGTCGGTGGAGGTCACCGTCCCAGTCCGGCAGGTGGTCTCCCTCCCGCTCACGGTGGAGATCATCGAGGGCGGCGGCGCTGCCCGGGAGGATGTGGAGGTGACGATTTCCCCGGAAACCATCACCGTGGTGGCCCAGG
The DNA here is from genome assembly GCF_003425665.1 of Evtepia gabavorous. Lineage (GTDB taxonomy): Bacteria > Bacillota > Clostridia > Oscillospirales > Oscillospiraceae > Evtepia > Evtepia gabavorous. Next base: position 70,378 of record NZ_QQRQ01000004.1, read on the forward strand.
AGGGCGAGGAAGCTCTGCCCAGTGCCATCTCCCTGGGAACCATTGAGCTGGAGGATGTTTTGGGCGATACCTCCTATTCCTTCCCCATCAAGCTCCCTACGGGCGTCACTGCCTGGGGAGAGCAGAGCCGATACGCCAGAGTGTCTCTCACCTTTCCCCAGCTGGTAACGCGGCAGCTGGCAGTGGAGCAGATTGCATTGCAAAATATCCCCCAGGGGTATGACGCGACGCTGGTGAGCAAGCAGCTTTATGTCTGGGTGCGGGGAAGGCAGGACCTGGTGGAAGCCCTCGATCCCAAACAGCTTCAAGTGGAGGTAGACCTGTCCGAGGCGGGAAAAGGGGACGAGCTTCAGCGGTTCCCGGCAAAGGTTACCTGGAAGGGCGGCGAACCGGAAGGGGTTAAAATCATGGGGACGCATTACAGCGTTGCCCTGCGGCTGAAACAATAGGAAACCATGGTTTGAGAAACAGGTAAGGAGGTTTCTATGGAACAGATCGCAATGGTAAAGTCCATTCTGGACAATGGAATGGCGCAGGTTGCCGTACAGCGGGAGACCGCCTGCGGCGCTGCCCACAGCTGCGCGGACTGTGCAGGCTGCGAAAAAATGATGACGCGGACGGAAAACGTCGTGGTGGCATACAACGATGTGAACGCGCACCCGGGGGATGTGGTGAAGGTACAGAGTGAGAATGGCAATTTCTTTAAGACAGCAGCCATTGTCTACCTGCTGCCCTTGGTCCTGGCCCTGGTGTTTTACGGTGTGGCCTCGGCCCTGTCCCTGGGCGGAGAGGGTCTGCACGCCCTTTGCGCGGGGATTGGGTTTGTCCTGGGCATCCTTGTGGCCGTGGCCTGGGACCGCCACATGAAAAAGGTCAGCGGCCTGCGCTTCCACATTGTGGAGGTCAAACGGGCATGTTCGGGTATGTAAGAGCGGTTACCCCGGTTCTTGCACCGGAGGAGGCCCGGCGGTATGAGGCGGTCTACTGTGGTCTGTGCCGCACCCTGGGGGAGCGGTACGGAAAGACGGCCCAGCTGATCCTCAACTATGACTTTGTCTTCCTGGCCATCCTTCTGGCCCGGCCAGAGACAGGGGGAACCTTTCCCGACTGCCCCTGTCCCGTCCATCCCTGGCGAAAGAAAACCTGCTGGCTGGGGTCTCCTGCCCTGGACGCTGCGGCGGACGCCACGGTGATTCTCACTTGGTGGAAGCTCCAGGACGCTCTCCGGGACGGAAAGCTGGCCCAGCGAATGGGCAGCCGGGCTGCGGCCCTGCCGCTGAGAGGACATTACCGGGCCGCGGCGGCCCGGTGGCCGGCCTTCGATGAGACGGTTCGGTCCTGCCTGGAGGAGCTGCATCAACTGGAGCGGGATCGCGTGCCGTCCTTGGACCGCCCGGCGGATACCTTTGCCCGGATTCTCCAGGCGGCGGCAGTGGAGACGGATTTGGCCGCGCGCACCCGTGGGGTGCAGCAGATTCTCTACCACGTGGGGCGCTGGATCTACCTGGCCGATGCCTGGGACGACCTGGCGGAGGATCAGCGCACAGGAAACTACAATCCCCTCCTGGCCCGATTTGGGGACCAGGCAGCGGCATCCAAGGAATCGCTGCGGGAGACCATGCGAGTCTCCCTGGGCCTGGCAAACACCGCCTTTTCCCTGCTGGACTGGGGAGAGTGGGAGCCTCTGCTGGGCCATATTCTGGGCACGGGACTGCCCGCTGTGGAAGAGGCCGTTTTTACCGGCCAGTGGAAGCAGCGAAAGCGCCCATTTCATCATCATCAAGGGTCCGCGCCTGCCGCGGTGCCCACCAATAAGGAGAAGGAAACGTATGAATGATCCCTATGCCGTGTTGGGCGTGAGCTCTTCTGCCAGTGAGGAGGAGATCAAACGCGCCTATCGGGACCTGGTCAAGAAGTATCACCCGGACAACTATGCCAATAACCCTCTGGCCGACCTGGCCGAGGCCAAGATGAAAGAGGTCAATGAGGCCTATGACGCCATCATGAAGGCCCGGACCCAGGGCGGATACCAGTCGGCCGGCGGGAACGGGTATGGCGGTGGCCGGACCTCCAGCCAGGGCGGCGGCCGCTACAACAATCCCACGCTGATTCAGGTGCGCCAGCTCATTGCCCAGAACAATCTGGCGGAGGCGGAACGGATTCTCCGGAGTACCCCGGCCAACAACGGGGAGTGGTACTACCTTATGGGCAGTATCGCCTACCGCCGGGGCTGGATGGACGATGCCCGCCAGAATTTCTGGACCGCCTGCAACATGGACCCCAACAACATGGAGTACCGTCAGGCCATGAACAGTATGGGGATGCAGGCCCGACGGGGAACCTATGGAGGGGGAGACGATATTGCCAACCTCTGTACCACCCTGTGCTGCCTCAACTGTCTGTGCAATTCGTGCAGCGGCTGACGGCGCACGGAAGAAAAATGAGAATGAGGTGTTTGGCTTGATACGAAGTATGACAGGCTATGGCCGGGGGGAGGGGGTCCTCCACGACCGGGCCATCACGGTGGAGGTTCGGGCGGTGAACAACCGCTATCTGGACTGTGCGGTGAAGATTCCCCGGCTCTATGTATTTGCCGAGGAGAGCATTAAGGCCCAGGTGCAGAAGCAGGTGGGCCGGGGAAAGGTGGATGTGCTGATTTCCATTGATGCCACCGCTGCGGACAAGGTGGCGGTGAGCCTGAACCGGTCTGTGGCCGACGGATATTACACCGCCCTGACCCAGATGCGGGATGCCTATAACCTGAAGGATGATATTTCAGTCTCTCTCCTCTCCCGGTTCCCGGATGTGTTTCTGGTGGAGAAGGAGCAGGGGGATGCCGATGTGATTGCTGCGGACCTGCTCCAAGTGCTCTCCCAGGCGTTGGAGGGCTTCAACGCCATGCGGGAACGGGAGGGCCAAAAGCTGGCGGAGGATATCCGGGCCAAGGCCGCCGCCATCGCCGCGCTGGTGGAACAGGTGGAGGTTCGTTCTCCGGAAACGGTTGCCGCGTATCGGGAAAAGCTCCGCCAGAGGATGCAGGAAGTTTTGGAAAATACCCAGATCGACGAGAGCCGGATTCTCACCGAGGCCGCCATCTTCGCGGATAAGGTGGCCGTGGACGAGGAGACGGTCCGCCTGCGCAGCCACCTGTCCCAACTGGAGGATATGCTGGAGCAGGGAGGCGCCGTTGGCCGGAAGCTGGATTTTCTGATCCAGGAGTTCAACCGGGAGGCCAACACCATCGGCTCCAAGTGCAGCGACGTGGCCCTGTCCCGGGTGGTGGTGGAGCTCAAGGGCGAGATCGAGAAGATCCGGGAACAGGTGCAGAACATCGAATAGAGGAGGCGACCTGTTGAAGCTGATCAATATTGGGTTTGGAAACATGGTGTCGGCCAGCCGGCTCATCGCCATTGTCAGTCCGGAATCCGCCCCCATTAAGCGCATGGTCCAGGAGGCCAGAGACCGGGGGGTGCTGGTGGACGCCACCTATGGCCGCCGTACCCGGGCGGTCCTCATTACAGACAGCGACCATATCATCCTCTCTGCCCTGCAGCCGGAGACGGTAGCCGGCCGGCTCAACGGGCGGGAGGAACTGGCAGGGGAGGAAGAGGAATGAACAAAGGGACCTTGGTGGTGATCTCCGGCTTTTCCGGCGCGGGCAAGGGCACGGTCTTGTCCCAAGTGCTGGCACGCCGTCCTGATCTCTATTTCTCCGTGTCCTTTACCACCCGTCCCCCCAGAGAAGGGGAAAAAGACGGGGTCAATTACCATTTTGTCACCCGACAGGCGTTTCAGGAGCGGATTGAACGGGGAGAATTTTTAGAGTACGCCGAGTATGTGGGGAATTTCTACGGAACCTCCATGGCGGTGATCCGGGAGAAGCTGGACCAGGGAATCGACGTGATCCTGGAGATTGAGATTCAGGGGGCGGCCAAGGTTCGGGAGAAAATGCCGGAGGCGGTCTCCCTGTTTTTGGTCCCGCCCTCCTTTGAAGAGCTCTCCCGCCGGCTCCACGGCCGGGGAACCGACTCGGAGGAGAAGATCCAGCAGCGGCTGGAGACTGCCCGCCGGGAGGCGAAGGAAATTGTGAACTATGACTACATCGTCGTCAATGACACGGTGGACCGGGCGGTGGGGGAGATATTAGCCATTCTCATCGCGGAGGGCTGCCGGAAGGAAAGACGGCTTCATCTTGTGGAAGGAGTGTAATGGATTATGATGCTGTATCCCGCAATGAATGAACTGCTGGAGCAGGTACCCAGCCGATATCAGCTGGTGAATGTGGTGGCGGCCCGGGCCCGGAAGATCGCCGCCAAAGCGGAACGGGAGGACCTCATGCTGGAGGATAAGCCGGTGAGCATTGCCATTCGGGAGATTGCCGAGGGACACTGGAAGGACCCGGAGGAGGCGGCCGGGATGGAGGAAGGATTCCCGGAAGAGGAGCATCTAATCCAAGGGGAAGCGGGCATCGAATGAACAGCGCCCGTGCCGTGACGGCGGTATGATGCTGGCCAAAATTGCCCTGTCGGCGGCCACCTTTGCCATTGATCGGCCCTACTCCTATCGGGTTCCCGCCCAGCTGGAGAACCTGCTGGAGCCGGGCATGCGGGTTCTGGTGCCCTTTGGCAAGGGCAACCGGTCCAGCGAAGGCCTGGTGCTCTCCCTGGAGCAGGCGGAGGAAACCCACCGGCTCAAGGAGATTCAGACTCTGCTGGACCGCCGCCCTGTCCTGACCCCCGAGGGCATCCAGCTGGCGCTTTGGATGCGGGAGCGGTTTTTCTGTACCGTCTATGCCGCCGCGCTGACCATGCTTCCCACGGGACTGTGGTATGTGCTCAAGGAGGGATACGCCCTGGCCCCCGGGGTGGACCGGGAGACTTGGGAGGCCAAGACGGCCGGCCATCCCCGGGCCAGACAGGTGATGACCCTCCTCCACGGAGCAGGGGGGCGGGCTGACCTGGCCCAGATCAGAGCCATTCCCGACGGGAAAGACCCCCGAGGGGTGCTGCGGGAGCTGGAGAAGGCGGGCCTGGTGGTCCGGGAAACCCAGGCCCGGCGGAAGGTCAAGGATAAGACGGAGCAGATTGCCTCCCTGGCTGTGGACCCGGCGGAGGCGCTGGCCCGGATGGAGCCCCGGCGGAAGACGGCGCCCATGGGGTATGAGGTCACATCCTTGCTGTGCAACCTGGGCAGCGCCAGCGTGAAGGAGCTGTGCTACTTCACCGGGGCCTCCCACCAGACGGTGAAGAGCCTGGAAAAGCGGGGGATTCTCCGCCTGCAGGAGCGGGAGGTGTTCCGCCACCAGCTGCCGGATATCCGGCAAACGCAACCTTTGTCTCCTCTGAACGAGGCGCAGCAGGCGGCCTATGAGGGGCTGCGGGCGCTGATGAACGGGGGAAAGCCGGAGGCGGCCCTCCTCTACGGGGTCACCGGCAGCGGGAAGACCCAGGTCTACCTCCATCTGATCGAGCAGACCCTGGCGGCGGGACGGGGGGCCATTGTAATGGTCCCGGAAATTGCCCTGACCCCCAGCCTGCTGCAGCTCTTCCTCACCCATTTCGGCCGGCAAGTGGCGGTCCTGCACAGCTGCCTGTCCACCGGGGAGCGGTACGACGAGTGGAAGCGGGTCCGGGATGGACAGGCCTCTGTGGTCATTGGGACCCGTTCTGCGGTGTTTGCTCCCCTGGCGGATGTGGGCCTTATGATTTTGGATGAGGAGCAGGAGAGCAGCTATCAGTCGGAGAGCATGGTCCGTTACCACGCCCGGGAGGTGGCCAAGTTCCGCTGCACCCACCATAAGGGACTGCTTCTGCTGGGGTCGGCGACCCCGGCGGTGGAGAGCCGGTATGCCGCGGAGATGGGACAGTATCACCTGTTTACCCTCAGGCAGCGATACAATGCCCACCAGATGCCGAAAGTGCGCCTGGTGGATATGAAGCAGGAACTCCGGCAGGGAAACGCCACGGGCCTGTCCGGCCTGCTGCGGGAAGAACTGGAGGAAAACCTCCGGCGGGGGGAACAGAGCATTCTCTTTCTCAACCGCCGGGGCAACAGCCGTATGGTGGTATGCAGCCAGTGTGGCGAGGTTCCCACCTGTCCCCGGTGCTCGGTTCATTTGACCTATCACAGCGCCAATGGCAGGCTGATGTGCCACTACTGCGGCCATTCCCAGCCCCTGCCGGAGCTCTGCCCCCATTGCTATGGCCGGCTCCAGTTTGTGGGCATGGGCACCCAAAAACTCCAGGAGGCGCTGGAGGAGAGCTATCCCGGGGTGGAGATCATGCGGATGGACGCGGACACCATTACAGCCACCCAATCCCACGAGGTGCTGCTGGACCGGTTTCGGTGGAAGCAGGTCCCCATCCTTTTGGGCACCCAGATGGTGGCCAAGGGGCTGGACTTTGCCAATGTGACCCTGGTGGGGGTGGTGGACGGCGATCTGTCCCTATACGCAGACAATTACCGGGCTGCGGAGCGCACCTTTTCCCTGCTGACCCAGGTGGTGGGCCGGGCGGGGCGGGGAGAAAAGCTGGGGCGGGCTGTGATTCAGACCTGGACCCCGGACAACGATGTGATCAACCTGGCTGCCCGCCAGGATTACGATACGTTTTACGAGGAAGAGCGGGAGATGCGCCGGATGCTCCGGTTCCCCCCCTTTCTGGACCTGTTTCGGATTACCCTTTCCGGTCCGGAGGAGACCCAGGTTCTCCGGGCCTGCGCGGTGATCCGGCGTAGCTTAGAACCCTGGGTGAAGCCCCGGCAGCAGGGGCCAGAGGGACCGGAAGTGCTGGGCCCTGCGCCGGCGCCTGTTTTGAAGGTGAACAACCGGTACCGGTACCGCGTGCTGCTGAAGTGCCGGAACGGGCGGGAGATCCGGGCGGTCCTCGCCCAGATTCTCCAGGCGGCCCAGCAGGACCGGGCCAACCGGGGGCTGTCCATCGCAATGGATGTAAATCCCATGGATTAAAGAGAAATAAGAGGAAGGAATGACCCATTATGATCAGAAAAATTCTGCAAAAGGAAGACCCTGCCCTGCATAAAGTATGCCATCCCGTCACCAGCTTCGACCGGAAGCTGGGTGCTCTGCTGGATGATCTCACTGCTACCCTGAAGGATGCCCAGGGCTTGGGCCTGGCTGCCCCCCAGATTGGGATTCTCCGCCGGGTCTGCGTGGTGATGGACGAGGATGAGCAGTACCTGGAGCTGGTCAACCCTGTCATTGTCAGCCAGGAAGGCGAGCAGGAGGGATTTGAGGGCTGCCTGAGCTTAACGGGGATGTACGGCATTGTCAAGCGCCCCATGAAGGTGACGGTGAAGGCCCAGGACCGCCATGGAAACCCGGTGGAATATGAGCGGGAAGGGGTCACCGCCCGCTGCTTCTGCCATGAGATTGAGCACCTGGATGGACACATGTACTATGAGCGGGCGGGCCGCCTGTTCACCGAGGCCGAGGTGGATGAGATGCTCCAGAAGGCCGAGGAAGAGGCGTAATGCAGGCCTGTTGGAGCGGTCAGGAGGGGAGAGAGGCATGAGGATTCTATTCATGGGCACGCCGGATTTTGCCGTGCCCTCGCTGGAGGCCCTGGTGGCCGCCGGACATGAGGTGGTGGGGGTGTTCAGTCAGCCGGATAAACCCAAGAACCGGGGGATGAAGCTCCAGCCCACGCCGGTGAAGTGCTGTGCCCAGGCCCACGGCCTGGCGGTCTTTCAACCCACCAAACTCCGGGACGGCACGGCGCTGGAGACCATTGTCCAGCTGGCGCCCGACCTCATCGTGGTGGCGGCCTACGGCCGGATTTTGCCCCAGGAGATTCTGTCCTATCCCCGGCTGGGGTGCATCAATGTGCACTCCTCCCTGCTGCCCAAGTACCGGGGGGCGGCCCCCATTCACTGGGCCATCCTGAACGGAGAGCAGGAGACCGGGGTGACCATCATGCACATGGCTCTGGCGCTGGACGCCGGGGATATCATTGCCCAGCGGGCCACCCCCATTGACCCGGACGAGACGGTGGAGACCCTCCATGACCGGCTGGCCCGTCTGGGGGCGGAACTGCTGGTGGAGACGGTGGAGCATCTGGCCGACGACACCGCCACCCGGACCCCCCAGGAGGAGAGTCAGGTGACGTTGGCGCCCATGCTCAGCCGGGCCCTGTCCCCCATGGACTGGAGCCGCCCTGCCCGGGCCCTCCACGATCAGGTGCGGGGACTGCTTCCCTGGCCCGCTGCAGTGACAGAGCTGGGGGGCGTACGCTGCAAGATTTTGGCCACCACCGTGCTGGAAGAGACCACGGAAAAGGCGCCGGGCAGCGTGGTGACAGCGGACAAGACGGGCCTGAAAATTGCCTGCGGGGAGGGGACGCTCCTCCGCATCGACCGGCTTCAGGCGGACGGAGGCAAGCGCCTGGCGGCTGCGGACTATCTGCGGGGACACCCCATTCCCGTGGACTGAGAGAGAAAGGAGGGATGGGGCATGTCCGCCCGAGAGGCTGCGCTGCTGACCCTGGTGGCGATGGAGCGCCAAAAGGCCTGGTCCAACGGCCATTTGAAAAAGGTCATCCAGGAACAAAGATTAGACCGGCGGGATGCCGCCCTGGCCACCCGCCTCTGCTTTGGTGTGATCCAAAACCGCATGCTGCTGGACCACTATCTCCAGCAGTACTCTGCCATGAAACTGAGCAAAATGGAGAGCAAGGTACGCAACAACCTGCGGTTGGGTCTGTACCAGATGCTTTTTATGACCAAGATTCCCGTCAGCGCGGCGGTAAGCGAAGGGGTAAAGCTGACCAAGAAGCACTGCAAAAATCCCCGGGCGGGGGGGATGGTCAACGGCATTCTCCGCAATCTGGCCCGCCATCTGGACGAGCTTCCCACCCTGGACCGGGGGAATCCTGTTGCATATCTCTCCCTGCTGTACAGCCACCCCCAGTGGTTGGTGGAGGAATGGAGCCAGCAGTTGGAAGCGGGGGAGCTGGAAGAACTGCTCCGCTGGGACAACAGTGAACCCCCTGTGACAGTACAAGTAAACACTTGCCGATTCCAAACCTCTCAGGTGGCGGCGGCGCTGGAAGAGGAGGGGATGACAGTGACGGCCCATCCCTGGCTGCCGGACTGTCTGGTGCTCACGGGAACAGGGGACCTGACCCAGGGGCGCGCCTGGCAAACCGGGATGTTCTACCCGCAAGACCCTGCGGCCCGCCTGGCGGTTTTGGCGGCGGGCCTGTTGCCAGGGAATAAGGTCCTGGACGCTTGTGCGGCGCCGGGAGGAAAATCTTTTGCTGCGGCTATGACCATGGGAGACCAAGGAGAACTCTATGCCTGCGATCTCCATGCCCATAAAAAGGCTCTCATCGAGGCTGGGGCAGCTCGGCTGGGACTGGGTTCCATCACAGCCCAGGTGCTGGACGCCAGAAAGCCCCGTAAGGGGTGGGAGGGGACCTTTGACACGGTGCTGGCCGATGTACCCTGCTCCGGGCTGGGGGTCATTCGCAAAAAGCCGGAGATTCGCTATAAGCCCCAGGAAGAGCTGGCCGGACTGCCCGCGCTGCAGGGGGAGATTTTGGACAATGTGGCCCATTATGTCAAGCCGGGCGGGGTGCTGCTTTACTCCACCTGTACCCTTCGTCCTCAGGAGAATGAGGCGGTGGTCCGGGCCTTTTTGGCTTCCCATGGGGGCTTTTCTCTGGAGGGATTCCGGCTGCCTGGCCCCATGGGGGAACAGCCGGAGGGGGTTTGTACCCTTTGGCCCCAGCGGCTGGGGACCGATGGATTTTTCCTGGCCAAATTCCGAAGGAGGGAAGACCATGACTGACCTGAAATCCATGACGCCGGAGGAACTGACCGCCTGGTGCAGGGAACAGGGCCAGCCGGCCTTTCGCGGCAGGCAGCTGTTTCAATGGCTCAGCCGGGGGGTGGTTTCTACCCAGGAGATGACGGACCTTCCCAAGGCCCTTCGGGCGAAGATCGACCAGGAGGGCGGCATTTCCCCCCCGTCGGTGGAGCGAAAACAGGTCTCAAAACTGGATGGAACCATAAAATATCTTTGGAGGCTGTCGGACGGCAACTGCATTGAGACGGTTCTCATGCGCTACCGCCATGGCAACTCCGTCTGTATTTCCTCCCAGGTGGGCTGCGCCATGGGCTGTGCCTTCTGCGCCTCCACAGTGGGGGGGCGGGTCCGCAACCTGACGGCGGGAGAACTGCTGGACCAGGTCATTTTTACCCAGAAAGATTCCGGTGTCCCCATCTCCAACATTGTTCTGATGGGGATTGGGGAGCCGTTGGACAACTATGACAATGTACGGCGGTTTTTGACCCTGGTCAACCACCCGGACGGTGTGAACATTGGCATGCGCCACATTTCCCTGTCCACCTGTGGACTGATCCGGGGGATTGACCGCCTGGCGGAGGAGGGACTTCAGCTCACCCTGTCTGTGTCCCTCCATGCCCCCGACGATGAAACCAGGAGCGCCCTCATGCCCATCAACCGGGGCACGGGGGTGGAGGCCCTGCTTGCGGCCTGCCGCCGGTATTTTGCCAAAACCGGCCGGCGGATCTCCTATGAGTATGCCATGATCGACGGGGTCAACGACACCCCCCGCCATGCCGCCCTGTTGGGGGACCGGTTGGAGGGGACCGTTGCCCATGTGAATCTCATTCCTCTCAACTATGTGGAGGAGAGCAGCTTAAAGCCCAGTCCCCATGTGGCCGCCTTTCAGAGGCAGCTGGAAAAGCGGGGTATTCCCGCCACCGTCCGCCGGCGGCTGGGCAGCGATATCGACGCCTCCTGCGGCCAGCTGCGCCGGAAAGCCCTGCAAAACCGGGCGGAATGAGGAGAGCAGGAGATGCGAAAGGAGATGATCCCCCATGGTTTCCGTATGGGGACTGACTGACAGAGGAATCGTACGAAGAGAAAACCAGGATTCCTGTGCCTATGAAATCATAGAGGACGGCGACCTGGCCTGGGGCGTTGTGTGTGACGGCATGGGCGGGGCCAAGGCCGGCGACATCGCCAGCAAGATGGCGGTGGAGACTTTCTGCGCCCATTTGGAGCAGCTGCGGGATCTGGAGGGGCCCCCCCCCGCGGCGGACCTGCTGCTGGCCGCCGCCGAGGACGCCAATCGGGTGGTCTATCTCAAGGCGGAGACCGACCGGGACTGCGTGGGCATGGGCACCACCTTGGTGGGAATGATCCTGCGGGGCACCACCCTGTGGGTGGTGAACGTGGGGGACAGCCGGGCCTATCACATCACCAAGCAGGCCATCCGGCGGATTACCCGGGACCACTCTGTGGTGGAGGATCTGGTGGCCAAAGGGGACCTGACCCCAGAGCAGGCCAGAAACCACCCCCAGAAAAATTTGATCACCCGGGCCTTGGGCACCGCCCGCCGGGTGAAAGCCGATCTCTTTCAGGAAACTGTGGCGGAGGGAGACTATCTCCTGCTCTGCTCTGACGGACTGATCAACGAGGTCACCGACCAGGAAATCCACCGGGAGGTCTTGGCTGGGGGGACCCCCCAGGAGATTTGTCAGCGGCTGATGACCCGCACCTTGGACAGCGGAGCGCCGGACAACGTCACCGTTGTGCTGTTCCAACTGTGAGGAGGCGTATATTACCATGAATCAATACATCGGTAAAATGCTTGACAACCGGTATGAGATCCTGGATGTCATCGGGGTCGGCGGGATGGCGGTGGTCTATAAGGCCTATTGCCACCGGCTGCACCGGTTTGTGGCCATCAAGGTCTTAAAGCGGGACCTGGCCGCCGATGCGGAATTCCGCCGCCGGTTCCATGAGGAGGCCCAGGCAGTTGCCATGCTCTCCCACCCCAACATCGTCTCTGTGTACGATGTCAGCAAGGGGGATGATCTGGACTATATCGTCATGGAGCTCATCGACGGCATTACCCTCAAGCAATATATGCAGAAAAAAGAAGGTCGCCTGAACTGGCGGGAGTCCCTGTATTTTATCACGCAGATTGTCCGGGCCCTGGGACACGCCCACAGCCGGGGGATCATTCACCGGGATATTAAGCCCCAAAATATTATGGTGCTCCGGGACGGCAGCGTGAAAGTGGCTGACTTTGGCATTGCCCGGATCATGTCCGCCGCCCAGAACACCCTGACCCAGGAGGCTCTGGGGTCGGTGCACTATATTTCCCCGGAGCAGGCCCGAGGCAGCCACATTGACGCCCGGGCGGATATCTACTCTGCCGGCGTGGTTCTCTATGAGATGCTCACCGGGCGCCTGCCCTTTGATGGGGACTCCCCGGTGTCCGTGGCCATCCAGCACATCAGCGCCAAACCCATGTCTCCCCGGGAACTCATTCCGGACATCCCCTTGGGCCTGGAGGAGATCACCATGAAGGCCATGGCGTCCCGGATTGACCAGCGGTATATGAATGCGGAAGCCATGCTCCGGGACCTGGAGGAGTTTCGGAAGAACCCCCAGGTGGAGTTTCACTATAACCTGGCCAGCTTCCACGGCAACCAGCCCGTGCCGGATGAGCCCACCCAGGCAGTGGATGGGGCCAGTTCCCTGGGGCGGCGGCAGCGCCCCCCCGCCCGGCCCAGAACCGCGCCGCCCCCGCGACGATATCCGCCGGAGGAGGCCTATGAAGACGCCCAGGAACGCAAGCGGAATCTGGTCATTCCCATTGTGGTGGTGGTCTTCCTGGTGGGAGTGGGCATTTTCCTGTGGCTGACCTTTTTCAGCGGCCTGTTCGCCCAGGATGACGCGCTGAAAGTGCCGAACCTGCTGGGGGAGAAGATCGAAGATGTCACCCAGGATCAGGAGATCCTACAACATTTTAAGATTGTAGAACAGGCCAGGGAACCCAGTGAGGACTATCCCGAGGGACAGATCATCCGACAGGACCCCGACGGCGGCACCGAGGTGACTGCCGGGGAGGAACCCATCACCATTCAGGTGGTGGTCAGCTCCGGGAAGGAGACGGTGGAGATGATTGACGTGCTGGGGGACACCTATGAGACCGCCGTCACCCGTCTGCAGCAGCTGGACCTGAAGGTGGATACCCCCACCCGGGAGCCCTCAGATGACGTGGAGGAAGGCAAGGTGATCTCCAGCGATCCCGTGGCGGGGACCAAAGTCAGCCCGGGAGATACCGTGCGTCTGGTGATCAGCTCCGGCCCTGACACCCGAAACGTAACCGTCCCCACCCTCACGGGAACCACGCTGGAGAACGCCCGAAACATCGCCACCAGCGCGGGGCTGAAAATCTCCAGCGTGACGGAGGTAAACAGCGACAAGCCGGTGGGCCAGGTGGTTTACCAGAGCATTGCCCCCAACACCGAGGTGGAGGAGGGCACAGGCATTGTCCTCCAGGTGAGCAAGGGACCGGAAAAGCAGGAACCGGTGACCAGCACCAAAAATATCGAGATCACCCTGCCCGATGACGAGCGGGAGAGCGTAGAGGTGCGGATTACAGTGGACGGAAAAGAGGTCTATAAGAACGACGTGAGTACGGAGCAGGGGAGTTTTTATGTTCCCGTCACCGGCTCCGGCGTCATGGAAATCTGCATCTATTTTGACGGAAGTTTGGAAAAACGGTACAGTGAGAATTTTAACGAATGAGTCAGACAAGGGTAGAAGGAACCATCCGTAAGGCATTGAGCGGATTCTATTACGTTCAGACAGAGCAGACCCTGGTGACCTGCCGGGCCCGGGGAAAGTTCCGGTATCAGAAAGTGACCCCCCTGGTGGGGGACCGGGTGGCCATTGCCCTCCAGCCGGATGGGTCGGGCTCCCTGGTGGAGATTCTGCCCCGCCGCAATGCCTTTCAGCGTCCGGCGGTGGCCAATCTGGACCAGCTGGTCATCATCGCCTCCGGGGCGGTCCCGGTGAGCGATCCTTTTCTGCTGGACCGGATCATCTCTCTGGCCGAGCGCAAGGGCTGCGAGCCGATTTTGTGCATCAACAAGTGGGACCTGGTCCCGGCCCAGCAGCTGCTGGAGACCTATCGGGCCGCGGGAATCCCCGCCCTTCCGGTCAGCGCGGTTACTGGCCTGGGAATCGACCAGCTGCGCGGCTTGCTGGCGGGAAAGATCTCCGCTTTTACTGGCAACTCCGGGGTGGGTAAGTCCAGCCTCCTCAACGCGCTGGACCCCGCCTTTGGCCTGGCCACGGGAGAGATCAGCGAGAAGCTGGGCCGGGGGCGCCACACCACCCGGCATGTGGAGCTGTTCCCCCTGGCAGGAGGGCTCATTGCGGACACACCGGGCTTTTCCGCCTTCGATCAGGAGAAGGGAGAGGACCCGGTGGAGCAAGAGGCCCTGGCCCGGTCTTTCCGGGAGTTTCGTCCTTACCTGGGCCAATGCCGCTTCGTGGGCTGTGCCCATGTGAAGGAGCAGGGCTGCGCCGTTCTGGCGGCCCGGGATGCGGGGAAGATCGTCCCCAGCCGGCACGAGAGCTATGTGCGGCTGTATGAACTGGCCAGGGAGAACAAGCCCTGGGGGAAAAACTGAATTTCCGTGTCCGCACCACCCGTCCCCTTTCGGCATAGACTGAGAGCGGACGGGTGTTTTCATGCCCGGGAAGGGAGGGGAGCCCATGAAGATGGTGGTGGTGAGCGCACCCAAAGCCTTGGCAGGCTTGCTGAAAAAGCTCTTCCATATTTGAAACGGGGAACCAGGTCTATCTGCCGGCAGTTCCACATAGGATGGGACAGATACTTACTTGACACGAGAAAGGATTGGTCACAGTGATGGAATTGGAACTCCGGCAGGAGACCGTGCGGGGATGGGAGTCCGTCTGCCGTGCGACATTGGAACAGGAAGAGACCGCAGAGATGATCGTGCCGGATGCCTGTCCGGACATTTGGCAGGTGCTGGATGGGGAGGCCCGTCTTCTCCTCCAGCGGAAGGAGCCCCAGGATGGGAAAGGGGAGTTTTCCGGCCTGCTGAAAACCACGATCCTGTATCAGCCGGAAGGAGAGCAGGGCCTGCGGGCCATGGAAGTGACCCTGCCCTTCTCCGCTTCCCCGGAACTGACCCAGCTGACCCGGCGGAGCATGCTCCATGTGATTCCCCGGGTACTGTCAGTGGATGTACATCTGCTCAACCCCCGGAAGGTTCTGGTCCGGGTGGGATATTGCTTGGACATCGAGGGCTTTGAGCCCCAGGCCAGAAGTCTGACCTCCCTGGTGGAGGAGCCGGAACGCTATGGAATCCGCCAGAAAACTGGGGAGCTGCGCAGCTTTCAGACCGTCTACGCCCAGGAAAAGGCATTTACCTACCAGGACACGGTGGTGCTCCCCGCCGGACGACCCGACGCGGTGGAGCTCTTGCGGACCCGGGCACAGTGCACCTGCACAGAGGCACGGGTCATCGGCAGTAAGTTGGTGTTCAAAGGAGAGGCGATGCTGCAGCTGCTGTGCCGGGGGGAGGACGGAGCCCTGTTTACCGGGGAATTCCACCTGCCCTATTCCCAGATCATGGATGCCGGGGAGGACAGTGAGGAGGGCATGTGCAGCATGGACCTTCTGTTCACCGACGTAAAGTGTACCCCTGTGGAGGAGGACCGGCGGAGCTTCCAGGTGGAGCTGGCGGTGCAAGCCCAGGCGGTGCTGCGCCGGGAGGTGACGGTGCCCATTCTCACCGACCTGTACAGCACGGCCTATGAGGTGCAGCCGGAGGAGGTAACCTGTCCTGTACTCCACCTCCTGGGACAGGGAGAGGAGCAGGAGAGCGTCCGGGAGGTGGTGGGAACCCAGGGCCTTCCCGGCAATCTTTTGGATGTGCAGGCCCGGCTGGGCCGGACCGGTCAGAGCCAGGAAGGAGAGGACCAAATGCTCACCCAGGAGGTGGAGCTGGTGGTGCTCTATGACACCGAGGAGGGCCTGGCGTCTGCCCGCCAAAAAGTGGTGGTGCAGCATCGCCTGTCCGGCCAGAGCGGCGGGAAGGCGGTGTTCTCCACGGAGCTTCTCCGGGAACCCACCGCTGCGCCGGCGGGAGAGGGAGTGGAGGTTTCTTTCCCCCTGGCCTTCCGCTGGATGGTTCTGGAAAAGGAGGAGGCCCCGGTGATTGGCCGGGTGACCTTGGGGGAAAAGCGGGAGCTCGGCGCCCGGCAGCCCTCTGTGATTCTCCGGGCAGTCCACCCTGGGGAGGACCTGTGGACCGTGGCCAAGGCCTACCTGACCACGGACAGCGACATTATGGAGGCCAGCGGCCTGACCTCTGGGGAGATTTTCCCGGGCCAGATGCTGCTGATCCCCCGGAAGAGCAGCTAAAGGGAGCGCCCCGGCACACAGTGCCGGGGCGCTTTGTCTGGCGTTTTATGATGGATACTGGTGGCAGGGAGGCAGACAGCTGTGGTTTTTACAGACATAGTAGGTGGTCTGTTCTCCCAGCAGGGGATAGGCGTCCGTGGGCTGTTCCAGAATGGTGACCACGGCGTCCAGGGGAAAGGGCCAGGGCTGCCGGGGCGGGGCCTCTCCCGGCGCCAGAACCACCGTGATCTCCTCTGCCGGCACGGCCTGGGCCAGCAAGGCCAGCAGAAAGACAGGATAGGCCGTGGGATAGGAGGCGGCCAGGGGGGAGAGAAAGGCCATTTGGGCTTCCGCTGCCCTCTGCCACGTATCCTCCCGGGTCAGATGGGACAGACGAATCAGGTTCCAGGCCATCATGGTGTTTCCGCTGGGAAGTGCCCCGTCCGCGGTGTCCTTGGGGCGAATCAACAGGGGATCGGCGTTTTGAGGCGTGAGGAAGAAGCCGCCGCTGGGGTCGGTGAAATCAGTAAGGACCTGCCGGCACAGGGTCTGCGCTTGGGACAGATAGGACGGCTCCAGGGTGGCTTCGTAAAGGGACAGCAGGCCAAAGGCGCAGAATGCGTAGTCCTCTAAAAACCCAATCCCCCGGGCCAACCCATCCCGGCTGGTGGCCGACAGGGTACCCTGGCTCCCATGAACCCGGGAAAGGTAGGTCCAGATCCCCCGGGCGGCGTCCCGGTAAATGGTCTGCCCGGAGACCCGATAGAGCCAGGATAGGGCGCCCATCAGCAGGCCGTTCCACCCGGCCAGCACTTTATCGTCCCGATGAAGGCTGGCCCGGGCCAGCCGGTATGCATACAGGGCGGGGATGCAAGCGGCGAATCGGTCCCCCGGCAAGGGGCTGTGGAGCAGATTGGGGATGCTGAAGCCATGGAAGTTTCCCTCTTCCGTGATGTCATAGCAGGCGTTAAAGGCGGTCCCCTGGTCTTCTCCCAGCACAGCCAGCACTTCCTCCGGGCGAAGGGCGTAGTAGGCGCCCTCGCTGCCGTCGCTGTCGGCATCCTGGGCGCTGACAAAGGCGCCGGAGGCCAGGGACATCTCTTTGAAGAGATAGCCGGCGGTCTCCGTGGCCACCTGGCGGTAAAGCGTCCGTCCCGTGATGGCGTAGGCCTTGCAGTAGGCCAGCATCAGCAGGGCGTTGTCGTAGAGCATTTTTTCAAAGTGGGGGATGTGAAAGGCCCGGTCGGTGGAATACCGGCAGAATCCGCCGCCGATGTGGTCGTAGATGCCCCCGCGGTAAAGCTGCTCCAGAGTTTTTTCCGCCATGGCCAAGGCGGCGGGGTCCGCCTTTTTCTCTCCATAGGTGAGCAGAAAGAGAAGACTGTGCCCCATGGGAAATTTGGGGGCGGCGCCGAAGCCGCCGTATGTCTCATCATAGGTCCGTTTCCACTGGGCCACGCCCTCCTCCAAAAGGGACCGGGTGGGGGAACTTTGCTCCGGAGGTCTCTGGGTAAGCAGCTGAAGAAACTGCCGCCCCGGGGCGGTGAGGGCCTCCCGGTCCTGAGCCCAGGCGTCCCGGATGGCAGACAGGAGCTGCCGCAGTCCGGTCAGGCCGCCCCGGCTGGTGGGAGGAAAATAGGTTCCGGCAAAGAAGGGAAGCTGTTCCGGGGTGAGAAACAGGGTGGTGGGCCAGCCGCCGCTGCCGGTGAAGGCCTGGCAGGCCGCCATGTAGAGGCTGTCAATGTCAGGCCGCTCCTCACGGTCCACCTTGATGGAGACAAAGCTCTCGTTGAGAAGCCGGGCAATCTCCAAGTCCTCGAAGCTCTCCCGGGCCATGACGTGGCACCAATGGCAGGTGCTGTACCCGATGCTGAGAAAGATGGGTTTGTCCTCAATTTTGGCCTTTTGCAGAGCTTCCCGTCCCCAGGGGTACCAGTCCACTGGATTGTCCGCGTGCTGCAGGAGATAGGGGCTGGTTTGGCCCCGCAGATGGTTGCTCATAGGGATACCTCCGTGATTAGATGCGGTTAGTATATGAAAAATCCACCAAAACATGCAAAAACCGTCCCTTTCTCAGAAAAAAGGGACGGTTTTTGCAGCTTCAGTCCATGTCGGTGGTACGCACTTTTTTTAAGTGGGCAAACTGAGGCAGACCATGGGCCAGGGGGCGTTGGAGCTCGCCCTGGATGAGGGGGAGGGCATAGTCAATGAAGGGCTGGCGGATGCCGTTGCCCTCGGGGGTGATCCAGTCCAGGGGGACCTTGCGCTCGGTGTTGGCGGCCTGGGTGAGGGGGATGAGCTTGGTCTGGCAGCGATAGCCGCTGGCGTCCCGGGTGCAGTCCAGGGCCACCATTTGGTCTGTGAGGCCGGCGGTGGCTGCCTCTACTGCGGCCTTTCCCGCCAGATAGGCCTCCCGCACGTCGGTCAGGGAGGCCAGATGAGAACCGCACCGCTGGAGCAGGGAGAGTTCAATCCCCCGTACTTTAACCCCCAGGGCCCTCTTCACGGACTCAGCCAGCAGGGCGGCCAGCCCGCCCAGCTGGGCATGGCCGAAGCCGTCGGTGGCGGAGGTCTTGGCCTCGGAGACAAAGGTTCCGTCCCCATAGTGAATGCCCTCGGAGACGGCCACCAGGCAGTTGCCGGTGTCCTCATAGACCCGCTTTACGTCGGCCAGAAAGGCCTCCATGGAGAAATCCACCTCGGGCAGGTAGATGAGGTCGGGGCCGGACCCGGCCCAGGTGGCCAGCCCGGCGGCACCGGCCAGCCAGCCGGCATGGCGGCCCATGATCTCCACGATCACCACAGTCCCTGTGTCATAGACCCGGGCGTCCTGGTAAAGCTCCATGCAGGAGGTGGCGATGTACTTGGCGGCACTGGCATAGCCGGGGCAGTGGTCGGTGCCGGACAGGTCGTTGTCGATGGTTTTGGGGACCCCGATGATGTTGCAGGGGTAGCCCACCCGCTGCATGTATTTGCTGATTTTGTTGCAGGTATCCATGGAGTCGTTTCCGCCGTTGTAAAAGAAGTAGCGGACGTCGTATTTTTGGAAGATTTCCAAGATCCGTTTATAGTCCGTGTCGTCCACATCCGGGTCAGCCAGCTTGTACCGGCAAGACCCCAGCGCGGAGGAGGGGGTAAACTGGAGCAGCTCCAGCTGACCGGGGTCTTCCTGTCCCATGTCGTAGAGCTGGTCGGCCAAGACCCCTTTGATGCCATGGGCGGCCCCCAGAACCCGGGTGATCTGGGGGGAGGCCAGCGCGGTCTGAATCACGCCCTGGGCGCTGGCGTTGATGACGGCCGTGGGCCCGCCGGACTGCCCGATGATGCAGGCGCCTTTCAAGTTTTCCATAAAGAAAACCTCCCTAATAAAAAATGAATGGAGAGCAAACTCGATTCCTCTTGAGAACCCATCATAACATATCCCATCCGCTCTTGCAATTCTCAATGAATGCTGGTACAATAATTTATCCGAATTGTTTGGAAAGGAGCGGTATCTATGCCGTTAGTGACGACCACAGAAATGTTTCAGAAGGCCTACGAGGGCGGGTATGCCATCGGCGCCTTTAACGTCAACAATATGGAAATTGTCCAGGGCATTACGGAGGCGGCCAAGGAAGTGAGCTCTCCTCTGATTTTGCAGGTGTCCGCCGGGGCCCGGAAATACGCCAAGCACGGCTACCTGATGAAACTGGTGGAGGCCGCCGTAGAGGATACGGGCCTGCCCATTGCCCTGCACCTGGACCATGGCGAGGATTTTGCCATCTGCAAGGCCTGCATTGACGGGGGCTTTACCTCGGTGATGATCGACGGGTCCAAGCATTCCTTTGCCGACAATATTGCGCTCACCCGCCAGGTGGTGGAGTACGCCCACCAGCACGGCGTGGTGGTGGAAGGGGAACTGGGCCGTCTGGCCGGCATTGAGGACGACGTGAATGTCTCGGCGGAGGACTCCTCCTATACCGACCCCAACCAGGTGGAGGAGTTTGTTCGGGCCACGGGGGTGGACAGCCTGGCCATTGCCATCGGCACCAGCCACGGCGCCTATAAGTTTAAGCCGGGGACCAAGCCTCAGCTCCGCTTTGATATCTTGGAGGAGGTTTCCCGCCGCCTGCCTGGGTTCCCCATTGTACTCCACGGGGCCTCGTCGGTGGTTCCCCACTATGTGGAGCTCATCAACGCCAACGGCGGCCAGCTGAAGGATGCCATCGGCGTGCCGGAGGATCAGCTCCGCCAGGCGGCCAAAATGGCGGTGTGCAAGATTAACATCGACTCGGACCTCCGCCTGGCCATGACCGCCGGCGTGCGCCAGCAGCTGATGGCGGACCCTGCGGGCTTTGATCCCCGGGGCTATCTGAAGGTAGGCCGTCAGTATGTGAAGGATCTGGTCAAGGACAAAATCGTCAATGTTCTGGGCAGCGATCACAAGGTCTGACCTGTCTGTGGCCGGCCCCTTTGAGGTCCGGTGGAACGGAGAAAACGGTACAGCAGTCGCTGTACCGTTTTTTGGTAAATCGGGAAGGAAAGAGAACCATGAAAGAACGCTCCATTCTGAAGAACAAGTATTATCTCTACCTGACGGAATTCTTTTCCGGCGTCTCCGTCATGGCGGTGGAACTGGGGGCCAGCCGTCTGCTGGCGCCGTACTTCAGCTCCTCCCAAATTGTGTGGACCATCATCATCGGCACCATTATGATTGCCTTGGCCCTGGGCAACCTCTGGGGCGGCCGGACCGCGGACAGGAATCCCGACCCTGACCGGCTCTACCGCCGTCTGCTCTTGGCGGCGGTCTGGATCGCTGCCATTCCCGTGTTGGGAAAGTACATTATTTTGGGCATTTCCAGTCTGTTGGTCCTCACCATCAGCACCCACTTTTTGGTGATTGCGGCCTTTTGCGCCTGTATGGTCATTTTTGTCTTTCCCCTGTTCCTGCTGGGCACGGTGACCCCTTCCCTGGTGAAGTACACGGTGGACAGCCTGGAGGACAACGGCAAAGTGGTGGGGACCCTGGGGGCCTGCAACACCATCGGCAGCATCCTGGGGACCTTTCTGCCCACCTTTGTCACCATCCCGGCGGTGGGCACGGCGGTGACTTTCTTGCTGTTTTCCGGGATTCTGCTGGTCATTGGGCTGGCCTATTTCTTCAGTGCGAGAACCTGCTGGAGAACCTGCCTGGCGGCGGGGATTCTCTTTGTGCTCTGCACCCTGTTGGGCGGCCGGGGCGGATTTGCCTTCTGGGAAAAGGACCTTACCTATGAAGGGGAGTCGGTTTACAACTATCTCCAGGTGAAAGAGACCGAGGACCGGACCATCCTCTCCACCAATGTCCTGTTTGGGGTACAGTCGGTGAAGATGAAGCAGGAGGGCCTCACCGGGATGTACTACGACTACGCCCTGGCGGCGCCGGTGATGGCGGGACTGCACCAGGGGACCGCGGGCCGGGTTTTGGTTCTGGGCAACGGCACCGGAACCTATGCCCGGCAGTGTACCCGCTATTTTCCCCAGGTTCAGGTCTCCGGGGTGGAGATTGATGACAAGATCACCCAGCTGGCCACGCGTTATTTTGACCTTCCCGAGACGGTGGATGTGACCACCTATGACGGCAGGGCCTACCTCCAGGCGGTGGACACCCAGTATGACGTGATTCAGGTGGATGCCTATCAGGACATTACCATCCCTTTCCAGATGTCCACGGTGGAGTTCTTTGCCCTGGTTCGGGACCACCTGGCGCCGGGCGGGGTGATGGTGGTCAACTTGAATATGCACTCGGACGGGGAGGGAAGCATCAACCAGGCCCTGTGCGACACCATTGCCAGTCTGTTTCCCTATGTGTCTACGGTGGATGTCCCCGGCACCACCAACCGGGAGCTCTTTGCGGCGGTGGACGGCGACCCCGTGCAGTGGCTGGCCCAACGCCGGGCCGCCCTCCCGGCGGGGGAGCTGCGGGACCAGATGGAACGGGTGTCCCAGGGGCTGATCCCCTATGTGGGCGGGGCGCATATTCTCACAGACGACAAGGCGCCGGTGGAACTGCTGGGGATGCGGGCCATTGATGATCTGATCCAGCAGGAACTGGCGTATTACCAGGAAATCTACCGGGAGGAAGGCCTGTCCGGCCTGCTGAACCGGTTTTGAAAGGGGGAAGGACCATGCTGCATATCCTCACAGGCCGGGCCGGCAGCGGCAAGACCACCCAGGTGCTTCGCCGGATGAGGGAGGCGGGAGAGCGCCGGCCCCAGCTGTTGCTGGTGCCGGAACAGGCGTCTTTTGAGACCGAGCGGCGGTTCTGCCGGGAAAACGGCAACCAGGCCGGGCGGTACGGGGAGGTGCTCTCCTTTACCCGTCTGGAGAACCGGGTGCTCTCCCTGGGCGGCGGGGCGGCGGAGCCTGTTTTGGACGCAGGGGGCCGGCTGCTGGTTCTATACGCCGCCCTTCGTTCTGTGCAGGCCAATCTGACGGTCTATGCCATGCCCTCCCAGAAGCCGGCCTTTCTGACCAGTCTGCTGACCACCCTGGACGAGCTGAAGAGCTACTGTATCACAGGGGAGCAGCTGACCCAGGTGGGAGAGGAGACCGAGGGATTGGACGGTGAGAAGCTCCGAGACCTGGGCCTGATTTTTGGTGCCTATGAGGCCATGACCGCCCGGGGCGCGCTGGACCCCCGGGACCGGCTGACCCGTTTGGCGGAAAAGCTGAGGCGGTTTCCCTTTTTCCAGGGTCAGGACGTGTATTTGGATGGGTTTACCGACTTTACCCCCCAACAGGGTCTGGTGCTGGCGGAACTCCTCCGCCAAGCCCACTCCGTGACACTGGCGCTGACCTATGGAGAGGGGGCTGGGGAGGAGGCGGTCTTTGCCCCGGCGAGGAAAACTCTGGCTTGGATCAAGGGGCTGGCTGCCAAGGTGGGCTGTCCTGTGGAGGAGGAAGCTCTGCCCGCCGGGGAATGGGAGCGGACCCCGCCCCTGCGCCATTTGGAGCAGGCGCTTTTTGCCCATCCCATGCCCTCCTATACCGGCCCCTGGGACGGTAGTATAGTGGTCCATGAGCTGCCCTCTCCCCGGGAGGAGGTGGCTTGGGCCGCCGGGGAGATTCGGGCCCTGGTCCGGCAGGGCCGGGTTCGCTACCGGGACATTGTGGTGACGGCCCGGTCTATGGACCCTTATTGGGAGCAGCTGGAGGGGGTGTTTGCCCAGTATGACATCCCCCTGTTTCAGGCGGATAAAACCGACCTTCTGCAAAAGCCCCTGTTTACCCTCATCACCGCCGCGCTGGACGCGGTGAACGGGGGCTATCTCTATGAGGATATGTTTCGCTACTTGAAGACCGGTCTGGCCGGACTGAGCCTGCCGGAGTGTGACCAGCTGGAGAACTATGTTCTCACCTGGGACATCTGGGGCAGCCGCTGGACCGGAGCCGGAGGCTGGACGCGTCACCCCGGGGGATACCATCAGCGGTTTACGCCCCAGGACGAGGAGACGCTGGAGACCCTCAATGCCCTCCGCCTGCGGGTGATCCAGCCTCTGGAACGGCTGCGGAAGAACGCCGGTGGCACCATCGGAGAACAGGTGCTCGCCCTCTACCAGTTTCTGGAGGAGATCCATGCCCCGGAGCATCTGGAGGCGCGAAGCGCGGCGCTGCTGCACCAGGGTGAGCCGGAGCTGGCCCGGCAATACAGCCAACTGTGGGAGATTTTTTGCCGGGCCCTGGAGCAGTGCGCGGCGCTGTTGGGGGAGGTGGAGGCAGCGTTTGCCGATTTTTCCCGGCTGCTGCGCCTCCTTCTGTCCCAATACTCGGTGGGGACCATTCCCGCCTCCCTGGACCGGGTGACCGCCGGAGATGCCCAGCGGCTGGGGGGACGGGCCTGTAAGGTGCTCTTCCTGCTGGGAGCGGAGGATGGGGCCATTCCCCAGGTGGCCCCCGGCCAGGGCCTGCTCACCGACCAGGACCGGCTGCTGTTGGAGGACTACGGGCTGACCTGTTCACCCCGGTTGGAGGAGAAGATCAGCCGGGAGAATACCATTGTGTATACCACCTGTGCCCAGCCCACGGAACGCCTCTGCGTCACCTGGCCGTTCCAGGGGGCGGGAGGGGGCGAGAAACGCCCCTCCTTCCTGGTGGAACGGCTGAACCGTCTGTTTCCCGCGGCGGCGGCCCAGGGGGGGGCGGCGCCCTCCCTGGATCAGCTGCGTGCCATGGCGGCCGGACTGCCCCAGGTCCGACAGGCTCTGTCGGACGATCCCCTCTGCGACACGCTGTTTCGCCGCCTGGATCGGGCGGCCCACTGGACCCGGGGAAGGTTGTCGGCGGACCGGGTGGCGGCGCTGTACGGGGAGAAGGTGGCTATGTCGGCCTCTCGGATGGATCAGTATCAGTCCTGTCACTTTGCCTATTTCCTCCGCTACGGCCTGGGGGCAAAGGACCGCCGCCCGGCGGGGTTCCATGCCCCGGAGTACGGAACCTTTGTCCATTTCGTGCTGGAAACCGTGCTGCGGGAGGTCCGGGCCCAGGGGGGGGTGGCGCGGGTCTCCCAAGAGGCGGTCCAGGCCTGCACGGCCCGGGCGGTGGAGGACTATGTGGCCCGGGAACTGGGGGGTATGGAGCACCAGACCCCCCGCTTCCGCTATCTCTTCCGCCGGCTGGAACGGAATGTCCGGGCGGTGGTGGACAATGTGGTGGCGGAACTCCAGGCCTCGGATTTCCAGCCGGTGCTTTTTGAGCTGGGGTTTGGTCCGGGAAAAGAGCTCCCTCCGGTGGAGATCACCGAGGGAGGCGTAACCCTCCGGATCTCTGGGTTTGTGGACCGGGTGGACGGATGGGTCAAGGACGGCCGGCTCTATCTGCGGGTGGTGGACTATAAGACGGGCCGGAAGTCCTTTGACCTGACGGAGGTCTGGCACGGCCTGGGGCTGCAAATGCTGCTGTACCTGTTCACTCTGGAGGAGGAGGGGGACCGCATTTTCGGAACGCGGCCCATACCGGCGGGGGTCTTGTACCTGCCGGCCCGGGACGCCATGATTTCCGGCAGCCGTTCCATGGATGAGGCAACCCGTCAGCGGCTGCTGGACAAAGAACTGGTCCGTCGAGGCCTGCTGCTGGAAGAGGAGGACGTACTGCGGGCCATGGAGCACGGGGAGGGCGGTCCCCGCTTTTTGCCCCTGCGGGTGAGCGCCCGGACGGGAAAAATCTCGGGGGAGGCTCTGGTCAGCGCCCAAAAGCTGGGCCGGCTGAAGCAGCACACCCAGCGGATCTTGGCCCAGATCTGCGGCGAGATTGCCCGGGGGACCATTGACGCTGACCCGGTCTGGCGGGGGGAGGCCAGGAATGCCTGCCAGTATTGTGAATTTTTCCAGGCCTGCCAGTTTGAAGAGCACACCGACCGCCGGCGGTGGATTCCGTCGGTGAAGAACAGCGAATTCTGGCAGTGGCTGGAGCAGACCCAGGAGGGAGGGAACACCCATGGCGGTGAAACGAACGCCTGAGCAGGAGGAAGTGGTCAAAAATCGCGGCGGCGCCCTGCTGGTTTCCGCTGCCGCCGGGTCGGGAAAGACCCGGGTGCTGGTGGAGCGGCTGATGGACTACATCCTCCAGGAGGGGCGGAATATTGACGAGTTTCTCATCATCACCTTTACCCGGGCAGCGGCGGAGGAGCTTCGGGCCCGGATTGCCAAGGAGATCGCCGAGGCGCTGGCGGCCCAGCCCGACCATGCCCACCTCCGCCAGCAGACGGTCCGGCTCTATGAGACCCAGATTTCCACCATCCATGCTTTCTGTACGGTCCTTCTGCGCCAGTGGGGCCACCTGCTGGATATCCCGGGGGACTTTGCCCTCTGCGAGGATGAGGAGGCCCAGGTCCTCATGACCCGGACCCTGAACCAGGTGCTGGAGGCACGGTATGAGGAGATCGACCCCACAGGGCCCTTTGCCAGGCTGCTGGATGTGCTCTCCAAAGGGCGGGATGACAGCCGCCTGCTGGAGATCACCTTGGATATCTATGGAAAAATTCAGAGCTACCCCGACCCCTTGGCCTGGCTGGCCAGCCAGCGGGAAGCCCTGGACCTGTCGGCGGTGACCGATGTGGGACAGACCCCCTGGGGCAGCCTGCTGCTGGAGGAGGCCGGCCAAACCGCCGCCTATTGGGCGGACCAAATGGCCTGGGCCTGTGACCTGGCCCAGAAAGAGGCGGGGCTGGAAAAGGCCTACGGGGACAGCCTCCAGGCCACCCGGAGGAGCCTGGAGGCCTTTGTCCAGGCAGCCGGAACCAGCTGGGATGAGGCGGCCCGGGTGGAGATTGTCTTTCCCAAGCTCAAAGCTGCCCGGGGGGTGGAAGACCCGGCCCTGCAGGAGCAGATCAAAAGCATCCGGGCCCGGTGCAAAAAGGCGGTGGAGGAGCTGACCCAAACCGTGTCCGGCCCCAGCGCCCCCCTGCTGGCGGATATGGCGCTGGTTTACCCCGCCATGCTGGGGCTGCTGGACCTGGTGGAGGATTTCTCCCGGGCCTATGAGGCGGCGAAGAAGCAGCGCTCCCTGCTGGACTTTTCGGACCTGGAACACTTGGCGGTCCGACTGCTGGTGGACGAGGCGGGGGGGCCCACCCCGCTGGCCCGGCAGTGGGGGGCGCGGTATACGGAGATCATGGTGGACGAGTACCAGGACACCAATCAGGTGCAGAATACCATTTTCCAGGCGCTGTCCCAGGAGGGGAGAAACCTTTTCATGGTGGGGGATGTCAAGCAGTCCATTTACCGTTTCCGTCTGGCCGACCCCACCATTTTCCTGGAGAAATACCGTACCTTTCCCCCCTATGACCAGGCCCAGGTGGGACAGGAGCGGCGGATTACGCTGTCCAAAAATTTTCGCTCCCGCCCCCAGGTTTTGGAGGCGGCCAACGATCTGTTTCGTGCCATCATGTCCCGGCGGTTGGGGGAGATGGACTACACAGACGGGGAGGCCCTGTACCCTGGCGGCACGTTTCCGGCGGGAGAGGGCTATGAGACGGAGTTTCATGTGCTGGACTTTACAGAGGACCCAGCGTACACCGAGGAGAAGCAAAACCGCAATGCGCTGGAGGCCAGGTTTGTGGCGAAGGAGATCGCAGAACTGCTCCAGTCCGGCTTTCCCGTGTCCGATGGGGCCGGCGGGACCCGTCCGGTCCGGCCGGATGATATTGCCATCCTTTTGCGCTCTCCCGGCCCGGTGCGGCGTTATTACACCCAGGCGTTGGAGGAGCAGGGGGTGGGCTGGTCCGCGGAAGAGGGGGGAGATCTGTTTGCTGCCTCAGAGGTCTCAGTGGCCCTCTCCTGGCTTCAGATCATAGACAACCCCCAGCAGGATATCCCCCTGCTGGCCGTGCTTCGCTCCCCCTTGGTGGGGATGACCGGGGACCGGCTGGCGGAGATTCGAGGCCTGGCGGAGGGCACCTTTTACACCGCCCTTCAGGCGGCCGGGGCGCAGGGGTGGGAGGACTGCCGGTCCTTTCTGGGCCAGCTGGAAGCCCTGCGGTTTGGGGCGGGAGAGGAGAGCAGTCATCACCTGCTCTGGTCTTTGTACCGGCAGACCGATATGCTGGAGGTGTATTCCTCCCTGCCCGGCGGGGAAAAGCGCCGGGAGAATCTACTCTCCTTCTATGAATTGGCCCGACGGTTTGAGGGAGCGGGACACAAAGGGCTCTTCGGCTTTCTCCTTCATTTGGACCGGGTACGGGAGAGCGGGGGCCTGCCGGCGATGCCGGCCGCGCCCAAGGAGGAGGCCGGGGTGAAAATCCTCTCCATCCACCGCTCCAAAGGGCTGGAGTACTCGGTGGTCTTTCTCTGCGGCCTGGGACGGCGGATCAACTATGGGGATTTGCAGAAGCCGGTTCTCTTTCACCCGCGGCTGGGCCTGGGGCCCAAGGGATTGGACCGGGAGACTATGGTGGAGTTTACCACCCTGGCCCGGACCGGGGTGGCGCTGGCCCTGAAGAAGGAACTGCTGGCGGAGGAGATGCGCCTGCTCTATGTGGCCATGACCCGGGCCAAAGAGAAGCTGATCCTGACCCACGCCCTGGCCTATGGGCGGGGAGACCTGAGGAACCTGGCGGAGAGTGTCTCCTACCCCGCCGACCCCCGGGTGCTGGCGGGGTGCACCAGTGTGGGTCAGTGGCTCCTGCTCACTGCGCTGGCCCGGCCGGAGGGGGGCGAACTGCGGGCGGCCATCGGCCGGGAGGAGCTTCCCCTGCCGGCGGCAGCCCTGGGGCCATCCTGGCGCATTGCCTACCATGGCGGCGGGGTGTCCCAGAGGGGGTCCTCCCGCCGTGGTCCCTGCAAGGCGGCGCGGCATGCCGCTCTTCCGCCGGAGGAGCTCCTCGCGCAGCTGCGCTGGCGCTATCCCTATGAGGCGTCCGCCGCCACCCCTGCGAAGGTGACGGCCACCCAGGTGGCGGACCAAGACCCGGAGGAGGCCGGCTGGTTTCTTCTCCGGGACCAGGGATCGAGGGAGCCGGCCCCGTTCTACCGCCCGCAATTTGCCCAGGCCTCTCTGGGGCTCACCCCGGCCCAGAGAGGGACGGCGGTCCACACGGTGATGCAGAGCATCCGTCTGGACAGAACAGGGTCTGTGGAGCAGGTCCAGGCGGAGCTGGACCGCTTGACCGGGGCCCACTACCTCACCGAAGCCCAGGCCCAGGCGGTGGACCCAGCCGCAGTGGCCCGGTTCTTCGCAGGGGACCTGGGCAGGCAGCTGCGGGGGAGCCGGAACCTGCACCGGGAGTATCCGTTCTCGGTCCTGACCGAGGCCCGTCGCTTCTTTCCCCAGGCGCCGGCGGGGGAGGAGGTCCTGCTCCAAGGGGTGATCGACTGCTGGTTTGAGACGGCGGAGGGGATCACCCTGGTGGATTTCAAGACGGACCATGTCTCCGCCGAGCATCTGGCCCAGCGGAGCCAGCGGTACCGGGGGCAGATGGCAGCTTACGCCTATGCCCTGGAGGAAGTGACCGGAATCCCGGTTGTCCGGCGGGTACTCTGGTTTTTGGTCCCCAACCTTGGGGTGGAGCTGTCCTGAATCCACGAAAAAAACCCAATAATTCTGAAAAAAAGAGTTGCATTTTTGCTCTGAAAGTGGTATCATGTATCATGCGCTTGTGAGGCGCGATCATTTTTTGACATCAGAAAGAGGTGAACACTCATGAAGGAAGGCATCCATCCCAACTACGAGCAGACCACAATCAGATGTGCTTGTGGCAACGTGATCGAGACAAGATCTACTAAGAAAGACATCCGAGTAGAAGTTTGCTCCAAGTGTCACCCCTTCTTCACCGGCAAGCAGAAGATGGTGGATACTGGCGGACGCGTCAGCCGCTTCAACAAAAAGTTCGGTTTGGAAAACTAAAAGATTTTGTCTTTGAACCCGTGCCCTTCCCGGCACGGGTTTTTCCGTTGTTCCCGTCGGGAAAAAGTTTGCCCCCGACGGTGTCTGCCCCTGGCTTTTTGCATAGACTAAGCCGAGTACCCTTTCATCTGCATAAAAATAGGAGGCGTTACCATGTTTCAATCCATCGACCCAAAACAACTGCAGGAAAACGTCTTTTCCCTCATTGGTGACCAGTGGACCCTCATTACCGCCGGCACACCGGACCACTGCAACACCATGACCGCCAGCTGGGGCGGCCTGGGTGTGCTGTGGCGTAAGCCGGTGGCCACCATTTATGTGCGACCCCAACGGTATACCTATACCTTTTTGGAGGAGAATCCATACTTTACCCTGTCGTTCTTCGGCCCCCAGTGGAAAAAACAGCTGGCTTACTGCGGCGCGGTCAGCGGCCGGGAGGAGGACAAATTTGCCGCCTGTGGGTTTCACGTGGGGGCGGCGGGGCAGGCGCCGTATATTCAGGAGGCCGATCTGGTCCTGGTGTGTAAAAAACGCTATTGGAATGATCTGAACCCGGCGCACATGGATGAAGAGGCGTTGAGCAACTACCAGGCCAAGGACTATCACCGGGTTTACATTGGAGAGATTACCCAGGTCTTGGTCAGGCAAAAGCAGATTCCCTGATCTTGGAAAAAGGAGGTCCCTATGACCGATCATACGATGGAAGAAAAGAGAAATCACGCCGTCCTGGTGGGGCTCCATGCCAGCAGCCTCTCCCAGGAGGAGAACGCCAGCGACGCCACCCTGGAGGAATTGGAGGCGCTGCTGGAAACCGCCGGCGGTGTGTGCGTGGGCAGTGTGCTCCAAAATCGGGAGACCCCCGAGGCCAGAACCTTCATTGGAGAGGGGAAGGTGGCGGAGGTGGCCGCCCTGGTCCAGGCCCAAGGGGCGGACCTGGTGGTCTTTGACAACGAGCTTTCCCCCTCCCAGCAGCGGGTCCTCACCGAAGAGGTGGGGGCCCAGGTCATCGACCGGGCGGGGCTGATCCTGGACATCTTTGCCCAGCGGGCCCGGACCAAGGAGGGGCGGCTCCAGGTGGAGCTGGCGCAGTACAAATACCTGCTGCCCCGGCTGACAGGTATGTGGGGGCACCTGGTCCGTCAGACTGCCTCCGGGGGAAAATCCCCCATTGGAACCCGCGGCCCCGGAGAAACCCAGCTGGAAACCGACCGCCGGCACATCCGCCGGAAGATCGCCAAGCTCACCGAGGACCTGGAGGAGGTCCGCCGGATTCGGGCGGTCCAGCGGGACCGCCGGGAGAAGAATGAGATCCCCGTGGTGGCCATTGTGGGCTATACCAACGCCGGCAAGTCCACCCTCCTCAATGCCCTGACCCACGCTGGAATCCCGGCCCGGAACCGGCTGTTTGACACCTTGGACACCACCACCCGGACGCTGGAGATCTCTGACACCTGCACGGTACTGATCTCGGATACCGTAGGCTTTATCCGCAAGCTCCCCCACCACCTGGTGGAGGCCTTCAAAGCCACCTTGGAGGAACTGGCTTATGCTGACCTGATCCTCCATGTCATCGACGCCTCCAACCCGGAGTGGCGGGAGCAGGCCGAGGTGGTGGAGGCCCTGATTCGCCAGCTGGGGGCGGAGGCCACCCCGCGGCTGGAGGTATTCAACAAATCGGACATCTATGTGGGGGAAATCCGCCCCCATGGGGAGGATATTGTCTCCATCTCCGCCAAGACAGGGGAGGGGCTGGACCAACTGCTGGCCATGATCGGCAAGCGTCTGGACACCGGATTTTATCGGGTGACGCTGTCTGTGCCCTATGACAAGGGCGGCGTGGTGGACATGCTCTATCGGGAGGCCAAGGTGGAATCGGTGGAGTACGGCCAGACCATTCAGGTGGTGGCGGTCTGCGGGGAAAAGACCGTGGGTCAAGTGCGGGAATACGTGATTGACGGCTGGCAGCCCAGCAAGGAATTTTGGGAGGACTAAGGAGGCGGGAACCATGGCAGAGTATTATGTCCCAGCCCGGGACAGCGAGACAGAATTCACGGAGAAGCGATCCCGCTTCATTGGCCATGTCTGGCGGGTGGAGCAGGAGGAAGAAGCCCGGGAGAAGATTGCCCAGATGAAGGCCAAGCACTATGATGCCCGCCATAACTGCTGGTGCTACCTGATCCGGGAAGGAGGCATCATCCGGTATTCTGACGATGGAGAGCCCCAGGGAACCGCGGGCCAGCCAATGCTGGAGGTCTTTCGCCGGGCGGGAGTGGAGAATGTCTGCTGCGTGGTGACCCGGTACTTCGGCGGAATCCTCCTGGGCACCGGCGGGCTGCTGCGGGCCTATACCAGGTCGGCCAAGGACGCGCTGGACGCGGCGGGCATCGCCCAGGTCCGTCAGTGGGCCCAGACGGTGGTGGAATGCCCATACCCCCTGCTGGAGCGGGTCAAGCTGGAGATTGCCGCCGCCCAGGGCATTCTGGGGGAGGTTTCGTATGGCGCCCAGGTCCGCCTGCCCGCCCTGCTGCCTGTGGAGCACTGGCCGGCCTACGCGGCCCGGATCACGGAACTGACCGCAGGCAAGATCGCGGCGGAGAAGCTGGGGGAGACCTTCCAGGCGGCGCCGGTGGAGGCCCGCTGAGGGGGGCGTGCCTCTCATTTTTCAGAAAGAAACCCTGATTTTTAGAAAATATTCCTTTTATTCATAAAAAGTTTTCATAGGAAGCAGGAATTCGCAAATTTTTTCCGTATAATTTTTAGGAAGAACAGGCCCTTACAACACGAAACGGGAGGGAATGCCCATGTTCCTGCGGGAGATGACAGAAGAACTGGAACGACAAACCTTGTCCCCCTACGCGGCGCTGTCTGCGGACTCTCGGGGGCGGCAGCGCCCCATGGAACCCTGTCAGATCCGAACCTGCTATCAACGGGATATTGACCGGATTCTCCACTCCAAGTCCTTTCGGCGTCTGATGCATAAGACCCAGGTGTTTCTCCAGCCGGAGGGGGACCACTACCGCACCCGAATGACCCACACCCTGGAGGTGGTTCGGATCTCCCGCACCATCGCCCGGGGCCTGCGGCTCAACGAGGACCTCACCGAGGCCATTGCCCTGGGTCACGACCTGGGGCACACCCCCTTTGGCCACGCGGGGGAGCGGGTGCTCAACGAGATTCTTCCCGGTGGCTTCCGGCACAACGAGCAGTCCCTTCGGGTGGTGGACCGCCTGGAAAAAGGGGGCGAGGGGCTGAATCTCTGCTATGAGGTGCGCCGGGGCATTCTCTGCCACACGGGCCCGGACCGGGCCGAGACCTTGGAGGGACAGATTGTCCGGGTGGCGGATAAGATTGCCTACATCAATCACGACATCGACGATGCCATGCGAGGGGGGATCATTTATCCTCTGGACATCCCCCTGGATATCTCCCAGGTGCTGGGGTTTGACCACGGCGGGCGGATCAACACGCTGACGGGAGATGTGATTCAGGCCAGCCAGGGAAAAGGGGAGATTGTCCAGTCCCCCGCCTGCGGACAGGCCATGGCCCGGCTGCGTCAGTTCATGTTTGAGGCGGTTTATCACAACCCGCTGGCCAAGGGGGAGGAGTCCAAGGCCCAGGATATGATCGCCCGCCTGTTTGAGTTCTATCAGCAAAACCCGGATGACTTGCCCCCGGATTACCAGGATATCCGGGCGCGGGAGGGGGTAGACCGGGCGGTCTGTGACTACATTGCCGGCATGACCGACAACTACGCCGTGGCCAAGTACAGCGAGGCGTTTATTCCCCTGGCCTGGTCGGTGAAATGAGAAAAACGGAAAGGAGGGGACCGCGATGGCCATTCCATCGTCATTTAAGGATGAGCTGGTGGCGCGAAGCGATATTGTTGACGTGGTCTCCGACTATGTGACCCTGACTCCCAAGGGGGGGAGCTATTGGGGGCTCTGTCCCTTTCATGGGGAGAAGACCCCCTCCTTCCATGTCCTGCCGGACCGGCAGCTCTACCACTGCTTCGGCTGCGGCAAGGGGGGCGGCGTGGTCTCCTTTGTGATGGAGATGGAGAACCTGCCCTTTCTGGATGCCCTCCGCCTGCTGGCTAAGCGGGCGGGCATGGAGTTTCCCGAGGGGGACCTGGACGAGAGCAGCCGCCGGAAACGAAACCGCCTGCTGAACCTGAACAAGGAAGCCGCGCGATTCTTTCACAGCCAGCTCCACAGCCCTGTGGGGCAGCCGGGCCTGGACTATCTCCAGCGCCGGGGGCTGTCCAAAGGGATTATGACCCGCTTCGGCTTGGGGTTTGCCCCGGACAGCTGGGACAGCCTCATTCGGGCCATGGCCCAGAAAGGGTATGAAAAGCGGGACCTTCTGGACGCGGGTCTGGCGGTGAGCAACCAAAAGGGGAGCATCTATGATCGCTTCCGCAATCGGGTGATGTTTCCCATCATCGACCTGCGGGGGGATGTCATCGGCTTTGGCGGACGGGTGCTGGGGGAGGGAACCCCCAAGTATCTCAACTCCCCGGACACGCCGGTGTTCAACAAGAGCCGCAACCTCTTCGCCCTGAACCTGGCCAAAAACACCAAGCTGGGCCGGATCGTCCTGACAGAGGGGTATATGGACACCATTTCCCTCTACCAGGCCGGGTTTGACTGCGCGGTGGCCAGCTTGGGGACCTCTCTGACGGCGGACCATGCCAAGCTGCTCTCCCGATTTACCAAGGAAGTGGTCATCTGCTACGACGCCGACAGCGCCGGGGTTCAGGCGGCCAACCGGGCCATTCCCATGCTGGAAAAGACAGGGCTGAAGGTCAAGGTGCTTCGGGTGACAGGGGCGAAGGACCCGGATGAGTTTCTCCGCTCCTTCGGCCGGGATGCCTTTGCCCGGCTGTTGGATCAGTCGGAGAACTATGTGGAGTACAATCTGCGGCAGCTTCAGAGCGGCTATGATTTGACAGACCCGTTGCAAAAGGCGGAGTTTGCCCGGGCGGGGGCGGAGCTGCTGGCCTCCCTGGACAGCCCGGTGGAGCGGGAGGTCTATGCCGGCCAGCTGTCCGAAATGACTGGCGTGGGGAAAGCCGCGCTGCTCCAGGAGATCCAGCGGGTGCAGGACCAGCGCCTGCGCGCGGCGAAAAAGAAGCAGACCCGGCGGAATTTGACCCCTGTGGCGCAGATTCAGCCCAAGGCCCGGCAGCTGCGATATGAAAATCCCCGGTCCGCCCGGGCGGAGGAGGGCATCCTCCGTCTGCTGATGCTGGACGGGTCCCTGGTAAAGCAGACCCAGGGATTGGAACCCGGCCAGTTTTCTGCGCCGGTTCTGGGAAAGATCTACCAGGTCCTGCTGGAGCATCTGAAGCAGGGGCGGCCCCTCCAGCTGGGCACCCTGGAGGGAGAGCTGGAAGGGGAGGAGATTGCCCTCCTGGCGGACATTCTGGGCCAGCCCACGGCCCTGGAAAACGGTGCCAAGGCCATGGCGGACTACCGGGCCGTTTTGGAGACCGAGCGAATGAAGCAGCAAACCACCACCGATGAAGCGGTGCTTTTGGCCGCGCGGGAAACCTATCGGAAAAAGAAAAGTATATAGGAGATGGAGCACATGAGCGAAAAAAAAGCACCGGAGAATAAACGGGAAAAAGAAAAACTGATTCATGTTACCGAGGAACAGCTCCAAGCGGGCAAGGCGGAGATCATGAAGATTGTGGCGGGCCTCAACGGCGCGGAGAAGCTGGGGGACCTGCTGGATAAAGGCCGGAAAAAGGGCCGCCTGTCCTCCGGAGAGCTGATGGAGGCCCTGGAGGAGATTGACCTGGAATCCGAACAGATGGACAAGATCTATGATGTTCTGGAGAACATGGGCATTGACACCGCGGGGGAAGACTACCTGCCTGAGCTCAGCGGGGATGACATGCCCCCCATTGAGGAGATTGAGGAGATTCCCGAGGAGGAGATTGTAGACCCCAATACCCTGGTGGACTCCTTCGGCATCGACGACCCGGTTCGGATGTACTTAAAGGAGATCGGCAAGGTGGACCTGCTCACCAGTGAGCAGGAGGTGGCCCTGGCCCAGACCATGGTCACCGGCCAGGAGACCAAGCGCCAGCTGGAGGAGATGGAGGCCGAGGGTGTGGCCCTGGACCCGGAGGCCCGGCGGGAGATGGAAAAGCTGGTCAAGGCGGGGGAGCGGGCCAAGCAGAGTCTGGCGGAGGCCAATCTCCGTCTGGTGGTCTCCATTGCCAAACGCTACGTGGGCCGGGGGATGCTCTTCCTGGATTTGATTCAGGAGGGGAACCTGGGCCTGATCAAGGCGGTGGAGAAGTTTGACTATACCAAGGGATACAAGTTCTCCACCTATGCCACCTGGTGGATTCGCCAGGCCATCACCCGTGCCATCGCGGACCAGGCCCGTACCATCCGCATTCCGGTCCACATGGTGGAGACCATCAACAAGGTCATCCGCGTCTCCCGCCAGCTCCTCCAGGAGCTGGGCCATGATCCCTCACCAGAGGAGATTTCCGAGGAGATGAACATGCCGGTGGACAAGGTGCGGGAGATTTTGAAAATTGCCCAAGAGCCTGTCAGCTTGGAAACCCCCATCGGAGAGGAGGAGGATTCCCATCTGGGCGACTTTATTCCTGACGAGGACGCTTCCGAGCCCTCCGAGGCCGCATCCTTTACCCTGCTGAAGGAACAGCTGGTGGATGTGCTCTCCACCCTCACGCCCCGGGAGGAGAAAGTGCTGAAGCTCCGCTTTGGCATTGAGGACGGCCGGACCCGCACCCTGGAAGAGGTGGGCAAAGAGTTCAACGTCACTCGGGAACGGATTCGGCAGATTGAAGCCAAGGCCCTGCGAAAACTGCGCCATCCCAGCCGCTCAAAGAAGCTGAAGGATTTTCTGAACTGAACAAACACAGTCCCCCGTGGCAGGCGGAAGCCTTGCCGCGGGGGATTTTTGTGCCCGTGGACAGAACCGGGACACCGGCAGAGAGGGAAAACAGGGGAGGGACAAAAACGCGGCGGCACGCATACTATGGAGAAAAAAGAGACGGGGTGTGGATGGGAATGGAGACGCTGCTGCGCTCCCTTTTTGAGACGGGGCTACTGGTCATTGCCTTGTCTGTGGACTCCTTTGTGGCCAGCTTTTCCTATGGCGCCAATCATATTCGGATGCCATTTCGTTCGGTGGCCTGCATCAGCGGAATTTGCAGCGGAAGCTTGGGGCTCTCTTTGCTTGTGGGCCGCGGCCTCCGATCTTATTTGCCGGAGGGGGTCCTGCCTTGGATTTGCTTTCTGCTGCTGGCCGGGCTGGGTATTGTCAAGATTTTTGACAGCTCCCTCAAGGCGCTGATCCGGCGGCACCGGGACCTGCATAGACAGTGGCAGTTTTCTGCCTTTCACTTTCGCGTGATTCTGAACATTTACGCCAACCCGGAACAGGCAGATCAGGACCGATCCGGGGCTTTGTCCGTGGGAGAGGCCACGGCGCTGGCGGTGGCGTTGTCCCTGGACAGCTTGACGGTGGGGGTCGGGGCAGGGTTGGATCAGACGCCGGTTTTCGCGGCGGTGCTGCTCTCTTTTGTTCTGGGCCTGGCGGCCATCCTGCTGGGCCGCTGGCTGGGAGATAAGCTCATGAGAGGACTTCAGATTGAGGTGTCTTGGATCAGCGGCCTGATGCTGCTGGTTCTGGCGGGCCTAAAGCTGGTGTGAGCCAGCGCGTCCAAATTGTATGGGAGGGTTTGTACATGAACGAGATTGATCAGAAGTTTGAAGCATTGGCGGCGGAGATTCGGGGACTCAGTGAGAAGGAGATTTACTATCGCATCCGGAAGCACTTTGACCAAGTGCCCCGTGAAATTCAGAAGAGCTGCATGGACTTTTTCAATCAGTTCAATTATTGGGGCAGGCTTGACCCGGAGAAAGGCGTGTACGAAGAGATCGAAGAGAAAGGGCAGGCGCTGTTTGCACATATGGAGGACTTTGTCTGGCTGTATCATCACTTGGGGGACTACCGGTCCAAGAAAACCCTCTATGCCATTTTGAACAACTGGTACCGCTATGATTTCACCACCACGGCGCAGGCCAAGGAGTATCTCTTTGACGACTATTTTGACCTGGACCTTGTCTCCTGCAGCACGGAGGAGGTGGTTGTGGACCTGGGGGCGTTTACAGGGGACACGGTGCTCTCCTACCTGAAAAATTATGGCCAGGACTGCTATAAACGGATTTACTGCTATGAGATTACCCCCAAGATCTTTGCCCTGCTGCGGAAAAATCTGGAGCAGTACAGGGACATCGAGTTTCGTATGAAGGGGGTGGCGGATACCGAGGGAACCATGTTCCTGGTCAGCAACCAGACCAGTGCCTCGGCCAATACCCTTGGGCAGGAGCGTGGGGAGGAGGTTCCTGTGACCACTCTGGATCAGGATATCACCGAGCCGGTGACGCTGATCAAAGCGGATATTGAGGGGTTTGAACAGAAAGCCCTGGAAGGGGCGAAGCATCATATTTTGAACGATCACCCCAAGCTCCTCTTTTCCGTGTATCACAACAATGAGGACCTCTGGAAGATCCCTCAGCGGATTCACCAGATATCCCCAGAGTATCGCTTCTACCTGCGCTTCAAAAGTTCTCCTCTCTATCCCACGGAGATCACGCTGTTCGCCCTCTGATGGAGGGGGAAAGGGGCCCCCGGGCTGGTACGCCTGGGGGCCCCTTTTTTGACCAAGGGAAACCGCTACCTCTGGAGAAACTCTTCCAGACACAGACCGGATTGCCGGATGGCCTGGGCATATTCCCGCCCGACATACCGGTAATGCCAGGGCTCGTAAATAATCCCCGTCTTCTCCTCCTTGTCAGGGGGATAGCGAAGAATGAAGCCGTACTCCCAGCAGTGCTCCATCAGCCACTGCTGGACCGCGGTGTCCTCCTGGGCTCGGTTCAGCACTTGATTTTGGGTGTCCACAATGTCCACGGCCAGGCCCAGCTGGTGCTCGCTGGTGCCCGGGACCGCCACCTCCTTGGCCGCTTTGGCCATGGCCTCCGACCGGCTGTTTCCCCGGGCGATCTGCTTTTGCACCAGATTGTTGTAGAGCTGGGTCTGCTTTTCCTGGGTCCGGTAGGAGGAACAGAGGAGCGGTGCATGTCCCGCGGCGCGGCAGTCGGCCAGCATGGCCTCCAGGTCGGCGGCGCAGCGGGAGTCTACCTGGTGTCCGTTCTCGACCTGGGTCAGCTGGGGCTGGTATCCTTCGGGCAGGGGATGCCAGGGATTGACCAGGCACAGGCGCCAGTCCGCCGGGTCTGGGGTCTCCTCTTGGGACACCGGGGTGGGCGGCACAGCCTGGGAGACCGGTGCGGCGTTGGAGTCAGGCGAGACCTCTTGGGAGAGGCCGAACCAGATCAGTCCGACCGAAAGAGCGGCCAGCAGCCCCAGGGAAAGGAGAATGCGGTTCTTTTGCATGGAATCTTCACCTCACAGTTTGTAAGGAAAAGATACCAGGGCGCTCCCTCCAATACGCCGCATTTCGACATCAAAACAGCATCAGACGCCGGCACCATTGAAAGAAAGGACAAAGAAATCCCATTTTTCCTGGGAAGAGTTGGACACGGAGGTTTGACTGGTTCGCAGACTCAAGTTGACTTGCTCCCCCTTCTGATCGGTAAAAGGCAGGAGATAGCCGGGGGGATAGAGGGGCAGCAGGGCGGAAAACTGTGCTGCGTCCAAGTTGTAGTATTGCTGGCAGAATTGGCGCATTTGCACGGCGTCCTCCATGGAAAAGGCGGCTTCTGCGGTGTTTGTCGCGGGAATCCGATAGGAAAAGGCCAGCATTTTCCCTGTTTCATCATCTAAAATCAGGTCCAACTGGTGGCCGGTGCTGCCGGAAAAGGAGCAGTTCCAAAACACTGCGGCGGAGGGATTTGCCGTGTCCGCAGCGAAGTAGTCCTGGGAGGGGGTGGATTCCTGGGAGGAGGTAACGGAGAGATTGCTCACCGCCACAAAGGGGGTGGCGGAATGCAGGGTCCACAGACTGGGGTTGAAGAGCTGGTCCAGGGAGAAAAAGCAAAGGGGATACTCCGCCATGACATTCAGAGCCGTTTGCGCGGCTTCCTCCGCCTGCTGGGCGGACAGCCGGGTACTGGCCTGGGTCAAGGCGACAACGCTGTATCCATTGGCCGCCAGCTTTAAGTGGTCTATGAGGTCTGCCAGGTGCAGGGGGGCGGTTTCATACTGCACTGTGGTGTGGCCCAGTGCCCGGTCCTGCCAGGCCGCCCCCATCCAGGGCAGGAAAAAACCGACGCTCACCAGCAGAGCAGCCAGGAGGGGGAGAAGAAAACGAAGGGACTTCATGGGCGGCCTCCTTCCAAAGAAACGGTCACGGTGGTTCCCTGCCCCAGGGTGCTCTCGAAGGTGATGCGGCCTTGGTGCAGCACGGCGATCTTTTCGCACAGAGCCAGGCCCAGCCCCGCGCCGCCCTGGGCCCGGGCCCGGGATTTGTCCACCCGGTAGAAGGCCTCGGTCAGGTGGGAGAGGACCTCCGGGGGCATTCCTCTGCCGGTGTCCTGGACGGTGAGGCGGCACCCGCGCTCGGTCATCTGGCAGGATATGGAGATGGTGCCCTGGGCCCCGATGGCCTTCCGGCTGTTGTCGATGAGGTTCAGCACCAGGGAACGAAACAGGTCAGGTTCCAGCAGACACAGCCCAGGCTCCCATTGGGTGGTGAGGACAATTCCCTGCCGCGCCAGTCCGGGGGACAGGTGGGCGGTGAGGTCCTGCAGAAGATCCGCCGGGGCGGCGGGAACCAGGGAAAGGGCCTGGTGTTCCGCCAGATACAGCTCCAAGAGCTTGAGGGAGAGCCGCTCCAGCCGCTTGCCCTCGGAAAAAATATAGTCTGCGGCGTTGGCCTGCTCCTCTGGGGAGAGAGTACCCCGGCGCAGCAGGTCCGCGTACCCCAGGATGGAGGTCATCGGGGTTTTGAGCTCGTGGGTAAAGCTCCCGATGAAGCGGTCCTGTCCCTCCATGGTGGCCTTGAGCGCGGCAAAATTGGCCTCCTGGCGGGCGGCCATGGCGTCAAATTCCCGAGCCAGCGCCCCCAGCTCGTCCTGGGTCTGCACTCCGCTGCGGCGGGACAGGTCCCCGGCGGCCAGCGCCTGGGCGGTTTGGGAGAGCTTGTCCAGGGGGCGGGTAAGAAACCAGGCGATACTGTACGACAGGCCGGCGCACACCACAAAGAGAATAGCGAAAATCTTTCCGTGGGCCTGCTGCTGCTGCTGGCGGGTCTGATAGATGGAGGAGATGTCGTAGGCCACATTGAGAATCAGGGGTTCCCCCTGAATCTCCAACTGGCCGGCCAGTTGGAGATACTGCTTGCCTCCATAGGAGAAGGCCGACTGGGCGTAGTGCGTCTCATCCACCTGCTCCCTCAGGTCTAAGAAGCCATCCGATATACTTCCTTGGGAGAGAAACTCCTGCTCTGTCTCCAGGGAGAGGGCCGACCAGGACTTGTTGCCTTGGGCGGACAGCTGCTGGAGCACCTGGACCACATCCTGGGGCTGGGACCAGACCTCTACCGTTTCTACCAACTGCAAGGTGCGGACGAGAAGCGCATAGGCGGATCTGGCGGCAGCCTGTTCC
Organism: Evtepia gabavorous; assembly: GCF_003425665.1. GTDB lineage: Bacteria > Bacillota > Clostridia > Oscillospirales > Oscillospiraceae > Evtepia > Evtepia gabavorous. The sequence goes on from NZ_QQRQ01000004.1 coordinate 111,579, forward strand.
CGCTCCAGAGCGTTCTGAAAGGAGAAGGAGATCAGCGCACAGCTGCCAGCGCCGAAGAGGAGAGAGACCAGGCAGACCATGCACAGGGTGGTTTTCAGGCGAAATTTCATAGGGGCGTCTCCAGACGGTAGCCGATCTTGTTCACAGCCTGCAGCGCCTTTTCCCAGCCCACTTTTTTCCGCAGACGCTGGACGTGCAGGTCCACGGTTTTGCTGCCGTAGGCCAGTTCTCCGCCCCAGACCCGTTCATAAATGGTGTCCCGGTAGAGGGCGGCGTTGGGGTTGTGAAGAAAGAGAAGCAGCAGGTCGTACTCTTTGGGGGTCAGGGAGACCTCCTCCTCCCCCCGCCAGACTTTCCGGGCCCGGGGGTCCACCCGCACCCCTGCCAGGGAGAGGGTCTCCTCGGTTTTGTGAAACCGGCGCAGGACCGTTTCCACCCGGGCCAGAAGCTCGGCCACGTCAAAGGGCTTGACAATATAGTCCTCGGCCCCCAATTTCAGCCCCTTCACCCGGTCGGCCACCGCCGACCGGGCGGTGACGAAGATCACAGGAAGCTCCAGGGACTGGAAGTATTCCAAAAGGGTGAAGCCATCGGTGCGGGGAAGCATGACGTCCACCAGGGCCAGGTCATAGTTCCCGGCAGCCGCCAGGTCCGCGGCCTGATCCCCATCTGGGGCATGGTCGCAGAGATAGCCGGCCGACTTTAGGGTCAGGCGGATCAGATCGGCAATGGGCAGTTCATCTTCTACGATTAAAATTTTAGGCAATGAAAATCCCTCCTTGCTTGTGTGCATAGCATACCACAAAAAGGCATCCAAACGGCAACGAATGGTTTCCCAGACAAAAAAACCGGAGGGCATGCCCTCCGGTTGGGTGTTTAGGACGCGGAATCCGTCCAGTGAATCTGCGCGGTGCAGGAGCCAGTTTGCAGGGTATGGAGCTGGTCCGGCAGCACCGGGACATAAGACAGGAATTGCAGGAACAATGGTGGGTCTCCTTCTACGCCGGATAGTTGAAAGCCCGGGATGGGTTGTCCGGAGGCATCCAGGAGAGCGGTGCTTTCCAGGAGAGCATCCGGGTCCAATGTGTCCCCCTTCTGTAAGGTGACACAGGCGGAGAAGGGAGAGAAGAAGCCAGTTCCCACCATGGTTCCCTCTTGGTCCGTCAGGGTAGCTTCCTGGACGGGAGCCTGGGTCTCTACCGTCCAGTGAAACAGATGGGTTGAGGTTTCACCGTAGGGATTTGACAGGGACAGGGTGACCTCTTTGCCGGGGGTGAGTACGGGTTGCCGGTAGGTAATGGAGAGCATATAGCGTACTGTATTTTCTGAGAGCTGAATTCCCTGCTGTCCGATGCCATCAGGGGTGTTTTCAAGGGGATCGGACTCTGGGGGCGTCTCCATGGTAAAATCAAAAGTCGCGCCGCCATAAAAGGGAGAGGAGGCGTCTGAAACGGGAGGAGCGGAGAGGTCCACAGGGTCCGGAAAAGTGAGATCCACGGTCAGATACAGCGTCATGGCATCCCCCACGACGCTGCGGAGGGTGGCTGTGACACCGTTGTTTTCACTGGTTATGTCCAGCGTCTGGGTGCAGGCGGCCAGGGTGGCCTGGTCCAGCTGGCTTAGGTCCAGGTAACTGTTCAGAGGGTCATTGGGGTCCAGGCGAATCTGGGCCTCATCCCCGCCGTCGGCGGGCATGGGGACGGCGGTTTCCTCCTTCTGCTGCCCACAGGCAGCACAGAACAGGAAAGCCAGCAGCAAGCAGGCGAGCAGAACCTTTTTCATGGGGGCACTCCTTTCTCACTGGGGGAGGGGCTGAACACCGGGCAGTTCTTCCAACGTGGCAATGCCGTTTTCCAGGGCGCGTGTCCGCAGGAAACGGTACATCTCGGCCTGGGTTGCGTAGCAGTAGGGATTCACGTAAAAGATGCCAAGAATACCCAACGTGCATACATCCAGCAGGTACCAGCCCAGAAAGCTCAAGAAAGTAACAAAGATGTCCCACTTGTAGCCCTGGGTCATATCCAGGCTCAAGCGGATGACCCGTCTGTAATGCAGGTGTGGGTTTTCCGCCAGGATGAAGGGGACGGCAAAGTACCCTAAGCTGCGGATGATTCCCGGGACAATGAGCAGCAGAAACCAAAGGGCATTGAACAAGCGCCGCAGGAACTGGGTGAGCACCACATTGCCGTAGTTGGCGTTGAAGCCGAAAGCAACCCGAGAAAAAGGAACTTTGTGGGTTGGGGAACTCTCCAGCAGGAACCGGCAGGCCCCCACTTCAAAGGGACCGCTGACCAGAAACAGGATCACAAGCCACGCCGTGCCCAGGGAAATGGAAAAGAGGGCCAAGGGATTGGTGTAGTATTCCACGGTATACAGAAACTCCAAGGGGCCGTAAAGCGCAAGGTCTTGACAAATCGCGATACAGTTTGTCACCGTCTCATGGATCCTTGTGGGGAGGAAATCCCCCATTAGAAGCAGCAGGAGAAGAATCCCCCCTACCATGGGCCAGTAGTTGGCGAGGAAAGCGGCCTTTCCTGTCTGCTTATATTCTAAGCGATTCCAACGGGTTGTCTCCATATATGTCCTCCTTTGCATGCGAGGGGGCAAATAGGGTCAATTTCATTATAGGGGATTTTTCTCCAGCCGTCAATGGAAGGATGCTGTGCGTGGGTTTTCCATGAAAACCAAGGAGACCCTTCCGCCCTTTCTGTGGGCTTCGCCACTTGTAATTTCTGACAGATTGAGGTAAGATATGGCATCCTCCCAGCATGTGGTCCATCAAGAGGACGGGGAGGAGATGTGATGTGACAGGAGAGGAGGACGCCAATGACGAGAGCGGAATGGGAAGCCTTGGTGGAATATACCTTGAATATCGGCCGGCAGATGATGGAGTGCGGCGCGGAGGCCTGGCGGGCGGAGAATACCATGGCCAGGATTTTTCGGGCCTATGACCTGGAGGTCCTGGATGCCCATGTGATCGCCACCCAGGCGGCGGTGACAGTGAAGACCCCCACGGGGGAACACTATACCAGCACCTGCATGATCCTGCCGGACAAGACCGGGACGGATTTGGGGCGCCTGGAGACCCTCAATGCCGCCGCGCGGCATATCTGTGATGCGCCGCCGCCCTTGGAGGAGCTTCCCCTTTGCCTGAAGCGGCCAGTGGCCCGATGGTCCTGGCGGGAGCTATTGGGCTATCTGTTGGGCGCCGGGGCCTTTGCCATCTTCTTCGGCGGCGTCTTCTTAGACGGCGTGGCGGCAGGGGCCATCGGCGGCGTGGTTTACCTCATGGAGCAGGTGCGCCGGGTCCACCAGCAAAACAAAATTATCTACACTGTTGTGGCCTGTTTCCTGGCGGGCCTGCTGGCCCAGGCCTGTGTCGGAATAGGCTTTGGGGTCAACCTGGACTTGATTATGATTGGGGACATTATGCTCTTTATCCCAGGGCTGGTGATCGTCAACGGCGTCCGGGAGTTCTTTTACGCGGATATCCTCACCGGGCTCTATCGCCTGGTGGAGGCGCTCCTCATTGCAGGGGCCATTGCCGCAGGCTACGCGGTATCTTTGATGATGGGAGGGAGCCTGTGATGGGAGAAGGCGCGATACAGATTCTGTGCGGCGGTTTGGGGACGCTGGCCTACGCCCTGTTCTTCCATGTCCGTCCCCGCCATCTGCTCCTGGCCACCTTGGGCGGTGCGCTGTCCTGGCTGCTGTATCTTCTGGTGCTGGCCCGGGACGGGAATGTATTTCTCAGTGCGTTGGTGGCCTCCATGGGGGTCTGCCTGTGGTCTGAGGGAATGGCCCGGGTGCGAAAAGCCCCCGCCAACATTTTTATGATTCCCGGTATCATCCCCCTGCTCCCCGGCGGGGCGCTGTATTATACCATGAGTGCCCTCATCGGAGGGGACATGGATACGGTCATGCTGAAGGGGAAAGAGACTGGACTGATGGCCTTGGGAATTGTGGTGGGCATCCTGGTTGCCTCTGAGTTGGTCCGCATGATCCTTTGGGCGGAGATTCGCCGGAAAAAAATGCTCCGTAGCCGCCGGACGCCGCCGGGGCCCCGGTGAGGAAGAATCTGGACTTATAAAATATTCCCTTTTTGGCTCTGTTAAAAAGACCAATTCCCGTTATAATAAGAAAGAACGGCAAATACGCCCGGAGGAACCCAAGGAAAAAGGAAACGCATCGAGGTGTTTGATATGTTAGAGCAAGTCCGAAAAGAAGCCCATGCCGCCGCCCAGCAGATCTGTGAGGCAGCCAAACTCCGCCAGGGCCAGATTCTGGTGGTGGGCTGTTCCACCAGTGAGGTGACCGGTCATAAAGTGGGGAGTTATTCCAGCCCGGAACTGGGGCAGGCCATCTATGAAGGGATGCAGGAGGTTCTCATTCCCCGGGGAATTTATTTGGCGGCCCAGTGCTGTGAGCATCTGAACCGGGCCATCATTGTGGAGGCCGAAGCAGTGGGGCAGGGAGAAATCTGCAACGTGGTGCCTCAGCCGAAAGCGGGTGGCTCCTTTGCCACGGCCGCCTACCATGGGTTCCGGCATCCTGTGGCGTTGGAGCAAATCCAGGCGGACGCGGGCCTGGACATTGGAGGGACCCTCATCGGGATGCATTTGAAGCATGTGGCGGTTCCTGTCCGCCTGGAACAGAAACAGATTGGAGAAGCCATTCTCCTGGCTGCGCGGGTGCGCCCCAAGTTCATTGGGGGGGACCGGGCGGTCTACGATGAGACATTGAAATAAGAGAAGAACCCCCTTCCCCAGAGCGGCTCTGGGGAAGGGGGTTCTTCGATGCTTGGCTGCCCCGCTGCCGCACCGGCAGCGGGGCAGGGGAGTCAAAACAATAATGAATTACACGAACAATCCTTTGCTCAGTACGATCTTCTGAATTTCGCTGGTGCCCTCGTAAATCTGGGTGATCTTTGCGTCGCGCATGAGGCGTTCCACGTGATACTCCTTCATAAAGCCGTTGCCGCCCAGCATCTGAACTGCGTCGGTGGTCACGTGCATGGCGGTCTCTGCGGCGATGAGCTTGGCCTTGGCGGCGGAGGCGGAGAAGGGCTTGTGTTCGTCCTTGTCGCAGGCGGCTTTGTAGACCATGTACTTGGCCATCTCAATCTCATTGGCCAGGTCCACCATCCGGAAGGCCAGGTGCTGGTTCTTATAGAGGGGCTTTTTGAACTGCTCCCGCTGCATCAGGTACTTCCGGGCGATCTCAAAAGCGCCCTCTGCAATGCCCAGGGCCTGGGAGGCGATGCCGATGCGGCCGCCGTCCAGGGTTTTCATGGCGGCGACGAAGCCCTTGCCCGGCGGGGTAATCATATTGGCCACGGGGACGCGGACATCGGTGAAGTGAAGCTCACTGACCATGGCGCTGCGGATGCCCATGGTGTTGTGGCGGGCGCCGATGGTAAAGCCCGGGGTATTTCTCTCCACCACGAAGGTGGCGATGCTCTTGGGCCCCAGCTCGTGGTCGGTGAGGGCGTAGACGCAGAAGTAGTCGGACAGGGGGCCGTTGGTGATAAAGCACTTGCTGCCGTTGATGATGTACTCGTCTCCGTCCCGCTGGGCGAAGGTCAGCATACCGCTGACGTCGGAGCCGGCGGTGGGCTCAGTCAGACCGAAGGAACCCAGATGCCCGTCCCGGAGCACAGGGGGCATGAAGCGCTTAAGCTGCTCATCGGTGGCCTCGGAGAAGTACAGGCTGCCGCCATACAGAGAGGTGGCAACGGAGAAAGAGACACCCAGGGAGGGGTCCACTTTGGAGATCTCTTCCACAGCCAGGGCGTATTCCATGTAGCCCAGCCCCTGACCGCCGTATTCCTTGGCATAGGGAAGACCGATGAATCCCATGTCGCACAGATCTTTGTAGAGGTTCACATCGTACTCGCGGGTCTCGTCCCGTTCAAGGACCTTGGGAGCCACCTTTTTCTCGGTGAAGTCACGGGCCATTTTCTGGATCGAGAGTTGTTGTTCGTTCAGTTCAAAGTTCATGATGGTATTGTCTCCTTTTTTGCATTGGTAAGAACCAACTGGCCTGCTTGACTGAAAGCGCTGTCACGGACGACAGAGATCTCGACAATCGTTTCCGGCCAAGGACAAATTGTACAGGTACACATTACCACATGGAATCACGAAAATCAACGCCGTGACTTTAATTTTTTCGTGCAGAAGAAATATTTTTTTCTTTTCTTGCTTTTCAAAATTTTCATTGAGACCGGAGAATTGCCTGAGAGAGATAAAACCAGGCAAGCATCTTTGTGGATCATTGCCAGAACCGGCAAAGATGCGCCCAAAAAGAACCGGCAGCGATTTCCCATATCGCTGCCGGTCCTTTTTTAAAAAGAGAGAAAAGAGAGAGAAAAGAGAGTGTGTAAGTAAAGTCAGAAGTTTTTGATCTCTGCTGCTTACAGGTGATATAGTACAGGAGAATTGTGACCAAAATATTGGAATGATATGGCTAAATTATGAATTCCGTGACGGTTTTGTAAACGATTTCTTAATCGGACATAAGAAACAGGAGATGGGCTTTTGGATAGGGGGCAAGAGACAAAAACTGCGGGGAACCTGAAATGGTTCCCCGCAGGGGATGGACTTATCCGGCGCTGCTGACCAGCCCTTGTTTTACGGCCTGTTCGTAGCTGTGATAGGCGGTGTACAGCTCCATCTCTGCCGCGGTGACATCCCGCTTAGCGGTGTTCAGCGTGTTCTTAGCGTCCAGAAGGGCGTTATCCGAGAGGTTGCCCAGCTCGTGCTTTCGCTCTGCCACGGCGTAGACCTGTTCCTCATAGGCCAGGGCACTCTCCTTGGCCGACAGCGCGGCTTGGGCGGGGGCGAGGGCCTTGTAGAGGGATTGGAAGGAGAGTTCAAACTCCGCGATGGTGGCGTCGTTTTGATAGAGGGTGGACTGATAGGTATACTCCGCCATCTTGTACTGGTAGCTGTTCTTTCCCTCCTCCCGCCGGGCGTCGTCCATGGCCTGCTTGGCGTCCTCCACAGACCGGGCAGAGGCATAGAGGGTGTAGCTGTTCTCCTTGGCCTTTTCCAGGTCGGAGGTATAGGAAATGGCGGCCAGTTGTCCCTGGGTGACGTAGGGGGTGCTGGTAAGGGTCAGGCGGCCTGTGGGGACATCTCCCATCAGGGACTGGAGGGAACTGTACAGGGTGGAGATGGTGTTCTCCAGACTGTCCATGGAGGCCTTCAGACTGTCATAGCCGCTTTGGGCCTGCAGCAGGGTCAGCTGGGAGACCTGCCCCAATTCATAGCGCAGCTCCACTTCCCGCAGGGAACGCTGGGTGCTTTCCATGGTCTCCTGCAGGGCCTCCAGCTGAAGCTGGGTGGAGAGGATGGTCAGATAGAGGGACTCCGCCCCGGCAATGGTCTGGGCGGCGGCATAGTCGATTTGGCGGGCGGTGTCCTCCAAGGTTTTTTGGTAGTCCTCCTTCTGGTCCTGCAGATCGTCTAACTGGTCTTCCATGGATTCCAAGGAGGCTTTCAAGCTTGCCGCTTGCATTTCGCTATATTTACCGAGTGCAATTAAAGAAAGTGAATCAAACATGCCATCGGTAATATCACTTACGTTAGAAATTTTGCCTTCAGTTATGGCTATTTGTTTTAGAGTATGCTCTAAATTTTTCTTTGCATTTGCTAATTCTCCGGCCCCGCTGCTCACAAGCATAGAGATCTGTAGCTCCATGGCATCAATGGCATCCTCCATCTCGTCGATGGCCTCATCCCAGTCCATGGCCTCGGCGGATTTCAGGCTCTCTTGCGCCGCCTTCAAGGTCAGGTTGTTGGCCTTTACCCGAGGGCCGATCTGGTCGAAGGAGAGGGTCCCGTCTGAGGGAATGGTGACCGAGGTGTTGCCTGTGGAGGACTGGGGCTGTCCGCTGTCGTTGGGTGCCCGCACCGCCGCGGCGGGTGCGGACAGGGACAGCAGGGCAGAGCAGGTTAGGCACAGGGCCGCGAAACGTTTTTTCATAGGGGGTTCCTCCTGGCGTGGAAAAGGGAATCGGTTGTTAGAAACCGGACGAAAGTGTTGCTATTTTAGCAGAGTTCTATGAAGAAACTGTGAACAGAAGGAAAAAATCGAAGGTCACCCAGTGACCTTCGATTTTTTTCAGCTTGCTTCGGGCTTACCGCAGATCGGTTTCCTGGGGCAGCTCCTCTGGAAACGCCAAGCAGGTGATGGAGATTTCAAATGCGGTGCGCTCCTGGGTGGTCTCCCCGATGGTTTTGAGGTAGGTGCGGCTCTGCAGCCGTCCGTCCAGCCAGAGGGCATCCCCTGTCTGAAGCTGGCTGCACTGCAGAGCCAGGCTGCCCCAGGCGATGCAGGGGAGATAGTCGGCCCGGCGGTAACGGCGGTTGACCGCCAGGAGCAGGTCGCAGATATCCCGACCCAGGGGGGTGCGCCGCAGAACCGGGGGCTTGCAGAGGACCCCGTGCAGGAACACCTGGTTGCAGGGGTCCCCCTCTCCCGGGACCACAGACCGGGCCAGGACAGTGATCACCAGCCGGTTGCCCACCCCGCTGCGGTTGTTAAAGGAGCGAATCTCCCCAGTCACCTCCACGAAGGCGCCCGCCTGGGGGAGGGCAGTCTCCGGGGAGGAGAGGGGGAAGAGAATGTTCAGCAGGTCCTCCCGCCCCGACAGGCGGGGCACTGCCAGGGGAAAGCGATAGAAGTCGATGCCGTGTACCTGATGGGACAGAACTGCCTCTCCGGCGACGGTCCCCCGCAGGACCACCCGGTTTTCCTTTTGTTCCATGTTCAGACCGCCTCCAAAGTTTGTTGACTGTCTGAACTATATGAGCTGCCGGAAGAAACTATGCCGGGGTTTTCTCAGTCCTTGGATTTATAGTAGAGCATACAGTGGCAGAATCCCTCGTAATTGGGGTCGGCGATCTGATCCCGAAACTCCTGACAGATACATTTGGTGGCGGGAGAGACCTCCAGCTTGCAGGGACAGTGCCCGCCCTTTCGTTTCAGCCCCTCTCGAATCTTGGCCACAATCTCTTTGTCTTCATTCAAACGAACGCTCATATCGGTGCCTCCTGTGATGGTTTTCAGACATAGCTTACCCCAAAGCCACGTCCATTACCATCATGACAGAAAAGCCCACCAATGTAAAGAGGGCCATCCAATCTTTGTTTTCGTTGGTTTGGCTTTCCGGGATAAGCTCTTCCACCACCACGTAAATCATAGCGCCGGCGGCAAAGGCCAGCAGGAAGGGCAGGCAGGTGCGGACCTTCAGCACCAGCAGGGCGCCCAGCACGGCGGCGATGGGCTCCACCACCCCGCTGAGCTGGCCGTAGAAGAAGGACTGCCCGCGGGAATAGCCCTCCCGGCGGAGGGGGACGCTCACCGCCATGCCCTCCGGCAGATTCTGCAGGCCAATGCCCAGGGCCAGCATCCAGGCCCCTGCCGCTGTGGAGCCATCCAGCCCATAGGCCAGAGACCCAAAGGCGACCCCGATGGCCATGCCCTCGGGAATGTTATGGAGGGTGATGGAAAAGACCAGCATGGCACAGCGTTTGAAGCCCGCCTTTCTGCCGCTGTCTTCCCGGCGGAGCAGGGCCCGCCGTTCGCTGAACCGGGTGAACAGACGGTCCCCCAAAAACAGAAGGACGCCGCCGCCCATGAAGCCGATCAGCGCGGTAAGCCAGGGATTCATCCCCAGGGAAGCGGACATATCAATGGAGGGGGAGAGCAGGGACCAAAAGGCCGCGGCCACCATCACCCCGCCGGCCAACCCCAGCATGGCGTCCATCACGTTCCGGTTGGGCTGCCGCATGAAGAAAACCACGCAGGCACCCAGGGAGGTGAGCGCCCAGGTAAACAGCGTGGCAATCAGGGCCTGAACCGGGAATGCCAGCTGAGAAAAGCTGTCAAGCATAGAATTCCTCCTTTGGATGATTTGCCCCGGCGGGCGAGGGGGCGTCTGCCCGGCCTGGGACAGTGTATCCTATGAAGGGAGGAGGAGCGGGGTGCCTATCCCTGTCGGAAGAGAAGAGATCGTTGATAGAAGCGGGGAGAAAACACAAAAAGCCGCGCCCGTCGGAGCGTCCGACAGGCGCGGCTTTTTGCGTGTGCATGGAGAGAATCAATATTCGACAACGCCTTCATAGACCAGTACGGCGTCGCCGGTCAGGATGACCTCGTGGTCGGTGTACTTGACCACCAGATCACCGCCCACTAACTTGACTGTGATATCTTTGCCTTTCTCCACAAAGCCATTCTCTGTGGCGGCAATGACAGCGGCGCAGGCGCCGGTGCCGCAGGCCACGGTTTCCCCATTGCCCCGTTCGTAGACCCGCATCCGCAGGGTGTCTTCGTTGACGATGCGGACAAACTCGGTGTTGATCCGCTCGGGGAAGTAGGAGGCCCGCTCAAACTTGGGCCCTAAGGTCTCCAGGTCCAGGGCGGAGGGATCGTCGCAGAACACCACGCAGTGGGGATTGCCCACGCTGGCGCAGGTGATGTGATAGGTGCCCCCGGCAATCTCCACCGGCCGGTTGATGATGGTGGAGCCGGGGAGGGTGGTGGGCAGGCTCATGGCATCCAGATCCGCTTTGCCCATGCCTACGCTGATGGTGTTGGCCTTGCCGTTGCGCGTATAGAGCAGCAGACTCTTGATGCCGCCGGCGGTCTCAATGGTCATGTACTCTTTTTTGACAATCCTCTTGTCATAGAGGTACTTGCCCACGCAGCGGATGGCGTTGCCGGCCATGGCACCCTCGGTGCCGTCCCGGTTGAAGATCCGCATCCTGGCGTCGGCCACCCGGGAGTCCTCAATGAGGACGATGCCGTAGCCGCCAATGCCGTAATGCCGGTCACAGAGACTCACGCACAGGGAGCCCGGGCTGGTAATGGTGCCCTTCCGGTTATCAAAGAAGATATAGTCATTGCCGCAGCCCTGCATCTTGGCGAAGGGAAGCAGCTGCCGCTCTTTGCGCATGCGGTTCAGGTCAACCAGCTCGGTGTTGTCCAGGTGGAACCGGCTGGCGATCATGTTGGCCATGGCGTTGGCGGTGTCCAGCGCGGTGATGGAGGCGATGGAATGACGGACTGCCTCCCGGTGGAGTTCAATGTATTCCCGAATGGTGTCGTCATACAGTGCGCCAGTGTAGACGATCAGGCCGATTTTTCCCGCCTCCATGAGCTGGTAGGCCTCGGAGCCCGGGACAATGGGGGGAATCTCATGGACCTGGATGCCCAGGGAACGGATGGCGCTGGCGGTGTCCGCCGTGGCGTACATGGGCATTTTCAGGTCGTCAAACTTCTTGGCCAGGCCGACCACCTCGGGCAGCTCGTGGTTTTCCACGCTGAGCAGCACGCCCTTGCCCATGTAGTGACGGTAGCCGGCGGCGGCAAAGCCCTTGAACAGCGCTTCGTTGAAGGTCCGGCCCAGACCCAGTACCTCGCCGGTGGATTTCATCTCGGGGCCCAGAATGGCGTTGGCATCGGTGATCTTCTCGAAGGAGAAGACAGGCACTTTGACCGCGTAATAGGGGGGGATTTTCCACAGGCCGGAGGGGTATCCCAATGTTTTCAGAGAGGCGCCCATCATAATCTTGGTGGCCAGGTCCACCATGGGAATCCCGGTGACCTTGCTCAGGTAGGGGACCGTCCGGGAAGCCCGGGGATTGACCTCAATGACAAAGAGCTCTCCCTGGTAGACCAAGTACTGGATGTTCACCAGCCCCTTGGTGCCCAGAGCCAGGGCCAGCTTTTCCGAGCACTCCACCACCACACGCATCATCTTGTCGGTGAGGCTGTACGGGGGATAGACGGCGATGGAGTCGCCGCTGTGGACGCCGGCCCGCTCGATATGCTCCATGATGCCGGGCATCAGCACGTCGGTGCCGTCGGAGATCACATCCACCTCCAGCTCGGTGCCAGGCATGTACTTGTCCACCAGAACGTCGTTTTTGATGCCGCCGGAGAGGATGACGCCCATATATTTCTCCACGTCCTCCCGCCCATGGGCGATGACCATGTTCTGGCCGCCGATGACGTAGGAGGGGCGGAGCAAAACCGGGAAGCCCAAGGCTTCCGAGGCATCCAGCGCCTCTTCCAGGGTGGTGACGCTCATGCCCTTGGGGCGGCGGATGCCCAAGTCCTCCAACAGGGCGTCGAAGCGCCCCCGGTCCTCGGCCATGTCGATGCCGTCGGCGGAGGTGCCCAGGATGGGGATGCCCTGCTGGTCCAAGAACTCCGTCAGGGCGATGGCGGTCTGGCCGCCGAAGGCCACCACCACACCCACGGGGTGCTCCACTTCAATAACCCCCATCACATCCTCAGGGGTGAGGGGCTCAAAGTACAGCCGGTCGGCGGTGTCGTAGTCGGTGGAGACGGTCTCCGGGTTGTTGTTGATGATGACCACGTCATAGCCCAGCTCTTTCAGGGTCTGGACACAGTGGACGGAGCTGTAGTCAAATTCAATGCCCTGGCCGATCCGAATGGGGCCGGACCCCAGGACGATGACGGTGTCCCGGCCGGTCCGGGGGAAGTTCCGGGCATCACAGTGCTCGTCATAGGTGGCGTAGAAATACGGGGTCTGGGCCTGGAATTCCGCCGCGCAGGTGTCCACCATCTTATAGCTGGGGGAGCGGTGGGGCAGGGCTGCTGGGTCCACCCCCGCCAGGCGGGCCAGGGTCTTGTCAGGGTAGCCGTATTTCTTCGCCTGGAGATAGATCTGCTCGGTGAGCCCGCCCTGCAGGGAGGCCTCGAAAGCGACCAGGTTTTGCAGTTTGCAGATGAACCACTTGTCAATCTTGGTGATGTCGTGAATGTGGTCCACAGACACCCCCTGGGACAGGGCCTCAAAAATGGTGAACAGCCGCAGGTCATCCATGGAGGCCAGGCGTTCATCCAGGGAGCGGCCGGTGGTGTCCTGGGAATGGAGGCTGTCCAGCTTGATTTCCGCCCCCCGGACGGCTTTCATCAGGGCGGCCTCAAAGGTATGGGCAATGGACATGACTTCGCCGGTGGCCTTCATTTGGGAGCCCAACTTCCGGCTGGCCCCGTGGAACTTGTCAAAGGGCCACTTGGGGAACTTCACCACCACATAGTCCACTGCGGGCTCAAAACAGGCGAAAGTCTCACCGGTCACATCGTTTTTGATCTCATCCAGGGTGTAACCCAGGGCGATCTTGGCGGTGATCTTGGCAATGGGATAGCCCGTGGCCTTGGAGGCCAGGGCGGAGGAGCGGGAGACCCGGGGGTTTACCTCGATGACAGCATACTCAAAGCTGTCTGGGTTCAAGGCAAACTGGCAGTTGCAGCCGCCCTCGATGCCCAGCTCCTCGATGATCTTCAAAGCGGCTGAGCGGAGCATCTGGTACTCCTTGTCGGCCAGGGTGAGCGCGGGCGCCACCACAATGGAGTCGCCGGTGTGAATCCCCACCGGGTCAAAGTTCTCCATGGAGCAGATGGTGATGGCGGTGCCCTTGTGGTCCCGCATCACCTCAAACTCAATCTCTTTCCAGCCAAAGATATACTTTTCGATGAGGACCTGGGTGATGGGGGAGTAGTCCAGGCCCACGGAGCCCACTTCCCGGAGCTCTTCCTCATTGTAGGCAACGCCGCCGCCGCCGCCGCCCAGGGTGAAGGCGGGCCGGACAATGACCGGGTAGCCAATGCGGTTAGCAATGGCAACGCAGGTTTCAATGTCATGGGCGGTGTCCGAGGGGATGGTGGGCTGGCCGATTTTAGCCATGGCGTCCTTGAACAGCTGCCGGTCCTCCGCCTTGTCGATGGCATCGGCATTGGTGCCGATGAGGCGGACGTTGTGCTCCTTCAGGAAGCCTTCATGGTCCAGCTCCATGGCGATGGTCAGACCGGTCTGCCCGCCCAGGCCAGCCAGCAAGCTGTCCGGCTGGGTTTCCAGAATGATCCGCTTGATGGTTTCCGTGGTCAGGGGCTCCAGGTAGACCGCGTCGGCCATGGCGTTGTCGGTCATGATGGTGGCGGGGTTGGAGTTGACCAGGATGGTCTCCACCCCCTCCTGCTTCAGCACCCGGCAGGCCTGGGTGCCGGCGTAGTCGAACTCAGCGGCCTGGCCAATGACAATGGGGCCGGAGCCGATGACCAGTACCTTCTTGATGGATGTATCCTTCGGCATTACAAGCCCTCCTTCATCATCGCAGTAAAGCGGTCAAACGCGGTCAGGCAGTCCAGGGGCCCGCCGTGGGCCTCGGGGTGGAACTGGAGCGAGAACGCGTGAAACTCAGGGTAATCTACCCCTTCACAGGTGCCGTCGTTGACATTGACAAACCGCAGCTTGCCTCCGGTGCCGGCCAGGGTGGTCTCGTCCACGGCATAGCCGTGGTTCTGGCTGGTGATGGAGACCTCGCCGGTCTCCAGGTCCATGGCCGGCTGGTTGGCACCCCGGTGGCCGAACTTGAGCTTTTTGGTCTTCGCCCCTGCGGCCAGGGCCATCATCTGGTGCCCCAGGCAGATTCCAAACATGGGCAGCTTGCCGAACAGTTTCTGAATCTGCTGGATGCAGAAGGGGTTGTCCGCCGGGTCACCCGGGCCATTGGAGAGCATCACGCCGTGGTGGCCCGCTGAAAGAATCTCCTCCGCAGGGGTGTTGTAGGGATAGATGGTCACCTTACAGCCCCGGGCCAGCAGAGAGTTGGCAATGCTCTCCTTGGCGCCGTAGTCCAGCAGCGCCACCGAGAAGGCGGCCTCCCCTTGGGGCATACGGACCGTGACTTCTTTTTCACTGGTGTTCTCCACGGACTGGGTGACACGGTAGGCCTTCAGCGCCTCCCAGTCGGGCTGGCCCTCCTCCGTGGTAATCACTGCGTTGAGGACGCCGCCATCCCGAAGCAGCTGGGTGAGCATCCGGGTATCCACCCCGGCGATGCCCACCACGTTCTGGGCTTTCAGAAAGGCGTCCACCGTTTCCTCACATCGGAAATTAGAGGGGGTTTGGCAATATTCCCGGACCACCACGCCGCCCATCTGGCAATGAGGGCTCTCTTTGTCCTTGTGACAGATGCCGTAGTTGCCAAACTGCGGGAAGGTGTAGACCACCAGCTGCCCGTAGTAGCTGGGATCTGTCAGGCTTTCCACGCAGCCGGTCATGCCCGTGGTGAAGACCAGCTCGCCCATGGCGGTGCCGGCGGCGCCGAAGCTGTGCCCTTCCAGAACCTGACCGTTTTCCAAATAGAGATATGCTTTTTTCATCGTGTCCCTCCATCCATGTATCAGGAATCAAACGGTTGTTTTTTTGGGGAAAGTATCGGGGAAAAACGTAATTTTCTAACGTTTAAGTATACCGGAAAATTGATCCGGCGTCAATGTGGAACTGGATGCCCCGGAAAAAAACAATGCGGGTAAAGTTTCGTATATTTTGGTAGAATTGACGAGAAAAAGTGAATAATTATGGAAATATACGAATAAATATTCAATCCTCATAAAAAACCGGGGGAAACCAACGCGGTTTCTCCCGGTTTGCGGAACCTCTGTCAATAGAGGACCATGTATTTTGCGATTTCCCAGCTGGAAACGCGGGTGCAGTACTCCTCCCACTCTTTTTCCTTGCCGGCGATGTACTGGGTGTAGATATGGGGCCCCAGCACCTCCGCCATCAGGGGGTCGGCCTCCAGGGCGTCCAGGGCGTGCTCCAGGGAATCGGGCAGGTCCTCAATGCCGCAGGCTGCCCGTTCATCGGCGTTCATCTCAAAGATGTTCTCCGTGATTTCCTCCGGAGGGGTGAGCTTTCTCTCCATGCCGTCCAGGCCGGCGGCCAGGCAGACGGCCAGCGCCAGATAGGGGTTGCAGGAGGGGTCGGGGTTTCGCAGCTCCACCCGGGTGGACTGTCCCCGGGCGGCGGGGATTCGGATCAGGGCCGAGCGGTTGGAGGCGGACCAGGCGGAGTAGCAGGGGGCCTCATAGCCGGGAACCAGACGCTTGTAGGAGTTGACCAAGGGATTGGTGATGGCGGTCATGCCCTTCACATGGGTCAGCAGGCCGGCGATGAAGTGATAGGCGTCCTTTGAGAGCTGACGGTCTCCGTCGGGGTCAAAGAAGACGTTTTTCCCATCCTTGAACAGGGACATATTGATGTGCATGCCCGAGCCAGCGGTGCCGTAAATGGGTTTGGGCATAAAGGTGGCGTGAAGACCGTTGGCGTAGGCGATTTTTTTCACCGTCTGTTTGAAGGTGATGATGCTGTCGGCGGCGTTCAGCGCCTCGGCGTACTTAAAATCAATCTCATGCTGCCCGGCGGCGCACTCGTGGTGGGAGGCCTCGATCTCAAACCCCAGGGCCTCCAGGGCCAGGCAGATTTCCCGGCGGGTGTGGTCCCCATGGTCAATGGGGCCTAAGTCGAAGTAACCAGCCTCGTCGTTGGTCTTGGTGGTGGGTTTGCCGTCTTTGTCCATCTCAAACAGGAAGAATTCGCATTCCGGCCCCACATTGAAGGTATAGCCCAGGTCAGCGGCCCGCCGGAGCACCCGCTTCAGGGCTCCCCGGGGGTCCCCGATGAAGGGGGTGCCGTCCGGGTTGCACACGTCGCAGAGCAGCCGGGCCACCTTGCCCTGCTGTTCGTACCAGGACAGGACGGTGAAGGTGTCCAGATCGGGGTAGAGGTACTGATCAGATTCGTGGATCCGGGTAAAGCCCTCGATGGAGCTGCCATCAATAGAGATTTGATTGTTTACGGCTTTTTGGATCTGCGAGGCGGTGATGGCCACGTTTTTGGCCTGGCCAAAGATATCGGTGAACTGCATGCGGATGAAGTCAATGCCCTCTTCCTCTACCATGCGGATGATATCGTCCTTGGTGTATTTGCTCATTAAGATCAGTTCCCCTTTCAAACGAAAAAAGGACCAGTAAGCTTCGAATTCCGAAGCACTCGTCCGCTCTTTTAAATTATAGTATTCCCAAGCAGGACTGTCAAGGAAAAAGTCATCGGTCTGTGGTTTTTCTTATATTAAAGGATAGGATTTGGACAGGATGGCGGGGAATTTCCCCCTCTCTGTTGGTAACATAGTGGAAAAATTATAAAATCCCAGGAGAAAGCGGCCGGACCCCATTGCAAATTCCACGGGTTTGTGGGAAAATAAGCGGGTGCAACATGGAACATCATGCGGGAACCCAGGCCCGCTGCAAGGGAACCAGATCAAAGGGGTCGATGAAGATGACAAAGCTGGAACAGATTTACGAGGGAAAGGCCAAAAAAGTATTTCGGACCGATGACCCGGCGTATTGCGTCGTGGAATACAAGGACGATGCCACCGCGTTCAATGGACTGAAAAAAGGGACCATTTTGGGGAAGGGCGCCGTGAACAACCGGATGACCAACCTGCTCATGCAGATGCTGGAGCAGCAGGGGATTCCCACCCATTTCGTAAAGGAGCTCAGCGACCGGGAGACCGTGGTGAAAAGGGTGGAGATCGTACCCCTGGAGGTCATTGTCCGCAACATTTCCGCTGGTCACTTCGCCCAGAACTATGGGGTGGAGGAGGGGATCGTCTTTGACGAGCCCACCATTGAGTTTTCCTATAAAAATGACGCGCTGGGGGACCCCCTCATCAATTCCTACCATGCCCGGGCCCTGAAACTGGCCACGGGCGAGGAGATCGACACCATCGTCCGCCTGGCCTTTCAGGTCAACGAGGCTCTGAAGGCATTTTTCCTGTCAGTGGGCATTAGGCTGGTGGACTTTAAGCTGGAGTTTGGCCGGACGGGGGACGGGACCATCGTCTTGGCGGATGAGATCTCCCCGGACACCTGCCGCCTGTGGGACAAAGACACCAATGAGAAGCTGGACAAGGACCGCTTCCGCCGGGATTTGGGCCACGTGGAAAGCGCCTATCAGGAGGTCATGCGCCGCCTGCTGGAGAAGCAGCCCTAAGGCCCCGACCCGGGATCAGCCGCGTGCGCCAGCACGCTGAAAAAGGAGGAAACACACATGTGTGGAATTGTCGGATTTACCGGCAGCCAGAATGCGGCCCCCATTTTGCTGGACGGGCTGAAGAAGCTGGAATATAGAGGATACGATTCCGCCGGCATGGCGGTATTGGGACAGGATGGCATTCAGATGGTCAAAACCATCGGAATGATCAAAAATCTGGACAACAAGACGCAGGGAGGGGCGGCCCTTCCAGGCACCGCCGGCATCGGCCATACCCGCTGGGCCACCCATGGGGAGCCCACGGATGTCAATGCCCATCCCCACATGAGCAATGATGACAAGTTCGCCATTGTCCACAACGGTATCATCGAGAACTATGCCCAGCTCCGGGAGGAGCTTAAAGCAAAGGGGTTCCAGTTCAAGAGCGAGACCGATACTGAGGTGATTGTGCATCTGCTGGACCTCTACTATGAGGGTGACCTGAAAAAAGCGGTATTGAAAACCGTTTCCCGCCTGGAGGGCGCCTATGCTCTGGGTATCCTCTGCGCGGAGGAGGGGGGACGCCTGATTGCGACCCGTCACGCGGCACCCCTGATCGTGGGTGTGGGCATTGGGGAAAATTACTTTGCCTCCGATGTTACAGCCCTGGTGGCGTATACCAAAAACGTCATCTACTTAGAAGACGGGGAGATCGCGGACATTACTCCCGATAGAATTACCGTATACGACAGCATTGGTAAGAACCTCGAAAAGTCTATCACCCGGATCGCTTGGGATATTGCAGCGGCGGAAAAGGGTGGTTATGACCACTTTATGCTCAAGGAGATCATGGAGCAGCCCAACGCCATCAAGTCCACCATTGAGCCCCGGATTCAGAATGGAGAGGTGGTGCTGGACGACTTCTCCCTGACGGACGAAGACCTGAGGCAGATCAACAAGATTATGATTACCGCCTGTGGTTCGGCCTTCTATGCCGGCAGCGTGGGCAAGTATGTGATGGAGGAGCTCTGCCGGATTCCCGTGGAGGCGGACTTGGCCTCCGAGCTTCGCTACCGCAATCCCCTGGTGGATGAGCACACCCTGCTGGTGGTGGTCTCTCAGTCCGGGGAGACCGCGGACACCATCGCCGCCATGAAGGAGTGCAAGGCCCGGGGGGCCCGCATCCTGGCCATTGTCAACGTGGTGGGCAGCACCATCGCCAAGCTGGCCGACCATGTCATTTACACTTGGGCCGGGCCGGAGATCGCGGTGGCCACCACCAAGGGCTACACCACCCAGGTGGCGGTGCTGGACATGCTGGCGGTTTATTTGGCCCGCCGCCTGGGCAAACTGGATGATCAGAGGAACAAGGAACTGGTGGAGGCCATTCTTCAGTTCCCGAGCCTTATTCAGCGGGCCATTGACCTCAACCCCAATCTCCCCGCCTTGGCTCAGAAGTACCACGGGCACAACGATATGTTTTTCATTGGCCGGAATGTGGACTATGCCGCCAGTATGGAGGGGTCCTTGAAGCTCAAGGAGATTTCCTACCTCCACTCGGAGGCCTATGCCGCCGGGGAGCTCAAGCACGGCACCATTGCCCTCATTGAAAAGGACCGTCCCGTGATCGCCCTGGCCTGCTATGAGGCGCTGTTTGACAAAATGATGAGCAACATCAAGGAGGTCAAGGCCCGGGGCGCCCAGGTTTTGGCGGTGGTGCTGGAGGGGAACCGGCAGATCTTTGCCGAGGCCGACGATGTGATCTTTGTCCCCCGGACCGAGGCCCTGTTCAACTCCCTGCCGGAGATTGTTCCCCTGCAGCTGTTTGCCTACTATGTGGCCAGAGCCAACGGCTGTGACATCGACAAACCCAAAAATCTGGCCAAGTCTGTCACTGTGGAATAAAAGGAGAAGGCGAGCATGCGAAACTACGCGGAAGAAACGGAGAAACGGGTCCAATTTATCCGGCAGGCGGTGGCCGATGCCCACGCCGACGGCATTCTGTTTGGCAACAGCGGGGGCAAGGACTCCGCCCTGGTGGGTATCCTGTGCAAAATGGCCTGTGAGAACACCGAGGGCATCATTCTGCCCTGCAGCTCCAAGCGGAATTTTACCATTGACAAGGACGACGGGATGGAGGTGGCCGAGCAGTTCGGCATCAAAACCCGGGTGATCGACCTGACCGCCCAGAAGGAGCTGGCCATAGAGACCATGTCCCAGGTGGCCACCCTCTCCCAGGCCGCCATTGGCAACCTGGCACCCCGTCTGCGGATGCTTACCCTCTACGCCATCGGCGCCAGTGAAAACCGCCTGGTGGCAGGGACGGGCAACGCCAGCGAGTACCACATGGGCTACTTTACCAAGTGGGGGGATGGGGCCTATGACCTCAACCCCATCGCGGACCTGACCGCCACGGAGGTTTTTGAGTTCCTGCGCTACCTGAAGGCTCCCCAGGCGGTGATCACCAAGGCGCCCTCTGCCGGCCTGTTTGAGGGGCAGACCGATGAGGAGGACATGGGGGTCACCTACGCGGCCATCGACAAGTATATCACCACCGGTGAGGCCAACGAGCATGACAAGGCCATCATCGACCGCTATCACGCCCGCAGCGCCCACAAGCGGCGGGACCCATTGCGGTATCATGGGGAATGAAATGCGAAATCCGCCGTCTTAAGACGGCGGATTTTTGCACAAGCAGCAAGGGGAGGAAGCCTATGAAACTTTTGTATGCGGAGGATGAGGAGACCATGGCAGAGGCCGTGGTGGATATTCTTACCTACCACAACTATTTAGTGGACACAGTGGCCGATGGAGCGGAGGCCCTGGCCTATGCCCAGAATGGGGACTATGACGGTATCATCTTGGATGTGATGATGCCAAAGATGGATGGGTTAGAGGTTCTTAGCCGCCTTCGAGAGATGGGATGCCGTACCCCTATTCTATTGTTAACAGCCAAGGGGGCTGTGGAAGATCGGGTTGCCGGCCTGGATTTGGGGGCAGATGACTATTTACCAAAGCCATTTGTTATGGAGGAATTTCTGGCCCGGGTGCGTGCCATGCTCCGGCGGCGGGAGGCATTTACGCCAGAAATCCTCCAATACGATGATGTCACCTTGCATGGGGGGACCTTTCAGCTCAGAAGGAATGGAGAAGCAGTTACGCTGCCTAAGTTGGAATACCGTCTCATGGAGGTTTTGATACGGAACCAGGGGATTTATCTCTCCTCAGAAGACCTGCTGGTGAAGGTCTGGGGCTATAATACCGAGGCGGAACTGGGCACAGTCTGGGTTTACCTGTCCTATCTGCGTAAGCGGCTGGCTAAGCTGGGATCACGGGTAAAGATCAAAGGGCGCCGGGGCATTGGTTATACCCTGGAGGTGGGGCAATGAAGAGAACGTTACAGTGGAAATTCATCCGCACCGCTATGATGGCGGTGACTGTACTGCTGTTGGTTTTGCTGGGCGCGATTAATTTACTCAATTGGTGGCAAGTGGAGCGGCAGACTGACTGGATGCTTCAAGTGCTGACTCAGGGGGATGCGCCTCCTGTGGAGCCGAAACGGCCGGAGGGTTTCCTGCCGCCTCTGGACGCCGATGATAAGGGGGCTGCCCGATTCTTTCAGGTGTTCTATGATGGGACGGGACAGGTGGCCTATGTAGATGTCAATCAGATTGCCACGGTAACAAAGGAGGAGGCTGTGGACTATGCTGCCCAATGCCAGGGACGGGACCAGGGAACGATCGACCGATTCGAGTTTCGCCGGGTGTCTGTCCCGGACGGGCAGGGAGAGCGTATTCTCTTTTTGGACATCTCTTCAAGCCGGTGGTCCATTCTGACGGTACTGGCGATTTCTGCCGGGATGGGGCTGCTGTGCTGGCTGGGAACCTTGCTGCTGGTGGTTCTCCTGTCTCACCGGGCCATTGCTCCCCTGGCCCGGTCAATGGAAAAACAGCGCCAGTTTGTCACCAATGCCGGCCATGAAATTAAAACCCCCTTGGCCATTATCCAAGCCAACACGGATGCGATGGAGCTTCATCAGGGGCCGTCCAAGTGGAGCCAAAATATCCGGGTACAAACGCTTCGCTTGACAGGATTGATGGAAAACCTATTGACGTTGGCTCGGATGGATGAGGTCAAAGCCCCTCCGGCGCAACGGGTGGAACTGAGCTCTCTGGCGCAGGAGGTCTGCCAATCCTTTCGGGAGGGGGCGGCCCAACGGAATATCCAAATGGAGGAGGCCATTGCCCCTGATATTGTGCTACAGGCCAACCGGGAGCAAATGGTTCAATTGCTTTCCATTCTTTTGGACAATGGGATAAAATACACCGAGCCGGGAGGAAAGCTTGCTTTGTCCCTTCAGAAGGAGGGGAAAAAAGTCCGTCTGCGGGTGAGAAACGGCCCCACGCAGATTCCCGAGGGAGACCTGTCTCGGATGTTTGACCGTTTTTTCCGGGGAGACCTTGCCCGCACCCAAAAGGGAGGCGGATACGGCATTGGGCTTTCCGCCGCACAAGCTATCGTGGGGGCGTGGGGAGGAACCATTACTGCGACAGTGGAGGGAAAGAACACGATGGTGTTCACAGTAGCCTTTTGAGGGGGCAAAGCGGTTTTTTGTAGGAAGAACCTTCATAGTTTATTTACAGACGCTTCCAAGAACGTTCATCTTGGAGGCGTCTTTTCTAAGTTAAATCTAAAGTAGTTTTCGTAAAATTTCGGTGAAGTCACGGAAAGGAGTGAGGTCCATGGACCTACGCCATGAATGGAAACACCGGATCAATGTGGAGGATTTGATTCTTCTGCGGCAGCGACTACGGCTGCTGGCCAAGCCGGATCCCTATGCGGTAGGGGGATGCTATCATATCCGCAGCCTCTATTTCGATACCCCTTCAGACAAAGCCTTGCGGGAGAAGCTGGATGGGGTCAATGGCCGGGAGAAGTTTCGTATCCGCTGCTACAACAGAGACTTCTCTTTGATTCATCTGGAGAAGAAAAGCAAGCGGAATGGTTTGGGGCGTAAGGAGAAGGTACGTCTGACCCCAGACCAGGTGCAAGCTCTGATGAACGGGGAGACAAACTGGATGATGGCCAGCGGCAATCCTCTGCTGCAAGAGCTCTGCTGCAAGATGAAGTTACAAGGGCTGCGTCCCCGTACTTTAGTGGACTATATTCGGGAGCCCTTCGTCTATGGCCCTGGCAATGTCCGGGTGACTCTGGACCATCAACTACGCACAGGGCTGCGGTGTGTGGATTTTTTAAATCCAGAGTGTATTACCATTCCCGCCCGGGATGCCACCGCCATTCTGGAGGTCAAATGGGACGCGTTTCTCCCCGACGTGATTCGGGATGCTGTGCAGATTCCCCGCCGTCGGGCAGAGGCATTTTCTAAATATGCCGTTTGCCGCATGTATGATTGAGAAAGGAACTGTTTTTTATGACAACGTTCAGCGATATTTTCAAGTCCAGCTTTATGGAGAACTTGTCCAGCGTCAGTATTCCAGACGCCCTTATTGCCTTGGCTCTGGCGTTTGCTCTGGGGCTGTTCATTTTTCTGATTTATAAAAAAACCTATGCTGGAGTTATGTATTCTTCAGGATTTGGGGTTACGCTCCTGGCTCTGACCATGATCACCACTTTGGTCATTCTGGCCGTTACATCCAATGTGGTCTTGTCCCTGGGCATGGTGGGTGCCCTGTCTATCGTGCGCTTCCGTACGGCCATCAAAGAGCCTTTGGACATTGCTTTTCTCTTCTGGTCCATTGCAGTTGGCATTGTCTTGGCGGCAGGGATGATTCCTCTGGCCGTCCTTGGCAGCGGGGTGATTGGGGTTATTCTTTTGGCCTTTGCCAACCGCAAACCCCATGTGCGCCCCTATATCGCCGTACTTCAGTGTGACGGCCAGGCAAGCGAACACCGGGCGGTAGAGTATTTGAAAACCCAGGTTCAACGGTGCGTGGTTAAGAGCAAAACGGCGCAGCAGGGAAGTGTGGAACTCAACTTGGAGGTCCGGCTGAAGGGTGATGGAACAGATTTTATCAATGATATTGCTGCCCTGGAGGGGGTCCGCAGTGCTGTGCTGGTCAGCTACAACGGAGACTACATGGGATAAGGAGGCGGACCAATGTCAACCCACAAGCACATTGATCGCATTGCACTTCTGATAATCCTGACGGTTCTGGCTGGTGTTCTGATCCTTTTTGCCGGAATGGGAGCCAGTGGCGAACGGACTGGGATGGAAAAAGAATATGAGACCGGTCTCTTCAGTACCGACCAGGTCCACACCATTGAGATTACCATGGATGACTGGGAAGGTTTTCTGGAGGACTGCGAGAATGAGGAATACGTCATGTGCGATGTGACCATCGACGGCCAGACAGTCCGGGAGGTGGGAATCCGCGCCAAAGGAAATACCTCCCTGACCCAAGTCAAAAACTATGGCAACGATCGGTACAGTTTTAAACTGGAATTTGACCATTATCAAGATGGTATCCAATATCAGGGATTGGATAAGTTGAATCTGAACAACATTATTCAGGATAACACTTACATGAAGGATTACTTGAGCTATCGGATGATGCAGGAGTTCGGAGTGGACGCGCCTCTGTGCAGCTATGCGTATATCACCGTCAACGGAGAGGAATGGGGGCTCTACTTGGCGGTGGAAGGAGTAGAGGAGAGCTTCCTGGAGCGCAACTACGGCGATGGCTCCGGGGAACTTTACAAACCTGACAGCGTCATGAGCATGGGCGACGGGGAAGTCGGGGGTGACGTTGAACTGCCGGCAGACTTCGACTTTTCTCATTTGACGCCCCCCAACGGACAGAAAGCGGGAGAGGACAGCCAAACAGACTCTGCCCAGACCCAGGCAGAACAGGGTATCTCCCAGGGGGACATCCAGGGTACGGACGACTGGAATCAGGAGGAAATGCCTCCAGCCATGCCCCAGGGAGAACTGCCGGAGGGAATGGAAGAATTTGACCCCGGCCAGGGCGGTGGTATGGGGGGCATGAGTTCCGACGATGTGAAACTCATTTATACTGACGACGCGTTCAGCAGCTATTCCAATATCTTTGAAAACGCCAAGACTGCGGTAACTGACCAGGATAAAACCCGGCTGATCCGGTCTTTGAAAACTCTCAACGAAGGGGAAGATATCTCTTCCGTGGTGAATGTGGAAGAGGTCATGCGCTACTTTGTGGTCCACAACTTTGTCTGCAATTACGACAGCTACACCGGGATGATAGTCCACAACTATTACCTCTATGAAGAGGATGGTGTGCTGTCCATGATCCCCTGGGACTATAACCTGGCCTTTGGAGGCTTCCTGGGGGGCAGCGACGCCACCAGTGTGGTCAATGATCCCATTGACTCCCCGGTCTCCAGCGGCAGCACCGAGGACCGGCCTATGGTAGCTTGGATTTTCCAGGAGGAGACCTATACGCAGCAGTACCATGCCCTTTATGACCAGTTTATCACGACATATTTTGAAAGCGGCGCTTTTGAGACAGAGTTTGACCAAGTGTCGGCTATGATTGCACCCTATGTGGAAAGAGACCCCACCAAGTTTTGTACCTATGACGAATTTGAAACGGGGGTTTCAACCCTGAAAGCCTTCTGCCAGCTTCGGGCCCAGAGTATTCGAGGCCAGCTGGATGGGACCATTCCTTCTACCACGGATGGCCAGCAGGCAGATGACAGCGCGCTGGTAGATGTTTCTTCCCTGTCCATTTCTGACATGGGGGAGGGAATGGAAGGCGCACAGGCCATCGGTGGTATGGGTCCCATGGGTGGCGACCAGGGAAGGGAAGAAAGACAGCCGCCGGGCAGGTCTGACAGCACGCAAGAAAGGGAGGCATCCCAGAGTGAGGGAGAAAAACCAACCGAACAAGAGGAGGGAGGGATAGAACAGGGGCGGTGAGATGGCTTTTCGGGAGGGCACCCCAATTGACAAGGGGATGATTTCAGGGGAATAAAATCGGATTTCAAAGGGGTCCCGCGCATTGACAAGGGGGGCGGAATTGAGTAAAATAAAAGAGCAAGCAAGCTGGACAGCCGCGGGGGCAGGCCGAAAGGCCGTCCGTGAGGAAAGTCCGGGCTCCATAGGGCAAGAATAACGGGTAACGCCCGCCGAAGGCGACTTCAGGACAAGTGCAACAGAGAGATACCGCCCGGCTCCGGCTGGGTAAGGGTGGAAAGGTGAGGTAAGAGCTCACCCGCCGGCGCGGAAGTGTCCGGTGCTGTAAACTCTATTCGGAGCAACACCGTGGAGGGGAACATGACTGGCCCGGTCTCCCCGGGGAGGTGGCTGGAGCGTGCCGGCAACGGCACGCCTAGATAGATGGCTGTCAAAACAGAACCCGGCTTACAGGCTTACTTGCACCAAACCCACCATTCGAAAGACCCACGCGGTCCCTGCCAGCGGCGGGGCCTGGTGGGTCTTTTGAAAAGGGAAAGATCATCCCATGAAGGAGGAACGGCATGCACTATCCAGTGATTACCATTTCCAGAGAATATGGCTCCGGGGGCCGGGCCATCGGTGAGCGGCTGGCCAAGGAGCTTGGGGTCCCGTTCTATGACAAGGAACTCATCTTTATGGCGGCCAAGGAGAGCGGCCTGTCGGAGGAGTACATCAAGAAAACCGAGCAGATGAAGTCCACCAGCTTTCTCTATGGCCTGTACATGAGCGCCCAGCAGCTGCCCATGAACGACCAAATCTTTTTGGTGCAGAGCAAGATCATCCGCCAGGTGGCCCAGGAGGGGCCCTGCGTGATCGTCGGCCGCTGCGCGGACTATGTCCTGCGGGAGCGGAAGGATCTGCTGAGCGTTTTCATCCACGCGCCGGTGGCCTTCCGGGCGGACCGGGCCCAGAAGGTCTATGAGAAAGAGGCCGGAAATATGGAGGACTTTGTCCGCAAAAAGGATAAGAAGCGGGCCGCTTTCTACAACTATTTTTCCCAGAATAAGTGGGGGGACGCCCGCCATTACCACCTGGCCATCAGCAGTGTCTATGGGGTGGATTTTGCCGTGGAAGTCCTGAAGCATGCGGCGGAATCCTTCCCGGGGGGGACGGAAAAATGAACCAGCAGCCCCAACCGGCCCAGGAAAATAAAATGGGTGTTATGCCCGTCCACCGGTTGCTGCTGACCATGTCGGGGCCCATGATGCTCTCCATGCTCATCCAGGCCCTGTACAACGTTGTAGACAGTATGTTTGTCTCTTACATCAGCGAGGCCGCGCTGACCGCGGTCTCTCTGGCGTATCCCATGCAGAACCTGATGATCGCCGTGGCCACCGGCACCGGCGTGGGCATCAACGCCTTGCTCTCCCGGAACCTGGGGGAGAAGAATTTTGTCATGGCGAATCGAACGGCCGGCAACGCCATCTTTTTGGGGTTGGTGAGTTACGGCGTCTTCGCGCTCCTGGGGGTCTTTGGCTCCCGCTTGTATTTCACGGCCCAAGTGGAGGACCCTGAGATCATTGCCTTGGGGTGCGATTACCTGTCCATCATTCTGGTCCTGTCCATTGGCTGCTTTGGCCAGGTCCTTCTGTCCCGGCTACTCCAGTCCACGGGCAAGACCTTTTACAGCATGGTCATCCAGATGGTGGGGGCGGGTCTGAACATTGTCTTGGACCCCATTATGATCTTCGGCCTGATGGGTTTTCCCCGGATGGGGGTGGCCGGCGCGGCGCTGGCCACGGTACTCAGCCAGATGGTGGGCACGGGGATGGGGCTCTATTACAACCTGCGGAAAAACCCGGAGATCCGCCTTTCCCTGTCCGGCCTGCGGCCCAGCAAGCCGGTGATTGCCCGGATTTACGGGGTGGGCATTCCGTCCATTCTGCTCCAGACGGTGTCCTCCCTGCTGATCTTCGGGCTGAACCAGATTCTGGTGACCTTCTCCGAGACCGCCACCGCTGTGTACGGGGTCTATTTTAAGCTCCAGGGCTTTGCTTTCCTGCCCATCATCGGGATGAACAACGGCATGGTCCCCATCATTGCCTACAACTACGGCGCCCGAAAACCGGCACGCATTATGCAGACCATCAAGCTGGCCATTGCCTACGCGGTGGGCATCATGGTGGTGGCCGTGGTGGTGTTTCAGATCTTTCCGGTCCAACTGCTGGGCGTGTTCCAGGCCTCGGAGGAGATGCTGGCCATTGGTGTGCCTGCCCTGCGGACTTTGAGCCTGTGCTTTTTGGTGGGCGGCTTCACCATTGTCGCCTCCTCGGTGTTCCAGGCCCTGGGGAAGGGGCTGCTGAGCATGTCCATCTCTATTTTCCGCCAGTTGGTGCTGGTGCTCCCGCTGGCCTACCTGTTTTCCCTGACGGGAGAGCTCAACCTGGTCTGGTGGTCCTTCCCGGTGGCAGAAGTCCTGGCTGGGGCGTTGGCGGCCTTCTATCTCAGGCGGGCCTACCGGCGGGTGATCCGTCCGCTGGCGCAGGAGGATTACCGCTTCTGATCCAAGGGGAGAATTTCCTTCAGGTGTATTAGAAATGTGTAGTATAAAAACTAAGAATTTAGTTAATCAGTCCGATTTATTTTGTTGAAATTAGGCAGTATCATTGAGTATATAGATTAATGGGTCTGCGGCAAAGGAAAGCGGAAAAAACGCAAACCAGCGCCCTTTCTTGGCTGGATTCCCCTTAATTATATTGAGAACAGTTGCCCTGCCTCCGGGCCTCCGGGGAATGGGCAGTGTTTTAGCTTGCTCTGCACAGAGCGGGCGATTTTGTCAGCGCAACTCGAATTTATTATGGAGGTAGATTATCATGCGGTTACTGACTGAAGAACAGAAGCATTGGGTAGAAGTGATTGGCGATTTCTGCAAGAAGGAAATTGAGCCCATCATGCTGGATTGGGACAAGGTTGTTGACCCTTCCAAGGCAATCCCCTTTGAGCCCTATGCAAAGGCGTTCAAGCTGGGCCTGAACTCCTTCGAGATTCCCAAGGAGTACGGCGGCAACAAGGTCGACCTGGCTACCGCTGAGGTTATGTACGAAGAGATGGGCTACTATGACGGCAACTTCGCTTCCGTCATGCAGACCACCAACCTGGCTCTGAAGCCCATTCTGATCGGCGGCACCCCCGAGCAGGTTCAGTACTTCTCCAAGCACATCCTGGAGGGCAAGGGCTACGCTGCGTTCGCTCTGACCGAGCCCCAGTCCGGTTCCGACGCTTCCAACGTGAAGACCACTGCTGTCAAGGACGGCGACGAGTGGGTCATCAACGGTGAGAAGTGCTTCATCACCAACGGCGGCGAGGCCGACATCGTCTGCGTGTTCGCTTCTACCGATCCCACCGCTGGCACCAAGGGCATCTCTGCTTTCATGGTTCCCACCAGCACCCCCGGCTTCTCTGTCACCAAGTATGAGGACAAGAGCGGCTTCCGTACCATCTCCACCTGCTCCCTGAAGTTCGACAACGTCCGTGTTCCCGCTGCCAACCTGGTTGGTGGTGAGGCTGGCCTGGGCAAGGGCTTCGGCTTCGCTATGAAGACCCTGGACAAGTCCCGTGCTTGCGTGGGTGCTCTGGCTGTTGGTATCGCTCGCCGCGCTCTGGACGAGGCCATTGCTTTCGTCAAGGAGAGAGTCACCTTCGGTGCTCCTGTTTCCAAGCGTCAGGGCATTCAGTGGATGATCGCTGACATGGCCACCAAGATTGAGGCTTCCCGTCAGCTGGTCTCCCACGCCAACGACCTGCAGAGCAAGGGCCTGCCCTTCTCCAAGGAAGCTGCTATGGCTAAGATGTTCGCTACCCAGTCCGCTATGGAAGTCTGCACCGACGCCATCCAGCTGATGGGCGGCAAGGGCTACATGAAGGAAGACTGCGTGGAGAAGCTGTTCCGCGACATCAAGGCTTACTGCATCTTCGAGGGCACCAACCAGATCCAGAAGATCGTTATCTCTGGCGCTGTTCTGTCCGGCAAGGGCCACTAATTTACTTAGTGTTTCGCGCTTGGCGCGGAAAACGTGTCTAACAAAAAGATCCAGCCGATTTCGGCTGGATCTTTTTTTGCTGAAACACCGCCGGCGCAGCCGGAGGAGGGGAGAGGTTACCGCTGGGGAAGACGGGCTTTCTTTCCCCGGAGGTCAAAGCGATAGATGGCCACGGCAAAGGAAATGAGGGCGCAGACCTCCACCAGAGCGCAGCTGTACGCCCCTGTGATCAAGTTATACGCCAGCAGCGGCGGGGAGTTGAGAAGAAAAAGCAGGCGGGTCCGGGGCATGTTGTGGGTCCACAGGGCCAAGGTGGTGCAGGCCATGGACAGGCAGGGGAGCAGGCAGTAGAGGCCATCCCAGGTGAGCAGGGCGCAGCCCGCGTACAGACCCAGTAGGAGTGCCACCCAGCCCCGGCTTTTGGCCCAGGGCTTATCGTTATGGTAGCAGAGAACGGCCCGAAACAACCCAACGCCGTTGGTCAGAACCGCCGTGTAGGCCCCCAGCAGCCCATAGTGGCAGGCCCAGAGGACCGAGCAGACCATCTGAAGGCGCAGAATCCGCAGCCGGCTGCCACTCTGCAAAGAGGTGAAGCAGACAATGGAGGGGACCAGGCCCAAGGCTTGAATGGCAAGGAAGGAAACAGCAGACATAGGATACCCCCTGATCAGCGTGATGGTTCCATTTTACCCAATTTTGTGGTAGAGTCATAGGAGAAATCTCACAGAGGAGGGACGAATATGGAACGAAAATCCCTGGGTGAATTGTTCTCTTTTGACATCACCCCCTATGCCAGCCCGGTGCGTTACCCCAGCGGCACGGTCATTTTCCCAGAATGGCAGAAGGCCACCCAGCTGTTGTACCTGGAGGAGGGAAAAGCCCGGTGTACCATGAGCCATGAGAACGGCGCTGTCACCATCTTGGACTTTGTGGAAGGGCCGTGTTTTCTGGGCGAAATGGAACTTTTGGGTGTGCAGAAGGTAACCAGCGGCGTCACCGCCAGAACGGATTGTGCCGGCTGGATGATTCGCCTGGAGGAATGCCGGGAGGAGATGCTGAACGACCCTGTTTTTCTCCGGCAGCTCTGTATTTTTTCCAATGAAAAGGCCATCCGCGTCACCAGCACCGCTGCCTGCAATCAAATGTATCCTCTGAAAAACCGCCTGGCGACCTTCCTTCTCCAGTCGCAGCGCCAGGGGCTTTACTGTGAGCCCCATACCCAGACAGCGGCCTATTTGGGGGTGAGCTACCGGCATCTGCTCTCTGTCCTGTCCGATTTCGTCAAAGGCGGGCTGCTGCGCAAGACCCCGGCGGGGTATGCGATTCTCCGCCCCGAGGGTTTGGAAGCCTTGCGGATCAAGGACCCCTTTCAACTGTGACCGCCTCCCCTTGACAGGAGAAGAGATTAAAAGTATAATTTGTCATACAAATCATACTTTTTGGAGGGATTGCCATGAAAGGACCCGAGGGGACCCATGCCTGGACGGTCACCGTTGGCGCCAAGGGTCAGATTGTGATTCCCAAGGAGGCCCGTACGCTTTTTTCCATTCAGCCGGGGGATACGTTGCTCCTTTTGGCCGATGAAAAGCGGGGGCTCGCCATCCCGGAAAAGGGATCGTTTGCGTCGCTGTTTCAGCAGGTTTTCCGGGAAAATCCCCAGGTGGAGCCATGAGTAAGCTGGTCTTTTTCAACATCCCAGCCTATGGGCACACCAACCCCACCCTGGGTGTGGTGCGGGAGCTGGTTGCCCGGGGGAATCAGGTCTGGTACTATTCCTTCGCGCCCTTTCAAAAGGTCATTCAAGAAGCCGGCGCGACCTTTGTCCCCTGTGACGATGCCGCGTTGGGGATGACGCCCTCCCCGGAGGACAGCGCCCGGGTGGGCAAGGATTTGGCCTTTTCCATTGACCTGATTGTCCGCGCCACACTGGCCCTGGATGAGAAGATCTGCCGGGATATGGAACGGATTGCCCCCGATGGGATCGTAGCGGATTCCATGGCGTTTTGGGGCAAGCTGGCGGCCCAAAAGCTGGGGATTCCCTTTCTCTCCTCCACCACCACCTTTGCCTTTAACCGGGCCTCCGCGAAGGTCATGGGGCAGGGGATGGGGAACCTGTTTTCCATGGTGCGGGCGGTGCCGAAAATTCACAGAAGCTTGCGTCGTCTGCGGGCATACGGATATCCGGTGAAAAATGTTTTCTCCATTTTGGAGAATGACAACGCGACCCATACCATCGTCTACACCTCCCGATATTTCCAGCCGGCGGCGGAGACTTTCTCCCCGCGATATGTCTTTGTGGGCCCTTCCCTCCGTCCCATCCGGCAGCCCCTGGCGCCCAGCCCACAAAAAACCGTCTATATTTCCCTGGGCACGGTGAACAATCAAAACCTGCCCTTTTATCGGTCCTGCCTGACGGCCTTAGGGGAGACGCCGTACCGGGTGGTGATGGCGGTGGGCCGGGAATCAATGCGCCATGCCCTGGGACCCCTTCCGGCGAACGTACAGGCAGAGGCGATGGTGGATCAAATCGGGGTGCTGGCGGCGGCGGATGTCTTCCTCACCCACTGTGGGATGAACAGTGTGAGCGAGGCCCTTTTCTTTGACGTGCCCCTGGTTTGCTGCCCGCAAACCCAGGAGCAGAGGGGCGTTGCCAACCGGGTGCTGGCCTTGGGGGCGGGACTTCTGCTGCCCGATGACAGCCCGCAAGCCATTGCCCAAGCCATTGGTATAGCGCTGTCCGATCCCAGTTATCGGGCCCATGCCGCAACCATTGCCCAGAGCTTTCGGGAAAGTGGAGGCGCCCCGCAGGCGGCAGAGACCATTCTCCAAGTGATTGCCCAAGACAGGGCGACAGGGACCTAAGAGGGGGACCGATGGCGTTGGGCTTTCTACCCCATTCCCGTTTGTGGTTCCAAAGTAAAGTTTCCTGGGCGAATGGAATGGATGGATTGAAAAGCATAAAAAGGGGCTGACCCAAAGTTGGGTCAGCCCCTTTTTATTAATAGATCACTGCGGTTTCTAATTCACATACGGACAAAAATCGTACCATTTGGGATTCAGCGCGTTTTTCGGGAACATAGACTCCCGTTGGGACGCATGGAAAAAACGGCAACTCATGCCTGCGGAGTCAGCTGCCGGATGCCCTGCTGGACCCGGCGCAGGGTCTCCTCCTTGCCCAAGATGTGGCACAGCTCCACCGCGCCGCCGGGGGTGGTGGCCTTGCCGGAGACGGCCACGCGAACCGGCCACATGATCCGGCCGTTTTTCAGACCCTGGGCCTCGGCCAGGTGGAGAAGGGCGTCGTGGATGGCCTGGAAGGACCACTCGGTCATGGCCTGGAAGACCGGTACCACCAGCTGGAGGGCCTCCAGCGAGTTCTCCTCGTTGGTTTTCATTTTCTTATGGAGGTAGAGCGTATTGCTGTATTCCGGCAGCCGGTCGAAGAAATCCACCATGGGGGGAATCTCCGTCAGGGTATTCAGACGGGTCTGTACCAGGGGGGCCACCAGTCGCAGGTCAATGGACGGATTGGTGATCCCCTGTTTCAGATAGGGCTCCGCCACCGCCAGAAAAGCTTCCGGTGAGAGGGCCTTTAAGTAGGCGCTGTTGAAGTAGTTGAGCTTCTCCAGGTCAAAGATCGCGGGGGATTTGGAGATCCCTGTGATGTCAAAGGCCTGTACCAGTTCCTCCAGGGTAAAGAATTCCTGTTCCGCCAGTTCTCCCCGGGGAGACCAGCCCAGCAGAGCCACATAGTTGAGGATGGCCTCGGTGAGATAGCCCTGGGCTTTCAGGTCCTCGTAAGAGGGGTCCCCATGGCGCTTGGACATCTTGTGCTGGGCATCCCGCATGACGGGGGAACAGTGAATGTAGGTGGGAATTTCCCACCCAAAGGCCTCGTAGAGCAAGTTATACTTGGGAGAGGAGGAGAGGTATTCGCTGCCCCGAACCACATGGGTAATGCCCATGAGATGATCGTCAATGACATTGGCAAAATTATAGGTGGGCAGGCCGTCCCGCTTCATCAGAACCTGGTCGTCCAAGGTGCTGTTTTCCACGGTGATCTCCCCAAAGGAGGCGTCGGAGAAGGTGGTGGTCCCTGTATGGGGGATTTTCTGACGGATGACATAGGGCTTGCCGGCGGCCAACTGGGCCGCGACCTCCTGCTGGGACAGGCAGCGGCAGGGGTCCTCAGCCCGGTCAAAATCTCCGCTGTCCTCCTCAGACTCCGCTTTCTCGCAGAAGCAGTAATAGGCGTGGCCTTTCTCCACCAGCAGCTCGGCGAATTTGCCATAGAGCCCCCGGCGCTGGGTCTGGATATACGGCCCCACCGGGCCACCCACATCGGGGCCCTCGTCGTGGGTCAATCCGCACTCGGCCATGGTACGGTAGATGAGCTCCGTGGCCCCCTCCACCTGCCGGGTCTGGTCGGTGTCCTCCAGGCGGAAGATGAATTGGCCGCCGGCTTTCCGGGCGATGAGCCAGGTGTACAAGGCGGTGCGGAGATTGCCCACGTGCATGTATCCGGTGGGCGACGGGGCGAACCGGGTGCGGACAGTCCCCTTGGGGATCTTTGCCTCCAGCTCGTCAAACCAGGTCATATCCATAGGAAAGGCCTCCCAAATTAAAGTATCGTTTTTCTGGGTAATATTCTAAAATTCGCACGGGAAATTGTCAAGGTTTATCGCGGGAATTCTTGCACGGAGGGGGTTGTTGTGGTAAGATAAAAAGACATGAAAATTGAGCCGGATCGGCTTTCTGACAAGAAAAAGGGTGGATTCTTGCCCACGGAGGTATTATGGAACACGAGAAAAAGATTATTTTCAGCGCCACACAGCCCAGCGGAAAGATTACCCTGGGAAACTATCTGGGCGCCCTGCGCAACTGGGTTTCTCTGCAGGAGGACTATCACGCCCTTTACTGTGTCGCGGATGAGCATGCCATCACCGTCCGACAGGACCCGGCGGCGCTCCGCCGGCAGACCCTGGAGCTCTATGCCCAGTTTATTGCCTGTGGTCTGGACCCGGAAAAGAGCACCATTTTTATTCAGTCCCATGTGCCCCAGCATGCGGAACTGGCCTGGACCCTCAACTGCTATACCATGTACGGGGAACTGAGCCGGATGACCCAGTTCAAAGACAAGTCGGCGGCCCACGCGGACAACGTCAACGCGGGCTTGTTTACCTATCCCAGCCTGATGGCGGCGGATATCCTTCTCTACCAGACCGACTTGGTTCCCGTGGGGGAGGATCAGCGGCAGCATGTGGAGCTGACCCGGAACATCGCCCAGCGGTTCAACGGCATTTACGGGGAGGTCTTTACCATGCCGGAGGCCTATATTCCCAAGGTCGCGGCCCGGGTGATGTCTCTGAGTGAGCCGGACAAGAAGATGAGCAAGTCCAGCACCAATGAGAATTCCTACATCCTGGTGATGGACCCGCCGGAGGTCATCCTGCGCAAGTTCAAGCGGGCGGTGACCGACAGCGAGGGCGGCGTCTATCGTTCCCCGGATAAGCCCGGGGTCTCGAACCTGATTGAGATTTATGCGGCGGTAACGGGCAAGAGCCCGGAGGCGGTGGAGCAGGAATTCTCCGGCCAGGGCTATGGCGCGTTTAAGCCTGCGGTAGGAGAGGCCGTGGTGGAGGCACTCCGCCCCATTCGAGAGGAGACCCAGCGCCTGCTGGCGGACAAGGCCTATTTGGAGAGCCTCTACCGCCAGGGGGCGGAAAAAGCCGCTGCC
The DNA here is from genome assembly GCF_003425665.1 of Evtepia gabavorous. GTDB lineage: Bacteria > Bacillota > Clostridia > Oscillospirales > Oscillospiraceae > Evtepia > Evtepia gabavorous. The sequence continues at coordinate 147,104 of NZ_QQRQ01000004.1, forward strand.
ATGGCGAACCGGACCCTGCGTAAAGTGCATAAGAAGGTGGGCTTCGTTCCCCGCTGACGGGGGAGCGGCTCAGACCTGCCTCTCGCGGCGGTCCCCAACCCCTAAGACCCAAAGGAGTGTTACAATAGAATGACAATGGAATTGCCGGCCATCGCGCGGATTGCAGCGGCGCTGGTGGCTGCTCTGCTGATCTCCTTCATTGCCACACCGGTGGTGAAATCCATTGCCCAGATGGTGGGCGCGGTGGACGTGCCCAAAGACAACCGACGGATGCACAACCATCCCATCCCCCGGATGGGCGGGTTGGCGATTTTCCTGGGCTTTCTCCTCAGTACCCTGATTTTTGTGCCCATGAGCTCCTCCATGCGGGGGATGCTGCTGGGGGGCGTGATCATCGTGATCCTGGGTATTTTCGACGACATCTACGCCCTGCCCGCCCTGCCCAAGCTGCTGGTGCAGATTGCGGCGGCCCTGGTGGCGGTGCTCCATGGCAACGTGATCCAGGTTCTGTCCAACCCCAATATTTTCAGTGAGAATCCCTACTGGACCTTGGGCTCCCTGGCGGTCCCCCTGTCCGTCATTTGGATTGTGGCCATCACCAACGCGGTCAACCTCATTGACGGTCTGGACGGCCTGGCGGTGGGGGTGGCGACCATCAGCTCCCTGACCATGCTGGTCATTGCCATGCTGGTCAGTGAGAATGTGGTGGCGCTGATGATGGCGGCGCTGGCCGGAGGGTGCATTGGATTTATGCCCTATAATTTGAACCCGGCGAAGATTTTTATGGGGGATACCGGCTCTACCTTCCTGGGCTTTGTCCTGGCCACGGTGTCCATCCAGGGCCTATTCAAGTTTTACACCATCATTTCCTTTGCGGTGCCCTTCTTGATGCTGGGCCTGCCTCTGTTTGACACCTGCTTTGCTATCCTGCGGCGGTTGGCCAAGGGCCAGAGCCCCATGGCGCCGGACCGCAGTCATGTGCATCACCGGCTGATTGACATGGGCTTTAACCAAAAGCAGGCGGTGGCCATCCTCTACGTGATCAGTGCCATTTTGGGCCTGTCCGCGGTGGTCCTCACCACCAGCGGGGCCTTGAAAGCCATGGTTTTGCTGTGTGCGCTGTGCCTGGCGGGGCTGATCTCCGGGAAAATTTTTCTCAGCCACAATGAGAACCACCAGGAAAAAACAAAAGAAAAGGAGTCCAATGACCATGCCATTGAAAGTCATGACGATCTTCGGGACCCGCCCGGAGGCGGTGAAGATGGCCCCTCTGGTAAAGGAACTGGAGAGCAGAGCTGAGATTCAGAGCATCTGCTGCATCACCGCCCAGCACCGGCAGATGCTGGACGACGTGCTCCAGCTGTTTGCCATCCAACCGGACTACGATCTGGATATCATGGAGGCTCGCCAGAGCCTGTACACCATCACCAGCAAGTGCCTTCTGGGAATGGAGGAGGTCTTTTCCCGGGAAAAGCCGGACCTGGTTTTGGTCCATGGGGACACGTCCACCACCTTTTCCGGGGCGCTGGCAGCCTTTTATCAGAAAATTGCGGTGGGCCACGTGGAGGCGGGCCTGCGGACCTGGGACAAATACTCCCCTTTCCCCGAGGAGATGAACCGGACCCTGGTGGGCGACTTGGCGGAGTTCCATTTCTGCCCCACCCAGGCAAACCGGGAGAACCTGCTCCGGGAGGGGCTCCGGGAGGGGATTTTCGTCACGGGGAATACCGTCATTGACGCTCTGAAGACGACGGTCCGGCCGGACTATCGCTTCCGGAGCCAGCTGCTGAATACCTTGGACTACACGAGAAAACAAGTGATTTTGGTGACCTGCCACCGGCGGGAGAACTATGGGCAGCCCATGACCAATATCATGCGGGCCCTCCGCCGGATCGTGGAGGATTTCCCCCAAGTGGAGCTTGTCTATCCGGTGCATCTGTCCCCGGTGGTGCAGGAGGCGGCCCGGGCCCACCTGTCCGGCCACGACAGAATCCATTTGATCGAACCCCTTACCCCGGATGAAATGCACAATGTCATGGCCCGGTCCGCCTTTGTGATGACGGATTCCGGCGGACTGCAGGAGGAGGCCCCCGCCTTGGGCCGGCCCGTTCTGGTGCTGCGCCGGGAGACCGAGCGCCCTGAGGCCGTGGCGGCGGGAACGGTGCTGCTGGCGGGGACGGAGGAAGACGTGATTTACGGCCATGCCGCCCGTCTGCTGACCGACCCGGCCGCCTACCGCGCCATGGCCCAGGCGGTCAATCCCTATGGAGACGGTCAGGCCTGCCGGCGGATTGTGGATGCCATCCTGTGGAAGCGGGGGCTGCGGGACCAGCCGCCGGAGGAATTCTCCGCCGGATGATGGGCCATCGTCTGGAGCAGTCAGGAAAGGGGGTGGGCTGTGTTCCATGGACCAGAAGAACCGGACCATTTTGGTCCTCGCCATTGCGGTGACTGTGTTTGCCGCGGTCTTTGTGAGCCTCGGCCTGCCTGCGCTGACAGGACGTGCGCCGGAGGTGGTACTCCCCGATGTCAATCAGGAGGCTGTGAGCACGGAGGGGAGAGACTTCTTGCCGGTGGAGGTTCGGCCGGATACGGTGCAGAGTGTCATCGTCAGTCTCTCCCGCCCGGAGAGTTATTATCGCCAACTGACCGTCCGTCTGTTCTGGGCGGGAGGAAGCTCCGCCGACCCGGTGGAAATTTGGGCGGACGGAGGGTATGTTCGTACGGCCATCACCACAGGGGGAAGCACCCAATACCGGCTGGTGGGGGAGGGAAAGCTCCGCCTTTGGTATGCCGGGGACCGCGCCTGGCAGGAGGTGGACGCCGGGGATGACACCGCTGATCTGGCCCAGCGGATTCCCACCTATGAGGATGTGCTGGAGCTGGATACAGAACAGATTAGCGCGGCCAGCTATGAGGAGAAAAACGAGGCGTACTGTATCTTTGTGGAGGTGAAACGGTCCCAGGACGTCCTGGATCGCTACTGGATTGACACGGATACCGGGCTGCTCTGCGCGGCGGAGACGTATGAGGAGGATACCAAGGTCTATGAGATGACGGAGACCCAGCTGCGTGCCCCGCTGGAGGATGGCATCGTCTTTTCTCTGCCTGACGGCACCATCCTCCATGAGAGCTCAAGTGTCACTGTCCCGGAGGAATAGAAAGGCCAGGGCCAGCAGGAGGACCAGATCAAAATGATCCCCTTCCCGCCACAGGAGAAAGAGGATCAGCAGAAGAAGGATATCTCCGCTGTCCAGTTTTCCCAGCCCCAATTTGCCCAGCAGGCCGGACAGCCCGCCGGTGCCTTTGGAGCCCAGCAGGGAAGAAAACATAGACTCAAATCCCGGGGGATGTTCCTCCGGGATTTTTTCATAGGGACCGCCTCCTGGTATGTAGGCATTATAAATGGAGCTCACCCTCTTTCCATAGGCGGTAGGCCTGCCGGGCTGCCCGAGACAGCCCGGCCAGTTGGATGGCTTGGTCCAGCTTTTTCTGGCGCTCCTCCCGCAGGAAGGGCCGGAGCGCGGCGATCAGGGCGTCGGCCTCCTGGTTGGACTGGCGGCTGGCCTGGAACAGCTCCAGCAGGCGGCCCATCTGCCCCAACTGCTCTGGGGCGAAGGGGGGCGGGGCGGCGGATTCCGGCTGGGGGGCCGCTTCCCCGGGGGAAGGAGGGGACTCCGTCCCCATCCCCAGCTTTCCGGCCAGGGACATGATCTGTCCCATGGCGTCAGGGTCTGCCAGCAGAGAGTTGAGTGCTTCTTCAAAGTCGGCCATGGGGAATCCCCTCCTTTCAAACGGACCAGGCGGATTACTTGTTTAAGGTTTTGTTCAGCTGCTCCATGGCCTTGGCGGCTTGGGGGTCTGACGAGAGCTCCTGCAGAACGCTGCTCAGGGCAGTGGTATCCCCCTGCAGGGCGGACTGCGCCGCGGCCTGCAGGCGGCCCACGTTCTTTTTTTGCAGGGACTGGAGGACCTTGCGGGTCTCCGGGTTGGCCAGCATCTGGCGGATGGCCTTCTGGTTTTCCAACAGCTGCTTGGCCTGGGGATTGGAACTGAGTTGATCTGCGAAATTTTGCATAACATGGTCTCCTTCCGGGTATTGCTGTCCCATTATATGAGCCGAGGGAGATGGATGTGCCTGTCAGAGTGCAGAAAAAGAAAATTGGGTCTGGAAAAACCGCAAGGAGTGTGCTATGATCGTTCCATCTTCCTGTTTCCCGGAAATTCGGCCAGAAAACCGGGAAAAGGGAATTCCTGGTAAGGCAATAGGAGGAAACACGACATGCTGATGGCCATTGATGTAGGAAACACCAATATGGTGTTCGGCCTATTGGAGGGGAAGGAACTCGTGGGGAGTTTTCGCCTGATGACAGACGCCAACCGGACCTCGGATGAGATTGGGCTGACGGTGTGTGAATACTTTCGGCGGTTCAATCTGTCCACGGACCAAGTCTGCGATATCATCATCGCCTCCGTGGTGCCCCAGGTGATGTATACGCTCACCAGTGCCATTGTCAAGTATTTTGGAAAAAAGCCCATTCTCATTGATGATGATGTGTCGCCGGGCATCCAGTATGAAGGGGAGGACCACCTGGGTGCGGACCGGGCGGTCTCCTGTGTGGCGGCGATGGAGAAGTATGGAAAGCCTCTGGTGGTGCTGGACTTTGGGACCGCCACCACAGTGGATGCCCTGGATGAGAAGGGGATCTATTTGGGCGGGAGTATTTTGGCCGGGGTCCGGGTCTCCACGGACGCGCTGTTCCGCCAGGCCGCCATGCTTCCTCGGATTGAGCTCATTCGTCCCGCCTCCGTCCTGGGCCAGAACACCATTGCCCAGATTCAGGCCGGTTCTGTCATGGGCTACATCGGCGCCATTGAGTATCTCATCCGCCATACCAAGGCGGAGATGGGATACGGCGACGGCGTGAAGGTGGTGGCCACCGGAGGCCTGGCCCGTTTGATCGCGGACAATACGGACCTGATCGACGTGGTGGACAGCCAGCTCATTGTGGACGGGCTGCGGATCATTTATGAGCGGTATCAGAAACAACGAGGAAAGTGAAAAATATGAGTGACCTGTTCTCCTTTTTCATGGAGAACAGGTCATTTTTTTCTTGATAAACTATGTCAGAAATAATAAGAAGTCAGCTATCAAAAGGTATACCTTTTGATAGCTGACTGTCTTTTTGCATTTTACAGTAAAAGAGCTGGAAAATCAAGGCGCTTTTTCTTTCCTTTGAGACAAATCGATAAAAATTAACGGTTTTTTTCTTTTCTTTGAAAGGTGTCGAAAGGTATACCTTTTGACATCAAAGGACTTTAGATAGCTGTGGATCAAAATGCCCAACAGATTTGATGAAAGAAAGGGAGGAAATAATAAGATGAAAAAGCGAATGCTGTCAACGCTCCTGACACTGGGTATGTTGTTGACACTGACCCCGGCAGTGTTAGCGGAAGTCCCGGAGGGGTCCGCCGGAGATATTCCAGAGGAGACTTGTAAAGTCGAGTATAAGGAACAGTCGGATGGGATAGAGATTCAAACAGAGAAGGATTCAAATAATATTATTCATTTGGATATCACAATCAATGAGACCGCTCCCTCTAATGTTGTTCTGGATTTTAGTAGCGTGATTCAGGAGGCCGAAAACATTACCTACATGCCGGGTGCTATTCAAAAGTTTAAGGTTCATATTAAAAATCAATCAGGAAAAAACTATCAATATAAAGATGGCAGCTTTGTATTGAGCACAGCGGATACCGATGATTTTGGCACTTTGGAGGAAGGTGCACTGCTTCCGTTCTTGGGGTATGATGGCCAATATATCCCGATTACTGCGGTTGGCTCTATGCTCCCCCAATATTTCTATCAAGATCTTTTTGGGAAAGCGTCTTCAGCAGCGGTAACCTTTGAGGAAATGTGTCAAATTTTTGATAAGCTGGAAGAGAAGGGGTATGAGGGAGAAAACCCGTTGGATAGTTATATGCTGGAGTACTTAAATAAGAAACTCAAGACGGATTGCGGATCAATGGAAGAACTGTATTTAGAAAAGCCAAAAGAGGTATCTTCGATATTATTTAGTTCAGGAGTTACTCATAACGGCATTTATACAGTCAATGAGCAAGACTTACAAAAGTATATTAGTGAGTATCCTTGGCTTAACACTTACATTTATGCTCAGAGGAGTGCTCAGGGAAACTTGAACGTACAAATAAAATGGCCCTCAGAAGTGCTGGCAAAAATCAGCTATGACCATTGGTATCAGCGCCTGTTCCAGTTTGCATTTGGGCAGGAAAATATAGAAAAGCTGAAGACTAATACAGCGGATGATCCTTTTACGAACGCGCACGATGTTGCGGATTATACGATGAATGAAGAAACCTATGGGGAAGCAAATGAATATTTTAAAGATTTGCTGTATGCAGATGCGTTAAACAGCAACGAGGAGACCGTTTTTGACATGGCGTTTGCGTTGAATGGACCATTGATGGGGAATGTCTATCAAAACTACTCATTTAGTTGGTACAACGTGATTGAGCTTGAGGAGATTGAACCTGTCACCATAACTCCTGCTGACATCACTATCTATACCGGCGGCGAGAGCTATGACAGCGTGGTAAACGGCAGTGGGAACGAAATTGGCGCGGTGAATAATGGACTGCCGACACCTGGCTTCTATATTGATTTACCGGAAAGTGTGAATGCGTGGCTGCTTGAACATGTTGACAAAGAGAATATCATTACAACTGAGAGCGGAAAGCAAATCGTTGACCTGTCTAAATTTTTGACGTTCACCTATAACTACGCTGGAGAAACAAGAACATGGGAACTGGAACGATACGACACGCATGACAACGAAAACAACAGCACGGCGTATGATCGGTTTATTTACCGTATTAAGCCTGCTGTCGTGGAGAATCAGGAAATCCCGATCCGGTTGCAGTTTACGGATGAAAATGGCATGTTCATGACCAGTGATGATTTTACTGTTGATTTGGAGGATTTGTTCCATGAGTATGACATGACGATTTATTCCGGAGATCTGGAGACACAAAAAGTAAAGGCTGTCCTCAGAGTTGGAGAGCAGGTTGTCTCGTACGCTGCTGAAGTGGGCGAGGGAAAACTCACTGTGCGCGGTGTAACCGATCAGAACACGGCAACCACAGAGGTGGTAACGGAGGTGCCGGTCGAAGAAGTGGATAACATCACGGCGCATGTGCCAGAAGACACACTGTTTTACATCAATGAGAGTCAGCTTGAAGTGGCCGAACCGGAGAATGTCAAACTGCTGGTGGACAGCATCGTACCAGACGAAGACAACACGCTGTATACCAAAGCGGTGGACGGGTTTGAGGAGATTACATCTGAGCACAATGTAAAATTTAACTATCTTGATCTGGTGGATACCGGCAACGGAAATGCGTATGTGACGACAGCAGGAAAACCGATTACGGTTTACTGGCCGTATCCGGCGGGCACCGACAAGATGGATGAGTTCCATATTGTCCATTATGAGGGCTTGGATCGAAATAATAACACAAGTCTTGCGGACGGAGAATATGATATGGTCTTGTATTCTGAGGAGAATGGCAACTTGGAAAACACAGATCAAGGGATCAGGATCACGGTAGAGTCGTTTTCTCCCTTTGCTCTGTTTTGGGAGGAGGACTCTGGCGGCAACGGCGGTCACGGCGGCAATGGCGGCAACAAGCCCAGCCTGAACACCGAGGACCACTACGGCTACATCGTGGGCTACCCCGTGGACTATGCCACTGGCGAGCCCACCGACGACCAGGCCAGAAAGCCCGTGAAGCCCCAGGGGAAGATCACCCGGGCCGAGGTGGCCACCATCTTCTTCCGGATGCTCACCGACGAGAGCCGGAACGCGTACTGGAGCCAGAGCAACAGCTTCACCGACGTGGCGGCGGACGCCTGGTACAACAACGCCATCTCCACCATGGCCAACGCGGGCATCCTGGACGGCTATGAGGACGGCAGCTTCCACCCCAACGGGTATATCACCCGGGCGGAGTTTGCCACCATCGCGGTGCGGTTCTTCGACCTGAGCTACCAGGGCGAGGACCTCTTCCCGGACATTGACGGCCACTGGGCCCAGGACTACATCAACCAGGCCGCGGATGCGGGGATCATCGAGGGCTATCCCGACGGGACCTTCGGCCCCCAGAAGCAGATCACCCGGGCCGAGGCGGTGACCCTGGTCAACCGGACCCTGGACCGGCACCCCGACCCAGACCACTTCCTGGAGGATATGCTGGTCTGGCCGGACAACCTGGACACCAAGGCGTGGTACTATGCTGACATGCAGGAGGCCACCAACTCCCACGAGTACCAGATGAAGGAGGACGCCCAGGGCAACGAGTATGAGGTGTGGACCAAGATCCTGCCCATTCGGGACTGGGAGGCCCTGGAAAAGGAGTGGTCGGACGCCAACTCCTCCGAGAATCCCGGCGACGTTGTCTAATAGCACAAATTTTGTTTTGCCAGAGGAGGGCCCTAAAAGGCCCTCCTCTATTTAAGGTGGGGAAAGGAAAAGCACACCACGGGAACCGTGGTGTGCCAAGAAAGTAGATGACTATGCGTTTTTTTGAAAGTGATCGCACCAGGGACGGAGGGTACAGTTGGGGCAGTCGGGCTTGCGCGCCCGGCAGACCGCCCGGCCATGGAGCACCAGACGGTGACAGAAGTCGTTGGACTCCTCCGGCGGCAGGCAGGCCCGCAGCTGCTTTTCCACCTTGCCGGGGTCCTTGGTGCCGTCGGTGAGCCCCAGCAGGCCGGTGATCCGGATGCAGTGGGTGTCTGCCACCACCACGCCGGGGGTGTGGTGAACATCGCCCAAAATAAGGTTGGCGGTTTTTCTGCCCACCCCGGGCAGGGAGAGCAGCTCCTCCATGGTGCCCGGCACCTTGCCATGGAATTGTTCCAGCAGCATGCGGGAGGCAAAGACAATGTCCTTGGCCTTGGCCCGGAAAAAGCCGCAGGAGTGGATGTAGGGCTCCACGTCGGCCGGCTCTGCCTCCGCCAGGGCCTCCAGGGTGGGGAAGCGGGCGAAGAGGGCGGGGGTCACCTGATTGACCCGCTCATCGGTGCATTGGGCGGAGAGGCGGGTGGCAAAGAGCAGCTCATAGTCCTTTTGGTATTGCAGGGAACAGATGCCATCGGGATACAAGTCTTTGAGTGCCTGGACAATGGCGTGAATATCCTTGGAATTTTTCATAAAAACTACCGATTCCTTTTTCTCTATGGGTTGTTTTTCGTATAAATAGTATAGCACAAAGTGGAAGGATAGTCATTGGATTTTTTTTCGGTTTGGAGTATAATAAGCTGGAAAACGCAAACCCGCCATCATAGAAATTTGAATGTAAAAAGGAGCGAGTATCGTGGTCAAAGATGTCATCGATTTCCTGATCCAGCAAGATCCCCAGGTGGGCAACGCCGTGCAGGCGGAGTACGACCGTCAGCGGAGAAATATTGAGCTGATTGCCTCGGAGAACTTTGTCAGCCCGGCCGTTCTGGCGGCTGCTTCGTCCGTGCTCACCAATAAGTATGCCGAGGGCTATCCCGGCAAGCGCTACTATGGTGGCTGTGAATGTGTGGACGTGGTGGAGGACATTGCCCGGGACCGGGCCAAGGCCCTCTTCGGCGCGGACCATGCAAACGTCCAGCCCCACAGCGGCGCTTCGGCCAACTACGCAGTGTACCAGGCCCTGTGCAACGTGGGAGACACCGTCATGGGAATGAACCTGGACAACGGCGGCCACCTGACCCACGGCAGCCCCGTGAACTATTCGGGGATCAACTACAAGATTGTCCCCTATGGCGTGGACCCCAAAACCCACCGCATCGACTATGACCAGGTCCGCGACCTGGCCAAACAGTGCAAGCCCAAGATGATCATTGCCGGCGCCTCCGCCTATCCCCGGATCATTGATTTTAAGGCTTTCCGGGAGATTGCCGACGAGGTAGGCGCCTATCTCTTCGTGGATATGGCCCACATTGCCGGCCTGGTGGCCGCGGGGCTGCATCCCTCCCCCGTGCCCTATGCCGACGTGGTGACCACCACCACCCATAAGACCCTGCGGGGTCCCCGGGGCGGCGTGATTCTGTGCAAGGAGGAGCATGCCAAGAAGATTGACAAGGCCATTTTCCCCGGCTCCCAGGGCGGCCCCCTCATGCACATCATCACCGCCAAGGCCGTTGCCTTCGGGGAGGCCATGAAGCCGGAGTTCAAGACCTACCAGGAGCAGGTGCTGAAGAATGCCAAGGTCCTGGCCGAGAGCCTCATGGATGCCGGCTTCCAGCTGGTCTCCGGCGGCACCGACAACCATCTGATGCTGGTGGATCTGCGCCCGGCCAACATCACCGGCAAGGAGATGGAGAAGCGCCTGGACCAGGTGAACATCACCGTGAACAAGAACACCATCCCCGACGATCCCCAGTCCCCCTTCGTCACCAGCGGCATCCGGGTGGGGGTCCCCGCCGCCACCAGCCGCGGTCTGCGGGAGGAGGACATGAAGGTCATCGGCCAGCTCATTTGGAAGACCGCCACAGAGTTTGACACCAAGCAGGAGGAGATCCGCGCGGCGGTGGCGGAGATCACGGCCAAGTACCCCCTCTACGAGTAAGCCCTGTCCGCCGGGGGAAAATTCTCCCTTTACGGAAGGGGTCACAGCTGATAAAATAAGGAGGACGACGCAGGTCGTTCTCCTTGTTTTTATTTCGACTATGGGAAAGAGAGATGAGCGCCATGTACCAGCCCCTGGCAGACCGGCTTCGGCCCAATTCCATCGACGAGGTGGTGGGGCAGCGGCATATACTGGGGGAGCAGGGGGTTCTGCGGCGGATCATTCAGGGGGGAAATATCCCCAATCTGATTTTTTACGGTCCCTCCGGCACGGGAAAGACCACGGTGGCGGAGATCGCCGCCGCCCAGATGCACCGGCCCTTCCACCGCCTGAACGCCACCACCGCCTCTTTAGCGGACATCAAGGCCATCACCGCGGATGTGGGGACTCTGCTGGCACCGGAGGGGGTGGTGCTGTATCTGGATGAGATTCAGTATTTCAATAAGAAGCAGCAGCAGTCCCTGCTGGAGTTTATGGAAACGGGAAAACTGACCCTCATTGCCGCCACCACGGAGAATCCCTATTTCTACATTTACAACGCGGTGCTCAGCCGGGCCACGGTCTTTGCCTTTCAGCCTGTGTCGCCGGAGGAGGTTCTGCCGGTGGTGCTTCGGGGAATCCGGGAAATGAGCCAGGACCGGCAGGGGCGGGTCCGCTGGGAGGAGGGGGTGGCCGAGCACATTGCCCGCAGCTGCGGGGGGGATGTGCGGAAAGCCCTCAACGCGGTGGAGGCCCTCTTTGCGGCCCATGCCATGGACCGGGGCGAGACGGTCCTGACCTTGGCGGAGGCCCAGGTGGTGGCCCAGCGGTCCGCCAACCGCTATGACCGGGACGGTGACAGCCATTATGACATTTTGTCCGCTTTTCAAAAGTCGGTCCGGGGCTCTGATCCCGATGCCGCAGTCCATTATCTGGCCCGGCTGCTGGAGGCGGGGGATCTGATCTCCCCCTGCCGCCGGCTGATGGTCATGGCCAGTGAGGACGTGGGCCTGGCCTATCCCCAGGCGGTGGCGGTGGTGAAAGCCTGTGTGGACAGCGCCAATATGCTGGGCCTGCCCGAGGCCCGGATTCCCCTGGCCCAGGCGGCCATTTTCCTGGCCACCGCGCCCAAGTCCAACAGCGCCATTCTGGCGGTGGAGGGGGCGCTGGCAGACCTGCGGGCGGGACGGACGGGGGAGGTGCCGCCGCATCTCCGGGACGCCCACTATGAGGGGGCGGCCCAGCTGGGCCATGGGACGGGGTACCAGTATGCCCATGGGTATCCCAACCACTATGTGAAACAGCAGTATCTGCCCGATGCCCTGAAAAACCAGACCTATTACACCTATGGGGAAAATAAAACCGAGCAGGCCGCCAAACAGTATTGGGACCGGATCAAGGGGGAAGGCTAACCGAAGACCGTCTGTATTTTGTGTGCCAGGCGCCCAGGGGGGGAATAGTCCCAGCGGGAGAGTTGACCGGATGTGATAAAATAGGAAAGAGGTTCCGGCCCCGGCTCTGGCTCCAGGCGGTGAATGAGGGTGAGCTTGATCTTCATGCGGTCCGGCAGGATGGCTTTGATGTAGACGGACACCCGGTCGTCTTCCGCCAGTCCTTCGGTCTGGTCTGCCAGGCCGGTGAGGTTGGGGGTCAGCTCTACAAAAGTTCCATAGGATTTCACCCCCCGCACCCAGCCGGCCACGGTCATGCCGGGGGAAAACCGGGCGACGTTCTCCAGCCAGGTGCCCAAAAGCTCCTTGTGGGAGAGAAAGAGCCGTCCCTGGTCGGGGTCGCTCCCTGTGAGCACGGTATAGATTTCCTGCCCCACGGTGAACCGGCGGGCAGGGTGAGAGATGCGGGAGACGGAGCAGTTTTCAATCCCGATGAGAGACACCACCCCGCACCCCACATCCACAAAGGCGCCGAAGCCCTCCAGGTGGGTCACGGTGGCGGGGAGAACGGTGCCCGGCGGGCAGCGGAGCAGTTCTGCCAGAGCCAGCTCCTGGGCCCGGCGGCGGGAGAGGGTGAGTTGGGGCGGCGCGCCCTCAGCCACCCCGGTGACGGTGAAGGAGATGGGCTTTCCCACCCGGGAGAGAATGGCGATTTCCCGGGCGGTTCCCTCCCGGATGCCCAGGGCGGCCTCCTCCCGGGGAATGGTTCCGGTGAAGGGGCCCAGGTTCACCAGCAGATCGTGGCCCGGGGTGCACAGGACGGCCCGGCCCTCCAGCACGGTTTCCTGCTCCATAGCTTGGCGGAGGGAGGAGAGGGTCTCCCAGGCGGCTTGGTTTTCTGGGGTGTGGAGCAGGCGCCCTTCTGGGAGATACAGGTTGGACATACACTGCCTTCCTTTCTGATTCCATGAGTGAGACGAAGTCTGACTCAATGATATTCACATGGGGGCCAAAAATTGCCCCTTCTTTTTCCAATGGAGGTGTTGTACCATGGATATTCAACCCGGCGACGTGCTGGAGATGAAAAAGGAGCACCCCTGCGGCGCCCGGCGGTGGGAGGTACTCCGGGTGGGGATGGATTTCCGCCTGCGCTGCACCGGCTGCGGCCGGGAGGTGATGCTCCCCCGAAAAAAGGCGGAGAAAGCCCTGAAAAAAATCATTTCCCCGGCGGACCAGGCTGGGGAGGACAGGAGGAATCCCTATGCGTTATGAAGGTCAGATTTATCGGCCCCCAGGAGAGTGGCGCAGCTATCTGCTCCAATGCACCATCGGCTGCTCCCACAACAAGTGTACCTTCTGCGGCATGTATAAGACCAAGAAATTTCACGTGCGTCCCATGAAGGAGATCATCGAGGACATTGCCATGGCCCGGGAGTATTACGGTCCGGAGAACGTGGATAAGGTCTTTCTCTGCGACGGGGACGCCATTGTCATGCGCCAGGCCCACCTGCTGCAGATTTTGGAGGCCCTGTACGCGGCCTTCCCCCATCTGCGCCAGGTGACGGTCTACGCCGGCACCCGCAGCACCATGACCAAGAGCCAGGAACAGCTCATTGAGCTGCGCCAGGCCGGCCTCACCCGGGCCTATCTGGGGGTGGAGAGCGGCTGGGATGAACTGCTGAAAAAGGTCAACAAGGGGGTCACCTCCGAGCAGATGCTCCAGGCCGCTGCCCTGCTGAAAAACGCCGGCATTGACCTGTGGGTCACGGTGATTCTGGGCCTGGCCGGCCCGGGAGAGCCCTCCAAGAAGCACGTGGAGGAGACCATCCGGGTGCTCAACCGGATGCAGGCCAACCATGTCTCCTGCCTGTCCTACATGCCGGAGCCCAACTCCCCCATGTACCAGGATGTCAAGGAGGGACGTTTCCAGATGATTACCCCCCGGGAGTACCTGGAGGAGACCCGGGCCCTGGTGGCCGGGCTCAACTATGGCCCCTTCCATTTCACCAGCAACCACGCCTCCAATTATCTCCCCCTCAAGGGAACCCTGCCGGACGACCGGGAGAAGTTCCTGTCCATGATCGACAACGCCCTGGGGGGGAAGCAGCGGATTCGCAGCGAATATTCCCGCGCCCTTTGACCCCAGCGAAGAAAAGAAAAACCCACGGCGGTTTCTGTCCGCCGTGGGTTTTTCTATGCCAAAAAGAAAATAATATGAGATATGTTGGTACAATAGAGACAGGAAAAAGGAGGGTGCTGTCTATGTACCATTGGATGACGCAAGCAGAGATTCAGCGGTTCCTGGCCCATCTGCGCCGGGAGGAACGGAGCCCGGGGACCCTGGCCAAATACCGCCGGGATTTGCTGGCCTTTGCCGCCCGGCTGCCCCAAGGGGGGCGGGTGGACAAGGAACAGGTGCTGGCATGGAAGGAGGAGATGGCCCGGCGGTATGCCCCCAGCACGGTGAACAGCATGATTGCGGCCCTCAACGGCTTTTTTGCCTTTCAGGGCTGGCACGGGTGCCGGGTGAAGGCCCTGCGCCAGCAGCGGGAAATTTTTCGGGAGAAGGCCCGGGAACTGGACAAGGGGGAGTACCTGGCCCTGCTGGCCGCCGCCCGACGGCGGGGCAGCCAGCGGCTGTATCACGTGATGCAGACCCTGGGGGCCACGGGGATTCGGGTCTCCGAACTGGTGTTTGTCACGGTGGAGGCTCTGGCTGCCGGCCGGGCGCTGGTGCACTGTAAGGGCAAGCGACGGGCGGTTCTGCTGCCCCAAAAACTCTGCCGGGCACTCCAGGGATACTGCCGGGCCCGGGGCATCACCGCCGGTCCGGTGTTTGTGACCCGCACCGGACGCCCGGTGGACCGCTCCAACCTGTGGCGAGAGATGCAGGCCCTCTGCTCCCGGGCCGGGGTGGAGGCCCGGAAGGTCTTCCCCCACAACTTTCGTCACCTGTTTGCCCGGGCCTTTTACGCCCTGGACAAGGACCTGGCGAAGCTGGCCGACCTGCTGGGCCACGCCAGCATAGAGACCACGCGCATCTATATTATGGAGAGCGGCGCCGAGCATAAACGGCAGGTGGAACGGCTGGGGCTGATTCTGTAACAACGAAATTCTTATTCCGTTGTAACAAATAAGCCGCAAGATGATATACTGATTGAGTTACTTACAATATATCACAGATCAAAGGGGAAATGCAAGCCAGATATTTGATAAAACGCACAAGAAAACCACCTGAAGAAAACAGTCGATCTTTCTTCAGGACTTTTTTGCACCTATTTTTGCGAAGAATGGAGAAAGTCTTCCTCTGGGTTATGCTCTCATTTCTTTTCCTTGGCTGTCGAATGACAACGGAATAAGAATTCCGTTGTGCGCCGCATTTTTTCGTTTGGCTTATTTACAACGGAATAAGAATTTTGTTGTAACCATACGGCGGGATGAAAAAGTAAGAGAAGGGAGTTTACACGATGAGTACAAGGAAAAGACGCTGGGGCGCCATATTGCTTACCGTCTGTATGGCGCTTTCCCTGATGACGACAGGGGCGCACGCGGCAGGAGAGGAACCATCTGCGGATTTTTCAGCCCATGAAGTGAATGTGGAAGATCCTTACCCGGAAGGGGTGACGGTGGATCTGTTTGATTACTGGTTGGAAGACCAAAACAGTCCCGACAGTCAGAGGATGAAAGGTGGGGACAGTGGTAAATATAAGAATATGGGAATTAACCAAAATCACGCCTTAAAATTCCTCAACGATGCAACGTGGGGCACCTATAACCAGTGGACCGGGAATGAAGGACCCTATACCGGCATTGTGTCGTCCCTATTGGGGGAGGACGGATATCCCCATCTAAACGAAGAGAAAATAGAAAGCGGCGAGTCCCTGTCCTATTTGTTCAACGGATTTGACAGTCGGGACACGAGGGAGAAGAAGGTCGAGGGAAAAGCCGCCTATATGGATGTGGGCGGACTGCTGCAGCGGGATCAGGAGGGTTATTATTACTACGATTGTACAAAAAACTTTGCCAGCTTTGATGAAAATGAGAATCAGTTTACACTTTATGAGAAAGGCGGCGTAAAAGAAGGCACAGAGGAAAACGCTCGCTATCAGTTTTTCCCATTCAATACGGCAGAGCAAGTTTTTAACATAAGCGGCGGTGAGTTGAACGATAAAGAATTAGAGGGTAGCGAGAGTGCTCCGGCAAGAAAGGATATCATCAATCATTATTTCGGCGTTAGCATGGTGACCCGTTTTGTACAGACGAAGGATGGCAAATCTCCGTTTGATTCTACGAAGCCGGTAACCTATGAATTCTCTGGGGACGACGACGTGTGGATTTTCATTGATGGTGTATTGGTGGCGGACCTGGGCGGCATCCACAATACAGCATCGGTAAAAATTAACTTCTCCACGGGAGAGATTGATGTGAACGGAGGAAAGGATTCTGGGAAGGAAGGGGCATTGTCCACAACACTCAAACAGGCGTTTAAGAGTGCGGGAAAAAATGGGGACGATGATGATTGGGATGAAAATACCTTTCGGGAAGGCACCTTCCATACCTTGAATTTCTTCTATCTGGAACGGGGGAACGGGGCGTCTAACATGAGCCTCAAGTTCAATATGAAGGTGATCCTGGAGAGCGAGATCAAAAAGGTAAGTCAGGATTATACGGCTGCGGGGACTGCGGAGGGGGTAGCAGGCGCAAAATTTGCACTCTATCCGGCGGACGAGAGCTGGGATATTATAGATGGATACCAGAACGCACCCTATGCCACAGGAACAACGGATGAGAAGGGCGAGTTTATCTTGCTGGATCAGGAGAACGTCCCGCTGGTACCCAGTGACCTGCAAGGGGTCAGTTCTTACTGGGTACTTCGGGAGACAAAGGTGCCAGAGGGCTATCGGGGCATAGAAGAGGTTCATTTTCACTTGCAGAGCAATGACAGTGGATACCCCATCCTTTTGTCTGACAGCACCTGGGACGTGGGCGCCTATGCCATGTCTAAGGTGCTGGCGACGGCCCGCACAGTGAGTGGGGAGGAGCCCGGCGCAAAATATGTGGAAACAACTGAAGAGGGAAAAGTCAAAGTCCTTGATAGTGAGGGCAAACCTGTGGGCACCATGTTTTCCGTGATTCTAAAGCGGCCGAATGATTTCCGAGGAACGTGGGAAGAACTTACTTTGAAGGATTTGACAGCGGTGTCCGGGAATCCGGAAAAAGGTTGGAAAATCCATCCAGCGGGGATGGAAGGTGTTCTCGAGGCGGCCCAGGAGAACTGGTATCCATTTAAGCTGGGCACTGAGTTCACCTGCGCCATTGAAAATCTGCCTGGAGACATTGAAAAGTATTACTTGGTAGCAGCGAAAGATCAGAAGCAACAGGCGGAGTATACCGGCGGTTATTTTTACATCAATCAAAAGATTACAAGTGTCGAAGCGTTGAAGGATGTCGATGTCGAGGACATTGTCATGCTGGACCCCTATGACTTCCAGCGCCAGTTTGCGATGAGCCTGTATGTGCCCAACATCCAAAACCGCCTGCTGGTGCAGAAGACGGACGAGGAGGGGGTACCCCTGGATGGGGCAAAGTTTTCTCTGTATAAACAAGAGGATATCACAGTTGATGAACAGGGTAATTATCAAATATCAGAAGAGAAAACACCGATCACGGTGGAAAATACAGAAAAAACAGAGACGATTGACTTGGGGAATGGAAGCACAATCAAGGGTGCGATGACCTTTTCCAAGATTCCCAAAGGAGAGTATTACTTAATTGAGACAGAGGCCCCGGGCGGATTTGAGAAGAACCCCACGGCAGTTCCCGTAATCGTGGATGACACCGGCGTTTACGCCGATGCAGGGAAAGAAGAAGATATGGTCTCTGTCAACCTGGGCGTGGGCAAACTGGTCAAGAGCATGGTGCAGTTTGCCGCGGACGATGACATTGACGCCACCCTCCACGACATCAAGGCGGCGCTGGAGACGGGGACGTACGAAAATAAGAAGTGGAACTGGACCGAGACAGAGGATAACGTATGGAACAGTACAGACCCTGAAAAGATCATGCACCTGTCCTATTCTTCCACAAATGCAGTCTTAGAGTATGGTCCGATTGAGGGCTACTCCAATGCACTGACCTATGACGAGGGCTGGGGGCGGCTGTCCATTCGGCAGTGCATGGACCATGATGATACCATTCAGTCTCCCAAACAGGATTTGAAAGAGCAAAGCCTGAACAACCTCTTTTCCGGTACCACCATGGTGGTGGTGGGGAACCAGCGCCAGGCGGCGGGGACGCTCTCCATCACCAAAAACGTGGATGGTCTCGACAAGAACATCGCCTCCCAGCTTTCCTTTGATATTACCCTGACCGCAGAACCAAAGAATTTGAACGGCGGGACGGTGTACCGGATGAAGGATGGGGAAACAGGTGAAAAAGTGCCCTTCTCGGAGGAAGGAAAAGCTACGCTTTCGATCCATGGTGGGGAGACCATCACGCTGCAAGTTCCGGCGGGTGTGACGATCACTGTGAAAGAGGATGCTGTATCAGGGTTTACTGTTGCATACGAAGATACGTCGTTTGCGTCGGAGGCAGTATCGGCTTCTGAGCAAAGTCAGGGCATTTCGGTAACGATTGAAGAGAAGGCTGACAAAGCAATCACGATCACAAATACGTTTGATAGTGGGAACGCTGTAGCGGAAATCATTCCAGCTATCAACAAAACCTTTACCGGAAGCGGCTGGAACATAGGTGATGCGGTATCCTTCCAGATTGAGGCCATGACGGAGGATACTCCTGTCCCCAACCCAAATCGAATTACAATCACCAAATCCTCTGACAGCACAGCATCGGCATCTTTTGCCCCCATCATTTTCACGGAAGCGGGAACCTATCAGTACGAAATTACAGAAGATGAGGGAGACCTAAACCGTGTCAAGTATGACACCAGTGTTTACACGTTTTCTGTAACGGTGACTGATAATGAAGAGAGGGGACTTACCGTTAGTAATTGGAGCATTGAGAAGAACGAGAAACCAGCAGACGAGATCGTCTTTACCAATCATCGAAGCTCCGGAAGCCACCGCCCTGATCCGGACCCCGATGACGACAAGCCCAGCCTGAACACCGAGGACCACTATGGCTACATCATCGGCTACCCCGTGGACTACTACACCGGGCTGCCCACCGAGGACCAGACCAAAAAGCCGGTGAAGCCCCAGGGCAACATCACCCGGGCGGAGGTGGCCACCATCTACTTCCGCATGCTCACCGATGAGAGCCGGAACCACTTCTGGAGCCAGGACAGCGGCTACCCGGATGTGGCGTTGGCGGACTGGTTCAACAACGCCATCGCCACCCTGTCCAACGGCGGGATCATCAGCGGCTATCCCGACGGGACCTTTGACCCCAACGGGTATATCACCCGGGCCGAGTTCGCGGTGATTGCCGCCCGGTTCTTCGACATGGACTACCAGGGGGAGGACCTCTTCCCGGACATCGACGGTCACTGGGCCCAGGATTACATCAACCAGGCCGCGGAAGACGGCTTTATCGAGGGGTACCCGGACGGGACCTTCGGGCCGGACAAGTACATCACCCGGGCCGAGGCGGTGACCCTGGTCAACCGGACCTTGGACCGGCACCCCGACCCGGACCACTTCCTGGAGGATATGCTGGTCTGGCCGGACAACCTGGACACCGAGCAGTGGTATTACGCCGACATGCAGGAGGCCACCAACTCCCATGAGTATCAGGTGAAGAAGGACGCCCAGGGCAACGAGTATGAGGTGTGGACCAAAGTCCTGCCCGTGCGGGACTGGGAGGCCTTTGAAAAGGAGTGGTCAGACGCCAACTCCGCCGAGAATCCCGGTGAGGTGGTGGGGAAGAACTGAGTCCCCGGCACCCCGGTAACACCAGAAAAGAACAGCCGGACGGTGAAAACACCGTCCGGCTGTCTGCGTTCCCTTACACGGAGCAGTGAAGAACCGCGATCTGGGGCTTGGTCCCTTCGTCAAGGGAGAGGGTGTCGGTGGGGTAGTATACATAATTCTCCACCAGGGACAGAAAATCCTCCACCTGGCCCACCGCCGGCAGGCCCACGGCGCCCATCCGGTAGTGCATGGGCAGAAAGACCTTGGGCCGAAGATCGTCCAGCAGGGCCTTGGCCTCCTGGGGACCAATGGTGTAAAAGCCCCCCACGGGCACCATGGCCGCGTCCAGGCCCTGGAGCTCTGCCTTTTGCGCGGGAGAGAGGGGACAGCCCAAGTCCCCGAAATGGGCCACCCGCAGCTTGCCCACCTCCAGCAGATGGATGGTGTTCTCCCCCCGCAGCCGGCCCCCTTCCGGGTCGTGGAAGGTGGGAATTTTGGTGATACGGAAGGGGTTGGGGCGGCCGGTGCGGAGGGTGACAATCTCCGCTGCGTTGTGGTCGTTGTGCTGGTGGGAGCACAGCACCAGGTCCCCGGTCAGGCGCAGCGGGGGAAAGCCCGGGACGTAGTGGTCCTCATAGGGGTCCAACACCACGGTGAAGTCCCGGCAGGTCAGGGAAAAGCAGGCGTGGCCGTGCCAACGTACCGTCAGTTGTTCCATGGGAAAACCTCCTTATGGTCGGGTATATCCCGAAGTCTCTGCCCTTATTGTACCATATTTCCTGGCGTTGGCCAGAAATTTCCGCCGGAAAGAGGGGATTTCCCCGGAAATTTTTCCCTCAGAATGGAAAAATGCCGAAGAGCATAGTATAATAAAAGAAAAACCGCCTGAGGCGGCGAAATGGAGAGATCAACATGAAAGCGACTTTGGTAATCATGGCGGCCGGCATGGGCTCCCGCTACGGCGGAGAGAAGCAAACCGACGGCATTGGCCCCCACGGCGAGGCCATTATGGAGTATTCGGTCTATGACGCGGTGCGGGCCGGGTTCCATAAGATTGTGTTTATCATAAAACCGGGGATGGAGCCCACCATCCGCGCCCTCTGCGGGGACCGGATCGAGACCATGCACACCCCCCAGGGAGAGCCGGTGGAGGTGGCCTATGCGGTGCAGGACTTCTCCAGCATTCCGGCCTTCTATACCATTCCCCCGGAGCGGAAGAAGCCCTTCGGCACGGTCCACGCGGCCCTGTGCGCCCGGGATGTGGTGCGGGAGCCCTTTGCTATTATCAACGCCGACGACTACTACGGCGTCTCGGCCTATGAGACCATTTTGCAAAAACTCCTGACCCTGAAGCCCACCGGGGAGGGGGCCATGGTGGGGTACCGCTTGAAAAACACCGTCAGCGACAACGGGACGGTCTCCCGGGGGGTCTGCCAGCTGGACAGCGGCAGCCTGCGAAAGGTGAAGGAGACCCTGAAAATTAAAAAGTACCCCGACGGCCGCATTACGGACACGGAGAACCCGGCTCAGGAGGTCCCCTTGGACCCGGAGAGTGTGGTGTCCATGAATTTCTGGGGCTTTACCCCCTGGATTTTTGAGGAGATGGAGGCCTATTTCCACACCTTCCTCCGGGAACTGGCACCGGAGGAGCAGAAGGCGGAATGCCTGCTGCCGGTGCTGGTGGACCGCTTAATTACCGCGGGCCGGCTGGATGTGGCGGTGCTCCATACCGATGCGGTCTGGTTCGGCGTCACCTATCAGGAGGACCGCCCGGTGGTGGAACAGGCGCTGAAAGCCCTCCACGAAAACGGGACCTATCCCCCTTCCCTAAAGGGCTGATCCAAAACAGGAAACCCGGCGGTGCCACCGCCGGGTTTTTCTGAGAATGGAAGAGAAAAGAGGAAAAAGGGATTGACAAATCTCTCCAGAATGAGTATACTATCTAAGCAACCTAAAAATGCGGATGTGCTGGAACTGGTAGACAGGCACGTTTGAGGGGCGTGTGTCCATGACGTACGGGTTCAAGTCCCGTCATCCGCACCAGATGGAAAAGAACCGAGACTTCTTCAGAGAGGATCTCGGTTTCTTTTTTCGTTTTGGTTATTTTTATCTGTTGTATAAGGAGGAGTAGGATTTATGAACTCGTCACTTTGTTCGCTCTTAGGAATCCAGTATCCTATTATGCAGGGGGCCTTTCAGTGGCTGGCAACGCCTGAGTTGGCTGCGGCGGTATCCAATGCAGGGGGTCTGGGTACGATCAGCGCGTCTTTGTATCAGACGAAGGAGGAACTGACCGAGGCGATTGCACGGGCGAAGTCTCTCACAGACAAGCCTTTCTGCGTTAATATCTCTATGTTTCCTGAAGTGGTGGAAGGGGAGAAAACATGGGATTTTATTGCGGCCTGCTGCCAAAGCCAGGTCCCTGTGGTGGAATTGTCCGGCCGGGACCCAAAACCCTTTGTGGAGGAACTCCATGGAGCGGGCGCGAAGATCATTCATAAATCAACGGCCGTCCGATTTGCGCAAAAAGCAGAGGCTGCGGGGGTGGATGTAGTTTCTGTGGTGGGCTTTGAGTGCGGCGGTGCACCGGGGAATGATGATGTGACCTCTATGGTGCTGATTCCTTCTGTGGCCAGTGCGGTTCATATTCCTGTGATTGGCGGCGGCGGTGTATGTGATGGGCGCAGCTACTTGGCCATGCGGGCGCTGGGAGCAGAGGGCGTGGTCATCGGGACAAGGTTCATGGCTACGCAGGAGTGCGCCATCCATCCCAACTTTAAGAAACTTTTGGTGGACAGCAATGAGCGCGCGACAATGGTGGTGCAGCGGTCCATTGATTTCCCCCATAGAAATTTGAAGAATGAGACTACGCTGCAAGTGGCGGAACTGGAGAAGGGGAACCCCAAGTTAGAGGATATTTTCCCGTATGTCAGCGGAAAACGGCAGAAGAAGTGCTATGACAGCGGGGACACCCAGGGAGGTGTTTTCCCTTGCGGTGAAGTCGTAGGACGAATTCACGATATCCCGACGGTACAACAGCTCATA
The DNA here is from genome assembly GCF_003425665.1 of Evtepia gabavorous. Taxonomy (GTDB): domain Bacteria; phylum Bacillota; class Clostridia; order Oscillospirales; family Oscillospiraceae; genus Evtepia; species Evtepia gabavorous. The sequence goes on from NZ_QQRQ01000004.1 coordinate 170,031, forward strand.
AATCGTATTGTTCGTGAGGCGGAGGCCATCGCCCCTACGCTTCTTTGAGAGGCTGGGCAGCAAAGACGAGGAAAAACTTTTTGGACGGGAACACTGGCATAGTGATTCCCGGGACGTGGCAGACAAAGGAGAAGAAACAGGAATGAACGCATATCGGCACACCGTGCAGTATTATGAGACCGACCGGATGGGAATTGTCCATCACAGCAACTATATCCGCTGGATGGAGGAGGCCCGGGTGGATTACCTGGCCCAGCTGGGATGGGGACTGGAGCGGCTGGAGGCCATGGGCTCGGTGTCCCCGGCAACCTATTTGGACGCCAAGTATAAGCAGACCACCACTTTTCCGGATGTGATCTCCATTCAGGTGACCTTGACGCAGTTTACCGGGGTCCGACTGCGGCTTCACTATGTGATGACAAAGGAGGGGGGGCCTGTGGTGTTTGAGGGAAATTCAGAGCACTGTTTCCAGGACCAGCAGGGCCATATTCTGCGTCTGCGCAAGGCATTTCCGGCCTTTGCCCAGGCCCTGGACCAGCAGCTGGCGGCCGGCCAGGAGGCGTGAGGCACGCGGTTATAGGTTGAGAAGGAAAATAGAAAAGTTCAGCACTGCGGCGAATCCGGTCCAGAGCAGATAGGGGATTTGCAGCCGCCCGGCCAGCGGGTCCGCCTTGGAAAACGCGGCGATCATCCAGCCGATGACGCACAGAAGAATGAGGAGCCAAAAGAAGGCCAGCAGATACTGTCCCGCGCCAAAAAACCAGACGGTCCAGAAAAAATTCAGGATGAGCTGGAGCACAAAGGGACGCAGGCGCTGCCCCCGCATGGGGTCCTGGCTGAGCCACACCCGGGCGGCTCCAATCCCCATGAGAACGTAGAGAAGGTTCCAAACAATGGGAAAGAGGAAGGATGGTGGCGTGAAAACCGGTTTTTCCAGCTGTTCATAGACCGGCATCCCGTGATATGTGACAAGGGCCGCCAGGCCGCCCACGGCCAGGGGAAGCAAGAGGAAGAGCAGGTAAGTCAGAACTTTGTTTCGTTTCATTGTTATCACCCATAGATAGTATGCCGGAAACCCAGGGATTTATGAAAGACAGCGCCCTTTTTTGAGCATGGCCTGGACAGGGGAGGAAAAAATTGGTATACTAAGGCCTGCCTTTGCGTAGAAGCCGTATAGAACAACTGAACAGCAAGGAGGATTATACGTGATCGAACATGGCATTGAAGTGCTGAAGGTCATTTTCCTGGGCATTGTGGAGGGGATTACCGAGTGGCTCCCCATCAGCAGCACCGGCCACATGCTTTTGGTGGATGAGTTTTTACAGATGAATGTCAGTGAGGCATTCAAGGATATGTTCTTTGTGGTCATCCAGCTGGGGGCGATCCTGGCGGTGGTGATCCTGTTCTGGGAAAAGATGTGGCCCTTCCAGCGCAAAACACCCACCCAGCCCGCAGTGCGCTGGGACACCATTCAGATGTGGTGTAAGGTGGTGGTGGCCTGTATCCCTGGGGCGGTGGTGACCATCCTGTTTGACGACTATATTGAGGCCCATCTCCACACCCCCACGGTGATTGCAGCGGCACTGATTCTCTATGGTGTTGGATTTATTCTGATTGAGAACTGGAACAAAACCCGAACCCCCAAGGTGCAGACCTTGGCGGAGATCACCTATCGGACCGCCTTTTTGATTGGCCTGTTTCAGGTTTTGTCCATCATTCCGGGCACTTCCCGTTCGGGATCGACCATCATTGGCGCACTTCTTATCGGGGTTTCCCGGGTGGCGGCGGCGGAATTTACCTTCTTTCTGGCTGTACCGGTGATGTTTGGCTTGAGTTTGCTAAAACTGCTGAAGTTTGGTTTGGTGTTCACCACCCCGGAGTTGGTGACTCTGGTGGTAGGCAGCTTGGTGGCTTTCCTGGTCTCTCTGGTGGTCATCAAATTCCTCATGGGGTACATTAAAAAGCACGACTTCAAAGTATTTGGCTGGTATCGCATCGTTTTGGGCGGCGTGGTTTTGGCCTATTTTGCCTTCAAGTAAAAAATGATCCTGCCGTCTCCTGGGCGGCAGGATCATTTTTTATGTTTTCATAGGGACTGTCCACAGCCCAAAGTACAGCAAAGGCACGTATCAAGAATTCTGTTACCAAAGGCCCATAACGTGCTGAATGAGAAGGCTGGTGCCGGTGATGCCAACCCAGCAGCAAGCGCCTAAGGCCAGGGGCGCACCGCCGGTTTTAATGAGCTTGACAATATCGGTGTTCAGTCCGATGGCGGCCATGGCCAGTACGATGAAGAATTTACTCAGTGTCTTAATGGGGGAAAAGACGCTGGCATCCACCCCAAAGTGGACCGCGACGGTGGTCAGAAGGCTGGCCGCGATAAAATAGAGAATGAAAAAGGGGAAGATGGACTTGAGACTGACCCCTTTCCCCTGGCTTTTCTGCCCCTTCCGGGTATAGAGAAAGGCCAGCACCAAGGTGATGGGGATGATGGCCAGGGTGCGGGTGAGCTTCACAGTGACCGCTTTGTCCAGGGTGGCGGTTCCCAATCCCCACATGCTGTCCCAGGTGGCCGCAGCTGCGGTGACAGAGGAGGTGTCGTTGACTGCGGTGCCGGCGAAGATGCCGAAAGCCTCTCCAGAAGTGGTGCTGAAGCCGATGAGGTTGCCCAGGATCGGGAAGAGAATGGCTGCCAAAACGTTGAAGAAGAAAATTACAGAGATGGACTGGGCCACCTCTTCGTCGTCGGCATCAATCACAGGCGCGGTGGCGGCAATGGCGGAGCCGCCGCAGATGGAGGAACCAACCCCCACCAAAGTGGAGATTTTGGAGGGAATCCGGAGGGCCTTGTGCAGCACGAAGGCGATGAGCAGGGAGACGGCAATGGTGCAGACGATGATGGGAAGAGACTGCTTGCCGGTTTTCAGCACCACCGTCAAATCCAGGCCAAATCCCAGAAGCACCACGGCCCATTGCAGCACTTTTTTGGAGGTAAATTTAATGCCGGGCGCCATCCGTCCCTGGTTTTTCAGGGGAATGGCGATCAGCATGCCCAGAAGGATGGCAATGACCGGCCCGCCGACAATGGGAAAGAAGGTGCCCAAAATCCAGGCGGGAACGGCGATGGCCAGGCACAGGGCGATCCCCCGGCTGTTGGTTTTGAAAAATTCCATAACAGGTTCCTTTCTCTCTCTTTTTTAGGAAATGGATTTATGGAGGGTAACATCTCGCCCCTTGCAGTCGAGAACGCCCGCCCGGCGCAGCTTGCTCAGCTCAGCCGACATGGCGCTGCGGTCCACGCCCAGGTAATCTGCCAGGCCCTGCCGGTCGTATGGGAGGCGAAAAGTGGGGCTGCCCGCCCGCCGGGCCTCTTCCATCAGGTAAGCCATGAGCTTCTCCTTGGTGGTCCGCTTGGACAAGAACGACAGCTTCTGCGTCAGCAAAAGATTCTTGGCCGCGACCACATGCAGCAGGTTGGACAGCAGGCGCTGATGAAAGGCACAGGCGTCGCTGCACGTGCGGATGACACGCTGACAGTCCAGCAGCAGAAGGGTGCTGTCCTGGGCAGCCTCCACACTGACCGGCAGAGACGCCACACCGGCGCAGGCAAAAGCCTCCCCAAAAAGCTGAGGAGGCTGGAACGTAGAGACAATGCTGCGGTTGCCATAGTAGTCTTCCTGAATGACATGGACAGCGCCGGACAGCACCAAACCGACCCAGCGTGCCGGGTCTCCGGCACGGAAAATCATTTGGTGCTTTTTGACCTGCATGTGGCGGGTTCCCAGACAGGGGAGCATCTGGGATAACTCTTGGGGAGAGATCCCCTGAAAAAGCGGGCATTGGCGCAAAAGCGCGAAATATTGTTCCATAGAATCTCCTATTGTGTTGGATTTCCAACATACGATTCCCGCTTATCCTACTAAACTATGAGAGAAAAGTCAAGGACATTGTAGGAGGTTTCGTGAAATGGTAAGAAAGATCATCAAGATCGAGGAGGCGGCCTGCAACGGCTGCGGGATTTGCGCTGCGGCCTGCCATGAAGGCGCCATTGAAATGAGAGAAGGGAAGGCAAGGCTGGTACGGGAGGATTTCTGTGACGGTTTGGGGGATTGCCTGCCTGGGTGTCCCACCGGCGCGATCTCCTTTGAAGTACGAGAGGCACCGGAGTACAATGCGGCGGCGGTGGCTCAGGCCAAGGCTCCCACTGTCCCTGCGCCGCTGCCTTGCGGCTGTCCCGGCAGCCAGCCCCGCACCATAGGCGGAAAAGAGGGGATGTCTTCTGCTTTTCCGGCGCAGGGGGAGAGCTGCTTGGGACAGTGGCCAGTCCAGATCAAGCTGGTGCCGGTTCGGGCGCCGTATTTCTCCGACGCCCATCTTCTCATAGCCGCAGACTGTACGGCCTATGCCTATGGAAATTTCCACCAGGAGTTTATGAAAAATCGTATTACCCTGATTGGCTGTCCGAAGTTGGATGAGGGGGATTACCGGGAAAAACTCACGCAGATTTTGTTGGCCAATGGGATCAAAAGTCTGACCGTTGCCCGGATGGAGGTTCCCTGCTGCGGCGGAATGGAGCGCGCAGCCAAGGCCGCGCTGCTGGACAGTGGGAAAGACCTTCCCTGGCGGGTGGTCACTTTCTCTGGGGACGGACGGATTTTGGAGGAACAAAACCGCTGACGTTTTTCGACGGCGTGCCGGATAAGGCACGCCGTTTGTTTTGACAGGATAGACAAATATCCACAGATGTAGTACAAAGATTGACAATTCGCATGTGGTTTATTTGCACAAAGAACTACTTTAGCTCTCGTTTTCTTTTTGCTCTCCCAGCAGGATAGAAGGATTCCAGGGGTTTTCCTGCAGGAAGTTTGGATAGAACTTTCATTTACAAAAGGAGCCCTTCAATGGTAGGATTAGATTGTCAGAAGAATACAGTGGGCCGTTTTTACGGCTTACCTCTGAATATCAGGAAAAATCCAGCAAAGGGTCTCCCGTTTGCGTTGGGACAAGGAGGAGTCAACGTGGCAAGAAAGCGCAAGACAATGGATGGCAATACTGCGGCGGCCCATGTGGCATATGCCTTTACGGAAGTCGCGGCAATCTATCCCATTACCCCATCCTCTGTGATGGCAGAGCTGTCGGATAAATGGTCTGCCGAGGGGCGGAAGAATATGTTCGGCCAGCCAGTAAAGGTCTCCGTCATGCAGTCGGAGGGAGGCGCTGCCGGCGCGGTCCACGGCTCCCTGACCGCCGGGGCACTGACCACCACGTTCACCGCTTCCCAGGGCCTTTTGCTGATGATCCCCAATATGTACAAGATTGCCGGCAGCCTGCTGCCTGGGGTGACCCATGTTTCCGCCCGGGCGCTGGCGACCCATGCGCTGTCGATCTTTGGCGACCACAGTGACGTGATGTCCTGCCGTTCCACGGGATATGCCATGCTGTGCAGCGCCAATCCCCAGGAAGTCATGGACCTGGGCGCTGTGGCCCACCTGGCCGCCATCGGCGGGAGGGTTCCCTTCCTCCATTTCTTTGACGGATTCCGGACCTCTCATGAGATCAAGAAGGTAGAGGTGTGGGACTACGATGAGCTCAAGTCCATGGTGGACATGGATGCGCTGCATGCCTTCCGGGCACGGGCATTGAACCCGGAGCACCCGGTATTGCGGGGCTCGGCCCAAAATCCGGATATCTTCTTCCAGGTCAATGAGACCCGCAACCAGTATTATGATGCTCTCCCCGCTGTGGTGGAAGAGTATATGGGGAAGGTCAACCAGCGCCTGGGGACCAACTACCAGCTGTTTAATTACTATGGCGCCCCTGACGCGGAGACCGTGATGGTTGCCATGGGGTCGGTCTGCGACGCGGCGGAAGAAGTGGTGGACTATATGAACGCCAAGGGGGAAAAGGTTGGCCTGGTGAAGGTGCGCCTCTATCGCCCCTTTGCCACGGACCGCTTTGTGGCGGCCCTGCCTGCCACAGCGAAAAATATCGTGGTCATGGACCGCTGCAAGGAGCCCTCTTCCATTGGAGAGCCGCTGTACCTGGATGTGGTGGCGGCGCTGGCGGGCACCCCCTTCGCGGAAGCGAAGATTGTGGGCGGCCGGTATGGCTTGGGCTCCAAGGACACTACGCCGGGCGGAATCCTGTCTGCGTTCCGCAATGGGCAGAGCGACCAGCCGGTGCGGAGCTTTACCATCAACATCAACGACGATGTGACCCACCGCTCTCTCCCCATTCTGGAGGAGCCCGATGTGGCCGATGAGGGGACCATTGCCTGCAAGTTTTGGGGGCTGGGCGGCGACGGCACCGTTGGCGCCAACAAGAACTCCATTAAAATCATCGGCGACAACACCGATATGCAGGTGCAGGCGTACTTCCAGTATGACTCCAAGAAGTCTGGCGGTGTGACCATCAGCCATCTGCGGTTCGGAAAGAATCAGATCAAGGCGTCCTACTATGTCACCAAGGCGGACTTTGTCGCCTGTCATCTGGCCTCTTATATCGAAAAGTTTGACATTGTACAGGATATTAAGCCGGGGGGCACTTTCCTGCTCAACTGTCCCTGGAACTTGCAGGAACTGGAGGAGCATCTCCCGGCGGCGGCCAAACGCTACCTGGCCCAGAACCATATCCGGGTGTACACCTGTGACGCCACCCACAAAGCCATTGAGTTGGGCATGGGCAACCGGTCCAACACCATTCTTCAGGCCGCATTCTTTAAGCTGGCCAAGGTGATTCCGGTGGAGGAAGCGGTACAGCACATGAAGGACGCCATTGTGAAGAGCTACGGCCACAAGGGAATGGACGTCATCATGCGCAACTACAACGCGGTGGATGCCGGTGTCGAGGGTGTCCAGGAAATCCTGATCCCCAGCGGCTGGGCGGAGGCGCAGGAGGAACCCACGGAGCTTTCCGTGAAGACCGAGCGGGCGGAACTGGCGCAGTACGTGAAGGATATTATGATCCCTGCCAATGCCATGCGGGGAGACGCCATCCCGGTCTCCAAACTGATGCCTGGAGCGGATGGTACCCTTCCCCAGGGGACAGCGGCGTTTGAGAAGCGCGGGATTGCGGTAAAGGTTCCGGCCTGGAACCCCAACAACTGCATCCAATGTAATATTTGTTCCTATGTCTGCCCCCATGCCTGTATCCGTCCCATTGTCATGGACGCGGATGAAGTGGTGTCCGCCCCCAAGGGGACCAAGATGCGGGATATGCGCGGGAAGGGCTGTGAGATCTATGCCTATTCCATGACGGTGTCGGTGCTGGACTGCACAGGCTGTGGCTCTTGCGTGGAGGCCTGCCCGGCCAAAACCAAGGCTCTGACCATGGAGCCTTTGAGCGCCCAGCTGGATGAGCAGACCGTGTTTGACTATGGAATGGAGCAGGTGAGCCAGAAAGAACTTCCCTTTGCCAAGGAGACCGTGAAGGGCAGTCAGTTCCAGCAGCCCCTCTTTGAGTTCTCCGGGGCTTGTGCCGGGTGCGGTGAGACACCCTATGTCAAGCTGGTGACACAGCTTTTTGGTGACCGGATGTACATTGCCAACGCCACTGGCTGCTCCTCCATTTGGGGTGGCAGCGCCCCCTCCACGCCCTATACGGTCAATAAGGAGGGGAGAGGACCGGCTTGGGAAAACTCTCTCTTTGAAGACGGTGCGGAGTTTGGCTATGGCATGAACCTGGCGGTGAACGCCCGGCAGACCGCTGCGGCGGATCTGGCTCGGTCCCTTGCCCAGAAGGAGGACACCCCCGCCGCTGTGACCCTGTGTGCCCAGAAATGGCTGAACCACCGGAGGGAAACCGAAGGCTCTCGGACCACGGGGCAGGCACTGGCCGCCGCGCTGGCAAAAGCCATTTCGGCCGGCACGGGGAACCAGGAGGAATTGCAGGCCCTGTACAACATGCGGGACATGTTTGGCCAAAAGTCGGTCTGGGCCTTTGGCGGCGACGGTTGGGCCTATGACATCGGCTATGGCGGGGTTGACCATGTGTTGGCCTCGGGAGAGAATATCAATATTCTGGTCCTGGATACTGAGGTCTACTCCAATACCGGCGGCCAGGCATCCAAGGCGACCAATACCGGCGCGGTGGCACAGTTTGCCGCAGCGGGTAAGGCGGTCCAAAAGAAGGATTTGGCGGCCATCGCCATGCAGTATGGCAATGTCTATGTGGCCCAGGTGGCCATGGGCGCGGATTACAGCCAGACCCTGCGGGCGCTGTTGGAGGCCGAGTCCTATCCTGGTACCTCTATCATCATCGCCTATGCACCCTGTATCAGCCACGGCATTAAGATTGGCATGAACAACACCATGCTGGAAATGAAGGCCGCCGTACAAGCTGGCTACTGGCATTTGTTCCGCTATGATCCCCGCCGGAAGGAGAAGGGGAGAAACCCCTTCCAGCTGGATTCTCCGGCACCCATTATGGACTACCAGGAGTTCCTCACCGGAGAGGTCCGTTATTCCTCCCTTCAGCTCACCTTCCCGGAACGGGCCACAGAGCTCTTTGCCCGGGCGGAGAAGGAGGCGCAGGAGAAATATGCGCGTCTGGTAGAGCTGAGCAAGCCTTGGGAGGCCAAGGACGCCTAAGTCCTGACTGGAAACGTATTCACATCCTAAAAATAAAAATCCAGGGAGACCGGCAGTGTTCTGTAAAGGACCTGCCGGTTTTCCTGTCCACCACCGAGGAAGTGGCGGGAAGAGAAAAAGAACAGAGTGGACTGGAATGTCCACTCTGTTTTCTTTCACGGTGCCAACAGACCCTGTTCTATCAAAAATTCTCGTGCCACGTCGTCAACAGAGCGCTGCTCTACATCGACTTCGTATGTCATACTGCTCATGAGATCGTTGGTGAACAGCCCGTTCAAGGAGGAGAGGGTTTCCTCCAAATCGGGGGCTTCCTCCCGGAACCGCTCAAATAGATCGTTGCGGGCCAAGATAGTGCCGTAATACTCTGGGAAAAACTGTTTGTCGTCCTCCAGAATTTTCAGATTGGCCCGCTTGTTCAGGCCGTCTGTTGCGTAAACCACCATGACCTCATAAGAGCCTTCTTCGATGGCCTTGTATTTCAGCATGATGTCCACGTGCAGAACCTCTTTGAAGTTCAGATCATAGAATTCAACGAAGGGACCAAACTTCATGCTGCCTGCATCTGTGAAAAAGTCCTGCTCCGCGCCAAAGCGCAGGGAACCGGCCACGGGCTGCAGATCGCTGATGGTTTTCAGGTTGTACTGTTCCGCCACTTGGCTTGTCACACCAATGGCATAGGTGTTGTTGACCCCGATTTTTCCCAACATACGGCAGTCGTACTCTTCCTGAACCGTTTGGTTGACAAAATCGTAGAGGGTCATGCCGTCGGGAATGTCCGTGGTGTCCAACCCCAGAATGGTGGTGAGGATCGTGCCATCCCAGTTGTACATCAAGTCACAGCTGTGATCGTCACCGATGAGCGCCTGGAAGTTGTTCTTCGAGGTCATTTGGTCCTTGATGGTCACTTCTAGGCCATAGCGGTCCTCCATGAGCTGCTGGATCATGCTGTTGATGAGTTGGACTTCCGAGAATTCTCCCTGATAGAGGACAATGCCGTTTTCATCTTGGGGAATGAAGCTCCAGGCGCCCACCGCGATCACACAGACGGCCAATCCAGCGGCCCCCAGACGTTTGACCATACGGAAGCGGTGAGAGGTGGAACCGGCGGTGTGGTGATTCATCCGGTGCTCTATGAGACCCATTAAGGTGTCAAGCACCAAGGCCATGAGCATCAGCACGCCAGTGCCGCCAAGGATGGCTGCCATGTCATCCTGCCGGATGCCGGTGTTGATGACGCTCCCCAGGCCGCCGCCGCCCACGAAGGCGGCAAAGACGGCGGTTCCCACCGCGTTGACTGCCGCGATTCGGATTCCCGTGAAGAGGATGGGGGTGGCAAGGGGCATTTCCACCCGGAGCAGACGCTGCATCCGGGACATGCCCATGCCTTTCCCTGCTTCCACCAGGTAGTCGGGAACTTGGTTCAGGCCGAGGCAGGTATTTCGTACAATGGGCAGCAGGGAGTATAAGGCCAGACCGATGATGACGGTCGGTTTGCCCGCCCCCAGAAAGACCATGATGATGCCCAGCAGGGCCAATGCAGGGGTAGTCTGGAGCAGGTCCACCACCCGCAGGATAATTTTGCGGGCGGAGGGATAAAAGTAGGAGAGAATTCCCAGAGGGACGCCGACCACGATGGCACACAGCAAGGCGGCGACAACGATCGAGATGTGGTCTAAAATCATGATACCGGTCATAGCTCGTCCGCCTCCTTTCGCATTCCCTTGGGTACCACTTTGCGCTGAAGCGCGTCGATGAGAGAGCCCAAGATGAAGGCCAGCAGTGCTGCGGGAATGGCGCCCATCAGGATGAGTCCGTTGTCATTGGCGCTGATTCCAGTGTAAATGAACGTGCCCAAACCACCCTGCCCGATCATTGCAGCCAGGACAGTCCAGCTGACCGTGTAAATGGTGGACATTCGCAGACCGCCGATGATGGTAGGCAGCGCCAGGGGAATTTCAATCTTATACAGGCGCTGATAGGGGGTCATGCCGCAGCCCCGGGCCGCTTCAATATACTGCGGGTCCACAGAGACCAGCCCTGCATAGGTGTTTTTCAGGATAGGGAACATCGCGTAGATGGACAGCGCGATGAGCACTGTGGCCGGCTGCATGCCCAGCCAGATGAACAGAAGCCCCACAAAGACAATGCCGGGGATGGTATTGAACACCGAGAGCACCGGCAGCACAAATTTGGACAGCTTGGGCCTACGGGAGAGCAGAATGCCCAACACCACGCCCAGGATCAGACCGAACAGCACGGAAACCAAGGTGAAGGCGAGGTGGGTCAAAATGGCCTGGGGAAGATCATGGTAACTCATTGGTTCACCCCCACAGCTGTTCCGCCATTGCCGAAGCCATGCTGGTCTTGGTGACGATTCCGGCGACCGTCTGGTCGGGGTTCAGGACCACCAGATAGGAGCTTCCGCTCTCAATCAGCTGATCGAAGCAGGCCCGGGCGTTGTCCTCTGTCTGCACTGTGGGCATGTTGCAGCGGATTAAGGGACCGATGGAATCCACCACATGCCCGGTCAGACGGATATCGGTGATGGACACGGTTCCCAGATACTTTTTGAGAGAGTCCACCACAATCAAGGTGTCCACGTTGTGCCGCTGCATTTTGCTGATGCATTCGTTGATGCCCCGGGTCTGCTCCACTGTATAGACGCCGGTGCGCATGAACTCCTTGACCTTCAGGTCTGCGGCGGACTGCTCCGGCATGTGCTTGCCCAGGAAGTCATGGATCAGACCGGTGGCCGGATGGGACAGCATCTCTTCCGGGGAAGCCATCTGCTCAATTTTGCCGTGGTTCATGAAAATAATGAGATCAGCAAGGTCAAGGGCTTCCTCCATGTCGTGGGTGACAAAGACGATGGTTTTGTTCAGCTTTTGCTGCAGGGATTTCATTTCCTGCTGGAGGGTGCGCCGGGTCATGGGGTCCAGCGCGCTGAAGGGCTCATCCATGAGAACAATGGGAGGGGAAGCGGCCAGGGCACGCAGGATTCCCACACGCTGCTGCTGTCCGCCGGACATTTCTGAGGGATACTTGTGGGCATACTGTTCATAAGGCATGTCCACCATGGCCAGCATGTCCCGGACGATCTGCTCGCACCGTTCCTTGGGATATTTCAAGAGTTTGGGAACCACGCAGATGTTTTGGGCCACCGTCATGTTGGGGAACAGGCCGATCTGCTGGATCACGTAGCCGATGCGGCGGCGCAGGGTTACCTTATCCTGCTTTGCGATGTCTTCTCCATCTATGTAGATGTGACCGGCGTTTGGCTGAATGAGACGGTTGATCATTTTGAGGGTGGTGGTTTTCCCACAGCCAGATGGCCCGATCAGGACGACAAATTTACCGTCTGGGATCTCAAAACTCAAGTCAAAGATCACCTGCTGGTTGCCATAGGACAGAGAAATGTGTTCAAATTTAACCAATGAGATACACTCCTTTCTTTGCGGGGTTTCTGCTGCGGCGGAGAGGAGACGGAAACCATGCCGGCATCGGGTCCCTCTGAAAAAAGCCGCGGTACGGATTGCGTCGATTTTTCAAAATGGATTTTTATGATTCGTATCTTGGAATACAGGGGGGTCAAAAGGAAAACAGAAATGATTTTATTTTCTGCTTTCTGTGGAAATCTCAACCCAATATACGAAACGTAATATCTTCTTTATACCTGCCTTATACTCCTATATTATAAAGGAAAACGGACAAAACATCAATAGAGAAAAGCATTCGTAATTCTTAACATTCTGTTGCATGCTGTCTAATCGAAAGCAAGGGCGCCGGCAGGGCCAAAGAAATGATACAATGAGGAATCAAATTTGTCATCGGTACACATTGTATAAAAAATGAATTCCACAGGATAGGATACCATAAAATGGTCCCCTGCCGGGAAGCAGATTCCGCAGCAGGGGGATGGGGGAGAGATATCCACTTTTGCTGACTCGGAAGGGGCTGGAGCCTTATTTTTTGTTGTCCAGAAGTTTGTTGAGCTCATCCATAAAGGTGTTGATGTCTTTGAACTGCCGGTAGACAGAGGCAAAGCGAACATAGGCCACCTCGTCCAAGTCTTTCAGCTTTTCCATGACCAATTCACCGATCTGTTTGCTGCTCACTTCACCGCCCAGTTCATTTTGAAGCTCTTTTTCAATGTCGTCAGCGGCCTTTTCCAGCAGGGAGAGAGAGACAGACCGTTTTTCGCAGGCCTTGAGCATACTGGTCATCAGCTTGCTGCGATCAAATGCCTGACGAATGCCGTTCTTTTTGATTACGATCATGGGGAGAACTTCGATGGTTTCGTAGGTGGTAAACCGATTGTGGCATTTGAGGCATTCCCGCCGGCGGCGGATGCTGGTACCGTCGTTGGCGGGACGGGAGTCTACAACCTTGCTGTCGAGGGTGGCACAGAACGGGCATTTCATAGAGCAGAGACCTCCTGAAATTTTCTACGGTATTGGGTGTCAAACGATAGATTATATTTACATTATACCATAAAAATCATAAGATTGTCAGCTTTTTTCAATAAAATTCGAAAACAGCATCCAGATAGGGCCAGGAAATGGAGGGAAGATTTCCGAGAAAAGAAGGCAGGGCAAGAGAAAACAGCGCACCCAGTCAGGGTGCGCTGTCTCAATTCAGATTGCTTTTTTGCTGGGCCTGGATCTTCTTGCGCCAACACCGGTGGCACATAGCGACATAGCTGTCATTGCCCCCCAAAAACACCTGACTGCCTGTGGTGAGAATGGTCCCGCTGGCATCCAGACGGGCATTGACGGTGGCCTTGGAGCCGCAGGCGCACACGGTCTTGATCTCTGTAATGGAATCGGCCAACTCCATCAGACGGCGGGAGCCAGGAAAAAGATGGGTAAGAAAATCTGTGCGCAGACCAAAACAGAGGACAGGAAGATCCGCTTCGTCTACAATCTGACGCAGTTGGTCAATCTGCTCGGGGGTGAAGAACTGTGCCTCGTCCGCGATGATAACGTCATAGTGTTCTCCCGCCTGATAGCGGTCATATAGATTGTCCTCCGGGAAAATGACATCGGCCTCCCGAAAGAGCCCCACACGGCTTTTGACGATAGAGGCGCCGTCCCGGTCGTCAATGCTGGGTTTGATCAGCCAAACGCGCATGCCCAATTCTTCGTAGTTAAACTGTGTGATCAGCGCCTGTGCGGATTTTGAGCTGCCCATGGCACCATACTTAAAATAAAGTTTTGCCACTGTTGTTCCCGCCTTTTCCTGGAAGATTCTTACCAAAACATGATAGCATATTCCCGGGCACAATGCAATTTTTGTCTGGCGGCCTTTGAACAGGGAAACAACAGATTGTCAATTTTGTCAAAAAGGGAGGGAGTTTCATTTGCACTCTTGATTGCTGGATATATCAATGTTATAATCCCATTAAAGGGTTGTAAAAAAATACCCTGTACACACCCGAACCAATCCATTGAAACGGAGGAAATGAAAAGGATGAAAAAGATTCTTGCACTTCTCTTGGCCTCGGTGATGGTCCTGGGACTGGCCGCCTGCGGCGGGGACAATACCCCGGCAGAAGACACAGACGCCGGCACCAAGGAGCCCGCTACCACCACCGAGACATCGGCCAATGACATCCCCGACTCCATGACGTCTGAGGACGGCAAGTATGAGCTGGCCTTTGTCACTGACGTGGGCCAGCTGAAGGACAAGTCCTTCAACGAGGGCACCTGGAACGGCGTGAAGCTGTATGCCAGCAAGAATGACATGTCTTACAAGTACTATCAGCCTGCCAACGGCGACCAGGCCACCGACGATGACCGTTATGAGGCCATGAAGGCCGCTGTGGATGGCGGCGCCACGGTGGTGGTTTGCGCCGGCTTCCTGCAGGAAGCTGCCCTGAAGCAGGCCGCCATTGACTATCCTGACACCAAGTTTATCTTTGTGGACGGATATCCCATCAATGGAGACGACAATCAGCCTCTGGCCAACGTGGCTGGCATTGCTTTTAAGGAAGAGCAGTCCGGCTACTTTGCCGGCTATGCCGCTGTGATGGAAGGCTACACCAAGCTGGGCTTCTCCGGCGGTGGCGGCGGCACCAATCCCGCCTGCTGCCGGTATGGTTATGGCTTTGTGCAGGGCGCCAACGCCGCTGCGGCGGAGAAGGACGTCCAGGTGGAGATGAATTATTCTTGGGAGTACGGCTCCAGCTTCTCTGCCTCTCCTGAGCTGCAGACCATGGCCAATGGCTGGTATCAGAGCGGCACGGAAGTGATCTTTGCCTGCGGCGGTTCCATGTTCCAGTCCATCACGGCGGCGGCTTCCGCCAACGATGGTGCCGTGATCGGTGTTGACGTGGACCAGTCCACCCAGTCTGATACGGTTGTGACCTCCGCCATGAAGGAACTGTCTGACGCGGTGGAATGGTCTCTGGCTAAGGTTTATGACGATACCTTCTCCGAAATCGGCGGCGTTGCCACTTCTCTGGGTGTGGAAGAGGACGCCGTGGGCCTGCCCACCGATTCCTGGAGCCTGACCAACTATACTGTGGAGCAGTATGAGGAAATGTATCAGAAGGTCAAGGATGGTACCCTGGCTGTGGATGCGGACTACAACAATCTGGAGCAGGAGTATTCCAACCTGACCCTGAAGATCAGCTGAGTTTAGATAAAATCAAGTTTTCATGCAAAGTGGGGAAAGACATTGTCTTTCCCCACTTTTTTGCGGGAGGAAATGCACGTATCTTACAAGGGGAAATGCTTTTCCCCGTCTTTTTCCCAGGAAACCGGGTTCAGGGTTTTGCCTTGTTTCATCACAAACGCCCCCCCAATGACATACACTGGGGCAAATACAGAGAAAGCTATGGTGAATGTGATGAAATGGATAAAGCGATGGTGCTTCCTGCTGGCTCTCTCCCTGCTGGTCCTGCCGGTGCGTGCACAGGCGGCGGTTTACGAAGGGTTGGATGTGAGTGTTTGGCAGGGAGAAATTGACTTTTCCCAGGTGAAGGCGGCCGGGAAAGAGATGGTCTATATCCGAGCGGGATATGGTCTGTCAGAGGACAGCCGATTCCGGGAGAATGCGGAAGGTGCCCGGCGGGCGGGGATGAAGGTGGGCTTTTACTTCTTTGTCACCGCTACCAATCAGACCCAGGCCCGGGCGCAAGCGGTTTATTTTTCGGAACTGATTCAGGAATATCCCTATGACTGCCGGCCAGCGGTGGACTTTGAACAATACGGCACACTGTCCAAGGGAGAACTCAACGGGATTGCCTTGGCATTTGCGGAGACGCTGGAGGAGAGAACGGGAAAAACGCCGGCTTTTTATACCAATGCGTCCAGTGCCGCAGAGATCTGGGAACCGGCGCTGACGCGGTATCCCCTCTGGATTGCGGATTATGGGCCCAAGGAACCGACCTCCCTTGGCTACTGGACACAGTGGGCGGGCTTTCAGTATGAGGACAATGGCCGGGTGCCCGGAATTGCGGGCGCGGTGGACCTGGATCGGTTTACTGAGGGTATGCTGCTGGAGCAGGGCGCAGAGATGCCCTTTTTGGATGTGCGTCCTCAGGACTGGTATGCAAAGGGGGTTACAGAGCTGTTTGAGAGGGGACTGCTGCAGGGGATTACGCCGGACCGGTTTGGACCGGACCGTCCCGCCCAGCGGGCTGCGGTGGTGACCATGTTATACCGACTGGCAGGGGAGCCGCCAGGCTCTGGTCCCACTGGTTTTTCCGATGTTCCCCTTGACGCTTGGTATGGGAAGGCCGTTCGATGGGCTGAAGGGATTGGGATTGCCCGGGGAGCGGCCCCGGGAGAGTTTCTCCCCGCCCGAGGTGTAAGCCGGCAGGCGTTGGCGGTGTTTCTCTACCGCTATGGGGAGTACAGCGGAAGGGATGTAGAGAAGAGAGATAACCTGCAGGGCTATGCGGATCGATCTCAAGTAGCACCTTGGGCAGAGGAAGCAGTTCAATGGGCTGTCGCGGAGGGAATCCTGCGGGGAACCGGACGGGAAACACTGGCCCCACAGGCGACGGCGGACCGGGCCCAAATGGCGGTGATGGTTCAGCGTTTTTTGGAGAAATGAAAGAACGCCCTGTGATCACAGATCACAGGGCGTTGTGTTTTGGAAGGGAATGATTACTTCTTCTCGTTATATGCTTTGATGCCCAGGGCCAGCAGGTCCATGGCGCGCTCCAGATCAGCCTGCTTCAGCACATAAGCAATGCGGATCTCGTTTTTGCCCTTGCCGGGGGTGCCATAGAAGGGTTCGCCGGGGGCAAACATGACAGTGTCGCCGTTGTCTTCAAACTCTTCCAGCAGCCACTGCTGGAATTTGTCGGCGTCATCCACAGGCAGTGCGGCCATCAGATAGAAAGCCCCCTTGGGACACTCACAGACCACGCCGGGGATTTCAGCCAGCTTAGCCACCACAGTGTCACGGCGGCGCTTATACTCCTCACGAACGGCGGCGAAATACTCCGGGCCGACATTGTACAGCGCGGCGGAAGCAATCTGATCCAGGGTCGCCACAGACAGGCGGGCCTGACAGTACTTCATGGCCTCAGACAGCAGTTCGTGGTTGCGGCTGAGGATGGCACCCACCCGGGCACCACAGGCGGAGAACCGTTTGGAGACGGTATCGATGACGATAACATTCTCCGCAGCATCGGCGTACTCCCCGAAGGACTGCAGGGGCTCGCCGGCATAGACAAATTCACGGTACGCCTCGTCGCCAATGATGAACAGGTTGTGCTCCTTGGCAATGTCGCACATGAGGCGCTGCTCTTCGGGGGTCAGCACAACGCCGGTGGGGTTGCCGGGGTTGGTGCAGACAATGGCGCGGGTGTGCTCATTGATCTGCGCCTCGATTTTAGCCCGGTCAGCGTAGCGGTATCCCTCCTCGGGGGAGGTGGGGATGGGGTGGATGCTGGCGCCGGTGGTATTGACCATGGTGGCGTAGTTGGGATAGAAGGGCTCAGGAATCAGAACCTCGTCTCCGTCATCCAGAATGCACTGGAAAACGATAGAAAGGGCCTCGGAGCCGCCGGTGGTGATGAGAATTTCATCCTTTTCAAAGTGCATGTTCAGGTTGTCATAATACTTCTGAACAGCGTCGATCAGCTCGGGCACACCAGGGGAGGGAGCGTATTCCAGAACAGACTGGCTGAAATTCCGCACGGCCTCAAAAAACTGAGGAGGGGTCTCCACGTCGGGCTGGCCAATGTTCAGATGATAGATCTTACGGCCTTTGGCTTCCGCCGCCACTGCATAGGGATGGAACTTCCGCATCGGGGACAGACCGCATTTTTTGACTTTGCTGGAAAACTTCATGTCCTTACCTCCGTTTATATCCTATTCGCGTCTGCGTACAGGGCAAACATTCGACACTATTGTACGTCCTGATTGAGAGAATGTCAATCTTTATGGCGGGATTTCTCTCGACATTCCAGAGGAGCGGAGAAAAACGAGTCCGACTTGTTTTGGGGAAAAACTTTGAGAAAATGGAGGGAACAGGGTGTTCCCTGTCACAGATTGACAGGCCATGGCATAAAATGCGAAAAGGTACGGTGATCAAAAGGAGTGAGTCTCGTGCGTTCGATTTGGCTGCGAAGATTGAATAATCTTTTGTGTGTAAAAAGCATTGTGACCATTGTTTTAACCGTTGTGTTTGCTCGCCTTTCTCTGGCAGAGCGAATTTCCAACCAGGATTTTTTGACCGTTTTTTCTGTGATTGTGGCATTCTATTTTGGAATCCAGAATGAGAAACAGGAGGAACTGCCAGAGAAGGAGGCAGAAAAATTGTCTGCCCAAAAGTGATAGTGGCATTGGGAAAAGGGGTGTTTTGGATGTATGGTTATGGGAATTTCTCTCAGTGGTGCATCCCAGCGAGGTATCCAGACTGGCAGGGACCGGCAGGACCTCAAGGGGTCCCAGGAGTCCCTGGCCCTACTGGTCCTGTGGGGCCCAGAGGAGAGAAAGGAGAGCGAGGAATCCCAGGCGAAACTGGACCCTCCGGACAGCAAGGATTCCCAGGGGAGAGAGGTCCCGCAGGTCCCCGGGGAGAGCCCGGGCCCGCAGGCCCTATGGGCGCGATGCCTACTGTGGAAATTGGAAGGGTTATCACCGGAGAGACCGCCCAGGTAACAGCCTGTGAAACGGAGACAGGCGTTGCGCTGGATTTCATTATTCCGGCAGGTTCCCAAGGTGCGGCCGGACGGACAGGTGCCAAAGGAGATACAGGAGAGCGGGGGCCCCAGGGGGAAAAGGGAGAGCCTGGCCCTACGGGGCCGCAAGGCATTCAAGGGGAGGCCGGTGCACAAGGGGAGATGGGCCCGACCGGCCCTCGGGGAGAAAAGGGAGAACCTGGTGCGCAGGGGCTTCAGGGAGAAGTTGGTCCCACGGGTCCGCAAGGCATCCAAGGAGAGGTCGGCTTACAAGGGGAGATGGGCCCGACCGGCCCCCGGGGAGAAAAGGGAGAACCTGGTGCGCAGGGGCTTCAGGGAGAAGTTGGTCCCACGGGTCCGCAAGGCATCCAAGGAGAGGCCGGCTTACAAGGAGAGATGGGTCCGACCGGCCCCCGGGGAGAAAAGGGAGAGCCTGGTGCACAGGGGCTCCAGGGAGAAATTGGTCCCACGGGTCCGCAAGGTATCCAAGGAGAGGTCGGCTTACAAGGGGAGATGGGCCCGACCGGCCCCCGGGGAGAAAAGGGAGAGCCTGGTGCACAGGGGCTCCAGGGAGAAATTGGTCCCACGGGTCCGCAAGGCATCCAAGGAGAGGTCGGCTTACAAGGAGAGATGGGCCCGACCGGCCCCCGGGGAGAAAAGGGAGAGCCTGGTGTACAGGGGCTTCAGGGAGAAGTTGGTCCCACGGGTCCGCAAGGCATCCAAGGAGAGGCCGGCTTACAAGGGGAGATGGGTCCGACCGGCCCCCGGGGAGAAAAGGGAGAGCCTGGTGTGCAGGGGCTTCAGGGAGAAGTTGGTCCCACGGGTCCGCAAGGCATCCAAGGAGAGGCCGGCTTACAAGGGGAGATGGGCCCGACCGGCCCTCGGGGAGAAAAGGGAGAACCTGGTGTGCAGGGGCTTCAGGGAGAAGTTGGTCCCACGGGTCCGCAAGGCATCCAAGGAGAGGCCGGCTTGCAAGGGGAGATGGGCCCGACCGGCCCCCGGGGAGAAAAGGGAGAGCCTGGTGTGCAAGGGCTTCAGGGAGAACCCGGTCCCACGGGTCCGCAAGGTATCCAAGGGGAGGCCGGCTTACAAGGGGAGATGGGTCCGACCGGCCCCCGGGGAGAAAAGGGAGAGCCTGGTGTGCAAGGGCTTCAGGGAGAACCCGGTCCCACGGGTCCGCAAGGTATCCAAGGGGAGGCCGGCTTACAAGGGGAGATGGGTCCGACCGGCCCTCGGGGAGAAAAGGGAGAGCCTGGTGCACAGGGGCTCCAGGGAGAAGTTGGTCCCACGGGTCCGCAAGGCATCCAAGGGGAGGCCGGCTTACAAGGGGAGATGGGCCCGACTGGCCCCCGGGGAGAAAAGGGAGAACCTGGCCCTACGGGCCCCCAAGGAACCCAGGGTCAGGCAGGGCCAGTGGGAGCACAAGGGGAGACAGGACCGCAGGGGCTTGCCGGGGAAACACCGAAAATTGCGGTGGAAGAGGACACCCCCGTGAGCTATAAGGTGAGTTTCAAGACATCGGAGCAAAGCTTTATCAGTCCGAACCTAAAATCGAACATCAAATATTACAATCTGGATCTTTCTAAGGCAGGCAGCATGGTCAATATTCCAATTGAAAATTTGGTGCTGACCTACCAAAATGTCTCTACGTCTGCCCTGCGGATTGGTATTCAGGCCTTGAGTACCAGTGTTCCTGTTTTGGCAGATATCCGGCGGGCCAGCATTTACAACTCAGGTGCGGTGGAGGCCCAGAGCAACAACAACGCGACCATTACAACGAGATTGGTTTTGGATGACATTGTTTACAGCAATTCTGAGGAAACCCATTGGATGCGTATCCGTCAGCGTGATCCAGACAGCCAGCTCTGGTCTATGTGTGAGGTCCGAACCTTTGCTTCCCAAGGAGGGGCGAGAACGTCGATTTGTGTAGAATGGCTCTACATGCAGGCAAGCTTTGTGGCGCCGTCCTGAAAGAGTGCCTTGATTCTAAACAGAATCAAGGCACTCTTTCCAGCTTTAGCAACAGACAATTATGGGAACTGGGGGACGAGAGCACGGTCTGCTGATCCGGGCGGTTCTGTCTGGGGTGGTAGGAGTGCTGTTTGGAATGCTTTCCTATTTTGCGGCGGCGCAGATTATGTTAGGACTGTTGGAGGGGAGGCCTGGTGATACATTTTATTTGGGGTGGTGCGCTTCGGCACATTTGAGCTTTCTGCTCCGTGCCACGCTGTATTCCTTGGTAGTGTCCCAGCCTCATAAAGCGACCTTTACAATATTAAAGCGGATGCTGCAAAAGGCCATGGAGGTGCTGACACGGGAGAAAACTGTGCCGATGATTGTCCGCCAGCTGAAAACCGTCTGCAATGCGGATCAAATCCTGGTTTTGGACCGGAGAAAGATTGTCCAGGGAGGGACCCATGACACGTTGGTAACCCAGAGGGGTATTTACCGTAATTTTGTGATCGAGCGAACAGTCTCTGATTGCTGGATCCTTCGAGAAAGTGAAATGGACAGGGAACAGGGCCGACAAATGAAACAATGCACGCATTTTTGCGTGCATCATTTTTCATGTATTCTCTGTTTCAGGGGAGTTGCTCTCTTCCTCTCTTTGGCATAACTGCTTCATAAGACGAAAATACAACAGCACGGCTACCAGGGCAGCCAGTGTCTCAGCCACCGGAAAAGTTGCCCAAACACCATTTAAGCCCCAGAAACGAGAGAAAACAAGGGCCAGCGGAGGGATGATGATAAGCTGGCGGATACAGGAGACAGCAAGGGAACGCAGACCTTTCCCCAAAGCCTCAAAGCACCCCGCCAGAACGGTCCCCAGCGTGGAGACCAGAAAGCCGAGACTGGTGATGCGTAGCATGGGAACCCCTACGGCGATGAGAGCGCGGTCCGCATCAAACAGGCCCATGATCTGCGTGGGAAGAAGCCAGGCTAACAAGGTCCCTGCCGCCATGATGACGGCGGTGAGAATTAAACTCCATCGAATAATGTGGCGCATGCGGTCCTGGCGGCCTGCACCATAGTTGTAGCTTATTAGAGGGCGCATGCCTTGAATCAGACCGTTGGCCGGCATGTAGACAAAGGTTTGCAGTTTGAAATATAGACCGAACGCAGCAACCGCCAGGGCATGGAGCTCCACCAACAGCGCGTTCAAAATGCCAACCAGCAGGCTGGGCATGGCGGTCATCAGACCGGATGGCACACCAACGGCGTAAATTCGTTTGGCGATGCTGCGGTCAGGGCGCATGTCCGGAAGGGTGATGTGGATGCCGGGGTTGGTCCGGAAAAAGTAGAGTACGGCCAAGCTGCAGGCTGTCATCTGCCCGGCCACCGTGGCGACTGCGGCACCGGTGACACCCAGGGCAGGCAGCCCCAATAAACCAAAAATTAGAATGGGGTCCAGGACGATATTGACAATGGCGCCAACCCCTTGCAGGATCATAGGCACAAACATGTTTCCTACTGCCTGAAAAAGCTTTTCAATGTAAATGTGATATAAGCTGCCGAAAGACAGGCAGATTACGATGCGGGTGTAACTGCTGCTCATGCGGAGGATCTCGGGGTCATTGGTGAACATCCCCAGGAACGGTTCGCTGCCAAGCAGCCCAATGAGCAAAAAGATCACAGCGTGAATGGTGGTAAAGACCATCCCCATAGAGGCGGCACGGTCCACGTTGCGCTGATTTCCTTCTCCCAGGTTGCGGGCAATGTATGCATTGGCACCCACTCCAAATCCTACAGCCACGGCCAGTACCATATTTTGCAGAGGGTATGCCAGGGAAACGGCGGTTAAAGCGTCGTTGCTCACCCGCGCAACAAAAATGCTGTCTACCACATTGTATAGTGACTGGATCAGCATGGAGGTGATGGCTGGCAGTGACATGCTGACCAACAGGGGAAGAACCGGCCGGGTTCCCATGGGATGCTCTGTATGTTTCAATGTAATCGCCTCTTTCCTGTCCAAAAAAGTAGGGCCATATATTTGCCTGTTTATCAATCAGAAACAGGAAAATATATAGCCCTGCAATAAAAATTACGCGGTGCGTTTTGGAGCAAATAAGTATTCTATTGCATCTCACGATACCATAGGATTTGCTGCCTTGTCAAGGTTGTCGAGGTAGTTTAGAGAGCGGGGGAGGGGAATTTATGGTGATCCATTGACAGATAAAAAAACCTTGATCTGAAAGATCAAGGTTTTTCTTCTGGCGGAGAAGGAGGGATTCGAACCCTCGAGACCCTTTTGGGGCCTACACGATTTCCAATCGTGCGCGCTCGACCAAACTACGCGACTTCTCCGTGTTTGCTCTGTTACTATGACTTGCTTTGAAATTTTGCCGTGGGGGACGCAACAATAGGTATTATAACAGCTTTGGAAGAGAAGTCAAGAGAAAAATGCAAAAATTTTGGAAAAAATTTAGGCTGAGTGAACCGGCTCGGACTGCAAGGTCCGAGCCGGTGGAAAGATTAGAGATAGAAATTATGTCCGCCGATGGTGCAGGAGTAAGTACGGCTTTGATCCGCCCAGGAATACATGCTGGTTACATTAAAGTACAGGCACCCATCGGCTTCCCGCACACCGTCCAGGCAGAGCTTGGCAGCGATCACGCTTTTCTCATCAGGGGTGCGGTAGATAGTGCCGTTGGCCACGGGAGAAAATTGCCCTGGTGCAAAAATGACTTCCTGAATTGTGTCGGGGAAAGCCTCATCCGCGACGCGGTTCAGGATTACGGTTCCCACGGCAATCCTCCCTTTCATCGGCTGGTTTCCAGACTCAGAGTAGATAGCGCGGGAGAGCCAGTAGAGGTCTTCTTCTACGTAAGTGTTAGCGGTGGCCACCGGCCCGACCCGGCGAATCGAAAGGGTTCCTGTTGCGGGCTCTTTCACCACGGAACAGCCCAAGGCGTTGGCCAGTGATTCTGCGGGGAGCAACAGATCATTCTCTTGGGCCATAACCAAGGATGGTACATAAAAATACCGGTCATTGACCATAAAATAGGCTTCTTCTGCGATGGCTTCCAGAGAGAGGCCGTTGCCTGATGCAGTGAGCCGTCCATTTTTCAGGGTGACCGAGACGTTTGGGAAAAGTGCCTGGAGGACTGGCGTGATGGAAAGATAGGTTGTGCCGTCCGCAGTGATTGTGGCGGTTCGGGCGGCGATCCAGGTCCCGTTGACGGTAATATCCGGTGTAGTACGAAGCAATGTGGCCACAGTGTCTGTGGCGACGGGATCAATGACATCGAGGTAATCAACCGATGAGGTTTCCAATGTGCTTGTGAAAAGATAACCTGATTGTGTGGAAGCCAACGTACTTGTTCCGGAATAGGACTTGTTGTCTGCGGCGATTGCGTGAAAGCAGAACGCCAACAAGAGCACGAATAGAATGATCGCGCTGGGCAAGTGATTTTTCATCGTCATGCTACTCCTGTTTCCGAATATTCATAGTTGTTACCACATTGTAATTTATTTGTAAGAAAAAATCAAGATTTTTTTCATAAAAAAGAGAGAATACCCAGGGAAAATAAGGAAAAAGAAAGGCCGGAGTCAAAAGATGCCACAATATAATGTGGAATCTGATTCCGACCTTCCATATCTGGTTTTTCTGGGAAGAAGGATTCTACGGAGAACGTGAGTATTCACCGCTGAATATGCAAATCCATTATTTGGGATTCCTTTTCTTCTGCGCTTTTGTGAGGAAACGATCATTTTGAACGATCACACGTTCGTGGATACCTTCCCCCACGAGACCTTGGGAATCTTGTGCGGTTACGCGGAAAACCAATCGTCTGCCGTCTACTTCTGTCAGTTCCGCACGGCAAGTGACCTCTACACCAATGGGTGTGGCGCTCAGATGCTTTACATTCATCCAAGTACCTACGGTTCCTTCCTCTGGAGAGAGGGAAGGAGCCACTGCGGTCCAGGCGGCCTGTTCCATGCGGGCAATCATAACGGGAGTAGCCAAAACGTCCAGTGTCCCGCTGCCGACGGTTTTGGCGGTCAGTGTCTCTGTGACAGGGAAAGTGAGCTCCAAAGCGGTTCCAGGGGTTAACATATCGTGCCTCCTTGCTGGCCTGATTTAACAATCGAATTGATAGGTTGAATGAGTAAAGAAAACGAGGCCATTGCCTCTGTTTCGGGTCTATTGTAGCAGAAAAATGGAGAAAAGAAAAGAGAAACGCAGCTAAACAAAAGAAATAATTTGATATTCCGGAAAACTGTGTCAAAACGAACAAAATCAAAGGAGCAATTTTGTTCAAAGTATCGCACAATGACTGTCTTGACTTTTTATATAAGGTGGGTTAGCATAAAGGAGTAAACTTGTGCGTAGCACAGACTGGTACATATTAAAGACAGGAGGACACATCCAATGTTTGAACATCATGAAAACTATGATCGTTACATTCCTGATGTCATGCTGAAGAAGCATAAGAAGCATGAAGAGTATTTGAATGACGTCTATGCCGGCATGTCTCATGAGGAAATCTACAAGAGCAAGCTGGGCACGGTGGAAGACGCGCTGGCCATTATCGAGAGCGGCGATTGCATTGTCAACTCCATCCATGGCTGCGAACCCCGTCTCTTCTATCGCAATCTGCACCGCATTGCCGACCGCATTGATCCCAACAACCCTGTTGAGCTGTGGTCCTGTGTGCACCGCTGGGGACCTGAGTATGAAGTCCATACCAATCCTGAGCTGAAGGATAAGTTCCATCATCAGACTTTCTTCTATGATGGCAACTTCCGGAAGATTCATCCCTCCGGCATGAGCACCTATTTCCCTGTCAACCTGCATAACTATGGCCAGGAACTGCATCGCTGCAAGCGCCCGAATGTGGTAGTGATTGGTGTTTCTACCATGGACGAGCATGGCTATTGCTGTGTGTCCTGTGACCTGCAGTGGGAAATGGAGTCTTTGTATTCCGCAGATAAAATCATCTTTGAGGTCAACCCCAAGATTCCCCACCTGCCCGGTGAGTGTGCTGTACCCGTGGCAATGGCTGACGTGATCATTGAGTCTGATCTGGACCTGTATGAGCTGCAGGATCCCCCCATCGGCGAGGCTGAAAAGACCGTTGCCCAGTACGCTGCTGAGATGGTTCACGATGGTGACTGCATTCAGCTTGGCTTTGGTGGCATCCCTAATGCCATCGGGTTTGAACTGATGGATCGTCACGACCTGGGCATCCACACTGAGCAGATTGGTGCTTCCATGGCACACATGCTCCAGAAGGGTGTTGTCACCAACCGGTATAAAAACCTGGACAAGGGCTGGTCTGTCGGTACCTTCATCATTGCGGACAACTTTACCTATGAATATCTGAACAACCATCCCCGTGTCCTGATGCGCCGTGGTCGTTACACCAATGACCCGATGATTATTGCACAGCAGGATAACATGGTGTCCATCAATGCTGCCCTGCAGATTGACCTGACTGGTCAGGTGGCAGCAGAGGCCATTGCCAACATTCAGTGGTCTGGAACCGGTGGTGCCACGGACTATGCCTATGGTGCTTATCACTCCAAGGGTGGCCGTGCAATGCTGTGCCAGATTTCTACTGCGAAGAAGGGAACTGTTTCCAGAATCGCTCCCATCCTGGACCCCGGTTCTATTGTTTCTGTTTCCCGGAACCTGACCGATATGGTGGTGACGGAGTATGGTGTGGCAAAGCTGCGTGCCCGTACTGTGAAGCAGCGTGTAGAGAACCTGATTGCTGTTGCACACCCCGACTTCCGCGCGGAACTGCGGAAAGAAGCCAACAAGTATATGTATTTCTAATTCTTTCCAAAGATTTGGCTGAATTTAAGAGACCGCCGCACGATTGTGCGGCGGTTTCTTTTTGCAATGTGTCGGAAAGAAAATACAGTGTAATCTTTTTGTAAACAAATTGAGAAACCCATTGACAAACAATAGGAATACTTTATCTTAATATAAAGTAAGCTGTCTTGGTTGCTGGTCTTTCGAAAAGACAGGAAACCAGAAGAACGGCCAGATCCGAAGCAAAGAGGCGAAGAAATGATGAGAACCATGTTTGACCGACTGTTCGCTGGAAGAAATGGAATCGATCAATTGAATATTGCTCTTTTTGTGCTGGCAATCCTCTGCTGGATAGGCTCTCTGTTTGCACCAACCAGGGGACTGGCCAATCTGCTTCATTGGGCTTGCCTTTTGGCAGCTGCTTTTTGCTGTGTTCGTGCGTTTTCCCAGAACTTGGGACGCAGGCAGCAGGAAAACCAGAAATTTCTGGCTATGACCCGTGGATTTCGCATAGGGCGAAACTGGCGAGCAAAAATGGAGCAGAAGCGGCAATATAAGGTTTTTAAGTGCCCATCCTGCGGAGTAAAACTTCGGGTGCCAAGAGGAAAAGGGAAGATCAAGGTAACCTGTCGGCAATGTGGCGCCAGCTTTGAGGAGAGAAGCTGAGAGAGTTTACTGAGGGCGGTTGGGAAAGACAGTGTTCCAGACTGTCTTAAAAAGAAGAAAAAAGTTTGAGAAAAACCCTTGACAATGGAGGAAAGAAATGCTATTATGTCAAAGCTGTCGCAAGACACAGGTTGAAAAGTTGGAGAAAAAGAAGAAAAAAGTTCTTGACAACAACTTGGATTTGTGCTAAAATACAAATCGCCCTGTAAGAGCGGTGTGCACCTTGTAAATTAAACAACGTAAGTAAGAAACACGAAGCACCAAAACGGACAAGTAAAAGTTGTCCATGAAGCTTAAAGCTTTGTGGGGCAAC
>NZ_QQRQ01000040.1 GCF_003425665.1 Evtepia gabavorous
CCCGGCGCCCTCCCCGCCGGCGTCTACGGCCCGGAGGAGATTCGCAGGGGGATTGTGGACCGCCTGCTGGGAGAGCGCATGGGCAAGCCCGGAGAGGTGCTCAATGGGTTTGTCTGGCGTTTTCTGTTCTCCCGGGAGATCATTCAAGGGCATAACATGGCCTTTGCCGGGGCGTATCTGGAGGACGAGCTCTTTCTGCTGGAGTATTTCTGTTATGCCCGGAAGCTGGCCATGGTGGACCAGCCGGTGTACCAATATCTGCAAAATCCCGTGTCCGTCACCCGGCGGTATCTGCCGGACTATATGCAGACCTTTCAGGGCTTTATGAAGGCCAAGGAGGACCTGGCCCAGCGCATGGGCCTGGGGGAAAATATGCCCCTCTGGCGGGAAAACTCCTACTGGTCGGGGCTGCTGATCGCCATTG
The DNA here is from genome assembly GCF_003425665.1 of Evtepia gabavorous. Taxonomy (GTDB): domain Bacteria; phylum Bacillota; class Clostridia; order Oscillospirales; family Oscillospiraceae; genus Evtepia; species Evtepia gabavorous. The sequence goes on from NZ_QQRQ01000040.1 coordinate 425, forward strand.
GCAATGAGTTTGCCGCCAGCAACGCCGCCTCACTGGCGGAGAAACGCCGGAGAATCCGGGGCATCTGTCAGCTGCCGGCCATGGCCCGGGCCATTCAGGCCATTCAGCCCCAGGGCCTGGGCCGGAACAAACAGATTGTGGCTGACCTGGTCCGCCGGCGGCGGTTCTTTTTGCTCTCGCTGTTGTATGGGATGAAAAACCGAGGGTGATCCGATCAGTGAAGATGGGGGTAGGGGAGAAGCCCCCATGACTTTCTGGATTGCGGATTGACAAAGTATCTTCCTATGGTATCCTAAATTTAGGAGGGAGAACCCGCATCAGAAAGGAGCTATCCTATGAGAAAAACTTGGATTGGTCCCCTGTGCATGGTTGCTGCGGCTCTGTGTTGCGTGCTGCTGGGAGAGTGGGCCTCCCACCGTATTCTGGATGAGGGATCGCCGGTGTCTTTCCAGACATATCAAACCCAAACCCAGGCGGAATATCGGCATCTGGGGGAGGAGCCCATGGATTACTGGGAGACCTATACAGGTTTCTTTGACGATTTTCCATTTTACTGTACCGAAGAGATGCTGGAGGAGGAATTGCAGGCGATTCGTCAGTGGTCGGAGACAAAGATTTCTCCAGTATCCTACGAAGAGGCAAACGACGCCGTTGTGGCGGCCTTTGCCAAGTACGGTGTGGAAGGTGGACTATACCCACCGGAGGAAGGGCAGGCTTTTTTCTGCACCCCGGTGATTCTGGATAACACAGTCCGCTATATTGAGAGCGTGGCCCAGGCCCAACAGCAGAAAGAGACGGCAGGGGATGGCGTATATGTCAATCAATGATACCATGATGAAGGAAAGGAGTGATTGCCTGTGGAAGTGGTCCAGAGCAGCGTGCTCGGACGCCTGCTGCTCCCGGTGTGGCTCTGGCTGCGGGCGCGGTATGAATACAGTCTGCTGGCCAGGGTGCTCCGGGGGATTGCCCAGGCCTGGAGCCGGGCCTGCGCCGGAAGTGTCCTGATCCAATTTGTAACCCGGGAGGGCTGTCTGTCCAAGGCCTGGAAGGACAGCGGCCTGTGCCGGATTTTAACCTTCCTGCTCAGTATTCCCACCATCCTGTTGCAGAAGCTGTATGGCGCCTGCCGGGAGGCCTTTGAGAACAGTGTGGCCGCCCGGATCGTGTTCGCGGTGGTGGAGGAGACCCCCTTGGCGGTGGCCTGGCTGATGCTGGTGATCATGGTGATCCCGTTCAAATACTGGAACAACGCGTACAGCTTCGCCGGGTTTCTCCTCTGCTTCCTTTTGGCGGTGGCCTCGGGCATGCGGAAGCGGAACTTCCGGCTGGATCTGGCCTTTTTGGGGCCCTGGATTGTGGCCTTTGGGGCGATGATCCTGGTGGCCTGGCCCCTGTCGGCCTACCCCTCCCTGTCCACCCGCTTTCTGCTCTACTACGTGACGTGCATGCTCTGTGTGGTGGTCATTGTCAGTACGGTGGAGACCTGGCGGCATCTGACCCGGCTCATGGCCTTTTCCTCCCTGGCTCTCCTGGTGATGTCCCTGGCGGGGCTGTACCAGAGAATTCAGGGGGTGGAGGTCAACCCCTCCTACGTGGACATGAACCTGAACAAGGGGATGCCCGGCCGCGTCTGGAGCTTTTATGAAAACCCCAATACCTTTGCCGAGGTTTTGCTTCTGCTGATCCCCGTGGCCATCGCTTATATGCTGTGCAGCAAGGGCTGGCTGGGCCGTTTCCTGGGCTTTTTCAGTGCCGCTGTGGGCTGCGTGGCCATGGCCATGACCTATTCCCGGGCCAGCTGGGTGGGGCTGGCGTTCGCGGCGGTGGTCTTTGTGGTGCTGTGGAACCGGAAGCTCATCCCCTTCGGGATTCTGGCGGCCCTGGTGGTTCTGGCCATTTTGCCGGATACGGTATTCAACCGAATTCTCACAATATTTAATACCTCTGACACCTCCACCAACAGCCGCTTCCCCCTGTATCAGGCGGCGGGGGAGTTCCTGCAGCAGCGCCCCGTCTTGGGCGCCGGCCTGGGCTCTGACGCGGTGCGGCAGGCCATCGGAGATTTGAATCTCTTCCACGGGAAGGACCACTTCGTCCACTGCCATAATATCTATCTGCAGGTTTGGTGTGAGACGGGGCTGGTGGGTGTCATTTCCTTCGTGGGCGGCATTTTGTGGACCTTCAAGAAGGGCTGCCGGGCAGTGGCCCGGGCCACCTGTGACCCGGTGGTCCGTATGACCATCCTGGGCGGGGCCGCCGCGCTGATGGGAACCATGGTCTGCGGCCTGGCCGACTATATCTGGAACTATCCCCGGGTGATGCTCATTTTCTGGTTCGTCTGTGCCCTGACCCTGGCGGGCATCCGCCTGGCGGCCCGGCAGGATGGGGAGGAGACGAGCGCCCCTGTGTCTGAGTAAAAGGAGACCCCAGTGAAACTCAAAGATGTATGGAAGAAAAAGGAGGTGACCCTGTCTTTTGAGGCATTCCCGCCCAAAAAAGACAGTGATTTTGCCTCGGTGGCCTCAGCGGTGGAAAAGATTGCCCAGCTGAAGCCCGATTTTATGAGCGTGACCTATGGGGCGGGGGGCGGTACCTCCGCCTATACGGGAAAGATCGCCCAGATTGTCCAGGCCCAGGGGGTGACCGCCCTGGCCCACTTGACCTGTGTCTCCTCTGACCGGGACCGGATTCACCATGAGCTGGATGCCCTGTGCCAGGCGGGGATTGAGAATATCCTGGCCCTGCGGGGGGACTACCCCGAGGGCTATGATCCGTCGGCCCCCCGGGATTACCGCTATGCCCGGGACCTGGTGGAGGAGATTCGGGCCTATGGTGGGTTTTCCATCGGCGGGGCCTGCTATCCAGAGGGGCATGTGGAGTGCCCCAGTCAGAGGGAGGACCTGCGCCACTTGAAGGAAAAGGTGGACTGCGGGGTGGATTTTCTGGTGACCCAGATGTTTTTCGACAACAGCGCCCTGTACAGTTTTCTGTACCGGGCCCAGCAGGTGGGCATCACGGTGCCGGTGCTGGCGGGGATCATGCCGGTGACCAACGCGGCGCAGATGACCCGGATTCTCTCCCTGTCGGGGACCACCCTGCCCAACCGGTTCCGCATGATCCTGGATAAGTTCCGGGAACGACCGGATGCCATGAAGCAGGCGGGCATTGTCTATGCCGCCGAGCAGATGGTGGACCTGGTGGCCAATGGGGTCCGGGGGGTGCATGTCTACACCATGAACAAGCCGGATGTGGCGGCGGGCATTGCGGAAAACCTGTCGAAGGTGCTGGGCCGGACATGAGACTGGACCAGAGAGAGATTGCCCGCTACCTGGGGGCCGCCGGGAAGCCGCTGTGGCCGGAGGCGGCGGCCTGGGCCCGGGACTGCCAGCGGGAACTGGAAGGGACAGTGACCCCCCGTCTGCTGGGGAGGCGGCTGTCCCTTTCTCTGTTTGCCGGGGAGAGCCGGGATTTGGACTGGCACCTGCGCCACTGTACCCAGGGCGTTTTGTTCGCGGTGACGCTGGGGGCGGAGACCGACCGCCTGCTGCGCCGCTGGAGTGTCCAGTCCATGGCCAAGGCGGCGGTGGGCCAGGCGGTGTGCGCGGTGTGGCTGGATGACCTGTGCGCCGCCTACTGCGCCGGCCTGCTGCCCCAACTGGGGGCCGGGGAATTCCTGACACCCCCCTTCAGTCCGGGGTATGGGGACTGGAGCCTGGCGGCGCAGGACCGGGTTTTGGACCTGCTCCAGGCCCCCAAGCGGATCGGGCTGACCCTCACGGAAGGGGGAATGCTGGTGCCGGAGAAATCCATCACCGCCCTGGTGGGCATCAGTGACCGGCCGGAGGAGGCCTGCGGCCAAAAATGTATGCGATGCAATAAAACAGATTGTCCCTTCCGGTCCGCACCGGAGGGAGAGGAAGAAAGGGGCGTTGTCCTATGAAACCACTGCTCCAGGCGATGAAGGAGCGCCGCCTCTATCTGGACGGCGGCATGGGAAGTATGCTCCAGGCGGCGGGACTGCCGGAAGGGCTGCTTCCCGATGTGTGGGGGATGGAGAATCCCCAGGCGGTGCAGGGGGTCCACCGGGCCTACTTGGAAGCCGGCTGCCGCCTGATTACCACCAATACCTTTGGAACCAGCGCCCCCAAGCTGGCCCCCTATGGGGTGACCCCGGCCCAGGTGATGACCGCTGCCGTGGCCAACGTCCGGGCGGCCATGGACCAGGCGGGGGTGACGGACGGCTATGTCTGCGCAGATATCGGGCCCTCGGGGAAGCTGCTGCGGCCCTATGGGGACCTGGACTTTGAGGCGGCGGTGGGGCTGTTTGCCGAGACCGTCCGGGCCGCGGCCCAGGCCGGCGCGGACTGCATTCTCATTGAGACCATGAGTGACTTGTATGAGATGAAGGCGGCGGTCCTGGCGGCCAAGGAGAACTGTGACCTGCCCATTCTGGCCAGCCTGATTTTTGATGAGACGGGAAAACTCCTCACCGGCGGCTCCCCCCGGGCGGCGGTGGCGCTGCTGGAGGGGCTGGGTGTGGATGTCTTTGGTCTGAACTGCGGTCTGGGCCCCAAGGAGATGGCCCCTGTGTTTCAGGCCTTGTGGGAGGATACCTCCACCCCCCTGCTCCTCCAGCCCAACGCGGGCCTGCCGCGCAGCGAGGGGGGCAAAGCGGTGTACGATGTGAGCCCTGCCGACTATGCCCGGCAGATGCGCCCTCTGGCCCCCATGGCCACCCTTTTGGGGGGGTGCTGTGGGACCACCCCCGACCACCTGCGGGCGCTGATCCAGGCCACCCAGGACATTCCGCTGCCGGAGATTCCCCAGTGGGATACCCTGCTGATCTCCTCCTACTGTCAGGCGGTGGCCCTGGACGGCCGGGACCCGGTCATCATCGGGGAGCGGATCAATCCCACCGGAAAGAAAAAACTCCAAACCGCCCTGCGGGAGGGGGATATGGGGTATGTATTGGGGGAGGTCTTCCAGCAGGAGGAGGCCGGCGCCCACATTTTGGACGTCAATGTGGGCCTGCCCGGCCTGGATGAGCCGGCGGTGCTTACCCAGACGGTGGAGGCCATCCAGGAGGTGACGGGGCTGCCCCTGCAGCTGGACACCTCCAACCCCGCCGCCATGGAGGCCGCCCTGCGGCGGTACAATGGCAAACCCCTTGTGAATTCTGTCAACGGAAAGGAAGAGAGCCTGGAGACCATCCTTCCCCTGGTGAAGAAGTACGGCGGCGGCCTGGTCTGCCTGACACTGGATGACGAGGGCATTCCCGCCGACGCCCAAGGGCGGCTGGCCATTGCGGAAAAGATTGTCCGGCGGGCGGAGGCGATGGGGATTCCCCGGCGCGAGCTGCTGGTGGATGGCCTGACCATGCCGGTCAGCGCCGGAGGGGACAACGCCAAGGTTACCCTGGAAACCCTCCGCCGGGCCAAGGAGGAGCTGGGAGTCAAGACTGCCCTGGGGGTGTCCAATGTCTCCTTTGGCCTGCCCAAGCGGGAGCAGCTGAACCAGAGCTTCTTTACCATGGCTCTGGAACAGGGGCTGGATGGGGCCATCATCAACCCCAAAAGCGAGGCGATGATGGGGGCCTACCGTGCCTATCGGGCCCTGGCGGGGCTGGATGACCAATGCCAGGCCTACATGGAGGCCTTCCAGGGGGAGACCGCCAGTTCCCCGGCTCCCGTGTCGCAGGCCCATACCTTGGGGCTGCGCCAGTCGGTATGCAAGGGCCTCAAGGAAGGGGCTGCGGCCCAGGCCAAGGTTTTAGCGGAGAGCGGCCAGGCGGTTCTGGACATCATCAATGGGGAACTGGTGCCTGCCCTGGACGAGGTGGGCAAAGGGTTTGAGAAGGGAACTCTCTTCCTGCCCCAGCTTCTCATGAGCGCGGAAGCGGCCAAGGCGGCTTTTCAGGTGCTGAAGGAGTACCTCCCCGCTGGAGAGAACAGCGGAGCCCCCCAGATTCTCCTGGCCACCGTGAAGGGGGATATCCACGACATCGGCAAGAACATTGTGAAGGTTCTGCTGGAGAGCTACCGGTTCCGGGTGCTGGACCTGGGCAAGGATGTGGCACCGGAGGCCATTGTGGAGGCGGCCCGGACCAAGAAGATTCCCCTGGTGGGGCTGTCCGCGCTGATGACCACCACTGCCCCGGCCATGGCAGAGACCATCCGGCAGCTGCGGGCCGCGGATTTGCCCTGCAAGGTGGTGGTGGGCGGCGCCGTGATCACCCAGGACTATGCCGACACCATTGGGGCTGACTGCTATGCCGCTGACGCCATGGAGTCGGTCCACTATGCCCAGCAGATCCTGGGGACATAAGAGAGAGGAAGCATCCGAGAAAAGACAGGACGCCGCCGGTTTTCCGGCGGCGTCCTTTGTATACAAAGGTTGACAAAAGTAGTGTAGTGTGGTATATTTAGCGCATAAAGATAAAAATATATCACAAAATGAAACAGGAGGGCACGGAGAATGAAGGGACGAAGACGGTATCTATACGGAAGCTTGGGCCTGCTTTCCCTGTTGGGCTTTGTCGGCGTGTTGACCCAGGAGCGGGTTTTTTTGCTGTTTTTCGCCTTCGCGGTGGATTTCGGACACTGGTTTCGGAAAAATGACGAGATGGTGGAGGACTACATGAACCGGTCTGCCGCCTTGGCGTTTTACGTTGGTATGGCGGCTACGGGGATTCTGGGGACGGGAGCGGTGTTTCTCCAGGGGATGGATGGACATAGGGCGCTGCTGACAGGGCTGGCCGGCGGCTTTGCGGTGGCGGTGATCGTCCATGCGCTGGCGGAACTCTATTATACCGTCCGGGAAAGCTGGGGGCTGGTCCATGATCCAGAATAGGATAAAGGAGTACCGGGCCAGACACAACATGACCCAGGGAGAACTGGCGGACCTGGTGGGGGTCCGGCGGGAAACCATCGGCAACCTGGAGAAAGGGCGCTATAACCCCTCTCTGGTGCTGGCCTGGCGGATTGCGGCGGTGTTTCAGGTGACCATCGAGGAGATTTTTACAGTGGAGGCGTGAGGACTGCCAGGGGAAGCAGTGCCGTTCAAATAAAAACGTGTGTACCGGGGCGACTGCGGGTACACACGTTTTTTTGCACTGTACCGGGAAAGGGATTAGAAGGTATCCCAGTGAATTTTTTCCCGGGGCAGGTCCTCCAGGCTGTGGGGCTCCGGCTGAATGGCGGGAAAGCCCAGGGAGAGAATGGCCTCCAAGGTGTAGCGGGCCGGGACGGAGAGCAGCGCGCGGCAGAAGGCCTCTGTGGAGGTACCGTCCTCCGCCTGGCGCAGGCGGCCTTGAATCCAGCAGCTGCCCAACCCCAGGTGGTGGGCCATCAGGTGCATATTGCTCATGGCAATGGCACAGTCCTCGGTCCAGACGTCGGTTTTCTCCGGATCGGCAAAGACCAGAATGGCGGCCTTTGCCCCGGCCAGCATGGCTGCGGAACCCTGGCGGCAATGAGACAGGGCTTCCAGCGTTTTGGGATTCTGAACCACAACAAACTCCCAGGGCCGGCGGCCCCGGCTGGAGGGGGAGAGGAGCCCTGCGGCCAAAATGGTCTCCAGAGCCCTTTGAGGAATGGGGGATTCGGTGTACCGCCGGATGCTCCGGCGGGAGAGAAGCAGGTTGAGCAGGTCCATGGCAGAGCCTCCATTGACAGAGCGTTTCCAGCCTGACCAGCGGGCAGGCCGGGCCTGCCTGCATGATACCATACTGCGGCGCAGCCTGCAAGGGGAGTCCCCGTTCCACAGCGCGCCACGCTGGAGCAGTGTGGGCGGGCGGACAGGAATGTTTTCTCTGGAAAAGTATAAAATGGAAGGTAAAAAGTTCTATATGCAATATATGTTTGACTTTTTGTATTCTTATATTATACGCGGCGTGTTTCTGGGAAACCCTTTGGTGGATGATTCGCGGCGCGGCAGACGCTGGATGGCCCTGGCGGCCCTTGCGTTGAGCCTGGTGGTGGCTGCGGGAAACGGGCTCCAAAATTATGCCGACTACGGGGCCCAGTATACCGGCCTTTTAGACCCGCATTTCCTGGCAGCTGTGGCCATCAGCTTTCTCTCATCCTTGGTTTTGATCTCTGCTGCGCTGTTTCTGCTCTGCTGGTGCCATAGGAGAGGACAGCACAGACTGGAGCGGAACCTGGAGGAGAGGGAACCTTGAGAAAGGGAGCGCGTGAGGCGGAAAGCATGGGGAAAATGGCGTAAACAAGAGAAAAAGGGAGAGCCATTCTGGTTGGGATGGCGCTCCCTTTGCATATTCCGACGAATTATTTCATGGACCCGCTGCAATCTGCCGGCCGCTTGGGCCGGGAGGAAGCAGATTTTCCGTTGCAAAACCCGTGGGGAGTTGCTATAATAAAATGAATCATGCTATTTTATAAAGGAGGAGAGTACCTTGCGGCTGAAATCCTTGGAACTGCAAGGGTTCAAATCCTTTCCGGACAAAACCCTCCTCTCCTTTCCCCATCCCATCACGGCGATCGTGGGGCCCAACGGCAGCGGCAAGTCCAATTTGTCCGATGCCATCCGCTGGGTGCTGGGGGAGCAGTCCGCCCGGTCCCTGCGGGGAGGTAAGATGGAGGATGTGATCTTCGGCGGCGCCCAGGACCGCAGGCGTCAGGGCTTTGCCCAGGTGACCCTCACCTTGGAGCAGTGCCAGGACCTGCTGCCCGACGGTGGGCAGGAGGTGGCGGTGACCCGCCGGTACTATCGGTCCGGAGAAAGTGAATACGCCATCAATGGAACTGCTGTCCGCTTGCGGGATGTCAATGAACTTTTCATGGACACGGGGCTGGGCCAGGAGGGGTATGCCCTCATTGGGCAGGGAAAAATTGATGAGATTCTCTCGGCCAAAAGCACCCAGCGGCGGGAAATCTTCGAGGAGGCGGCGGGGATCTCCCATTGCCGCCACCAAAAGGAGGAGACCCAGCGCAAATTGGAGCGCACCCAGGAGAACCTGCTGCGGATTGGGGACAAACTGGAGGAATTGGAGCTCCAGCGCACCCCCCTGCAGGCCCAGGCGGAACAGGCCCAGACCTACTTGGCCCTGCGGGAGGAGCTGCGGGTGCTGGAAATCTCCCTTTGGATGGACCAGCTGGACCAGCAGCGTGCCAAGAGTGCGGCCCTGGAAAAGGATTTGGCCACGGCCCGGCAGGAGCTGGAGAGCTGCTCTGTCCAGGCCGATCAGCTCTATGCCAAGGGGGAGACCCTTTTGCAGCAGCTGCGGGACCAGCAGGCCCAGGCGGAAGCACTACGGGCCCAGTTCCAGGACAACGAAGCCCAGCTCCGGGACAACCGTCAGCGGGTGGAACTTCTCCGGGACCGGGTGCGGGCCAATGAAGCCGGGGCCCAGCGGACCCAGGCAGACCTGGCGCAGCAGCAGAGCCGCCGGCAGGCCCTGGAGGCCGACCTGGCCCGTCAGCAGGCCCAGCTGACCCAGCTGCGGGCGCAGGAGGACGCCCTGCAAACGCGGATGGAGGCGGTGCGGAAGGACTTGGAGGATACCCGGGAACAGCTTCGCCAGGCAGACTCGGCTTGGCAGGCGGCCCTTCGCCGGGACCGGGAGGAACTGGCAGAGTGCCGGCGCCGGGAACGGGAGGCGGAGGAGGCATGGATGGCCCTGCGGATGCAGGAGCACACCTTGGGCTCCCGGGCCAAGCTCCTGGAGGAGATGGCCCAGCACTATGAGGGCTATGGAAAAGGGGTCAAAACCGCCATGGAGGAGGTCCGCCGGGGGAATCTCCGGGGGGTCTTCGGCCCGGTGGGTGAGCTCTTTCGTGTCTCACCCCGGGATACCGTGGCCCTGGAGACTGCCTTGGGCGGGGCCATGCAGAACCTGCTGGTAGAGGATGAGCAGGCGGGCAAGGCGGTTCTCCGGCTGGTGAAACAGCGGGAGGGCGGCCGGGTCACCTGTCTGCCTCTGACCGCCCTCCGGCCCGCTGTCCTGCGGGAGGAGGGCCTTGAGAGGGAGCCGGGATATCTGGCGGTGGCAGCGGAACTGGTCTCCTGTGAGGAGGTCCTCCGACCGGCGGTGAACGCCCTGTTGGGGCGGACCGT
>NZ_QQRQ01000041.1 GCF_003425665.1 Evtepia gabavorous
CGCCCGGGAGAGCCAACTCCCCCACCCGCTCCAACAGCGCCGGGAACTCCCCCTTCCCCCCTCCCCCGGGATATGGTATACTGAGGTGACAACAACCGCCTGTCCCCCCAGACAGGCCACCGGGAGGGATCGCCTTTGTTCTGCAACTGTCTTGCCGTGGGCGCCGGCGGCGCGCTGGGGGCGGTGTGCCGGTACGGCATGAGCCTGCTCCCCGTGCTCCAGCGGGGCGCCTTTCCCCTGCCCACCCTGCTGGGCGCCATCCTCATCGGCCTGGTGGTGGGAGCCGGCCAGCGCTGGGCCAACCTCTCCCCCACACTGCTGCTCTTTCTGCGGGTGGGGGTGTGCGGCGGCTTTACCACCTTTTCCACGTTCTCCCTGGAATCCCTGGTCCTGCTGGAGGACGGCCGGCCGGTGCTCTTCGGCGGGTACGTACTCCTCAGCGTGACCCTCTGCCTGGCCGGGGTGTGGCTGGGAAAGCACCTCATCGCTTAAACGGTGTTTTCCCCATCTGACAAAAAACCTTCGGCCGCGGCAGGCAAAATTGGCGGAGCGGTCAGGGAAAATCCCATGACTTTTGTTGCTTTTCGTGGTAAAATAAAAAGGATTATATGTATCGCTCCCTCTATGACTTTTTGTCATAAACCATACCCAATTGACAAAGGAAAGGAAGACAGCGCCATGAACGAATTCAAGGGAAGCAGCAAGTACGTGGTCTCGGAGGACCTGCTGCGGATTGTAAACATTTCCATCGCCCTGCAAAAGCCCCTGCTCATCAAGGGGGAACCCGGCACCGGCAAAACCATGCTGGCCGACGCCATCGCCGAGGCCCTGGGCAAAAAGCTCATCATTTGGAACATCAAGTCCACCACCAAGGCCCAGGACGGCCTGTATGTCTATGACACCGTCCAGCGGCTCTACGACAGCCAGTTCGGCGGCGAAGGGGTGGATGACATCAAGAAGTATATTAAGCTGGGCAAGCTGGGGGAGGCCTTCTCCGCCGACGAGCAGGTCATCCTCCTCATCGACGAGATCGACAAGGCCGACCTGGAGTTCCCCAACGACCTGCTGTGGGAGCTGGACAAGATGGAGTTCTACATCCCCGAGACCAAAGAGACCATCGCCGCCAAGCAGCGCCCCATCGTCATCATCACCTCCAACGCGGAGAAAGAGCTGCCCGACGCCTTCCTGCGCCGGTGCATCTTCCACTATATCGCCTTCCCCAGCCAGGACATGATGGCCGACATCGTCCACGCCCACTACAACAACATTGAGGACCACCTGCTGGAGATGGCCATGAAGGCATTCTATCAGATCCGCGACCTGCCCACCGTGGCCAAAAAGCCCTCCACTTCGGAGCTGCTGGACTGGCTCCAGGCCCTCCGCCTGGGCGGGGTGGACCCGGACAAGATCGAAAACGAGCTGCCCTACGCCGGCATCCTCCTGAAAAAGAACGAGGACCTCACCGCGGTAAAAAACGCCAAAAACCGCGTCAGAAACGGATACCGCTGGTAAAGCGCCCCGGACCTGTCCGCCAAGTTTCATAAAAGGAGGCCACTGTGTTTATTGATTTATTTTACCTCATGCGCGCACGGGGGCTGAACGTGTCCATGAACGAATGGCTGTCCTTGATGGACGCCTTGGAGAAGGGGCTGTGCCGGAACAGTCTGCTGGAGTTCTACTATCTCAGCCGGGCCATCCTCATCAAAACCGAGGCCGACTTTGACAAGTTCGACGAGGTTTTCCTGGACTATTTCGACCGGATTCAGCATATCGAGGACATCCCCCAGGAGCTCATGGACTGGCTCCATGACCCCAAGAACATGAAGAAATACGACAAGGACGAGGTGGACGCCCGCACCACCTACGACCTGGAAAAGCTCCGCCAGATGCTGGAGGAGCGCCTTCAGGAGCAGCACGAGCGCCACGACGGCGGCCAGTACTGGGTGGGCACCGGGGGTACCTCCACCATGGGCCACTCAGGCTACGCCGCCACCGGCATTCGGGTGGGGGGCAAGAGCCAGCACCGCCACGCCCTCCAGGTGGCCGGGGAGCGGGACTTCCGGGACTTCCGAGAGGACAACGTGCTGGACCAGCGGTCCTTCCAGCTGGCCTTCCGCCGCTTGCGCCAGATGACCACCCGCCAGGACGGGCCCATGGACGTGCTCAACCTGGACCGGACCATCGACGAGACCTGCAACAACGCCGGCTATCTCCAGCTGGAGTTTGACCGGCCCCGGACCAATGACATTAAAGTCATGGTCCTCTTCGACTCCGGCGGGTCCATGACCCCCTATGCCCGTCTGTGCAGCCAGCTCTTCCAGGCGGTGAACCGGGCCAACAACTTTAAGGACCTGAAAATCTTCTACTTCCACAACTGCTGGTACTCTGAGCTCTACACCGGTCCCCGGTGCGTGTATGGGGAGTCGGTGCAGACCCAGTGGGTCATCAACAACCTCAGCCGGGACTACAAGGTCATCGTGGTGGGAGATGCCTCCATGGCCCCCTCGGAGCTGACCTGGGTGGGGGGCAGCTCCTACTACAACCGCTACAACGCCGAGACCGGCCTGACCTGGCTCAACCGCTTCCACAGCCGCTTTGAAAAAATGGTGTGGTTCAACCCCATCCCCGAGGCCATGTGGGAGTATGACTACGGCTACCAGACCATTGAGATGATCCGCAACACCGTGGACATGTACCAGCTCACCGTGGAGGGGCTGGGACGGGGCCTGAAAAAACTGGTGTCGGCCCGATAACCTGCCACAAAACGCCACGACAGTCCGCCGGCACGGGGCCTCCCGGCCCCCGGCGGGCTGTTTTCACGCCGGAACTCTGAGAGAGGGGGGACCGCCCCATGAAAAAACCGGGCAGAAAACTGCAAAAACGCACCATGGGCCTGCTGCGAAACCTGATGATCTTAGGGGTCAGCTTTGTGGGCCTGACGGTGGTGCTGCAGCTGGAAATTGAATACAACCTGCTGGTCCTCATCTACGCCCTGTCCGCGGTGGCGGTGCTGCTGTATCAGCTCATCCGCAACCGCAGCGACCGGGACAAGCTGGACCAGGAGGTAGCCCGGAGCAACTTCCTGATGAACGCCGCCCTTCCCGGGGGGGATGTGCGTCTGTTTGAGCTGCTCCCCGACGGGATGATCCGGGTTCTCTCCCCGGGCAAGGGCCAGGGCGGGCAGCTGAAAACCACCCTGGAAACCCCTCGCCGCCTGCTGTCCTACCTCAACTGCTCCGCCCAGTGGGAGGCCCCCTTCCTGGCCGCCCTGGAGCAGGCCGCCCTGGGCCAGGACAGCGAAGTGGAGTTCCAGACCATGGACCAGGAGGAAACCTGGATTCAGCTGCGGATGGAGCCCCTGCCCGACAATGAGGAGACCACCGCCATCGGCACCATCCGGGACGTGACCCAGAAGGTCAAGGAGCGCCACCGCCGGGAGGAGGCCTCCAAGCTCCTCACCCGGATGATGGACAGCACCATGGCCGGGCTGGAAATCGCCCTGGAGGAGGACACCTGGCGGCTGCTCTGGGGAACCCAGACCTACCAGGACCTGCTTCAGCGGGCCGGGGCGCACGCTCCGTACAGCGTGTTTATCCGAGACTACATCGGCCCCACCATCCATCCCCGGGACTGGGAGCAGTACTGCCAGTCCATGGAACGCTCGGCCCTGCTGTCCACCTTCCTGGCGGGCCGTCCCCCGGCCCTTCAGGAGTACCGGGTAAAGGTGGACCGGGCCCCGGGCTATGAGTGGCACGCCGCCGAGCTCTACTACTTCCGGGACCCCGGCACCCGCCAGGCCAAGTGCAATGTCTTTATCCGACAGGTCACCCAGGCCAAGATGCGGCAGCTGGAGGAGAAACGGCAGCTGGAGGAGAAGGAGCACATCCTCTTCCTCCAGGCCAAAAAGCTGGTGGAATCCGAGGAGGAGCTGGACTTTGTCCACGTGATCTCGGAGTACTACCAGGGCATCTACGTGGTGGACCTGGCCGCGGACCAGACCCGCAGCATCAAGGTCCCCCGGTATTACGCCGACCTGCTCAGCCGGACAGACCATTGCCAGAGCAGGGCCCTGGACCTGTACTGTCAGGAGCTGATGGACCCCGCCTATGTCCCCGCCTTCCGGGAGGTCACCAACTACGATAACATTCGCCGGCATCTGGCGGAAAAGCACCAGGTGGAGCTGCTCTACCGGAAGAAGAACGACACCTGGCTCCGGCTGCGGGTCTTCGCCATGCCCGGTTACAGCCAAGAACAGCAAAAAACCCTGTGGGTGTTCGAGGACGACACCGCCACCGTCAACCTCCGGCAGGAGGAGGAGAAGGCCCGGATCACCGCCCAGGCCGCCGAGGCCGCCAGCCAGGCCAAGAGCCAATTTTTGGCCAACATGAGCCATGACATCCGCACCCCCCTCAACGCCATTCTGGGCATGTCGGAGCTGGGGCTGCGGGAGGAGGCGGCGGAGGAGAAAGACAACTGCTTCCGGGACATCCGGGGCAGCGGCCGCATCCTGCTGGAGAACATCAACAGCATTCTGGACCTGTCCAAAATCGAGGCGGGGAAAATGGAGATCACCCCAGAGACCTACCATGTGCTCTCCACCCTCCACGACACCATCACCATCCTGCGGATGCGGGCCCAGGAGAAAAAACTGACCTTCCGGGCCCAGGTGGACGAGACCATTCCGGCCACCCTTTACGGGGACGACGTGAACATCAGCCACATCATCATGAATCTGGGCAGCAATGCCATCAAATACACCCGGGAGGGCACCATCACCCTCACCGTCACCTGGGAACCCCAGGGAGAGGACGGCAGCCTGGTCATCCACATGGAGGACACCGGCGTGGGCATCCGCCAGGAGGACCTGCCCTATATCTTCCAAAGCTATGGCCGGCTGGACCGCAAAGCCAACCGGCACATTGAGGGCACCGGCCTGGGCCTGCCCATCTGCCAGCAGCTGACAGAGCTGATGCACGGCCAGCTGGGGGTGGAGAGCACCTACGGCGTGGGCAGCAACTTCTGGGTCCGCCTGCCCCAGAAGGTCATCGACCCTACCCCCTGTGGCCCCTACCGGGAGGGAGAACAGCGGGAGAACAACCAGAACCGCAACTCCTTCACCGCCCCCGAGGCCGTGGTCCTGGTGGTGGATGACCAGCCCCTGAACCTGAAGGTCTGCCAGGGCCTGCTGGCCCCCTACGAGATGGAGGTCTACACCGCCCGCTCGGGGCAGGAGGCCCTGCGCCAGATGACCCAGGTGTGGCCCGACCTGGTCCTCATGGACCACATGATGCCGGAGATGGACGGGGTGGAGACTACCCAGCGCATCCGGGACATGGGCCGGAAAGACCCCTACTTCGCCGTGGTCCCCATCATCGCCCTCACCGCCAACGCCATGAAAGGGGTCCGGGAGGAATTCCTCCAGAGCGGCTTCAACGACTACATCTCCAAGCCGGTGGAGCTGGACAAATTGGACGATGTGCTCCGGGCCTGGGTTCCAGAGGACAAGCAGAAGGCCCCCGCCCTCCCCCTGGGCGCCCTGGTGGCCGAGCCCATCCCCGAGGACCTGCGGGACCTGCCGGACATCGACGTGGCCCGGGGCATGTCCTACTGCGGCACCGGCCAGGTCTATCGGAAAACCCTCTTCCTCTTCCGGGAGCAGATCCCCGGCCGCCTCCGGCGCATCCGCCAGGCCTGGGACGAGGGCCGTTGGGAGGACTACGTCATCGAGGTCCACAGCCTGAAAAGCGCCGCCCGGTGGATTGGCGCCATGGACCTGGGAGACCAGGCTGAAGCCCTGGAGATGGCCGGCCGGTCCGAGGACTTGGAAACAATCGCATCGGACACCCCCGCTCTCCTGTCCCGGTGCCAGGCCCTGAACGAAACCTTGTCCTTTCTGTAAACAGCACCAGCGCCCCCTTTTGTCGTGGGCGCTGGTGCTGTTTTTCCTCTTTTCCGTGGCACACCCTGCCCTCCCCCTGGGAAGGGGTTATAGCCGGAGGAGCAGCGTTCCCACCTGATAGACCCCAAAGGCGGTCAGCCAGGCCAACGCGGTCTGATAGGCCACCGCGAACCAAAAATGCCGGGGGGAGGCCATCTCCTGGCGCAGGGCGGCCAGGGCCGCCAGGCAGGGGGCGCAGAGGAGATTGAACAGCAGAAACGACAGGGCCGCAGGCACCGTGAGGGACAGCCCGGCCAATCCCCCGGGGCAGAGAACCCCCAAGGTGCTCACAATGCTCTCCTTGGCCAGCAGCCCGCTGCACGCGGCCACCACCAGCCGCCAGTCCCCCCATCCCAAGGGGGCAAACAGTGGGGCCAGATACCGCCCCACCCCGGCCAGCAGGCTGCCAGACAACGCCCCGCTGGACAGCTCACCAAACCCGCCCTGCTCCCAGCCGAAGCTGGCGGCAAACCACACCGCCACCGAGGCCAGCAGCAAAAGGCTCCCCGCCTTTCGCAAAAAGGCCCCCAGCCGCTGGCCAGTCCCCCGCAGCAGCTCCCCCAGAGGCGGGAGACGGTAATCGGGCAGCTCCATCCAAAAGGGCACGTCCTCCCGAGGAAACCACGGGCTGCCGGACAGCAGCCAGCTGGACAGCAGCGCCGCCGCCACCCCCACCAGATAGGCCAGGGGCGCCACCCACCAGCCCCCGGGAATCACGGTCCCGGCCACCAGGGCGATCACCGGCAGTTTGGCCCCACAGGGCAGAAAGGTGGCGGTCATGGCGGTCAGCCGCCGGCAGCTGGTCCGGCGGATGGTCCGGCAGGCCAGGATGCCCGGCACCCCGCAGCCGCAGGAGAGCACATAGGGCACCACCGATTTCCCCGACAGGCCAAACCGCCGCACCCCCCTGTCCAGCAGATAGGCCCCCCGGGAGAGGTAGCCGCATCCCTCCAGAAAGGTCAGACACAGGAACAGCGTTGCCAGCTGGGGCAGAAAGACCAACACTGCCCCCACCCCAGCCGCCACCCCGTCCACCAGCAGCGCCGTGAGCCAGGGGGCGCAGGAGAGCTTTTCCAGGCCGTAGGCCAGCAGCGGCACCACCCCCAGATGCTCCCGGCCCAAAAAGGTCCAGGACCCCTGCCACAGCGTCTGGCTGGCCCCCTCCGCCCAGCCCCCCACCAGGCAGATGGAGACCCAGAACATCCCCAGCAGAATGACCGCCAGCAGCGGCAGGGCCAAAACCCGGTGGAGCAACAGCCTGTCCAGACGCTGGGACAGGGATTGGCCCCCCTGCCCCCGGGTCAGACAGCGCCGGGCCAGCGTGCCCGCAAAGGCATACCGGCCGGCGGCAATGATCTCCTCCCGGTCGTCCTCCAGGTCCCTCTCACAGGCGGCAATCACCACCTCCAGCCGCTGGCGCAGCGCCAGTCCCACCCCCAGGGCTTGGTCCACCGCCTGGTCCCCCTCAAAGAGCTTGACCAGGTACCAGGCCCGTCCCGCGGCGGGCAGGTGATCCGATGCCAGAATCTCCACATCCTCCAGTGCCCGGCGGGCGCGGGGCGGAAACAACGGCGCCGGTTTGACCGGTTCCCCACGCCGGGCCGCCGCTGCCGCCGCCTGGGCGGCCTCCGCCACGCCGGTGCCCCGGGCAGCGGAGAGAACCACCACCGGGCACCCCAGCCGCCGGGACAGCAGGTCCCGGTTCAGTTTCTGGCCCCGCCGCTCCAGCAGGTCCGCCCGGTTTACCGCCACCACCATGGGAATCCCCAGCTCCAGCAGCTGGGTGGTGAGGTAGAGGTTGCGCTCCAGGTTGGTCCCGTCCACCAGGTTCAGCAGGGCATCGGGGCGCTGTTCCACCAGAAACCGCCGGGTCACCACCTCCTCCGGGGTGTCGGGAGAGAGGGAGTACACCCCAGGCAGGTCCACAAACCGGACGGACGGGTCCTCCCGCCAGCCTCCCTCCCGCCGCTCCACCGTCACCCCGGGCCAGTTGCCCACAAACTGGTTGTCCCCGGTGAGGGCGTTAAAAAGGGTGGTCTTGCCGGCGTTGGGGTTGCCGGCCAAGGCAATGGTCACCATATCCAGTCCCTCCCCTCC
This sequence comes from Evtepia gabavorous, assembly GCF_003425665.1. GTDB lineage: Bacteria > Bacillota > Clostridia > Oscillospirales > Oscillospiraceae > Evtepia > Evtepia gabavorous. Next base: position 8,036 of record NZ_QQRQ01000041.1, read on the forward strand.
TCCCGCCGGAGCTGCCGGCCGGGCTCCACCGTCACCTGAGCGCCGTCAGCCCGCCGGAGGGTCAAGGTATACCCCCGCAGCCGAAGCTCCACCGGGTCCCCCAAAGGCGCCGCCCGGATGATCTCCACCACCGTTCCCGGCAGAACGCCAAAGTCCAACAGCCGCCGTCGGGCCGCCCCCTGCCCGCCCACCCGGGTCACCGTGTAAACTTGTCCCACCTTCCCCTGATCCAAGGTCATGGCCCGCATCCTCCTTTTGTGGGTTGTCCCTCCATCCTATGCGGACCCGCGCGGGGAAATGACAGCAAGATCATTGCATTGTGCCATTTTCGAAAACCACGTATTGACTTTCCAATATTCATCAACTATCATCTGAAATAGATAAGATTTTTGTTCGAGTTGCCAAATCTATGGATCTATTCCAACAAAACCCAACGCATGGAAAGGAGGATGACCTTCTCACATGAAAAAAACCGTTGCGGGAATCCTGATCGCTCTGGTTGCCTGTCTGGGCTTTGCCGCGTATTTCTTCCTGGCGATCAATCCACCTGCTTTATCCTATATGGAAACCAATCTCACAGAGCAAATCAAGCGGCAATTGAAGGAAGATTCTCTTCTGATTTCTATTCAGCGTCCTGGGACGTGGCACGATCTATTTACGCCAGAAGACTGGACCTTCGTTGTCCAATATGCTGATGCTTCTAACCCCCATTTTTATCAGTTGGACATAGACAAAGAGGAATTTGTCGAGACTTCTTCTTCCCAAAAGAATCTGGCGTAATTCCAAGTCTCCAATCCAAACGCATAAGACACCCCCTCCTGCGCTTTTAATGCGCAGGAGGGGGTTGCTTCCATAATTTTTATCCAATCCATATTGATCCTTCCGCTTTTTTCTTGTACACTATAAACATAGATTCCAAAGAGCAGAAAGGAGCCAACACCATGAAACGACGGAAAAAACGGTTCGTCCTGCCCCTCTGCCTGCTGCTTCTGCTGTCTCTCTGCGCCCCGGCGTATGCAGCAGCAGACGCCCCCTTTGCAGACATCCACGGCCACTGGGCCGAGTGTCAGATGACCTGGGCCCAGGAAGCAGGGATTCTTACAGGGACCTCTTCCACCACCCTCTCCCCCGATGATACCGCCACCCGGGCCATGGCGGTGACCGTGCTGTACCGTTACGCCGGTTCTCCGGCGGTGGAGGGTACCTCCGGCTTTGCCGATGTCCCCGCAGACGCCTACTATGCCGACGGTGTTGCCTGGTGTGTTCAGGCCGGTCTCATCACGGGGAAAACGGAAACCGCGTTCCGCCCCGGGGACCCCATGACCCGAGAGGAATTCGCCGCGACCCTGTATCGCCTCTTAGTGGACCGCCACGGCGTGCCGGAACAGGTGGGGGAAAACAATGTCACCACCCTGGCGGATTTTGCCGATGCCCAGTCGGTCAGCGCCTTTGCCCAAGACGCCATGGCCTGGGCGGTGGGAGACCTTTTCCTGTCCGGTTTCCGCCAGGAGGGAGACGCGCGGGAGCTATTGCCGCAAGGCCCCATCACCCGGGGCGAAATGATCCACCTTCTGCGTCAGTATGACTGCCTGGTGGAGGGAAACCCGGCCCAGCTGTACCGCTTCTCTCCGGAGGACGTGCGCTCCATCCGTCTTCAGCAGGGCAGCGGCCTCCAGGCAATGATAACAGACCCGGCGGAGATCCAGCGGTTTTTAGAGAAGGTAAACGCCTTCACGTACACCGTCCAGGAAAATCCCCGGCCTGCCGGAGGCTTCTACTTCTTTGCGGACCTCCACCTGACCGACGGGACCTCGGTTTGCCTTCTCCTTTCCCAAAACGGGATCGACCATCACTACACAGAGCCCGCCTCGGAGGGCGATGCGTATTTCCCATTGGATTGGATGGAGAGCTTTGGTCTGCGTAAATGACCCCTCCTGGGTCCCATGCACTAAAAAAGCCCCTGCCGCGGTTCCTTGGAACCCGGCAGGGGCTTTGGGATGTTGCTGTGGAACCGCCGTTCATTCCTCCCGGGCCAGCTCTTGGCCCTGGTCAGAAGCGTCCCCCACAGGGTCTCTCTGGCCCAACTGCTTTTTCAAGGCGTCTAATTTTGACAGTATAAGGCCGGTGCAGACCGTCACGAGGATACAGAGGAAAAGCAGCAGGCCAACCGTCAGATCAACCCCTGCCTCGCCGCTGCCGAGCAGCCCCACAAACAAACCTCCGGCAAAGTAGAACCCCGCCAAGGCAACGCCCAGGCCGGCCAGAAGGAGAAGCATCCATTTTTTCATCGTCCAGACCTCCCATTGGTAAAAAACGGCCCCTGCCGCAGTGCGGCG
>NZ_QQRQ01000042.1 GCF_003425665.1 Evtepia gabavorous
GTCACGGCCAGCGGCTTTGTCTCCCTGGTCTACCTGATGATCCGCCACCACCGCCGCAACAGCGGCCGGGGGCTGGCGCCCACCGACGACAAGCCTGAGCGCGCCGGGCAGATTCTCAAGACCCTGGCGGCCATCGCCATTCCCATCACCCTGAGCTCCTCCGTGGTGCCCATCACCACCTACCTGGACACGGTCCAGGTGCAGAACCTGCTCCAGAGCGCCCTGGGCTATACAGAGCAGCTGGCGGTGAGTCTGTACGGCTGCTACCAGAAGGCCATCACCATCTACAATCTGCCCTCGGCCTTCATGGTCTCTCTGACTGCCTGCATTGTCCCCGCAGTCTCCGCGGCCTTGACCCGGAAGGATAAGCTGGGGGCGGGGAAGATTGCCGAGTCCGCCCTGCGGGTGGGCGCCCTGCTGGCCCTGCCGGCCGGCGTGGGCCTGGCGGTGCTCTCCGGCCCCATCATCCAGATGCTCTATCCAGAGACCAACCAGGAGGTGGCCAGCCACTGCCTGCTGGTGCTGGGCATTGCCTCGGCCTTTGTGTGCATGATGCTGCTGTGCAACGCCATCCTCCAGGCCAACGGCCGGGCGGCCCTGCCTATCTGGTTTATCGCCATTGGCAGCGCCACCAAGCTGGCGGTGAACTTTGTCCTGGTGCAGATTCCCTCGGTGGGCATCAAGGGAGCGCCCATGGGGACCCTGGTGTGTTTCGCGCTGGTGTCGGTGATGGAGCTGGTGGCCATTAAAAAGGTTACCCCCCACCCGCCCAAGTACCTGCGGGTCTTTGTGAAGCCCGCCATTGCCGCCGGGGTGATGGGGGCTGCCGTGTGGGCCAGCTATGGCCTGCTGGCCGCCCACTTGGGCAACACCCTGTCCGTGGCGGGGTCCATTGTGATCGGCTGCGTGGTCTACGGCATTCTGGTTCTGGTGCTGCGGATCGTCTCCCGGGATGACCTCTCCCTGATGCCCAAGGGGGATAAGATTGCGAAACTGCTGCGGATTCGCTGAGTGGAAAAAATTTTTGGAAGAAGCCTGCAAAATATCCCATAAAGACTTGAGATTACGGGAATGATATGATAAATTATGATCAATTTTGAAGAGAAGACGGCCTATACGGTGGAGGACCTGCGCCGGATTGTCCACCTGCTCCGCGCCCCAGGGGGATGCCCCTGGGACGGGGCGCAGACCCATGAGAGCATCCGGCGCAACTTCCTGGAGGAGGCCTATGAGGTGGCCGAGGCCATCGACGAGAAAAACCCCGCCCATCTGAAGGAGGAGCTGGGGGATGTCCTGCTCCAGGTCCTGTTTCATGCCTCCATAGAGGAGGATGCCGGCCGGTTTACCCTGGACGACGTGGCCGACGGCATCTGCAAAAAGCTGATTTTCCGGCATCCCCACGTCTTTGGCGGCGCGGCGGCCACCCCGGACAGCTGGGAGGAGCTCAAACGCCAGGAGAAGGGGCAGACCACCTACACAGCCACCCTCCAGAGCGTGGCCAAGAGCCTGCCCGGCCTGTGGCGGGCGGAGAAAATCCAGGCCAAGGCGGAGAAAGCGGGCTTTGAATGGCCCAATGTCCAGGCCGCCATGGACAAGCTCACCGAGGAGCTGGAGGAGCTCCAGACCGCGGTGGCGGACCACAGCAACGTGGAGGAAGAGCTGGGCGACCTGCTGTTTGCCGCAGTGAAGATTGCCCGGTTCTTTCAAATAGATGCCGAGGACGCCCTGGCCGGGACCTGCGAGAAATTCATTCGCCGGTTTGCCGGGGTGGAGGCGGCGGTCACAGCCCAGGGCAGGGACATGAGGGAGTTGGATGTGTCCCAGCTGATGGCGCTGTGGAACCGGGAGAAACACCCGGAAAACGAAGAGAGAAAGGGTAATCACCATGAACAAGACTGAACTGATCCTGCGCATCGCGGAGGAGACCGGCTTCTCCCGGAAGAATGTGGAGCTCGGCCTGAACGCCGCCATCAACCTGATCACCAAGGCGCTGACAGAGGAGGAAAAGGTCCAGATCGTTGGCTTCGGCGCCTTCGAGACCAAGGTCCGCGCCGAGCGGATGGGCCGCAACCCCAAGACCGGGGAGGACATCCCCATCCCCGCCACCAAGGTGCCCGTCTTTAAGGCCGGGAAAGCCCTGAAGGACGCGGTGGATCAATAATCCCCACCCACAAGACAACCCCGCCCTGGAGCCATGTTCCAGGGCGGGGTTTTTGGCGCTGGCAGGAAAAGAAACCGGATGGGTTCCTGGTCTCACAGGAACCCATCCGCTGAAAATCAAAGTTCTTTGTAGAGGAGCACGGCATTCTCCTTGCCCTTGGGCTCGGTGACGGAGAGAACCTCCAGCCGCACCGTCCGGGCGCCGAAGCGGATCTCCAGCTGATCCCCCACCTTGACCTCATAGGAGGCCTTCACCACCCGGCCATTGGCGGAGATGCGCTCGTTGTCACAGGCCTCGTTGGCCACAGTGCGGCGCTTAATCAGGCGGGAGACCTTCAGCCATTTGTCCAGTCGCACGGTCTCACCTCCTTATTCCACCAGGCCGATGTGCTGGAAGGGGAGAACCGTGCAGATGGCCCGCCCCAGCACATACCGGGTGTCCACCGGGCCCAGGCGGCTGTCCCGGCTGTCGGAGGAGTTATTGCGGTTGTCCCCCATGACGAAGACAGACCCCTCGGGCACCTCCCAGTAGGTCCCCTGCAGGTAGGGGCTCTCCGGGCGGACCATGGGCTCCATGATGTAGTCCTCCTCCAGGGGCTGACCGTCCACGTAGACTGTGCCGGTGTCATAGTCGATTTCCACCGTCTGGCCGCCCACGGCGATCACCCGCTTGACAATGGGGGTTTCAACGTCTCCAAAGTCCTTGTGCAGGACCACCACATCCCCCTGCTTGGGCTCATAGGCGATGCACTGGAGAAAGAGCATGTCCCGGTCGTTGAGGGTGGGGTCCATGGAGTGGCCGTCCACGCCGATCACGCGGCCGAAGAAGGTGAAGAAGATCAAGATAAAGGCCAGGGCAAAGGTGAGGGCCTGGAGCCAGCCGTAGAGGTCGGCGCCGAAAGCCCCCGGCTTCTTCTCTTTGCCCGCCTTCTGGGCGGCCGTATCCTCCGCGGGGGGCGCGGGGTTCTGGGATGCGGCCGGTCCCTCCTGGGGCGGCGCCTCGGAAGACAGGTGGGGCTCCTCCGGCGGGAGATGGGATTGGGACATTATGGGAACCTCCTTTTGGAACGGAACAATTTCAGGGTCAGTCCTCTATTATACGCTTCTTTTTCCGGGATGGCAACCATAGATTGCCGCCGCCGGAACCCACCGTCCAGGATGCCCGTTAAAAGTCAGGCAGTGTCACCGTGGTGATCTCCGGCCGGTCCTCCAGCATGAAGAATTCCCGGTGCTGGCAGGTGAACAGCAGGATCTGACGGTCCTCGGCCAGCTCTGTGAGCAGGTGCAGGACCACCGCCAGACGGTCATCGTCAAAGGACAGCAGCGCGTCGTCCAGGATAAGCGGACAGGCCTGGGGAGAGGGGAGGACCAGGTCCGCCACCGCCAGACGGAGGGCCAGGTAGAGCTGGTCGGCGGTGCCTTGGCTCAGGAGCGCCAGGGGGCGGTCGGCCAGGGCGCCGGTCTCCCGGACGGTGACGTTGAAACTGCGGTCCAGGGCCACCTGAGAGAACCTTCCCTGGGTCAGCTGCTGGAAGTATCCGGCGGCTGTCTGGCTCAGCTGGGGGGAGAACCGGGCGTGGAGCTGATCGTCGGCCTCCTTTAGGGCCTCCATGGCCACCTCAATGGCGTCGTAATCCCCCTGCAGCCGGGCGGAGGCCTCCTGAATCTCGTCCAGCCGGGCATCCACCAGGACCGGGTCCCCCAGGGCGGTGAGCTGACCTTGGATCTGGGCGATCTCCTGCTCTGCCTGGTGCAGGGAGGCCCGGCAGGCCTCCGCCTCCGGGGGGAGATAGGGGCCGCTGCCGCTCTGCTGGCTGACAGCCTCGAAGTATTTTTGGGCGTGCTCCCGGCGGATTTGGGCCTCCCGCAGGTCCTGGGCCAGGTGGCTGTCCTCCTGCTGGCGGGTCTCCAGCAGGGCGCGAAGCTCGTCCAGGGCCTTGGTGTCCCGCCGGTCACAGGCGGACTTAATCAAGGTGAACAGCAGCACCAGCAGCCAGAGTACCCCCACCACAGGGGCCAGAAACAGGAGGGGAATCTCCGGGAGCTGGAGGGGGAACTGGGGCACATGGGGCGCTGCGAACAGCACCACCCCGCAGAGGGTCAGCAGCACGATGAGGGTCACAAAGCCTGTCATAAGCCGCCGCCGGCTGGCCAGATCGTCCAGGGTGTCTTGAATCTCCTCCTCCAGCTCGTCGGGGTCCGGCTCTGTCTGGGGGGCGTCGGCCTGCTGGCGGGCCAGGAGGGTCTGTAACTGGAGTTCCGCTGCGTCCAGCTCTGCGGCGGCCTCTGCGTAGCGCCGCTGGCTGATGGTCTGGAATTTGTCGTTTTCCATGGACAGCCGGCTCTCCCAATGGGCCTTCTGCTGGCGCAGGCCGGCGGCCCGGGCCTGGAGCTGGGCCAGATCCTGGCGCAGGGAGGCGGTCTGGGTGAGGGTCTGCTGGAGCTGGGCCTCCTCCGCCTCCAGCTGGGGGATCAGGCCGCTTTTGTGGAACCGGCGGCGGTGGAGCCAGGTCTTGAGGCGTTCGTTGGCCTCGGTCCAGGATACATCCTCCTCCCCGGAGGAGACCAGGGCGGTGATCCGCTTCTCCAGCTCCTGGCTCTGGCTGACGGCCAGGCCAGTCTGGCGGAAGAACACCGAGCGGTCAAAGACCTCCTGGCTCACGCCAGTGAGGATCTCCCCGGCGGTCTCCCCGGTCAGGCCGGGCACGGCCAGGCCGGTGTCCTGGTAGACCGCGGAAAAATCCCCCATGGGCACCCCGCTGGCGGAGGTCCGGCGGAGCTCCAGGACCCGGCCCTGGAATTCACAGACCAGCAGCCCCTCCATGGGGGAGCCGCTCCAGGGCCGGTAACGGTTTTTGTCGGCGGGGGCGCCCTTGCGGTCCCGCTGGCGGGTGTCCAGGCCGTAGAGCATGGTCCGCAGGAAGGCGCACCAGGTGGATTTCCCGCTGCCGTTGGGGGCCCCGATGAGGGTCATCCCCGGGCCGAATTCCAGGGTGTCCCCCTGTAAGCAGCCGAAGGTGGCGGTGAGCTGCAAGAGTTTCATTGGGGCTCCTCCCTTCCTTCCAGGGCGGCCAGGCCGAACCGGACCGCCCGTTCCAGCAGGGGCCGCTCAGAGGGGGCGGCCTCCTGGAGGCGCTGGGCCATGGCCCGGAGGAAGAGCCCGGTGAGGGTATCCTCCTCCATCCGGGCCCAGAGAGCCTGGCTCAGGGTGGTGTTGTCATAGAGACTGGCGCTGTAAAAATAGCCGGAGGCCAGGGCGGTGAGGGCAGTGAGATTGGGCTCGTTGTCCGGGTCCCGGGTGCCGGTGAGGGAAATCCGAAGGATGTCCTCCGGCCGGGAGGCGCGGATGAGCGCCTCCAGCGCCTGGGCGGGGTCCTGGCCGGTGATGTCCAGGCTGGGGGTGAGGTACCGCCGCCGGGCCAGGGGGACAAAGTCCAGGGACACCCGGCCGCCCTCCAGCTGGCCCAGATAGACCCCTTTGTCCCCGGTCTCGTCAAAGCCCCGCCCCTCCGGGCAGCCGGGCCAGGCGTAATAGGTTTTTCCCGCCCGCTTCAGGCCGCTGGCGCTGTGGCTGTGGCCCAGGGCCAGATAGTGCAGGCCCGAGGCGGCAATTTCATTGTGGGTGATGGGGCCGTAGCGGCTGTGGGCGGAGGAGAGGTCCCCATGAAAGCAGCCGAAAGCGGCCAGGTCCTCCTCCTGGGCGTGGAAGCCGGCCAGGGGGCTGTCCATCCGGTAGAGGGAGGTAAAGGCACTGCCGTAGACCACCGCCCCCAACTGGGGCACCTCCACCCGGGCCGGGGCGGCCTGGGTGAAGATATGTACGTGGTCCGGCCAGGGAAACTTTCCGTAGGGGGAGGTGGGGGAGTAGGGGTCGTGGTTGCCGGGGGAGAGAAAGACCTCTGCCTCCAGCTCCTCCAAGACCTGATAGAGGGCCTGGACTGTTTCCGGCCGGGCCCGCTGGCCGTCAAAAAGGTCCCCCGCCAGAAAGACCAGGTCAACCTGTGCCTGGCGGGCGGTGTCCGCCAGGCGGGTGAGCAGCTGGCGCTGCTCCTGCCGGCGTTCCGCCGCCTGTTCCGGGGGGAGGGCATGAAAGGGGGAGTCCAGATGAAAATCAGCGGCGTGGAGAAAGGTCAGCATGCACAAGCCCTCCTTGGGTCCCGTCAGTCTGTCAGGTCGGTGCGGGTGACCTGGCAGCAGCGTTTGGTCTGGGTGTCAATGGTGAAGAGAACGGCCCCCAGCCGGTTGGGGCCGTCTGCGGCCTCATACCGCCGGGGCAGCTGGCCCAGGAAGCGGGCCACGGAGTTTTCGGGTTTTACCCCCAGAATGGACCGGGCAGGGCCGGTCATCCCCAGGTCGGTGATAAACCCTGTGCCCTGGGGCAGGATCTGCGCGTCGGCGGTGGGGACATGGGTGTGGGTGCCCCACACCGCCTGCACCCGTCCGTCCAGGTACCAGGCCATGGCCCCCTTTTCGCTGGTGGCCTCCGCGTGGAAGTCCACGAAAAGCAGATCGGCCTGGGCGCCCTCCCCGGCCAGAATCTCGTCAGCCCGGCGGAAGGGGGAGTCCAGGTTGGCGTCCAGCTGAAACCGTCCCATCAGGTTCAGCACCCCCAGCCGCAGGCCCTGGGGGCCCTCATAGAGCCCAAAGCCCCGCCCGGGAAGGTTGGGGGCGAAGTTGGCCGGGCGGAGAATATAGGGGTTGTCCTCCAGATAGTCCGCGATCTGCCGTTTTCCCCAGGTGTGGTTGCCCAGGGTGATGACGTCCGCCCCCGCGTCAAAGAGTTCCTCGGCATGCTGGGGCAGCAGGCCCAGACCGGCGGCGTTTTCGCCGTTGACCACGGTGAAGTGAACATCGTGTTCCTTTTTCAACCGGCGCAGGTGCCGGTGCAGACAGTCCAGCCCGCCCTGGGCCACCACATCGCCCACAGCCAAGAGGTGAAGCAGCATACCGTCTCCCCCTTTTTCAAACAGAAAAGATTTCCCTTATTATATGCTATTTTGGGGAAAACAAAAAGGGAGAAACTGCAAAAAAAGACAAAAATTTTGGCGGGGCGCCGTGTAGAAAACCCCGCCCCTGGGAGCTTCCCAAGGGCGGGGCGTACTATGGGATGTAGGAATCACTTGGCGTATTCCACGATTTTGACCTCCCGCAGCAGATGAACCTTGATCTGTCCGGGATACTCCAGTTCGTTTTCAATCCGCTGGGCGATCTCCCGGGCCAGCAAGGTCATTTCATCCTCGCTGACCACTTCGGGCTTGACGATGATGCGGACCTCGCGGCCAGCCTGAATGGCGTAGGATTTCTCTACCCCGCGGAAGGAAGAGGTGACCTCCTCCAGTTTTTCCAGGCGCTTGATGTAGTTTTCCAGGTTTTCCCGCCGGGCGCCGGGTCGGGCGGCGGAAATGGCGTCAGCGGCCTGCACCAGGCAGGCGATGACGGTCTGGGGCTCTACGTCGTTGTGGTGGGCGTGGATGGCATGGACCACCTCTTTGCTCTCCTTGTACTTCCGGGCCAGCTCCACGCCGATGGTGACGTGGGAGCCCTCCACCTCGTGGTCCACAGCCTTGCCCAGGTCGTGGAGCAGGCCGGCCCGCTTGGCGGTGGCCACATCCTCCCCAATCTCGGCGGCCATAAGGCCGGCCAGCTGGGCCACTTCGATGGAGTGGTTGTACACGTTTTGTCCGTAGCTGGTGCGGTACTTCATGCGGCCGATGAGCTTGATGAGCTCGGGGTGCAGGCCCATGACGTTGGTCTCCAGCACGGCGCGCTCGCCCTCGGCCTTGATGGTGGCGTCCACCTCCCGCTTGGCGATTTCCACCATCTCCTCAATGCGGGCGGGGTGGATTCGGCCGTCCAGGATGAGCTTTTCCAGGGCCAGCCGGGCGATCTCCCGGCGAACTGGATCGAAGCAGGAGACGGTGATGGCCTCCGGGGTGTCGTCGATGATGAGGTCCACGCCGGTGAGGGTCTCCAGGGTGCGGATATTCCGGCCCTCCCGGCCGATGATCCGGCCCTTCATCTCGTCGTTGGGCAGGGGCACCACGGACACGGTGGCCTCGGCCACGTGGTCTGCGGCACATCGCTGGATGGCCAGCCCCACGATCTCCTTGGCTTTCGCGTCGGCCTCCTCCTTGAAGCGGGCCTCCACTTCTTTGATTTTCATGGCGGCCTCGTGGGTGACCTCGGTCTCCAGCTTGGCGATCAGGTAGGCTTTGGCCTCCTCGGCGGTGTAGCCGGAGATCCGTTCCAGAGTCTCCATCTGCTCGGCCTGGAGCTTGGCGACCTTGGTCCGGGCCTCCTCCAGGTTGGCCAGGCGGGCGGCGTAGGACTCCTCCTTCCGCTCCACGTTTTCCAGCTTGCGCTCCAGGGTCTCTTCCTTCTGCTGGAGCCGGCGTTCCTGCTCCTGCAGTTCGGAGCGGCGCTCCTTGGCTTCTCTCTCGTAGTTGGTTTTTTCCGCCAGAATTTTTTCCTTGGCTTCTACCAGGGCTTCCCGTTTTTTGCTCTCGGCGCTCTTGATGGCCTCGTTGATGATGCGCTTGGCCTCTTCCTCGGCGCTGAGGATTTCCTTTTCCGCCACTTTCTTGCGGTACAGGATGCCCAGGGGAATCCCTATCACAAGCGCGACAATAAATACGATCACGCCGGTCAGGATATAGGGCAGCATATTGTCGGGACACACCTCCATTTCTCTAAAATTTCGCATAAAATCGCGGCAGCCGGGCCGAACCGGGCCGATGGCGGCGCCGCAGAAAGCGGGCATGAGGTCCCGGAGTCCCGCCCAAGAGGGGAGACTGCCTCATTGTCTGCATATTTATACTGATTTTATTTTAATGGGCAAAGGCGCGTCTGTCAAGAGACTTCGGGGGCACCGCCGGGAAAAACTTCCGGGAAAGGCTGTCCGGACGGACAGAATGGGCCGGCAGGGCATAGGATGGGAAAACAGAAAAGGAGGAATTGCCATGGAAGGAGCTATGCCTAACACCCCCCTGGACCGGGAAGAGGACAAAAAGGAAATCTTTGCCCGGGTCTGGAAGCGCGTCATGGGCGACCACACCGATGCCTGCCCCATCACCTGGGAGGAGACAGGGGGAGACCAGGCCCAGACCACAACCGAGCAGCAGCAGACCCTGGTCACCGAGGAGGCGGCCCAGACGGAGGAGAAGACGGTGCTCCCGGCCCCCCATGTTCCCCGAGGCGGCCAGCGGCTCCACAGCGACTTTCCCCGGGACGATGCCCAGGGGGTTTTGGGGCCCCAGTGTCTGGACTGCGCGCCGCTGCTCCAGGAGCTGATCCGCCGGGAGCTGGCCGACTGCCGGGAGTACCAGACCCTCTCCCGCCGGGCCGGGGGCGGCCCCGCCCGGGTGCTGGCGGGGCTGGCTGGAGAGAAGAAGCGCC
>NZ_QQRQ01000043.1 GCF_003425665.1 Evtepia gabavorous
TTTGCCAAGCTGGGCAGCGACTACAAAAAGCCCGACGCCACCACGGTCATTTCCCGGGAACAGGTGCCCCAGATTCTCTGGCCCCTGCCGGTGACGGACCTGCTCTTTGTGGGGCGGGCCTCCGCCCGGATGCTGGCGGAGCACCACATCCATACCATTGGGGACCTGGCCCGCGCCCGCCGGGAGGACCTGAAGAAATGGCTGGGCAAACACGGGGAGCAGCTCCACGACGCGGCCAACGGCTGGGACCACAGCCTTGTCCGCCCGGCGGGAGAGACCCCGCCTCCCAAGTCCGTGGGAAACGGCCTCACCTTCCGCCGGAATTTGACGGGAGCGGAGGAGATCCAGGCGGGGGCCCAGCTGTTGGCGGAACGGGTGGCCCTGCGGCTGCGGCGGCATCAGCTCAAGTGTACCACGGTGCAGGTGTCCCTGCGCAGCCCGGAGTTTAAGACCATCCAACGCCAAAAGGGGACCCCCGCCCCCACCAATGTCTCCCGGGTGATCTTCCAGTGCGTGGTGGAGCTGCTGGAGGGGACCTGGAACTGGTCGGCCCCCCTGCGGGCCATGACCATCACCGCCGCCGGACTGGTGCCGGAGGAGGAGGCGGGGGAGCAGCTGGACCTCTTCACCCCCCAGGCCGCTGTGCGGCGGGGCAAACAGGAGAAGCTGGAGCGGACCATGGATGCCCTCCGGGACCGATATGGCCCCCATGTCATCGGCTACGCCTCCCGGCAGACCCAGACCGCCCGGGAGATCGCCGGGGACGAGACCGGAAAACGAAAGGAGGAATCCCCATGAGCGCCGGTGTACTGCTGTGGATTTTGGGCTGGAACGTGGCCGCCTTCTGCCTTATGGGCGTGGACAAGTGGAAGGCCAAACACGGCAGATGGCGTCTGCCGGAGAAGGTTCTCTTTCTGTCCGCCCTGGCCGGGGGGAGCGTGGGCGCCCTGCTGGGTATGGGCTTTTTCCGCCACAAGACCCGCCACTGGACCTTTCGCCTGGGGATGCCGGCCATTCTGATCCTGCAAGTGGCGGCCCTGACGGCCTGGACATACTGGGATGTTTTCCTCCGATAGGGGGAGGGCCTGCCCCGGGGGGACAAAGTGCCCAAGCACAGCCCCTCCCGGCGGTGATCTTCCCACAGAGTCACTACTTGACGGGAGGAAGAAATTGTGCTAAAATCCGAGATTGCGATGAACTATTTTTGACGGGCAAAATCCGTCGGAATGGGAAGCATGGGGCCGGTTCGAGACGGCCTGGAAAGGGGAGAGACCGCGCGATGCTGACCGATCTGAAGTCTGCCAAAAAGGTGACGGGGGCCAAGCAGGTCACCCGTGCCCTGAAAAACGGGACGGCCCGCCGGGTCTTTCTGGCCCAAGACGCCGACCCCCGGGTGACAGAACCCATCGAGCTTCTCTGCCGGGAGCAGGGAACCGAGACCGAGGCCGTGGCAACCATGGCCGCCCTGGGCAGTGCCTGCGGCATCGCTGTGGGCAGCGCGGTGGCCGCCGTGGTGGACTGACCCAGACTTTTTTCGATATTCGCCGCATAGGCTTTGTCCTGGGCGGTTAGAATATAAATCCATTGTAATTTTTGAGAAAGGAGGAACCACATGCCTACGTTTAATCAGCTGGTTCGCAAGGGAAGAGAACAGGCGACCTACAAGTCCAACTCTCCTGCCATGCAGAAGGGCCTGAACACCCTGAAGAACAAGGAGACCGACCTGCCCTCCCCCCAGAAGAGAGGGGTGTGCACCGCCGTTCGTACCTCTACCCCCAAGAAGCCCAACTCCGCACTGCGGAAGATCGCCCGTGTGCGTCTGACCAATGGCTATGAGGTGACCGCTTACATCCCCGGTGTGGGCCACAACCTGCAGGAGCACTCTGTGGTCATGATCCGCGGCGGCCGTGTCAAGGACCTGCCCGGTGTGCGTTACCACATCATCCGCGGCAGCCTGGATACCCAGGGGGTCAACGGCCGGATGCAGGCCCGCTCCAAGTACGGCGCCAAGAGACCCAAGGCCGGCAAGAAGTAAGGAGCCCGGGAAGCACATTTTTTGACTGATTTTTTGCGCTCAGCGCAAAGCAAAGGCTTTGCCGTGAGTCGCTTACCATAGAAATCCGGTACATGGTACAGGGTTTGGGGAAGCTCTCAAGGCAGGCACGGGACAAGGTCTGCTTGTCCCACACGGAAAGCAGCGGCTTTTCGAGTACCTATGAAATCATTTTTTTATGAAGGAGGGAAGCAAAGTGCCCAGAAGAGGAAACGTACCCAAGCGGGAAGTGTTGCCCGATCCTATGTACCGTTCCGTACTGGTAACTAAGCTGATCAACAGCATTATGCTCGACGGCAAGAAAGGCGTGGCACAGAAAGTGGTTTACAGCGCCTTTGACATTGTCAAGGAGCAGACCGGCAAGGATCCCCTGGAGGTCTTCACCGCCGCCATGGAGAACATCATGCCGTCCCTGGAGGTCAAGGCCCGCCGTGTGGGCGGCGCCACCTATCAGGTGCCCATGGAAGTGCGCCCGGAGCGCCGCCAGACCCTCGGCCTGCGCTGGCTGACCACCTATGCCCGCAAGCGCAGCGAACGGACCATGAAGGAGCGTCTGGCCGCAGAGCTGATGGACGCCGCCAACAACCTTGGCAGCGCCGTGAAGAAGCGGGAAGAGGTCCATAAGATGGCCGAGTCCAACAAGGCATTCGCACACTTCCGCTGGTAATCTGGAGGAAAAAGAAGAATGGCACGTAAAGTTACTCTGGAAAACACCAGAAACATCGGCATCATGGCCCACATCGACGCCGGAAAAACCACCACCACCGAGCGAATCCTGTATTACACCGGCGTCAACTATAAGATCGGTGAGACCCATGACGGCACCGCCACCATGGACTGGATGGCCCAGGAACAGGAGCGGGGCATCACCATCACCTCCGCCGCCACCACCTGCTACTGGACCGGCACCGCCGGCCAGTTCCCCCAGACCCGGATCAACATCATTGACACCCCGGGCCACGTGGACTTCACCGTGGAGGTGGAGCGTTCCCTGCGGGTGCTGGACGGTTCTGTCACCGTCATGTGCGCCAAGGGCGGCGTGGAGCCCCAGTCTGAGACAGTGTGGCGCCAGGCCGACCACTATAAGGTCCCCCGCATGATCTACGTCAACAAGATGGACATCATGGGCGCGGACTTCTACAACGTTTTGAACATGATTCATGACCGCCTCAAGTGCAACGCGGTGCCCATCCAGCTGCCCATCGGCAGCGAGGAGACCTTCAAGGGCATCATTGACCTGGTGGAAATGAAGGCCGACGTCTATTACGACGCCGAGGGCAAGGACATGCGGGTGGAGGAGATCCCCGAGGACATGATGGACCTGGCCCAGGAGTACCGGACCAAGCTCATCGACGCCTGCGCCGACCTGGACGAGGAGCTCATGATGCTGGCCCTGGAGGATGAGCCCATCCCCGCGGACATGATCCGGGCCGCCCTGCGCAAGGGCACCATTGAGAACCTGCTGGTCCCCGTGACCTGCGGCACCTCCTACCGGAACAAGGGGGTCCAGAAGCTCCTGGACGCCATCGTGGACTACATGCCCTCCCCCCTGGACATCCCCGCCATCAAGGGCGTGAACCCCGACACCGGCGACGAGGACGAGCGTCCCGCCGACGACAAGGCCCCCTTCTCCGCCCTGGCCTTTAAGATTGCCGCCGACCCCTATGTGGGCCGTCTGTCCTTTATCCGCGTGTACTCCGGCGTGCTGAACACCGGCACCTCCGTGCTCAACTCCACCAAGCGGCAGAGAGAGCGCATCGGCCGGATTCTGCAGATGCACGCCAACCACCGGGAGGACATTGAGACCGTCTACTCCGGCGACATCGCCGCCGTGGTGGGTCTGAAGAACTCCACCACCGGCGACACCCTGTGCGACGACAAGGCCCCCATCATTCTGGAGTCCATGGAGTTCCCCGAGCCCGTCATCCGGGTGGCCATCGAGCCCAAGACCAAGGCCGGCCAGGAAAAGATGGGCGTGGCCCTCATGAAGCTGGCCGAGGAGGACCCCACCTTCAAGACCTACACCGACGAGGAGACCGGCCAGACCATCATCGCCGGCATGGGCGAGCTCCACCTGGAGATCATCGTGGACCGTCTGCTCCGGGAGTACAAGGTGGAGGCCAACGTGGGCGCACCCCAGGTGGCCTACAAGGAGACCATCAAGAAGTCGGTGGAGCAGGACACCAAGTATGCCCGGCAGTCCGGCGGTAAGGGCCAGTACGGTCACGTGAAGATCCGTGTGGAGCCCAACGAGTCCGGCAAGGGCTATGAGTTCGTCAACGAGATCGTGGGCGGCGCCATCCCCAAGGAGTATATCCCCGCCGTGGACGCCGGCATTCAGGGCGCCATGGAGGCCGGTATTCTGGCCGGCTACCCCGTGGTGGACGTGAAGGTCACTCTGTACGACGGCTCCTTCCACGAGGTGGACTCCTCCGAGATGGCCTTTAAGATCGCCGGTTCCATGGCCTTCAAGGAGGCCTGCCGGAAGGCCAACGCCTGCCTGCTGGAGCCCATCATGAAGGTCTCCGTCATCGTCCCCGAGGACTACATGGGCGATGTCATCGGCGATTTGAACTCCCGCCGCGGACAGATCCAGGGCATGGAGGCCCGCCCCGGCGCCCAGCAGATCGACGCGCTGGTTCCCCTGTCCGAGATGTTCGGCTACGCCACCGACCTGCGCAGCCGAACCCAGGGCCGCGGCCAGTACTCCATGGAGCCCCACAGCTATGTGGAGATTCCCAAGTCCATCACCGACAAGATTGTCGAGAAGCGCAACGGCGCGGAATAACTGGAATTTTCTTGGAATTGTGCAAGAAATCCGGATTTTCCCGTTGTAATTTCAAGGGATATCCTGTAAAATAGGACTACCTGAAATCGCATGATCAGTAAAACAGCCTTTTGTCTGTATTTTGAGGAGGATTATCAATCATGGCCAAGCAAAAGTTTGAAAGAACCAAGCCCCACGTAAACATCGGTACCATCGGTCACGTTGACCATGGTAAGACCACCCTGACCGCTGCCATCACCAAGTACCTGGCCCTGCAGGGCAAGGCTCAGTTCGAGGATTATTCCAGCATCGACAAGGCCCCCGAGGAGAGAGAGCGCGGCATCACCATCAACACCGCTCACGTGGAGTATGAGACCGACGTCCGTCACTATGCCCACGTTGACTGCCCGGGCCACGCCGACTATATCAAGAACATGATCACCGGTGCTGCCCAGATGGACGGCGCGATCCTGGTCATCGCCGCCACCGACGGCCCCATGGCCCAGACCCGTGAGCACATCCTGCTGGCCCGTCAGGTGGGCGTGCCCGCCATCGTCGTCTTCCTGAACAAGGTTGACCTGCTGGACGACGAGGAGCTGCTGGAGCTGGTGGAGATGGAAGTCCGCGAGCTGCTGAGCAAGTATGAGTTCCCCGGCGATGACCTGCCCGTCATCAAGGGTTCCGCTCTGAACGCCCTGACCTGCGAGTCCGACGACCCCAACGCCCCTGACTATGCCTGCATCAAGGAGCTCATGGACGCTGTTGACAGCTACATCCCCACACCTCCCCGTGATGACTCGCTGCCCTTCCTGATGCCCGTGGAGGACGTGTTCACCATCACCGGCCGTGGCACCGTGGCCACCGGCAGAGTGGAGCGTGGCCAGATCAAGATGGGCGACGCCGTGGAGATCGTCGGCCTGGCCGAGGAGAGCAAGAAGTCCGTCATCACCGGCATCGAGATGTTCCGCAAGCTGCTGGACTATGCTGAGGCCGGCGACAACGTGGGCACCCTGCTGCGTGGTATCGACAAGAAGGAGATCGAGAGAGGCCAGGTTCTGGCTAAGCCCGGCTCCATCAAGCCCCACACCAAGTTCTCTGGCCAGGTGTACGTCCTGTCCAAGGACGAGGGCGGCCGTCATACCCCCTTCTTCAACAACTATCGTCCTCAGTTCTACTTCCGTACCACCGACGTGACCGGCGTCATCTCCCTGCCCGAGGGCGTTGAGATGTGCATGCCCGGCGACAACGTGGTCATGAACGTGGAGCTGATCACCCCCATCGCCATTGAGAAGGGCCTGCGCTTCGCTATCCGTGAGGGTGGCCGTACCGTGGGTTCCGGCGTTGTTACCGAGACCGCTGAGTAAGTTTCTCACGTTTTTCAGAAGGGCAAAGCCTCTGCTTTGCCCTTCTGTTTTTTTCTATGGAGCCATTGTTCCACGTGCTGAGAGGAGGCGGAGACATGAGTACAAGCACCATTGACACAGAAACCCTGGAGAACAGCGTGCAGACCGGGGTGAACCAGCTGCTGCGGGGGGGCTGGGGGGAGGCCCTGAAGACCATCCTATTTGCCCTTTTGCTGCTGGTCATCTGTCTGGTGATCAAGGCCATTTTGCTCAAACTGCTGGACCGGGGATTGAACCGCTTCAGCCAGGTGGAGAAGAGCCTGCACACCTTCATCCGGTCCATGGCCAATATCCTGCTGTGGTTTATTACCCTCATGGTGGTGGCGGATTCCCTGGGCATCAACGCCAGCTCCCTGCTGGCCCTGGTGAGCATTCTGGGTCTGGCGGTCTCCCTGTCGGTGAAGGACAGCTTGTCCAACCTGGCCGGGGGACTGACCATCCTGGGGACGAAACCCTTTAAGGTGGGGGACTATGTGGAGATTGGAGAGACAGGGGGGACGGTGCAGGAGATCGGCCTGGTGTACACCAAGCTGACCACCATTGACAACCGGCGCATCCTGATGCCCAACAGCCTTGTGGTGGATGCCCAGGTGACCAACTACACCACGGAGCCCCTGCGCCGGGTGGATCTGACGGTGTCGGCCTCCTATGACGCGCCGGTGGAGAAGGTGAAGCAGACCATCCAGGGGGTGCTGAAGGATCACGACAAAATCCTGCTGGACCCGCCCCCCTTTGCCCGTCTGTCTGGGTATGGGGACAGCGCCATGGAGTATACCATCCGGGTCTGGTGCGAGAACGGGGACTACTGGACGGTGTACCACGACCTGCTGGAGGAGATCAAAACCGCCTTTGACCGGGAGCACATCTCCATCCCCTATCCCCACCTGGAGGTCAAACTTCACCAGTCCTGAGGGACCAGACCGGGGGCGCAGAGGCGTTGCCTTTTGGTGGAAGATATGCTATCATGGGCCTGTTTTCAAAAGAGGAGGGCGAAGGATGACCTTTTATCAGGAACTGCAGCTCAATCAGGCGGGCTCCAAGCTGATGATCCAGGAGGCGGTGGGAAGGCGGGCCAAGGCCTGGCACCTGCTGGTATATCTGGTGAAGATTCTGCTGACCATGGTGTTCTGTGTGGCCTTTGTCACCCTGTACGGCTGGGTGTTTGGGGCGGAGAACAACATTGTGGGCGTGGTGGTTCTGCTCTGCCTGATGGTGTTCCGGCAGGCGGACCTGGGCATGCGGCGGGGCCAGAGCCTGCTGGCCCTGGGTCTTGTGTTTCTGGTGCTGGCCTTTGGCCCCCGGCTGGCCAACCTGGCGGAGCTGGGCGGGGAACTGGCTGTCCATGGCCTGAGTCTGCTGGTGATCCTGGTGCTGGGCTGCCACAATGTGGGGATGGGGAACCATCTGACCCTGGTGCTGGGGTATCTGCTGCTGTATGGCTATGACGTGGAGGCGGCGGCATTTCCCAGCCGGCTGGCGGCCCTGGCAGTGGGCTGCGGCCTGACCCTGCTGGTCTATGCCCGGAACCACAGAGCGGACCCCTATTGGGAGGGCATTCCCGCCGTGCTCCGCGCCTGGAGCTTGGGGGAGGCGCGCAGCCGCTGGCAGCTGAAGGCGGCCTTCGGGGTGGCCACGGCCCTGGTGCTGGCCCATGGTCTGGGCTTTCCCCGGCCCATGTGGATGGGGATTGCCGCCATGTCGGTGTTGCTGCCCAGCCGGCAGGCCATTCCCGGCCGGGTGAAGGGACGGATCTGGGGCAACCTGGCGGGGGGCGCGGGCTTTTGCCTGCTGTACTGCCTGCTGCCGGGCAGTCTGCTGCCCTATCTGGGGATTTTCGGCGGCATTGGCGTGGGCCTTTCGGCCACCTATGGCTGGCAGGCGGTGTTTAACTCCCTGGGCGCCATGTCCATCATGGTGGGAACCCTGGGCCTGCCCGGCGTGGTGCTCTTCCGGGTGGGCAACAACGCCCTGGGCGCCCTATACGCCTGGGCCGTGGACCGGCTGGCCGGCCCCGCCTGGCGGGTGCTGCGGCGCGCCGCCAGCTGAATGCGGTGCAGAAACGCCGCCCACCGTGGGATAACGGCGGGCGGCGTTGTCTTTGTTTGCGGGGGGGACCCGTTC
>NZ_QQRQ01000044.1 GCF_003425665.1 Evtepia gabavorous
CGCCTACTGGCGGGGGGACTCCAACCGCCAGACCCTCCAGCGGATCTACGGCATCGCCTTCCCCAAGAAGGACGAACTGGACGAATATCTGGCCCGGATTGAGGAGGCCAAAAAGCGGGACCACCGGAAGCTGGGCAAGGAGCTGGGCCTGTTCATGATGACCGAGGAGGGCCCCGGCTTCCCCTTCTTCCTGCCCAAGGGGATGACCCTGAAAAACACTCTGCTGGAATACTGGCGGGAATGCCACAAGCGGTATGGCTACGTGGAAATCTCCACCCCCATCATCCTCAACCAGGACCTGTGGCACCGCTCGGGCCACTGGGACCACTACAAGGACAACATGTACACCACCGTCATCGACGGGGAGGACTACGCCGTCAAGCCCATGAACTGCCCCGGCGGCATGCTGGTGTATAAGAATGAGCCCCACTCCTACCGGGACCTCCCCCTCCGCATGGCCGAGCTGGGTCTGGTCCACCGGCACGAGATGTCCGGCGCCCTCCACGGCCTGTTCCGGGTGCGCTGCTTCACCCAGGACGACGCCCACATCTTCATGACCCCCGACCAGATGAAGGAGGAGATCAAGGGCGTGGTGCGGATCTTTGACGAGATCTACTCCACCTTCGGCCTGACCTACCAGATTGAGCTGTCCACCATGCCCGAGGACCACATGGGCGAGGAGAAGGTGTGGCAGTTTGCCGAGGAGACCCTCCAGGCCGCCATCCAGGAGATGGGCAAGGACTTTATCCTGAACCCCGGCGACGGGGCCTTCTACGGGCCCAAGCTGGACTTCCACCTGGCCGACTCTTTGGGCCGGACCTGGCAGTGCGGCACCATTCAGCTGGACTTCCAGATGCCGGAGCGGTTTGAACTGGAATACGTGGGCGAGGACGGGGAGAAGCACCGCCCGGTGATGATCCACCGTGCCCTGCTGGGCTCCATTGAGCGGTTCATCGGGGTGATCACCGAGCACTTTGCCGGGGCCTTCCCCACCTGGCTCTCCCCGGTCCAGGTGAAGGTCCTGCCCATCACCGACCGGGCTGCGGCCTATGCCGACCAGGTGGCCGCCCAGCTGGATCAGGCTGGCTACCGGGTGGAGGTGGACCACCGCAACGAGAAGATCGGCAAGAAGATCCGGGAGGCCCAGCTGGAGAAAATCCCCTATATGCTGGTGGTGGGCGACAAGGAGGCCGAGTCCGGCCAGGTGGCCGTCCGTGCCCGCTCCAAGGGGGACCTGGGCGCCATGGATTTTGCCGCCTTCCTGGCCCACCTGAAGCAGGTGGTGGACGAGAAGCAGATGGACCAGGCCCTGTAATCCCCCGGCCATGGACAAGCAAGCAGAGCATGTCCGGGACCGGCTCATCGTCCGAACCAGCCTGGTGGCCATTGGGACCAACCTCTGTCTGGTGGCCTTCAAAATGGCGGTGGGCCTGCTGGCCAACTCCATCGCCATCGTCCTGGACGCCATGAACAACCTCAGCGACGCCCTGTCCTCCGTCATCACCATTCTGGGCACCAAGCTGGCGGGCCGGCCGCCGGACAAAAAGCACCCCTTCGGCTATGGCCGGATGGAGTATCTCACCGGGATTCTCATCGCGGGGATCATTCTGTTTGCCGGGGTAAATTTCGCTGTGACCTCGGTACAGAAGATCATCACCCCAGACCTCCCCCACTACTCCCTGCTGACTGTGGGGATCGTCGCCGTAGCCATTGTCACCAAACTGCTGCTGGGCGCCTATACCAAAAAAATGGGCCGAAAGACCGGCTCCGACGCCCTGGTGGCCTCAGGGACCGACGCCACCTTTGATGCGGTGATTTCCGCTGGCACCTTGGTCGGCGCCCTGGTCACCTTGACCAGCGGTTACGTCATCGATGGCTGGATCGGCTGTGTAATCTCCCTGGTTATCCTCAAGGCCGGCCTGGAGCTGCTGCTGGACACCTTGAGCAGCATCGTGGGCCGCCGGGCGGACAGCCAGCTCAGCCAGGAGATCAAGCAGCGTCTGTGCACCGTGGACGGCATCCTGGGAGCCTACGACCTGGTGCTACACAACTATGGCCCCACCCGGGCCATGGGCTCAGTGAATGTGGCTGTCTGGGACTGGCGGACCGCAGCGGAGCTCCACACCCTGAGCAAACAGGCCCAGGCTCTCATTTGGGCAGAATACCACATTTTCCTCTACATCGGTTTCTATGCGGTAAACACCCAAGACAACGCCCTCCGGGCGTTGGAAGATCAGATCCGCACAGAATGTCAGGCCTATCCCCAGGTTCTCTCCATCCATGCCTTTTTTGAGGAGAAGGAAACCGGAACCATTTCCTTCGACGCAGTCATTGACTTCTCCTGCCGGGACAGCTTGGGGCTGGTGCGGCAAATCGAAGCGGACTTAGCCCAGAAACATCCCGGCCGCCAGTTCACCATCAAGGTGGATCGGGCTTACAGTGATTAATCCCATAGGAACAGGAGACATGCTATGTTTTTGGAAACCACCCCAGAGAGAAAAATCTATAAGGAACTGGCCGCGGACCACTTTGCCGACCCCAAAGGGCTGGGAAAGTACGCCCTCTTTCTCCGTCCCTCCCAGGGCGACCTGATCCCCGCCCCCCAGATGGAGCCCAGCCTGCTCCTCTCCGGCCGGTACCGGCCCATCACCCTGGAGGGACGCAACCTCTTTGCCACCCGGGACTTCTACGCCTTTTTCAAGCACCTGGAGGAGACGGGCATTGAGGCCACCCACAAGGGGGTGGTGGTGATCGCCATGAACAAGCTGCGGGAGGTCATGCTGGAGACCCCCGAGGTACTGGACAATGCCCGCCTCACCGCCGACGGCAGGAATCTCTATCTGATCAAAAACAAGAGTACGAACATCGGATAAAAAACAACAAGGCCCGCTCCCCTTGGGGAGCGGGCCTTGTCTGTCTCACTGGGATACCGATCCGGCGGGCAGAGACGGAACCGGTCTCATAACCGTGGAGGGATGCCTGCTCAAAAAGGCCGCATACCGTATGGAATGAGCGATCAGGTCCCTCCCGGCACGAATCGTCACCCATGACTGCCCCGGCCGGGCTTCCTGTACGGTAAAACCCCCCGCCATTCTCATTTCTTCCAGCGTAAATGCCAACTGTTCTCTTGTTATTTGGACCGCAGGGTCATACCTTATAACGTAACATCTTATGCCGTACTGCGCCGCTTCCCTTTGGATGGCAGCTTCATACTCCTCAATAGAAATGATTTCGGTTGCAGCCGGGGCCGCAGCCGACGCCGTCAGAGGCATCCACAGGCAAAGGCCTGCCATAAACAGGGTGAAGAAAAAAGCTCTCATCGTTCCCCTCCTATTCTCATGGAACACGCCCATCCGCTGCTGTGGTTTGTCCCCACAAAAGAGAGCGGTGCTTCGCTCCTGCGCCATGGAAACGGTGGCTCCCCCTCTTCCTCTCATTTTTGCCGGAGATACTTGATACATGCGGCAATGACCAAAACTACCATAACGGCCTTCAAAATGCCACCCAGAGTACTTACTATCACCATAAACATATCCGTACCTCCTTTCCAGCGCGGCAGCACATTTCGCACTGGCCGCTGTCCATGTGGGGGTTCTTTTTTATAGTATAGCTGTACTTGAGTGCATCTGTCAATTCCCACAAAATAAAAATCCATTTCTATTTTTTATTGTGCATATAATTCATTTCCATCGGTGAGCCCGTCACCACCACATCCACCCCCAGGCCGAAGGGGTCCTGGAGGGCGGTCTGCCCCACTGAGAGGGAGGCGGCGGGGAGGATGCAGTGGCGGAGGGTCTCCATGCAGGCCAGCAGACGGTCCCTGGGCACGCCGCCGCTGGTTTTCACCGGGATCAGCCGCCCATCCGCCCCTTTCAGGGTGGTGGTGAGCACCCGCCGGGGGTCCACGGCCTCCTGGCGGGCATAGTCGGCCCCCTTGGGGCAGCCGTTTCCCCGGGCGCCCTCTCCGGCATGCCAGGTCACCTGACAGCCCTTGGGGCAGAGGATGCAGGTGGTCACCCCCGGCTGGGGCAGGCCCTTGGCCATGGCGTTGGCCGTCTCCGGGGGCATGGGGGCCAGGGGCTCTCCCCGGACAAACCGGGCGGCGTTGGCCCCGGCGGCCTGGCCCTGGACGGTGACAAAATCCGCCAGGTCCATCACCCGCCGGCTGTTGCCGCAGGCAAAGATGCCCGGCACACTGGTCTGGAGAAAGGGATCGGTCACCGCCCCATTGGTCACCGGGTCCAAGGCAATGCCCGCCTGGGCCCCCACCTCGTTTTCTGGAATGAGGCCCACCGAGAGCAGCAGGGTGTCACAGTCCACCCGCCGTTCCGTGCCCGGGCACAGGCGGCCCTGTTCGTCCACCTGGCACAGCACCACCCCTTCCAGCCGGCCCCGGCCAACGATCTCCGTCACCGTGCACCGGAGAAGCAGCGGGATGCCAAAGTCGTCCAGGCACTGGCGCACGTTGCGCGCCAGCCCGCCGGGGGCGGGCCGCTGTTCCGCCACGCACAGGACCTTGGCCCCCTCCAGGGTCATCCGCCGGGCCATGATGAGACCGATGTCCCCGGAGCCCAGGACCACCACCCGCCGGCCCACCAGAAGATTCTTGGTGTTCATAAGATTCTGGGCTGTCCCCGCCGTATACACCCCCGCCGGCCGGGTGCCGGGGATGGCGATGGCCCCCCGGGTACGCTCCCGGCAGCCAGTGGCCAGCACCACCGCCCCCGCCTGGCAGGTCAGAAGCCCCCGTCGGGTAACTGCCGTGAGGGTTCGGTCCCGGGTCAGTCCTGTGACCATGGCTCCGGTCATCAGGTCCGCCCCGGCAGACCGGGCCTCCTCCCGGGCCCGCTGGGCATACTCCGGCCCGGTGAGGGCCTCCCGGTACCGCACCAGGCCAAAGCCGTCGTGGACGCACTGGTTGAGAATGCCCCCCAGCCGGTTCTCCCGCTCCAGCACCAGAACCGAGGCGGCCCCCGCCAGCCGGGCGCCCTGGGCCGCGGCCAAGCCGCCGGGACCGCCCCCCACCACCACCACGTCATACCGAATGGCCTCCATCATTTCACCCTCCCTGCAAACAGGGGGGACCCTTCCCCCCGGTAGGTCACATCTTCCGGCGCCAGGCCGTAGTCCTCCACCAGCATCTGGGCAATTTTGGGCAGGCAGTAGCCCCCCTGGCACCGGCCGGTGGTGGCCCAGGCCCGGTACTTGATTCCCGCCAGGGTTCTCACCCCCAAGGGGTTTTCCACCGCCTGGCGAAGCTCCGCCCGGGTGACGGTCTGGCACCGGCAGACCACCTCCCCATAGTCCGGGTCAGCGGCGATGAGGGCGGCCTGCGCCGCCGGGCTCTGGTCCCGAAACCGCCGGATGCCCCGGCGATGGGCCTGAAAGTCCGCCCGGGGGGACAGGTCCAGGGACCCTCCCACCAGCGCCGCCACCCGCCGGGCGATGGGAAGCGAAGCGGTGAGCCCCGGGGACTCAATGCCCACCAAGTTGACAAATCCCGGCTTGTCCTCCCGGATCACAAAGTCCCGGTAGCCCCCCTCCCCCGGCGGGGCCAGCTTGGGCCGCAGACCGGCGTAGGCCCCGATGATCTGCCCTTTCTCCAGGGCGGGCAGCAGCTGCCGGGCCTGGAGAAAGAGCTGGTCCATCACCGGCCGGGTGGAGGCCGTGTCCTCGGGGCTTTGGATATACTCGGCGCTGGGGCCGATGAGAAGGTTCCCGTGGATGGTGGGGGTCAGATGGACCCCCAATCCCCCCGCCCCCGCCTTGGGGGCGGGGTAGACGGGCAGGGGCAGCAGGTCCCCTGCAATCTGGTCCAGGATGAAATACTCCCCCCGGCAGGGATAGATGCGATACCCCTCCACCCCCGCCAGGGCGGCGATCCGGTCACTGAACAGCCCGGCGGCGTTGACCACCACCCGGGCCGAGAAGGTCTCTCTCCCCGCCGTCACAACATAGCCGCCCTGGGAACCGGGGGCGATGGCAGTCACCGGGTGCCGGAAAAAGAAATGGACCCCGTTGGCCACCGCGTTCTCCGCCAGGGCCACCGTATAGAGAAAGGGGTCGAAAATCCCCGTCTCCGGAGAGACCATGGCCCCGATGCCCCCCACCTGGGGGAGGAACGCCCCCAGCTGGGCCTGGTCCAGCAGATGCAGTCCCCGGCAGCCGTTGGCCTCCCCCTGGGCCAGGAGACGGCGGAGCACCGCCAGGTCCTCCTGGTCAAAGGCCACCAGGAGTTTTCCCGTCTTGCGGTACGGAACCTCCAGCTGGCGGCACAGCGCCGCAAAGCCCTGGTTTCCCTCCACACACAGCTGGGCCATGAGGCTCCCAGGGCGGTTGTTGAAGCCGGCGTGGACCACGGCGGAGTTGCGGCCGCTGGTTCCGGCGGCCACGTCGGCCTCCTTCTCCACCAGGGCCACCGACCGCTGGGAACGGGACAGCTCCCGGGCAACGGCACAGCCCACGGCGCCGCCGCCGATGATGAGGATATCATAGGTTCTGTTTGACTGGTCCAAGATGGTCTCCCCCTTTTGTTGGGTTTATCATAGCATATCATGGAGAGGCCCACAAGGGGGCCGGCTGGCGCCGTTGGAACGGGCGGGAACGGGGCCCTCCCATTTGTAGGGGTACCTCCACGCCGTTGGAACGGCGGGGAACGGTGGCTTCCCAGCCGGGGCCCTATTTCTTTGAAGAAATAGGGGAAAGAACACCAAGGGGAAGGAGGTTCCTTCCCCTTGGAACCCCATTCTCTGGTGGGAGGAACGGGGGAAAGTGGTTCCGTCAGGTTGGGGCCTGGCCTGCGGCCTCTAAAACCAACGCCTCATGGCCCGCCCACCGGCTCGGGCGGGCGGGAGAAGTGGTTTATTGGCGGCAGGAAAAAATGGAAAATCGAACGGTTACTCTCCGCCTTCTCCCAAAGGGTACCCACCCACGTCCCCCGCCCGCCCAGCCGGTGGGCGGGCCGTTACGGACCTTTCACTGTGAGGGCCGCAGGCCAGGTATTCCATAAGAAGTACAGCCTCCCCCCACACAACCCCACCAGAGAAGGGAGTCCAGAGGGAAGAACCTCTTCCCTCTGGGGTTCTTTCCCCCATTTCTTCCCAAGAAATGGGGCCCCGGCTGGGCAAGCCAAGGTTCCCTGCCGTTTCAACGGCGTAGGAGAAACCCCGCAACGCGCCCCGCCCGTTCCAACGGCGCAGGGGCAAAACACAAAAAACCAGCCGCTCCCGTCCCCGGGAACCGCTGGTTTTCTTTGCGTTCTGGCCTCTCTCACTCCGCCAAGCTCTGCACAGACCCCTGCCGGCAGTCCATGGAGACCTTCATCCCGTCGTGCAGGGTCCGGGTGGCTCCAATGGCCCCCACAATGACCGCCTTGTTCAGGCTCAGACCCACCACCGCGGCGTGGCTGCCCAGCCCATTCTCCTCGGTGATGATTCCGGCAGCCTGCCGGAGATAGGGCAGCATGTCGTTGTTGGTATGGGGCACCACCAGGATCATTCCGGGGCGAAACTTGAGCTTCACATCCTCCACCGTGCGGCAGACGCAGAGGACCCCCTTGACGTTCTCATCCCCTACCCCGGCACCGCTGATGAGGCTGCTGCCCACCAGATGGACCTTGATCATATTGGTGGTCCCGGCGATGCCGGCGGGCACGCCGGCGGTGACCACGGCGATCTCCCCATCGTGGATGAGGCCGGCGGCCTGGGCCACGGCCACAGAGCCCTCGATCATCTCGTCGGTGCTCTGGACGTAGGGCATGATGAGGGGCCGGACCCCCCAGGTGAGGGAGAGCTGCCGCTGCACCGGCTCGTCCATAACGCAGGCGATGATGGGGGTCTCCGGCCGGAACCGGCTGATGAGCCGGGGGGTGGCCCCGCTTTTGGTGACGGTGATGATGGCCGAGGCGTTGGTGTCGGTGGCGGTGGTGCAGGCGGCATGGGCGGTGGCC
>NZ_QQRQ01000045.1 GCF_003425665.1 Evtepia gabavorous
CCCAGCTTGGTCAGGGCCTCCAGCACCTGGGAGACCGCCGTGGGCACCATGTCCGAGTGGCCCTGGGCATAGCCCCGGTAGGCCGACATGGTACACACAAAGAAGCAGGACAGCGCCATCACCCGCACAGCGGGGGCGGCCAGACTGTCCCCCTGGAGATTGGCCAGGGGCTGGGCAAAGACAAACATCACCAGGCTGCTGATGGAGCCCAGAATGACAAAGGTGACCAGCGCCACCCGGAAAACCCGGTTCACCTGGTTCCGCCGGTCCAGGGCGTTGGCCTCGGAGATGGTCTTGGACATGGCCACCGGCAGGCCGGCGGTGGAGATCATCAGCAGCAGGTTGTAGATGGCGTAGGCGTTGTTGAAGTGGCCGAAGCCCACATCCCCCAAGATGCGCCCCAGGGGGATTTTATATAGGGCGCCAATGATTTTCACGATGGCGATGCTCACGGCCAGGATGGCCGCCCCGCCGAAAAATGTGTTGCTTTTCTGCGTTCGTTCTTTCAAAAGTCAATTCCTCCGGTCGGCAAGGCTGGCGCCGTCCCCAAAGAGCAGGGGCAGGGCATAGGTCTCCACCTCGGCCTTGATCCGCTCCAGGTCCAGGGTGAAGAAGGTTCCATCCTTGTATATGATCTTTCCCCGGGCCATATTCATCACCACGTCGGACCCCCGGGCGGAATAGACCAGGTTGTCCTCCACACTGTGGCAGGGGGTGAGGCTGGGGCGGTCAAAGTCCACCAGGATCAGGTCGGCGGTATAGCCGGGGACAATCTGTCCGGTCCTCCGCCCCAGGGCCCGGGCACCGTCCCGGCTGGCCATGGCCAGCACCTGGCGGGGCAGCAGGGCCAGGGGGTCATGGGTGACCCCGTTGTGGAGAATGGCCGCGAACTTCATCTCCTCAAACATGTCGTGGTTGTTGTTGGAGGACACCCCGTCGGTGCCCAGGGCGATGTTCACCCCCGCCCGCTTCATGGCGGGAATCCAGGCCACCCCAGAGCCCAGCTTCAGGTTGGACACGGGATTGTGGATGCAGGAGACCCCCTTCTCCGCCATGAGGGCCCAGTCCTCCTCGGTGGTCCAGACACAGTGGGCGGCAATGGCCCGGGTGTCCCAGACCCCGTACCGGTCCAGGATCTGCAAGGGGGTCTTGCCCCAGCGTTTCTTGCAGGCCTCGTGCTCAGACTGGGTCTCGGAGACATGGACGTGCATCCCCAGTTTTTTCTCCTGGGCGTACGCCGCCATCCACTGCCACAGGGGGACGTTGGAGGTATACTCCCCGTGGATGGAGGCGTCCACCAAAATCTGGCCGTTCCCCGCGCCGTGCCACTCCTCGGTGAGCCGGCGCTGGTTGTCACAGTCCTTGCAGGTGGCCGGGCTGAAGTCCGCCGGGGCCCCGAAGTAGACCCCCCCGCAGGAGAGATTGGCGCTGATGCCCGCTTCCAGCACGGTTTGGGCGATGTCGGTGGTGTGCATGTACATGTCAGCGATGGTGGTCACCCCGCCGGCAATGAGCTCGGCCAGGGCCAGCCCTGTGCCGGCCCGGACCGCCCGGCCGTCCAGCTTGGCCTCCGTGGGGAAGATCCACTGGTTGAGCCAGGTGTGCAGGTCGCACCCCCCGCCGTAGCCCCGGAGCAGGGTCATGGGGATGTGGGTATGGGCGTTGACCAGGCCGGGCATGAGGACGTTGTTTCCGCAGTCGATCTCCCGGTCAAAGGGCCCCTGGGGACGCTGGGTGCCCACGGAGGAGATGGTCTCCCCCTCCACAACCACATAGGCCCCCTCCAGCAGGGTGTCCGCCTCGTCCATCAGCAGGGCGCGGCAGTGATACAGTAAGCTTCGTTCCATAGCGGGCCTCCTTCCCTCAGTTCAGGTGCTCCAGGCAGGCCAGCACCAGGGAGGAGAACCGGTCCCGGGCCGCGGCGGCGGCCTCCAGCACCTCTTCCTCGCTGAGCTTTTTGGGCAGCACCCCGGCGGCCATGTTGGAGACCAGGGTGAAGCCCAGCACCTCCATGCCGCAGTGCCCGGCGGTGATGACCTCCGGCGCGGTGGACATGCCCACGGCGTCCGCCCCCAGAATCCGGGCCATGCGGACCTCGGCGGGGGTCTCGTACTGGGGACCGGGGAAGTACATGTAAACCCCCTCCTTCAGGTCCATGTCCAGCCGGCGGGCCTGCTGGCGGGCCAGCTCCTGGAGCCGGGGGGTGTAGAGGTAGCTGGCGTCGGGGAACCGGGGACCGAACTCCGGGATGTTCTCCCCCCACAGGGGAGACTCCATGAAAATTTTAATGTGGTCGGTGATGAGCATCAGGTCCCCGGCCTGAAACTTCCAGTTCACCCCGCCGGCGGCGTTGGTGACAAAGAGGGTGTCGCACCCCAGCAGGCGGAGCACCCGGACCCCGTAGCTCACCTCCTCATAGGAGTATCCCTCGTAGTGGTGGACCCGACCCTGCATCACGGCCACCGGCTGGCCGGCCAGGCGGCCGAAGACCAGCTGTCCTTTGTGTCCCGGGGCGGTGGAATGTTTAAAATGGGGAATCTCCCCGTAGGGGACCACCACGGCGTCCTCCACCAGGTCCCCCAGATACCCCAGGCCGGAGCCCAGAATCATGGCCACCTTGGGCCGGAACCCTCCCAGCTTGGCCTGCAGAGCGTCCGCGCTTTCCCGATATTGGGCAAAGGTATAATTCATAGCATATCCTCCATCTCGGGGCCGCGCCCCTGTTTTTTCCCTGGCCCCCGGCCAGGGTTTCCGTCAAGTATACTGGGATATCTTACACCCACTGCACGGAAAAATCAAATAAAATCCTTGGCGCTGCAAGGTTTTTTCTCCCTTGGCAGGGGGCCGGGGCGGGATTTTTCCCCCGCCCCGCCTCTGTCCCGCCAAAACCGCCGGGCGGCTGTTTTTCTGCTTGCTATTTCCTGCCAGTCCGTGCTATAATATCGGTGAAAAACAAAATATGCGGCAGATTTCAGGGCTCCGACCCCCTGAAATCCTGCGCAGGTGCCATAACCACCTACACAACGGCCCAAGGCCGCACCGCATGGACGATATTATACAGTTTTTCCAGACCCTTTGCAAGGGTTTCCCTTGCTTTGCGCGATTGAAGGACTGTCTTTTGTCGTAGTCATTTTCGGGTGTGCTCCAAGGGCAAAGTGTGCATAGGCATTTTTGCCTCCTGACCTTGTCGTGTAGGGCTGTGACCTGCACGGCATTTTTGTTTTTCCCCGACCCGCTCGGGGGAAGCTGGGCTTCCCCCGGGGTTTGGGCGGGAGAACGATACAAAACAGCGTATATCGTTGTACCAAAGACAGATTGAAAAAGGAGGAAAAGAGATGAGGAAGCGTTTATTGTCGTGGGTCCTCTTGTTCGCTTTGGCGTTGTCATTGCTGCCGATGGGCACGTTGGCAGCGGAGGAGACGCAGAGTTGGCAAGAGGCCTATCGGGAGTATATCCAGTCTGACCTGGAGAACACGGCAGGTAGTGGGTATCTTGACGGAGCAAAAGAGGAAACGAGGTATTTCCTGTTCGATGTAAATGAGGACAGCATACCGGAACTTTGGATTAACTATTCCACTAGCGCCTATGGGAAGCGGTTGTGTTCTTATGCGAATAGACAAGTCCAAGTACAAAATGTTGCCTATGGAGAGCTTTCCTACATTCCAGGGCAGTCTCTGGTTTTTACCTCTGGAGGGCACATGGGATATTTTTGGGATACTGTTTATCATTTAGAGAATGGCAATTTTAAAATAGCTGAAGAAGGGTTGATTAAAATTGTAGATAACAACGGATATGAAGTTTCTGAAAATGAGTACCGATATACCTGGAATAACCAGGTTGTAGATAAATCAACCTATGAAAGTAAGTTAGGTGCTGCTTTTGATACCTTGCAAGCAGTAAACCCGCCGCAGGATGGAGGTCTAACATATCAAGAGGTTCTAAATGCTCTGAACACGAGTAAAACTCCGCCGGAAACACTTTATAGGCAAATCATAGATAAATATAAGACAGGTGTTGACGAAAAGTGGACAATACAGGAATTTTCAGAGAATAATTTGGCCTATGTATGTGGATACCGGCCAGAACATGTTGGCTATGCATTTATGGATCTTGATGGAAATGGCGTAAAGGAACTCATAATTGGAGATACGGAATATGGAATAGATGGCGTGATATATGCGCTCTACAGTTACGCAGACGGAAGTATAAAGGAAGTTTTTTCGAGTGGGGAGCGCGATCGCCACAGCCTTTGTGACGGTGGCATTATTCTTAATGATTGGTCAAATAGTGCTTGGAATAATGGCCGCGCATATTACAGGATTTCAGGAACAACATTATCTTTGAAAGAAAGAATTGTGGGAGATAAAGATAAAAACGGAAATTATGTTCAATTTTATAGCACAACAGAAAACGATCAAGATTTAATCTCCATTACAGAAGAGAAAGCACAGGAAATTAGAGATTCTTATGTCAAGGAAAGCATTCAATATACCTCTTTTTCGGAGTATAATCCAGACGCACCAGGAAGTGAAGATGCTGCCAATGCTTTGCAGGAACAATTTATAAAAGAGCATATAGAGTATGCTACCAGCAAAAATTACAAACAAGATATTGTTATGGGATATAGCAATTATCTCTTAAGTATTTTAGAGGAGTCGCAAAAAGATGCTTCTGTTTCTGGATATAATCTTTTGAATGGGCTTAACAATGGACTAAATCTCGATTTTGAACTTAATGATGTTGATATGTACGAGCTGATTTTGTCAGAGTTGCTCTATAGCGAGCAAAGTCGGGATGGATTACAGTCCATGTACCAGGAAAACTTTGTGAATTCAGCGATTTTGGTTCTTACAAAAATACTAGAAAACGCATCCATCAAAGAATCTTTGGGAGACGCTGTTTTTAATCTTCTCAAAAACAAACTTGCTGAGCTTGAAAAAGCAGCAGATGATACTGAAAATTTTATTAGCGTTTTTGACACTATAATAGATATTTTGAATGATAGCACGTCGAAAGAAAGCCTTGTTGATTCATTAAAAAACAGCTCTTTACCTCTTGAAATCAGCATTGATGGACTGCAAGCAGTCTGTACCTCAGCTAAAGATATTGTTGAGTATATTGTTGCCGGAAGCGCATATGCAAATACGCAAGAAGAATTTGTTGAGGTTCTAACAATATTGCTTGGATACTCTGGGCAGGTTGCAAATAACGGTTGGGACATTTTCGTTGATATTCCAGCTATGGATCGAGTAATTAATTCTAGTGCGCTCTGTTCTGCACTTAATAACTTTATCACTAGAATGGAAAAATACAAACAAGACAATATAACGGCTGTTGCAGAATATTCTGTACAAGTGTTAGGAAATGAGAGTCACGATTTTATGGTTGATTCCATTAAAAAAATTGCGTTAAAAGGTACGGATGCCATGCTTTCTCTCGTTCCGGTTTTAAGCTGGGCTGTGTCAATAAGAGAGTCCCTTGGAATAGGGCTGTCACTAGTTGAGATAGTTACAAATGTTGATGAAACGGCATATGCAGCTGATATGATTACAAAATATTACTGCTTAGCTGTTCTTATGAATAAGACAGTCGATGGATGCAAAGG
Organism: Evtepia gabavorous; assembly: GCF_003425665.1. Lineage (GTDB taxonomy): Bacteria > Bacillota > Clostridia > Oscillospirales > Oscillospiraceae > Evtepia > Evtepia gabavorous. The sequence goes on from NZ_QQRQ01000045.1 coordinate 5,606, forward strand.
TGGGTTGTTGAGCGAGGATAGTGATGCTATCCAGTTTAAAGCGGCTGTTATTTTTGATCAATCTATCAATATGTATAAGTCGGTTATAAAACTCGCGTCTGACTATGCTGTAAAATATGAAACTGAAAAATTAAAGACAGCAATAAGGCAAGATAGCATATCTACACATTCCTTCGCAATATCTTTAGCGATGACACAAAAGATTCTTTGCGATGAAATACGTTGCCATTCTGTTGGCCTTGAGTATGATCCCTCTTCAGGAACCGTATTTTACAATACATCTGCTTTGAAAGTCTATACAATTGCTTGCCCTGTTGATGCTATTGTAAAAACAGATTCAGGGAAACAAATAGCGCATCTATCAAATTCGGGAAACATCGTTACCTCTGGGTATGAACAGTATTGCTTTACTGTCGAAAATGAAGCTAATAGTAGTGATAAAATTAAAGTGATTGTTGTTCCAACATCTTACCAAGTAACGCTGAAGGGCACAGACAATGGAATCATGGACGCCTATGTGGTAAATATAACAAACGATAAAATCGAAGACGTTTCTGCGTTCTACGAAGTTCCCATTACAAATGGAGCAGAAGGTACATTTGTCCCATCGCAACAAAATGATAAAGTTGCAAACTTAATATTTGATGGAAAGACCTATAAACCAACTGTGGGAGAAGTTCCTGACCAGCCCGTCCCCACAGAACCCTTTGCCGATGTCAGCCGGGGCGATTGGTTCTATGAGGCAGTCCAGTACGTCTACGACAAGGGCATGATGACCGGCGTGTCGGCGGACCGGTTTGCCCCTGCCTCCACCACCACCCGTGGGATGATCGTGACCATCCTCTACCGGCTGGAGAACGAGCCTGCGGTGTCCGGCGGCAGCGCCTTCACCGACGTGGAGAACGGCGCCTGGTATGCCGATGCCGTTGCCTGGGCAGCGGCCAATGACATTGTCAACGGCACCAGCGCCACCACCTTCGCCCCCAACAGCCCCATCACCCGGGAGCAGATGGCGGCGATCCTGTACCGGTATGCCGCCTACAAGGGCTATGACGTGAGCCAGAAGGCGGACCTGTCGGGCTACACCGACGCCGCCTCCATCAGCGGCTACGCCAAGGACGCTCTGGCCTGGGCCAATGCCCAGAAGCTTATCACCGGGGTGACGGACACCACCCTGAACCCCCAGGGCAGCGCCACCCGCGCCCAGGTGGCCACCATTCTCATGCGGCTGTGTGAGACCGTGGTAAAATAATCTACAAACTACCCGAGACCGGGGAGGGAGCTGCGGCTCTCTCCTCGGTTTTTTCTCTGGGTTGGGGGCAGAGAGCGGTGGGGGCTTTTTCCATCGCCGTTGGAACGGGCGGGAACGGAGCCCTCCCGGGCGGGGCCCTATTTCTTTGAAGAAATAGGGGAAAGAACACCAAGGGGAAGGAGGTTCCTTCCCCTTGGAACCCCATTCTCTGGTGGGAGGAATGGGGAAAGGTGGTTGGTCAGGTAGGGGCCTGGCCTGCGGCCTCTAAGACCAACGCCTCATGGCCCGCCCACCGGCTCGGGCGGGCGGGAGAAGTGGTTCGTTGACGGGAGGAAAAAGTGGGAAACGAAATGGTTTTTCTCCTCCTTTTCCCAAAGGGT
>NZ_QQRQ01000046.1 GCF_003425665.1 Evtepia gabavorous
ACGGCCTCGGTGTTCTCGATCTTGTCCTGATCCGAGAACGCCGCCCCGGCGCCCATGACCATGACAGACAGCATCACAGCCACACAGAGCACCAGGCTCAGAACCTTCTTCTGGGGGAAGCCCTTATCTCACAACGCTTTGCCTCGCAATTTCCCACAGATTTTCCACGGCGTTCCCACAGTTGTTTCCCCTCCCCACACAACAGAAAAATCCCCCAGCATCCGCGCAATGGGGTGCTGGGGGATATCTGGAGGAAGGACATCAGGGGAAACACCGCGTCAAATGGCGTGCCGCTGTACGCTGGTGGAAAAAGCGGCGTCTCCAGGGTGGGGGCGGCAGCGGGTTGTCCAGAGATTGGCCGCCCAGGCGGGAGAGAGGAGCGTGATGGTATCCATATGCATAGACAGCCAGGCCCAGAACGCGGGACCCAAGATGACATCCGCTGTGGCGATGAAGAAGGGCCCCTCCGCCGTCAGCTGGACTGCTGACCCCAGACGGTCGAGGATTTCATCCGCCAAAGCGCGGCAGCAGCGAAGCCGCACCCGCTCCCGCCGGTTGGGCTCGATGCCGAAGGGGGCTGCGGTCCACAGTGCCGGGTCGGGATTGGGCCCCTGCGCGGGCATTCCCGTGACCAGCACCTGAGACATCCGATCCGTGCGATAGAGGGCCAACGATTTGCTTCGATGGTTCCACCCCAGCAGGTGATACCCCTCCTCAGACCACAGCAGCCCCTTGGGGCTGACCACCAGAGTGTACTCCGAGAAAACCCGTCTCCGCGCCGGGTCGTACACAAACGAGACAAAACGCAGTGCCCGCTGGCTTTGCAGGGCGGTGTGGACGCGGTCCAGCACCTGCCGGACCTCCTCTGGCGCTGTCACCCCCTGGGGCGGCAGCGAGACCGGGCGGCGCAGCTGGCCGCGCTGTCCCCGGGGAAAGAGCCCGGCCAGCTTGTCCAGCAGAGACGCCCGCAGCGCCGCTGGAATCCAGCGGTAGACCGCCACTGCGTCAATCACGGTTTGAAGCTCTGAGAGGTTCAACGGCCGCCCCGCCAGGTACCACCCGCCGGTCTTCCCGTGGCGGTAGGCCACCTCAAACCCCTGCTTGTTCATGGCGGCCAAATCCCGATAAATACTTTTTCGCTCGGAAGCCACGCCCTCCTCCTCCAAACGCCGGATCATCTCCGTCATGGGCATGGGGTGCTTTTCGTCGGTTTCCTCATATAAAATACGGGCGAGACACAGGGTGCGGTCTCTCTGGTCGGTGTGCTTTCCCACCTTCATCCCTCCTCTTGGTTGATGCTCTCATTATAGAACATATGTTCTAATTTTGCAAGAGGGAGAGGAGGTGGTGTCCCAAAAAGGGGAGGGATTTTGTCATTCCCAGGTTTTCCACTGCTCCGGCTGGTAACCCACCGTGGCCTGTTTTCCGTTGCGGACGATGGGCGTTCTCAGCAGTGTGGGATTTTCCAGCACCTTCTCCACCTTATCCTGGTCATAGGCCAAATACTGGAGCAGCGCCGCGTCCGGGTGCTTGGGGTCCACCAAGTCCGAAAGGGGAACCGACCGGAGCACCCCATTGAGCTCCCCTCTGCTGATGCCATATTTCTTCATGTCAATGTACTGGTATTTTACCCGGCGCTCTTTGAAATAGCGTTCCGCTTTTTTGGTGTCGAAACACTTGGACTTACCAAAAATCTGAATATTCATTGCTGCCTCCTGGCCCCTTGGGCGGGGGGATTTTCTCTTTTAGCTTATCACATTCTGTTCCAAAAACCCAGGCCTTCCAAAAAATATGTATACTTTTTCCGGAAATGGTGATATACTACCAATAACACAGTGAAAACAGCGGTCCGCTGTTTTCTTTTCTCATTTGTTTTTTACTGGGAAACGGCCGCGATGCGGCATGAGATAAAAATCCACCGCACAGACCACCGATCTATGCTTGAGGACAGGGAACACAGACATCACCCTTCGCGGGACAGGGCGGACGGGTATGCCTGGCAGCTTCCTTTTCTTTCTGTCTCTCTTTTTGGGGTCTGTCTCTGCGGAATTTTAGAAAAAAGGAGTTATTATGGCAGAAAAACTGAAAATCATTCCCTTGGGCGGACTCAATGAGATCGGCAAAAACCTCACCGTCTATGAGTATGGCAACGATATTATCATCGTGGACGTGGGCATGGGCTTTCCCGACGATGATATGTATGGCGTGGACGTGGTCATCCCTGACGTGAGCTATTTGATCAAGCACAAGGACAAGATCCGGGGGATCTTTCTCACCCACGGGCATGAGGACCACATTGGCGCCCTGCCCTACGTGCTGCGGTCCTTCAACGCCCCCATCTACGCGACCCGGATGACCCTGGGCTTGGTGCGCCTGAAGCTGGAGGAGCACAAGCTCCTGGACACCACCAAGCTGGTCACCTGCGAGGCAGGGGACATCATCCAGGCGGGCAAGTTCTCCGTGGAGTTCATCCACGCCAACCACTCCATTGCCGACGCGGTCAGCTTCGCGGTGAAGTGTCCCGTGGGCGTGGTGGTCCACACCGGGGACTTTAAGATTGACCCCACCCCCATCAAGGGAAAAATCATGGACCTCACCCGCCTGGGGCAGCTGGGCAAGGAGGGGGTCCTGGCCATGCTGGCCGACTCTACCAATGTGGAACGCCCCGGCCACACCCGGTCTGAACGGGCCGTGGGGGCCAGCTTCGATGAACTGTTCAAGGGATGCAAGGAGCGGATCATTGTCACCACCTTTGCCTCCAATGTGGATCGGATTCAGCAGATCATCAACGTGGCCGCCCGCTACGGACGCAAGGTAGCGGTCACTGGCCGGAGCATGGAGAATTCCATGCGGGTGGCCACCGAACTGGGGTACACGGAAATCCCCCAGGGGATTCTTGTGGACATCAACCACATCAAGTCCCTGCCCCGGGAAAAAATCTGCATCATCACCACTGGCAGCCAGGGTGAGGCCATGTCCGCCCTGTTCCGGATTGCCTTTTCCACCCACAAGCAGGTGGACATCCAGGCGGGCGACCGGGTGATCATCTCTGCCTCCGCCATCCCCGGCAATGAGAACGCGGTGAACAACATCATCAACGAGCTCTACCGCAAAAAGGCTGAGGTGGTCAGCGAGAACGCTGGCGCCCTTCACGTGTCCGGCCACGCCTGCCAGGACGAGCTGAAAATCATCCACGCCCTGGTCCGGCCCAAGTTCTTCATCCCTGTCCATGGGGAGCAGCGCCACCTCCAGACCCACGCCCGGGTGGCCCAGGAGATGGGAACCCCCCCGGAGAACATTATCATCGGCGACGTGGGGCGCATCATCGAACTCACCCCCCACTCCGCCCAGTTGGGCGGCACGGTTCCCTCGGGCCGGGTCTTTGTGGACGGGTACGGCGTGGGCGACGTGGGCAGCGTGGTCCTGCGGGACCGCCGGCACCTGGCCCAGGACGGCATGATTGTGGTGGTAGTCTCCCTGTCCGGAGAGACCGGAGAGCTGGTCTCCGGCCCCGACATCATCACCCGGGGCTTCGTCTATGTAAAGGAATCGGAGAGCCTCATGGAGGAACTCCGGGAGGTGGCCTTGGAGGCCCTGGATGCCTGCCAGAGCCGGGGCATTGGGGACTGGGCCACTATCAAGTCCGCCATGAAGGGCGAGATGTCCCGCTATCTCTACAAGAAAACCAAACGCAATCCTATGATCCTCCCTGTGATTATGGAGGTCTGATTTGGCTCCCCCGTCGGCACGCCTGTGCCGGCGGGGGAGTAGCGCATTCTAAACAGGAACAGAGGGAGAGGCAACTTGCCTCTCCCTCTGTTCCAACACAGCAGAGAAGAGAACCCGGTGGGTTACTCGGCGCTGCTCATGCCCTGCTCATAGGACTGGATCATCTTTTTGACCATCTGGCCGCCGATAGAACCGGCCTCACGGGTGGTCATAGAGCCGTTGTAGCCCTTCTTCAGATCCACGCCAACCTCGTTGGCAGCTTCCATCTTGAACTTGTCCATCGCGGCGCGAGCCTGGGGGACCATGATCTTGTTGTTGCTGGAAGACTTATTGCTAGCCATAACAATGTTCTCCTTTGTTTCATGTTGAAATGAGAGATTGTAAAATCAAAGAACGAACTTGCGTCGTTCTGGAGCTTATCATGGCCAGATTGCGAAAAGATATGCGGAAACGGGGATTTGTAAATTTTAGAAAAACGTGCTCCCCTCAAAAAAGGGGAGCACGTTTCATTGTGATTTTTAATTAGAAAATCAGTTGAGAGTCACATTTACGTACACAGTAGCAGTAGCATTATTGTTTGCAATAGTAATTGCGAGCTTTACGCTGCCATCTACCATATTCTCAGTAGAAGTCGCAGTCAATTTGCCGTCAGCATACTTAACACTGGTAATCTTGGTCGCAGTATCCTCAACAATAGATGCCGAGACAGTAGTACCATTGGCAGAGAAAGTGATCAGATCAAGAGATTTTCCGTCCGTGTTGGTCACGGTTTTTGTATAAGGCTTCTCAGCAGTACCATTTGCAGAACCTGTTGTAACGGCACTCTTCAAAGCACTAACTGCATCCTCAACGGCCTTTTTATCATCAGCAACAACCGGGTTGTCAACAGCTTCCAGATCGTTGTTCACATCAACAAACAGAACCTCGACCTTGTTTTCGCTGTCCAGCTTATACATTACGTTTGCAATGTACTTGTCGTTGCTGTCCTTGGATGCTGTGCGGATCTTGCCGCCGTCTACACCCTTGGTGTCTGCGGTGTTGACGTAAACCACAGTGGCATCATCGGCCATCTTATTGGCGAAGGGAGAGATAGCGCTGTTATCAGCCTGGACCATGTTGATGTCCTCGCCGCCTGCGTAAGCGGTTACAGCACCGGCAAACAGATTGGCGTCGTCACCCACTTCGACAGTCTTGATGGTCGTACCATCACCCACGTTATAAGAAATGAAGTCACCCTTGTTGGCGTGGACGTCAGAAGTCTTTTCGCGGACGACCTTCTCACCGTCAGCAGTCCACAGCGTGTACTGGATGTAGTTGGTGCCATCCTCCTTGATCAGGTAGGGATCCGCAGTCACATAGCCGTAAGCAGTGTCACCGGAGGCATCGGGGATATTACCACTTGCCAGTTTGAGAGAACCAACCTGCACGTACTTAAAGCCATTGGACTCAGAGTACAGCACAATGCTGTTGGCCGCGGTAAAGGAAATCGAATCCTTGCCCCAAGCGTTTACAGTGGCGCCAGAGACAACCTTGGTGTCGTCGGCACCTTCCACGAAGATCACTGCATCGTCAGCGATCTTGGCGGTGCTATTGTCCTTCAGAGTCAGAGTCTTATCGGCATAGGAGTTAACCGTATTCTGACCCTTGAAGCCAGCTTTGTTGGAATCGGAGATAGTCTTGATCTCGTACTTGTCGCCGTCCACGGAGAAGGTGTAAACGAGATCAACGATGGAAGTCATAGCCTTGCTGTAGCCAGCACTACCAGCAGTACCTGTATCAGAGCTCGATCCCGAAACCAGTACCTCGCCTGCCTTGGCAGAGCCGGTAGTCACAACTTTATAGCCATCAATCTTAGAGATCAATGCTTCTTTAGATGTACCATCAGTGAAGTACAACTTGGCGTTCAGGCCAGCATTCAGACCCGTCTTGATCTCCAAACCATCAACATACAGAACATCTGCGGAAGTAGCAGTGGTATCGGAGATCTCAACATCAAATGCATACCTGCCAACGGTCACAACGTCAACAGTGTCACCAACATTGAAGGTCTCGCCAGACACCAAAGAGGTGTACCAGGTGCCGTCAATCAGGCCCTCAGTATTGTTGTTGCGGGTACCGGTCACTTCGCCAGTCACAACAGTAGCTTTCTCCACATTGTAATTGCCGTCTACCGTATCGCTATCTGCGTAAACGATAACCCAGTCATCCTCGGCAATGCCGTCATAAGCAGTGACGTCGTCCACGTCCTTGTTGCCGATGGTGGCAAAGCCGTTAACAGCCTGGAAGGTCATGGAAGAGGTTCCTACATAGGTAACTTCAGCAACCGCAAAGGGCGTCACAACTGCACGGTCAATCTTGCCGTTTCCGTCGTTGTCGATCAGCTTAATGCTGTAAGCATCCTGCACACCGCTGTGAGTCTTCGCCAAAGAAATCAGTGTACCAGCATCTGCCGTTTTGTTAAAGTGATAGACCTTAGCGCCGGTATCAATCTTATACTCGGTGCTGTCCAGCTTGATCTTCTCGCTGTCACCGGTTACAGGATCCAGGTCACCCACCACGCCGGTGGCAATCACTTTGGAGTCCTCATTGGCATAAATGCCATAGACCTTGGACTGATCGCCATCTTTCACCATGACGTCAACCTTCTGGCCCATCAGATCAGAGTAGTCCTTTTCAACCTTGGTATACGTCGTAGTAGTATCCTTGTTCGTCACGACGACATTGTAGGTGCCCTTGCTGTCCTTATTAATACTGGTCAAAATACCATCATCCACGATGGTGGCATTGTACTTGTCCTTCAGCAGGGTGATGGGATTGTTGGCATTGTCCAGTTTGTCAACCGCAGTCACCTTGGTGGCGTCGCCGCCCACCCAAGTGTACTCATACTTGACTTCGCCAGCCTGCAGGGCGTTCCACACCATCTGGGCCGCAGTGTCGCGGGTCAGGGCAGCGGAGACATCCAGACCTTCCAGGCCCTTGTACAGGCCCTTCTGGGTGGCACGGACGTTGACATTCATGTCCCAAGCGTTGCCGGTGTAGCCCTCGATGTCAGAATCGAAGCCCAGGCAGACCAGCAGCATCTTAGCCAGCTGGGAGCCGGTCACAT
>NZ_QQRQ01000047.1 GCF_003425665.1 Evtepia gabavorous
TGGTGGGAGTTCCGTGTAAAATCCGTGGGAAATTGCGGAGCGAAGCATTGCGGGGCAAGGAGTTCCCCCAGAAGAAGGTTCTGAGCCTGGTGCTCTGTGTGGCTGTGATGCTGTCTGTCATGGTCATGGGCGCCGGGGCGGCGTTCTCGGATCAGGACAAGATCGAGAACACCGAGGCCGTTGATGCGTGCTCTGCGCTGAACATCATCGGCGGGTACGAGGATGGTTCTTATCATCCTGAGCGCAACATTAAGCGGTCCGAGATCACGAAGATGATCTGCGTGGCCCTGAACGGTGGCAAGGAGCCCAACGTCTCCACCAACGTCACCCCCACCTTTAACGATGTGCGCGGCACCAACGCCGCCTGGGCAGAGGGCTATATTGAGTCCTGCGTGGCCCAGGGCATCATCTCCGGCGTGGGCGGCGGCCGGTTCAGCCCTAACGGCAACGTGACCGGCACCCAGCTGGCCAAGATGCTGCTGGTGTCCCTGGGATACAATGCCGATACAGAGGGCTTTGTAGGCAACGCTTGGGCAACCAACGTCAACGTAGTTGCATCCCAGAAGGGCCTGTACGAAGGTCTGGAGTCTATGGACGCCTCTGCCGCCATTACCCGTGACAACGCGGCCCAGATGGTGTGGAACGCCCTGAACGCCTATGAGGTGGAGTACAAGACCACCATCATCACCGGCGAGGACGGCAAGCTGGAGACCATTGTCACCGTCCAGGATAAGGTTGTTGGCTCCAACAACGACAAGATCACCCTGCTGCGGGACAAGTATGATGCTTGGGTCTATGTGGGTACCCTGACCAGTGTGAAGAGCAGCAATCTTACCATTTCCATGACTGCTGCAGACCGGGCCGCCAGTGACCCCAGCGTAGACAATCCCGCCGGTGGCGCCACCACCGTGTCCACAGTAGATTTTACCAAGCTGACCGTTGACTACTCCAACCTGCTGGGCCAGAAGGTCAAGGTCATGTTCAAGAATGGCAAGACCAATGAGGTTCTGGGCGTGTATGCCACCGCCGACAATACCATCTACAACACTGTGATGAACGCGGTGGACAACGACAATGGCAAGATTAAGTTCGGTGGCACCTCCTACTCCACGGACAGCGCCATCACCGTTTATATTGACGGAACAAAGCTTGTGGGCCCCAAGACTGCGGCTGACTTTGACGATGCTGCCGGCAAACAGCTCGACAGTACGCGTCCTGTCGACAACAACATCTCCGCTGATGAAGTTACCTTCGTTGATTCCGACGACAACGGGAAAATTGACACTGCGATTCTGACCACTGTCGATGCAGCCAAGGTTACGTACATTTCCTCTGACGAAATTGTTGCCGGTGGTACGACCTATAAATATGCCGACGAGAAGATCGCCTCCGATGTTGAGAAGAATGACTATGTGGTGATTCGTCAGGACCTCTACAACGACTGCAAGAACATCACCCGTGCTGACAAGCTCACCGGCGTGAAGGTTACCGGCACCAAGCAGAATCCTGCCCAGTACCTGATCGACGGCAGCTGGTATGTCGCCGGCACGAAGGCGGATATGAACAGCGTCAAGTCCGGTGACACCGTGGACGCGTACACCATCAATGGCGTTGTCTTCTATGCCAAGCGCACTTCCGGTGAGAACGCCAGCCTGTCCGATGTTGCCATCGTCCTGGCGGTTGGCAGCGACATCCAGGGCGACAAAGCCAAGATCCTTAAGCTGGATGGCACCACCTCCACCACCGAGATCGTCGATATCGACAATGCTCCGGGCAGCGGTTACGTTGCGAAGAGTGCTCTCAAGCAGGGCGCTGTTTACGAGTACTCCGTCAAGGGCGGCGAATACCGCTTCAAGGATCTGAACACCGCTACGGACTACTTCGGTGATTACACCGCGCTGAACGATGGTTCTCCGAACAGTTCTTCTTCTGGCATGGCTGTTGCTGGCGCCGCCAACAGTGACAAGAGCATCAATAACATCAAGGTCGACGATTCTGCAAAGATCGTTCTGATCGACAAGTATAACACTACCGGTACGGATTATAAGGTCATCACCGGCAAACAGTTCAAATCCCTGGGTGTTGCTGGCGGCTCGAACGAGGCGTACAGTAACGGTGGCATTGCGGCGTTCATTTCCAAGGTCAACGGCGTAAACCGCGTGACCTACGGTGTTGTTGCGGTCAATGGCATTGCAAACAACTTTATCACCAACGACCACTACGGTTATGTTGTTGAGAGCTCTTACCAGTCGAGTGACGGCTACATGGTTTACACGATCTGGAATGGCACTGAGAACGTGAAGGTGCAGGAGAAGGGCAACGCACAGCGCAACAAGGGCACCGTTCTAGGCTACTCCTCCATCACCACGGAGAGCGGTCTGGCTGACAACGTTGTCGGCACCATCGAGGATGTTGACGACAGCTTCGGCATCGTCGACAACGGCATCATTTACGGTGTCAGCGACGACCAGAAAACCATCTCCCTGGATGGCTCCAATACCAACGAAATCACCAAGGACACCGTCGTTCTGTACGTTGACACCAAAGACCACAAGGGCTATGCAAACGGCGAAATCCAGGAAGCAGATGACTTTGGTTCTGGCAAGATCGCGAACGTTATGTACAAGCTGGATGGCACGGCGAAGGATTCGGACGTTGCCCTGCTGATCGTTGACGTGAAGAACAACTTGCACGGCGCGTTCAAGTACAACTTTGGCGCGGACGCAAACGCAGCTGATATCAACCTGGCGCTGAGCAAGGGGGAGTTACTATTAGCGGCGCACTGGATACTATGACGTTGAATGTTCCGGCAAACACTACGCTGACCATTGCAGCTGCGCAGACCAATGATGTCACCATCAACGTTGCGAAGGGGGCCACACTGAAGGTTCCGAATGGTACTCTGGTTGGTGCAAATGGTGCGTTTACCGCAGCAGGGGACGTTACAGTGAACACTGCAAGCGGTAAGACGCAAATTAGTTCTGCTGCCGACTTGACGCTGAACAGCAACGTAAGCCTGCAGAATGGCGATAAAATTACGCTGACCGGTTCTGCGAAGCTTCTTGCCAAACAGGCAGGTATTACACTCCACATTGTTAATAGTGGAAACGTCTCCGTTATGGTGAACAATTTCTATAACGACACCAGCGACGCTACTGCTGATGGCGTTGCAAACGAGAACTGCACTTACACTTGGACAGCTTCCGGCACAGGCAGCCTGACCAGTGATGGCTGGGTTAAGACGTAAGAATTCCTAAGTGGTAACCCATTACTCTGGCAATAGGAGCCCCCCTCTTTTGAGGGGGGCTCTTTCTCTTCCTCATTTGAATGAGAGATGCTGGTATGGTGTTACCTCTGCATGCGTAAAGAATCCCCCTGCCGGTAGTTTTATTTTCCTATATCAGGAGTTTTCCCATGAGTAAACAAAAACAAATATGACAACACCATCACAAACCAGCTGCCTTTTCGGAAACCAACGAAATAATCAACCGCTATATTCAAACATATCAAGCCAAAGACAGGAGAGGCGCCGCTGACGCGGCGCCTCTCCGATGAAATCTCGAGCTTCCTTCCCAGGGTCTCCTGCCTTCTGTCTTTACAAACAAGGACAGTCCACTAAGGAAGAGGTTTTTGATTAGACCAGGCTGTTACTGCGGAACAGATGCGCTGGTAAAGCCGACAGTAACCGCCTCACTCGGCATGGTAAAGGTTGCCGTGGCAGATTTCTGCCCCTTCGGGATAGTAATGGTCAGAGAGCCAACGCCTTGATCAACAGACACGACCACAGTAGTATCCTTGCCAGCAATCGCCTTGTTCAGGGTGGCTGTCAAAGTAACCTTCTCACCCAGTTTGGCAGTCGTAGGGGAAGCCGTAACGGTAACTGTTTTATTATTCTCACCATTGGTTACATTTTCGCTTGTAATGTTGCAGGTAACAGCTTTGGCCTTCAGAGCCAGGCCGCCGTCAGCCATATCCAGCTTATCGTTATCAAAGATAACGGCCAGGATCTTGCCGCTGCCGTCGGTCATCACATAGGCATTCGCATAGTAGTTGCCGTACTGATCCTGCTGCGCCAGCGAAACCGCGCTCATGTCGCCCTCGACACCAGTCTTGGCGCTGTCGTCGATACCGATGAAGACGCAATCCTCATCCAGCGTCAGGGTGGAGGCAGCACCGTCCGCATATTTGACCAAAGCCATCTCGCCTTCCGCCTCATAGTCGAAGCCGGTGATCGCATAAGCGTTAGCGGTATCCGTCAAGCCAGCGTCAACACCGACAAAGTTGCCGTCCAGGTGATACTGGATCGCGTCGCCCGCCTTCACGCCGTCCTTAATCGCGGAACCCTTCTCATAAACGGTCGTATTCTCGGAGCCCGTCCAGATGGGGTAAGCTACAACATTCTCGTTCTCATACTTGGTGGTGTAAGGATCTGCGGTGAGGTAACCGTACAGCTTGTCACCATTTGCACCCGGCACCGTGTTAGTGTTGACTGTCATGGCTGCGACCTTGGCATACTGGATACCGTTGGACTCGCTGGTCAGGACGCCCTTACCAGTGAAAGTGCCAGAAACAGTATTCCAGTTCTTCACGGTCTTGCCGGTCAGCACCTTGACCTCATTCGTTGCCTGAACAAAGATGACTGCGTCATCAGCGATGGAGCCGCTGTCGAGCTTGTTGGTCGGGCTCTTATATCCGCCCTTGTCATACAGATAGGTATCGTAGCCAGCCTTGTTCTCTTTAATGACGGAAGCGCCGCCGATCTTACCGTTGTTGTCAGTGGCACCGTCACCAACCACCGCGCCAATGTTATTCTTTGCGTCAGCATTGGCCAACTGTTTCAGCTCATAGTTGCCGTCAGAGTCAATGGAGTAGGTGAACATCTGATTTGCAAGGTTATCCTTCGCAATACCAACACTGCCTTGAGTGAAATCTTTGGTAGCCTTGGTAATATCTTCACCATTGATCATGTCGATCTTGACGACCTTATTGGTTCCGTCAGTAAAGTAAGCCTTGGCTTCAACTGTAAAGTTGTCACCCAGCTTGCTTTCAGCAGCTTCGTTTGCAGAGATGTACAGGATATCCTTGGAGGAGCCGGAAGCATCCGCATCATAAACATAGCCGTTTACAACCACAAATACACCCTTATCGCCCACAGCCGGGGTCTGTGTGTTCGTTGCCATCTTGTACCAGTCGTCGCCGATCTTCACTTCATCTGGAGAACCAGTGCGAACGCCGGTCACTTCTCCCTCGATGGTGCCGGCCTTTGTGATCACTGCGTTGTCAGTGGTCGTGTAGTCACCGGCGACGATCACGGCCCAGTCGTTCTTGGCAACACCTTCATAGATGTCGTCATCCTCAAACTTATAGGACTTGTTGCCCGCGGTGATACTGGTGGAGCCAACGTAGGTGACTTCGGCCACGGTCATCGGGGTTACGATCATGGAATCGACCTTGCCGTCGCCATTGTTGTCGATGAACTTAATTTCATCAGAAGCGTTGGCATTCCGATTGTTGTAGATGGTCTGCAGGGTTTTCTTGGTATCGGGATCATTGTTGTAGACAACATTCTCACTCAACGCCGTTTTTTCAAATTTGTACTCTACACCGTTGAGCTTCATCTTTTTGGTGTCGTTGGAGACCGTATCCAGTTGTCCAACGGCACCTGTTGCCAGCACCTTGGAGTCCTCGTTGGCGTAAACACCATACACGGTGTTGTCGCTGATCTTCACCAGGACGTCCACCTTCTGGCCCATCAGATCGGAATAATCCTTGGCGACCTTGGTGTATCCATTAGCATTTTTGTCTGTCTTAACGGTGTAAGTGCCCTTGCTGTCCTCTTTGACAGAGGTCACAATACCGCCGTCTTTGACTTCCGCGTTGTACTTGTCCTTCAGCAAGGTGATAGGATTGTTGGCATTGTCCAGCTTGTCAACAGCGGTCACCTTGGTGGCGTCGCCGCCCACCCAAGTGTACTCATACTTAACTTCGCCAGCCTGCAGGGCGTTCCACACCATCTGGGCCGCAGTGTCGCGGGTCAGGGCAGCGGAGACATCCAGACCTTCCAGGCCCTTGTACAGGCCCTTCTGGGTGGCACGGACGTTGACATTCATGTCCCAAGCGTTGCCGGTGTAGCCCTCGATGTCAGAATCGAAGCCCAGGCAGACCAGCAGCATCTTAGCCAGCTGGGAGCCGGTCACAT